>CAZVGZ010000003.1:0-148757 GCA_964627605.1 uncultured bacterium | reverse complement strand
TCAGGCAAACTATAACTTTCATACCCTTTCTGTCCAGACCAGGGGGTGCACTCCACCGCCACCCTACCCTTCCATACAACGGCTACGGGGAATTCGTCGCAAACCTCTACTGACACCCTCCGGGCACCCTTCGGGTGTTTTCTGGGGCGCGGCTACGCCACGCCCTTCTTTCGGTTGGTCAGTTCTGGCGATAGCGGAACAGAGGGCATCCGGCTGCTGATTGCAACCATCTGACGGTCTTAGTACCTGTGGAAAGCTTCTTTGCAGGGCTGCACCGAAGTATGAGGATCAGCCGGTCCGGTTGGGCTGATTAGGGGCGTTCAAAGAGCTACGGTACGCTCAAAGTGCACGGAGCAAACGTCTCTCGGATGCCGATCCTACAGTATCCCATATTTCTCAAATGCCTCTGTTGCGCTCATCCCAGCCTCCAACGCCTCACGGACCAGGTTCTCACCACGGACCTTCTCCAATGCGGCGGTGAATACATCATCCTCCACATGGCGGGGTACAACGCAGACGCCATCAACATCACCGACCAGAATATCACCTGGCTCAATTCGCGTCCCACCCATCTCAACCGGCACCCGAAAATCAACGACTTTGCCTCTTGGGCCCTGATCCTGTCCGTATTGACCATGGCAGAACACGGGAAACCTCATTTCGAGAATGCCAAGAGTGTCTCGCGTGAAACCGTCAAGCACCGCGCCAACGGCACCAAGTTTCATCGCTCGGGTGCTCATCAGCTCTCCCCAAAGAGCGTAGTTGGGCGACGCTCCCGCACAGACATATATCTCACCGGGCTTGAGGTCGTCCAGCGCGTCCAACATCAGGCCAAAAGACCGGTTCATCACTTCGCCATTGGAGCTGGTATGATCGCCTGGGTCAACGCAGTCGGCAACCAAAACCGTCATCGCGCGACCAACTACCACCATGGCGGTCTCGAGCGGCTGAACCGCAGGCGGCAAAAACTGCTGTTTAAGCCCCATCGTATCCATCACATCGCCAAGGACCGCTGTAAACAGCTCCTTTCTAGCGAGTTCGAAAAGCTCAATGTCACTGTTCCACAACTCCGTCATCCTGTACCATCCTCAGTTATTGATGCGGCTATTGTTGGTCTATCGAAGCGGTTAATCAACTTGGCGGGAGATGTTTGGCACCAAAAGTCGATGCTTGACATCACATCACATCCCTTCACGCACCCTCGTCCAGTGGCGCCACGGGCCGTCGGTGTCATCATGTAGAGCTTTCCATCGCTCGGCGGCCAGACGCTCATCCTCTGTGGCACCAGGCTCAACGAAAAGTCCCTGCTCTATTCGGAATCGGAACGGAAAATCCTTCCGCGCAAGGTAGTTGCCGTACGCGTCGAACCTGGTGACAAAGCGGCGTAGGAGGAGCGTTACAAACTCTACATCTTCATCAAATATGTTGAAAGTCAGCAGCCCTGTGAACTCCTCACCTCGAAAGACGTACTCCTCACGAGGGGGTAGAGGGTACAGCACCGCATTCCAGATACTGCCGGCCGATCCGCCTCGATAGCCCTCTTGACCGTCGCCAGGGGCTCGACCTAGGGATGATGTCGCGCCCTGAACGATCTCGTAGAACTCTCGCCGGTCCCTGTCCGGGTAGAGCCTTACTTCGCGTGGATCAAGCAGGACTTTGGCCAACAGCTCGTTGCGGACGGTAATGCGGAATACGATCATTTTCGGCACGACGAAATTGAGCTCAGGGTCTTCAACGCTCCAGTTCGTGAAATAGCTGTAGGAAAACTCGTCTTGGACCTGGCGCTCAATGTCGCTTTGAGGTCCGAACTCAGCGTTCAGATCGTCCTCGTCCAGATACTCCACTGTGACCTTTAGGCCCTGGTAGTCCAGCGTAAGTGACCTGTCCTCGCCGACAGTGTAGAACCACTCGATGCTTGAGGATGTGTCAGGCTGCGGGATCGCCCGAATCCGGTAGGCGGCTTTAGGGGGCATCTGGCTCGCAGCAAATTCGGCGACGGCTTTAGTGGCAGATCGCCGGACTGAGCATCCGACAACCACCGTCAGACTCGTAAGCAGATAGACGTGCCACATCGCAACCGTGGTCCTTAATGTTTTCACGACTGAAAGTTACGCTTCTTTAAGGGTGAGACTTTGGGGGCTATCTGCGTTCGACTTTAAGTATTTTGAACCGTTTAGTTCCGGCAGGAACGACTATCTCCACCTCTTGACCCTCTTTGTGGCCAGCCAGCCCTTCACCAATCGGAGATGAGGCGGAAATTTTCCGTTCGGCAGAGTTGGCTTCTGCGTGGGAAACCAGCGTCCAGGACAGTTGGTGCCCTGTATCCAGGTCTTCAAGCTCCACATAGCAGCCTATATGAATCTCCCCCTCCGGCCAGCCCATATCTTCGACCGGCACGGCGCGGGTGAGCTGATTCTGAAGCTCTGCTATTCGCCGCTCCAACTGCTGCTGCACCTCTTTGGCCGCTGTATACTCAGCGTTTTCGCTCAGGTCGCCCTTTTCACGCGCCACCGCAATCGCCTTCTGAGACGCCGGGCGGGAGGTGTATTTGAGCCGATGCAGTTCGTCCTCAATCTTCTGCCTGCCTTCACGGGTCAGATAAATCGTGTCCGATTTCTCCACAGTTCGCCTCGTGTCTGAGTAAAAATACCTGGATACCGCGCCAGAAACAGAGAGCGCAGGTAGATCGTCTGCAATGATAAAGCTCATCTAGGCTGTCGCTTTCAGGTGTTCCAAATCCGATGCCAGCCTCGCGGCCCACTCCATCGGACTCGCGGTGTTGTCGGTGAAAAACCTCAAATTCGCCATTTCATAGGACGAACGCCTGACAGCGAGCATATCTACAATCTTGGCGTTCCGGGACTCCTGGTCAAGTCCAGCGAGAAGCGGTCGGCTGCCAGCAGTTCCGATGCGGTCCACAATAATCTCAACGGGCGCGTCCAACCATACGACAAACGCTTGGATCTTGCGAAGCAGGTCCCAATTGCTTGCCTGCGTCGGCGCCCCGCCACCTAACGATATCACCGACGGGTCTTCAGTTAGCGCGATTGCGATAGCCTCGGATTCCAGCTTTCGGAATGCTGGTTCGCCGCGCTCTTCGAACAGCGTTGAGATAGGGATGCCCGCCTGCTCCTCAACGATCTCGTCTGTGTCCAAGAACGGCCAACTCAGCTTACCAGCCAACGCGCTCCCCACCACGCTTTTTCCAACCCCCATAAAACCGATAAGCACCACGCAACTCATTTGGAATCGTCCATCACCGACTCGTCAGCGGTGTGTCTCGACTCCTGCTTTTGGGAGTAGCATGACTCACAGTTCCATAGCGGTGCTTTGCCCAGAGCATTGTAGCCAGAGTCGAGGACCGCCCGCTTAAGTTTCGGCGACGCTTTGCCGCATGTGTCACAGGTGAGCGGACGTTGGGACTTAGCCACGTTCAGTCTCCTCAAAAAGCGACCCGACCTGCATGCAGTCGAGCAGCAGTTGAGCGGCCGCATCTACTCCCTGGCATCCCACAGACCTCTCGTTTTGGTCCCACCAGGATGTGAGCCGCTCGCTGAAACCGTCAATAACACCGCTCAGGTCGGATGTCTGACTGCGATCTTCAGGCACTACAATCAGCTTGTCGTCGCCGTCAGGCCGCCGCAAAACTCCGATCAGCGCACACCTCCAGACCTCGCCTACTGTCGCCAACCTGTCGTCAGCGACAATCGCGTCCAGAAGGTCGCCGTCGGCGGCGATCAGATCGTCCAGGTCAACTGTGTCCGCGCACTCAGAGACCAACGCGGGAAATTCTACTGTGAATACACGGCGAATGAGCGCTGCTGCGTCAGGCGCATTTTCGCGGTTCAAAGGCTCGACTTGAACGGCGTCAGACCGCAACATTGGCGCCCTCTTCACCGATAGAAAGTGGCCCCACTCGGCCCGATCATCAAGGGAACTCAAAAAGCGTGTCCGAGAGTGAAAAGCAGTCGCCTCTCTTTGAACCGGACTTTGGCGGCATTTTCTGTGTTGTTGCTGAGCGGGAACGCCATCTGAATCGTGAACGGAATAAACACGTCCAGTGTGACCCCTCCCCCGACAGACCCCTTCAGTTTGCGAGGGTCAAGAACAGCGAGTCCATCATCGCGAGCCTGACCAAGTCCGGGCCATCCCCGTCCAACATCCCCGAACAGTGTCAGCCCAAACGCGTTTATTCGCCACCAGTCGCTGATAAGAGTCCATCGAACCTCGTTCTGCCAAGTAAGAATCGCCTCAGCGGGTATACGAGGTGAGAGGAATGAGGGGGTGTATCCCCTAACAGGCGAGAGCCGATCATTGGGCCAAAACCTGTCGGTGGGGTCAGGCGGCTCTCCAATGATCGCCACCACCCCCACATCTATCGCAACCGCCCCGACCAAACGCTTCCAGAGGCGTCTATACCAACGCAACCCTAACTCAGGCCTAATCCAAAGGTTTGCTCGGTTGAATAGGAGGTTGCCCACTCGCAAACGAGCAAACCTGAAGTGGCCGCCAGTTGGCGCAAACAGGTCGTTACGTGTATCCGACGCCAGAACGACGTCCACCGCCGAACTGGTGCCGCTGCTATCCTTGGGTTGGTCCGTCAGCCTGTCCTCGCGGGTGACCTCGTATCCTACGCGAAGCTGTGATGACCTCCTTATCCGCTTGCTCACCGACACTGAGAGTCCAAGCTCACGGGTAAACCCTGTATCCACATCGGTCTCGACAAACTCAGTCCAGTCAGCGAACGATTCGACTTCGAGGCCGACCCGCCATCGGTGAACTCCACGTTCGGCGAATGCCGGAAAACGTGGTTGAAAATAGGACAATCGCAACTGTCGCTCTGGCGCACTTAGTTTTCCACTTAGCTCCAACGAGCGGGCCCTACCACGGGGTCGCCCTATCGCTTTGCCCAGATTTCGGTAGGCGATGCTTCCCCTGACCCGTGGTCCCACATTGGTTTCGTAGCCGCCTTCTAGCAGTAGATCACCGGCTTTCTCCTCGGAGAGCCATACGTTGAGCCCGCGACTCGGCAAGCGACTAATGGCGGTGTCAAGCTCTATCTCCACACGGCGAAAACTACCAAGCTCAAAGATCCGCCGCTCGGCGGTCGCTATGGCCGTTCTCGAAATCCTCCGCCCTACAATCAATCCAGCGTCTTCCATCTCATCTCGTATCAGGTCGGCGTCGGTGAAAATCGGTTCGTTGAAAGACCAACGCCTGATCGCCGTTGTGTCCAGAAAAAGCGGTTGATATTCGATCACATCGTAGATGACATCCACACGCCGTTCAGGTTCGCTGACCACCAGCCGCTGTGAGATGCGGAAACTTGTGGTATCAAGAAAACCAGAATCGCCGTAGACCGCTGTCAGATCATCTAAGTTGCCAAGAGCGATGGGAGGACGGAAATAGGGTGCGGTGCGGGTACTGTCGCCGTATGCACTTCGGAACTGGGCCTTGATGCTTGATGCGGGAATCGACGTCGTTCCGTTGAAAACGACGCCGCCAAGGACATACCGGTCTTTGGAAGCGATGCCACTCACAGTGATCGTCACAACAATGTGGGTACCACTTCTGTCCGTAGGATCGACGAAAAGCTTGCAGTTGGCGTCAAGATAGCCTTGGTCTCTGTAGTAATCTGCAATCGCAGCGGTATCAGCTTCTATCAGAGCCTCATCGTAGTGAACAGGCCACCACAGCCTCCACCCTGAAGGTGTCGTTGTAGACATCAGTTCACGGAGCGCGTCGTAGGTTTGGGCATCCAGATTGTCGCCAGGGATGCCCTCCCTCTCTTCTACTATCGTTATCCGGTCCACATAGAGCACCGCTCCGATCGCGGCTGAATGAAGCACCACGAGACCGGTTACGATGGCGAAACCGCTGCAAGAGAACGCTCGCAGTCTCATCGGAAACGGTATCGGTAACGCAGGTCGGCAGCCTGCCGCGTTCGATCGTGCCCCAACGTTTCGTCGTCCACGTCGCGCTGGCTGACCACCAGAGCGATGGTATCGACATAGGGGATCCCGTCAGAACGTTCGATCACCACCCACTCCAACTGAATCGCTGTCGGTGTCACTTCGCTGACCACGGCGGGGCCCCCAGTAAGAACCGATCCGGTGACGGAGGCGGTCAAAGTCCTGTCCAAAAATTTGATTGTCTGGCCGATTTTTACCGTCTTTTCAGAGGCCGGGTCAAAGAGGTCCTCGCTGGTGACTGTAACGCGGTCGAGCCCCGTCAGACCCTCAAGGGCGTTTGACAGCTGGCTGAGTGCCAAATCTTGCGTGAGCGTCTTGCCAGCCTCCTTCATCTGCCGTTGAGTGGTCTGCTGCTCAAGAAGCTGATCGGGGGTCAGCCCCAGGGTCAAGAGCAGAAAAACATCGCCAAACCTCTCCAATCGGTCGTGATCGGTCGCCGCTATCAGCTCTGTCACCAGATCGTTAGTTCGCCCCCGGAGATCCAAGGTGACCATCCAAACCTCAACCTCTCCACTGTCCACGCCGCTCGCTTGAGTCTCAGTTGATGTCGAGGCGCTAAGCGTCACAAGTGGATTTGGTTCGTCTGGGTCGTCGAACACGATCTGGCAAGTTTCCACCACAAAATCTTGCCGCAGATACCGTACGATCCCCCCTGGAACCACATCCAGACGACCAACCATCGACGGGTCGAGCACAGCGCCACCGAAACGAAGGTCGCCCTGCGCTTCCAGGTCAGCCAGGTTATTGTCGATCTCCGCTGTCCCAGAGGTTGTTACACCGACATCAAGAGTTATCCCCGCCACCCAGTCACCCAACCCCAAACGGCTCGAAGGGCCTAGCAGATCAAGAACTGTTATATCCTGTTCCAATCGCGATTGGGATAGGGAGAGACTCCCTGACAAGAGAGAGCGTCTGAAATCTCCTGACCACGACAACGCACCTTCAGGAACGACTCGAGCGATATTTTCCCGCCTAAGGCGTTGAATCACCGGCCTGAGCGTCTCCAGGAAAAACAGATAGCCTGGAAGTTCCAGGTCTGCGACGCGCACAACTCCCAACTGCGGGCGATCAAATTTGGCCTCCCAATCGAAGTGGCCCGAATTTAGATCATATGATCCACCAACGGTTATTTGATCTTCATCCAGGCTCCGGGCAGGACCGTCCCGGACGACAATCCGCGTTGGGGATAGGAGTAGCCTGTTGTCTGTAAACCGGATTTCGGTGGTATCTATTCGCGCGGGGTTTTCGAGGTTTATCATCTGCAAAACAGCGCCGGTGACACGCACGCCTCCATCGACTGAAAGCGAATCAACCTGTCCGCGAAGCCGCAGATTGAGAGTAGCCACACCTTCTACGGCTCGACTAGGTGAAGGCTCATCGGTAGGCAAAGCCTCTGGGGTTCTACCCCTCGCCGCTGACGAGAGAAACCGTTTGCGGCTGAGACCAACACGCCCCGACCAGCTTGGTGTCACCTCGCTCCAAGGAGTCTTTTCGGTGTATGTCTCTGTGACAAGCTCCGGCAGAAGTCCGACAACAAATGGCCCGATTGGGTGGTTTCGGCCACGAAGTATAAGATCAGCGCTCCCCTCTCGATCGTAGGGCACCGTCCCCGTCAATCGGAGTGCGCTCCCATTGTGCCACGCCGTGGCTTCATGAATGGACACCATCCGTTCACCGATCGATGCTGAAACCACCAGCGAATCGGCGGTGAAGTCTTTGTATCTTGCATCGGACGCAACAGACCGCAGTTGGCCTGCAAATCCTTGGGCGTTCGCGGCAAACGACAGGCGGGCGTTCAGCGTCCCAGCGATACGTCCTTCGTCAACAATATCCGTCTCACCCAGCCGCACGATAGGCCAAAAAGTCTCCGCCACCGCAAGATCGATCTTGCTGCCAAAAGCTGAAATGCGACCGGTATCGCCAGATTCAACGATCAATACGCCAGCGGTGTCGCCCATGTCCATCATGATCAGTTGGGCCCCTGAACGCGCTGCCCATCCACTCCGCTCAGTGTGCTCAATCGTCATGGGGTGCGAGGTGTGGATAGATGACCGCCCGGCTGGAGATATCACGGCGAATGTGTCGACAGCAATTTTCGCAGAAAGTTGAGATGACTTCCACGAACGCCCATCGACCCAGAGGTGTCCGTCAACGATGGCACCGCCCCTACGCAACCGCCCAAGCCTGCTATCCCAAGGCACACTGATCTCCGCGCTGTCAGCGTTCATCCTCATCTCGAATCTTGGAGAAGTCAGCCGCGACGTCGGCAAGCTGAGAAGATTGAAAGTCGCCATGGCACTTCCGCTCAGACTCCCTCGGGCGAGCCCGCTTTGGATGCTGTCCACCCATAACGTATCGTTTCCCGCCCGCAGACTGGCGCTGGCGGCATCAACAGTCAATTTGCCAATACTTAGCCCGCGCATCGCAACTCGCCCTCTATCGATCTGTATGTCTGGTCCACGACCCGACGCGCTCACCAGAACGCTGATCGTATCTATACTCGTCAGTCCCAAACTGAGCGTTCTAGCACCAAAGTACGCAGAATCCAAGCGCGGATTTCTGGCGGTGCCCTTAACGTGAAATCTGGCTGACAACACACCCTTCAAATCGGTATCGTATCCCGCGATGTTGGCGAGTTGACCCACGTTTAGGCGGTCAGCGCTCAATAGAAAATCCAAAGGACGCTCACGGTGATACTCGCCAACGGCGACAACGCGCTGATCTCCCGATGAAAGCTCCAAAGGCTCCGTAATGCCGACCCCTCCGGCTGTAAATACCACGGCAGCCGGTCGCGCCAGATTGAATGTTGATAGGCCCATCGAAACCGTCGCGTCGGACAGTCGCCCGGCACCGCTCACGCCAGTGACAACATCCGGCCCCCACACGATTGACAGATCACCGTCAGTAGTACCGGATATCTTGGTTAACGTCCTTTCCAGGAGGGCCGAGAGCGTCTTCCCAAAGTCCAATTTGACCCAGGTCGCTTTGGCAGAGGAGTTAGCTCCAGAATCAAGTCCAAGGTCGAAGTCCACGATCAAGGCGTGATCGCCGCCCAGCGCGTTCGCGGATATCCGGCGATTAGCCAACACCGCTTTGGCGGCAAATCCACCAAAGGAATGGTGATTCCACATCAGCGATCTGGTGGCGGCTTCGGCACTGACAACCAGTTCCCGCCATTTCCCGCTTCCAGCCGCAACCCCAGAAATATCGCCAGACAGACCTGTCGATCTGATCCGTTTGCCAACCAAACGCTCGATTGTTGCGTTGCTAACCGAGACAACTGATGAGTCAAGACCTTTCCAGTCCGGGTAGAATCGGCCATCAACCTCCAGCGCGCCGTCGGCAGAAATGAGCCGTGCCAACATCCCGTGCCCCGCCTCCCTCGACACGGTAAGACGCCCTTCACCCATAGACACACTACCTATGTTGACACTCTGGAAAGGCCCAAATAGAGAGAAACCAGGATGGCGAAAAGGCCCAGTCAGACGACCCTTTAGGTTCGTCGAGCCGGTAACGAACCTCACGCCCCAGACGCCTAATATGGAGTCCAACGCCGCAACGGTAGCTTCGACGGCGAGGTCAAGCGGACGAACAAGCGAGAACACGCCCTCAAGCGACACATCGGCGTGCAGAGCATGTGCCTTCGCGTTGAGCATTCGATCCTCTACTTGAGCGTTCACCCAAGCATCCCCATAGACTCTTCGCCCCACGACCAGGGAATCGAATGTGACAGCAAGCTCGCCGCTGGCTATCGAATCTGCCGACGGTCCAGAAACATTGGCGTCAACTGCGAATCTGCCGAGGAGTGGAGTGCGCCTCACCCCAATTGGCAGCCCCCGTATCTCTTTTATCCGCCCCAGATTAAGGGTGTCGATAGTTGCGGTTAGCGAATATCCACCTGTGGAGTTGCTCTCGGCACGTACTCGAACGTCTGCTCCGATCAACCGGCCACTGACAACAATTGCCATTCCTCCACCAGGCGTGGCGGTCACTTTGGCAGAAACGGTATCTGCGTCGAGCCAAGGTGTTGAAAGCCTGGGGGCATGCAGAGTCGCACCGCCATCCCATCTACCTGGCACCCCAAAAAACTCGGCGGATAGATGCGCCACGCCGGACAGGTCAGATTCGGTGAGTTGAGTTGGCAGGTCAGATAGGTCAGCGCGGACCTGAATGCCGAGATCGAATGGGCCTTGTGATGGTGAGGCGGTGCGCCCACTCCCGACAAGATGAACCGATCCGAGTGTCACGGTGACCGTGTCAACCAGTATCTCAGCGCCTCTCATTCTGATTTCGCTTCTGGCCAAAAGAGGGATAGAATCGACGAGTGCCACATCTGTCCAGCCAACAGCGCTTAGCGAAACAGTCAGAACTGAATCGTCGATCGACGCCTGCCGAACAACAAGTAGAGAGTCGAAATCGACGCCATGGCCGCCAACTCTGACGCCGCTTTTCAGGACTTCAAACCTGTCGGGGAAGAAATGGACAAGTTGGGTGATATTGAAAGGGGAATGCTGACCGCTAACTGGGGCTGCGAGCGTGTCTCGATGGACAACCGCCACGACCCGTTCAACCGTGACCGACTCGACACCACGCCCGCCGTGAAATAGCTCCGATAGCCTGGGGATGATCGACACTGAACCTGCTTTCAGCTCAAAGCGATTGTCCTCCGTTTTTAGTTTCAGATCTTGGGCCGAAATGCCATCCCACAAGCCAAAACCCAATGTTCCAATAGACAGGGATATCCCGTTTTCGGCGGCAGTACCCTCCAGTTTACCAGCGATCCAGCCCATGCCGATGGGAGACACGAGTATCAGATATGCCATCCAGGTCAGGGCCAAGATCGCGCCCAATAATCCACCCGCAACAACTAGAATTCGATGGATCAGGCGCATCTGCTTGTCTCTCGCGGATTTTTTCTATTGCTGGTCAGTTGGACGCAGCTTCGGAGTGGTGGGCGAACCAACTCAGGAACCGCTATCGCTGTCGCCCATGTGCAGGAGTATGCTCAACTGCTCGGCGGCGAGGCGGAACGACCGCTCGATATCCCCAACTTTTGGATAGATCTGATTGTCCAACACCACCTTATTCTGAAGCACCCACCCGCCTGAGTCGGGGTCGGTGGTCAACTGCTCGACCAGCAGGCGTCCATCCTCAATGTCGGCCTTAAGCACGTTGTCACCGTCTTGGATCACTAGTTTCATATCACCTCTGCGGTGGGGTGTCATCTCCATCGCTCAGCGCCTACGTGACGATAGGAAAATATGGTCGAGGGCAACGTCAAGCCAGGGAGGTGGATGCTCAGCGGGAGATTGCGAACTTCTCGATTCCGTGAGACATTACCTCACGGGTGCTGGCGTTCTTGACGCGCCATGAAGCCAGATACAGGCCGCTGGCCGCGCGTCCCCCGTTTTTCGTGCGACCGTCCCACCGGTATTCGCGAAAGCCGGTGAATCTCAAGGCCGCAACATCCTCTCTATTGTCCCAAATACGCTCACCAGTGGCGGCGTATACCTCTACAAACATAAATACACTGTCCAGGAATTTGGGCGAGGGGTCTGTCATGCCAGGCGCGTAGTAGCCCAACGCGGCATCCCAAAACCTAAAGGCCACGTAGCGACCATCGCTGGGGTTCGGATAGATGACAAAAGGGATATCAAGCGGATATTTGGCTTCGTTATTCGACTCATCTGACTCCGCCACCCGGTTGTCCGTGTCAACATGGACGGTGATTTTTGCGCCAAGGCTCACGCCCATCTCGACCCTCATATAGTATTTCTGCCCTGGTTGAAGAGGCTCGGTGATTGTCTCCACCACCTCCCGTATCACCCCGCCGTCATCAGAAGCAATCCGAACGTGCACAGGGTTTTGGGCGATCGCTGTACCCATGTTTGCAATCGTGAACAACACCGCGCCACCACCCAAAACCCTGATGTGGTCGTCTGTGATGGTTAGGTCCGGTCTTCCACCTGCACCACTGGTTGCCAACCCTGCGAGCGTAGCTGTAACGAGGCGAGTTGTACGCTCGACGAGATCGAAGTTTACGTTGTCGATCACATCACTGAGCGAGTGGAACCACGGGTTGGGAACGTGAGAGCCGATGGAGTCAGACACTTCAGGCAAGTAGTACTCGATCAGCAGAACACCTGGAATCCCATGGTTCCAAAATGCGGCATGATCGCTCCTCGCTCCTATATGTTTGTACTGCCGCGTGTAGTCGATTTTCGGATCGACAGGCACTACGCTCGGCAGGAATCGACGAAGACTCAGCCCGATCCCCTGTGAGTCATTTGCATCGCGTAGCAGGTCGGTCATCCATTTCGAGCCAGGAGCGTCCACCACCATCAGTTCATCTTCGGCGTTGCCGCCAAGCATATCCATGTTGAAAACGCCATTTACCAGCTCCCCTGCTGCGGCGATTGAGTCAACGTAGGCGTTTGATCCGATAAGGCCCTGTTCCTCGCCTGACCATAGTATGAAATCGATACCCCACGGCCAGCGCCAACCGTTGTCCTGATGCCCTTTCGATAACGCCCGTGCGGTTTCTATCACCGCCGCGATTCCGGTGGCGTTGTCGTCGGCACCAGGGGCGGGATCTGTCTTCCAGTTCCAATTGGGTTGCCGTGAATCAATACAGATTGCGTCGTAATGAGCGCTGACAACCCATGTTCCCGCAGCTGGATCTGTCCCTGGAAGTCGACCGACAATATTCCTCGGCCTGAACGATGCGGCATCACCGCCGAAATCTGCTGGGATTCTGCTAGGCGGCATCTTGAATGGGGCCAGTCTTACCGACCCACCTGCCGGTTCCAACGACAGCCTAAGCTGTTGGGAGATATACTCCGCAGCAGAGTCTAAGGTTTCCGCGCGAAATGAAAACCGACTGCGCGCAACCTGGTTCCAGCTATCGTAGGACAACCGTTGGACGTGGCCTGCGAGAACCGACCTGTCGATAGTGGAGAGCACTTCAACCAAACCATCTGGTACTGAGACCGACATTGCAGGTCTACTGAGCCGGTCGTCAGGCTTCCAAATCGCCAGAGACACGCTCTGCGGCAGTGGACGCTGCCACACACCACCGATGTCCGGCACCAGTTCCAAAGTAGCGACAGCCCACCAGGAGCCGTCGGTGGCGATTACGTCGTCACCGGAGGTCCAACTACCCCCTGGGCGTCCAGAAGCCTCGCGCAGCCACGGAGAGCCGTCCTGTTCGCCTACCACCTGCACCCAGACATATGGATGTTCAGCAATATCGGAGAGCACCGATTGGGCGGCTTCAACAATAGCGTGGCCATATGTGATATGCCTCACCACAACGTCTGGGCGGTCAAAAGCATCGACTGCGCGCTCATCACCCCACCTGACGTGGGCCAGCGGCGCCGCTGACGCCCCGACAACCGACAGAATACCCAACAGCACAGCCCAAACAGCAACCGCGGGCTCGTCGCCTGCTCTCATCAGGTCACCCCCCCAGAACACTTTCTACCCGTTTTCGCTCAACCACACCCGTTCGACCGACGGAATTGCGTGAAGCGATTCCAGCAGATCATCGTTGGGATCGACTGCCGAGCCTGAGACTTTGAACTTCAATTGGCCCACCTCCTTGGTCTCGACGTGGACGAGCACTGAGCAATTCCCACCATTGCGCCCTACAAGTTCAGCCAGAGTCTCCACGGCAACGTCGTCCAACTCTTCGGAACTGATGCTGATGTGAACCACACGGGCCATTTTCGCCCTGGTCTCTGCGATCGGGACCACCTCGTCCACCAGCAGCTTTGGCTCGTCAGCGTCTCTGGTGCCGCGCAACAGAACCATATTACCTTCAGATAGCAGTTCCCGTGTCTTCTCAAAGGTCTCAGGGAAGACCACCGCCTCGAACGTCCCAGTGAAATCCTGGCAGCTGAAAACCGCCATGGGCTTGCCCTTTTTGGTGGTAAGCTCTTTAAACGAACCTATGATCCCACCCATGGTTAGGGCTCCAGCGCTCGACTCCCCCAAGCTCTCAGCGGAGCAGTTGGCGAAAGACTCCAGATCGGTTCGGAACGGGTCCATAGGGTGACCGGATACGTAGAACCCCAAAAGATCTTTCTCGTCCTGTACCCTCTGTCTCCCGTCGGCCTCATAGTCGAAGCTGGCTGGCAGCTCCGGCAGTTGGTCTACGACATCTTCGGGGGCCGATTCGCCGAACAGTGAGATCTGACCGCGCTGCTTGTCGTTCTGATCCGATATCGCTGAAGTGACAGCGGTTTCGAGTCCCTCCAAAAGCTGTGCGCGGTGCCCCTCCAACGTCTCAAATGCGCCTGCGCGTATCAGGCTTTCAATAATCCTTTTGTTGCAGGTCCGCAGATCAACTCGGCTACAGAAATCGCCAAGCGATACGAACGGTCCGTCCTCAACACGGGTCTCCAATATGCTGTCGATCGCCGCTCTGCCGACATTTTTCACCGCTCCCAAGCCGAACCTGATCCCCTCATCAACCACAGTGAATGCGGTGTCGCTTTCGTTCACGCTGGGCGGCAACATCTCAATCCCCATTATCCTGCATTCGCCCAACAGCGTTACTATCCGGTCTGTCTTGTCCATCTCCGATGTTAGGGTGGCGGCCATGAAGTAGGCTGGGAAGTGCGCCTTGAGATAGGCGGTTTGGTAGGCAACAAAAGCATAGCAAGCCGAATGCGCCCAGTTGAAAGCGTAGCGGGCGAACTCTTCCCAATCCACCCAGATTTTTTCAGCCGTGGCTTTGGGTACGCTGTTCTTTTCTGCACCGGAGATGAATTTTTCCTCCATCTCCAACATGAGGTCTTTGTCTTTCTTGCCCATCGCCTTTCGCAGAGTGTCGGCCTCGCCCCGCGTAAAACCAGCCATCTCCCGACTGATCTGCATAACCTGCTCCTGGCAGACAGTCACGCCGTAGGTGTTGGACAGGGCCGGCACCACTAAGGGATGATCGTATTTGATCTCCTTGCGACCGTGTTTCCGGGCGATGAACTCACTGATGAACGCCATGGGGCCAGGGCGATAGAGAGCCACCATCGCCATTATATCCTCGAATGTCGTTGGCCTGAGTTCCCTTAAGTACCGCTTCATGCCTGACGACTCAAACTGGAAAATAGCGGTAGTATCTCCACGACTGAAAAGCCGGTAGGTCTTGCCGTCATCTTCAGGCAGGTTGTAGACATCCACCTCGACACCAAGTTGCCTGTGGACCATCTCCACAGTGTGCTTGATGACCGTGTGGTTCCTCAGTCCGAGGAAGTCCATTTTTAGGAGGCCCAACTCCTCAAGCTCATATGCGCCATACTGGGTGATAGTGACCTCGTCGCCCCTGGGAGCACATTGAAGTGGTGTGTAATCGGTCAGCGGCTTCTCTGAAATGACAATCGCACACGCGTGTACAGAAGCGTGGCGGTTAACCCCCTCCAGCCTAAGAGCGAGGTCAATTACACGCCTTGATGTGGGGTCTTTGTCAAACGCCTCTCTGAAATCGCTGCTCTCGTCCAGCGCTTCTGTGAGGCTGACGCCAGGTCGGGCGGGGATCATTTTTGCCAGTTTATCGCCCTCGTCATAGGACAGGCTCATGACTCGTGCGACATCTTTCACGGCGGCTTTGGCGGCCATCGTTCCAAAAACGATTATGCTTGCCACGCAATCGCGACCGTATTTGTCGCGAACGTACTCTATTACTCTGTCACGATTCTCATCGTCGAAATCGATATCGATATCGGGCATCGATATCCGGTCCGGGTTGAGGAACCGTTCGAACACCAGATTGTATTTCAGCGGGTCGATGTCCGTGACATTAAGCGCGTATGTGACCAACGCCCCTGCCGCTGAGCCGCGCCCTGGGCCGACCACTATGTCGTTCTCTTTGGCGAACCGCACAAAATCCCATACGATGAGGAAATAGACCTCGTAGCCCATCCTCTCAATGATTTTCAGCTCAAAATCCATCCGATCAAGAATCTCAGGAATGGTCGCCGACATCTCGTCTTCAGAGACGCCCTCATTGACCGCCCAAGAACTGTCCGGTGACCTGTGAATCGGGTAGCGTTTGGTGAGCCCCTCCTCACAGAGCTGCCTCAAGTAGGCTGCGCTTGACAGGTCGTCTGGAGTCTCAAACGGAGGCAGACGCCCCTGTCCCAACTCAATCTCAAGGTCACAGAGGTCAGCTACAGCCATCGTGTTGGTGAGCAGTTCGCTTCCCTGACCGAAATGAGCCTCCATCTCTTCGGTGGAGGTCAGACTGTAGTCGCCGTCGAGCATGGACATCCGCTTGGTGTCGTTGAGTGTGGTCTGAGTCTGTATAGCCAGCAGCGCATCCTGCGCCTCTGCGTCATCCTTGCACGGGTAGTGGCTGTCGTTGGTTGCGACAACTGGGACACCCATCTCTTTGCCCAAAGCGAGAATGCCCTCGTTCGCTGTCTCCTGCTCAGGGATCTCTGGGTGGTGCTGCACCTCAAGGAAGAAATGGTCAAAGCAGTTCTGATAGATCGTCACCAACTCTCGGGCTCGATCCATTCCCCGGTTGAGAACAGCCTGGGGTACTTCTCCGCCGATGCAAGCGCTCAGACCCACCAGCCCTCCCCCATACTCCTTCAAAAGTGCGTGATCGACCCTGGGTTTGTAGTAGAAACCGTCCAGGTGCGCTTTGGACGTAAGCTGAATCAGGTTGCCATATCCGACCTTGTTGCGCGCTAGGAGGACTAAGTGATAACTCTTGTTGTCAACGCCGTGCTCCCGATCGGTGTGGCCTCGCGTCGAGACATACACCTCGCACCCGATAAGCGGTTTGACCCCAGCGGCCTTGCAGGCCTTGTAGAACTGAATGGCGCCGTACATCGTCCCGTGGTCGGTTATGGCAATAGATGGCTGTCCCAGCTCCTTCGCACGTTTCGCCATCTGCTCTGGGCGGGAAAGCCCATCGAGCAGGCTGAATGACGAGTGCGCATGAAGATGACAAAAGTCAGTCAATGTTCTATCCCTTATATGGCTTTAGCAGTTGCGGTATCGTATGCAAAAAAAACCTGGCCCATATTCGATGATGAATCAGTACTTCAAAGCTTGGATCCAATCCGCGCCAACGCCCTGATTCTGCAAGTGCGCCAATCCTAAAATCGACTGACGTAGGAGGCGTGGACTTTGCCCTCGCCAAAACCGTCAGATCGACCCCAACCAAGATCGACACCGAGCTGCCCGCCCCCTGTTTGCGCCCTGAGTCCGATCCCATAGCCAAGATGCCACGAATCATGGGTGACCAGCGAATTAAGCGCCGTATCCCAACCCTCGTCGCGGATGTGGGCCGCATCAATGAAAACGAAAAATCGTGAAATCGGCCCCACCAGATACCTGGCTTCCAGGTTAGTCCACAACATCCGTACGCCAGAAAAACGATCCTCAGCAAAACCTCTGAGCGTCTTCGCTCCGCCTAGCCGAATCTTGTCGCTCGCCGACATCACCAAGCTGTCGCCAGGCCCCATCGCCACCTGTTTTCCGCGCAGACCAACAAACCCCACAAAGTTGTTGTGAACCGGTATAAACTGATCGATCTTTACCGCCACTGTCGACCGCCTGACCGATTCTGGAAACAGGTGAGCCCGGTCGCCCATCACATGGACAAAATCGGCGTGACCGATGCGATTCCGGCGGATCGCCCAAGCCATCTTAACGCTGTAAAACATCCCCGAAAATGGGTTGTTTAGACTCGTCCTCGTATCGAAAGAGCCGTTCAGACCCAACGTCGTGCTGCTGTTTCTGGGGCCAGCGAGCAGAGCGATCGAGTCGGTCTTGACACTTTCGGTCCCGACAGATACGCCAAGTGTCAGCCCGACCTCAGGTTCAATATCGGCTTTGAGGTTTAGGTCTTCACGGGTGAACGCGCGGCGCTGTTCAATCGCTAACCGCCCCTCCAAATTGACAGGCAGACCACCTGCCCAGGGCTCGCGGTACCCCAGCGCGAACCTGCTCTCATCCTTACGCACCCTCTCCCATCGCCCTGAAAATCTCCGAGCCGTTCCCCACAGGTTGCCCAACCAGAGATCGACGACACCTGTCCAAAGCCCAGCTCCGTCACCACTGCCTGGCTGATAACCCACGACTCCCTCAAACCTGTTCGGCTTGCCCTCCTGCACCCACATCACCAGATCGGCGAAGTTCTCTTTCCGGCTCGTTATCAGCGCCGGCCCCTCCACTACATCAAACAGCCCAAGGCGTCTCACACGCTCGGCCCAATGGCGGGCCGCCCCAGGCAGGTAGATATCACCAGGTTTCGAGCGAGCCTCCCGAGCGATCACATCTGTGCGGGTGACCGTCACTCCGAAGACCCTGACACTGTTTATCTCCAGTGTCGAGCCCAGGTCTAACACGGTTGCCAGGCGCACTTCACCTGGAGCAACAATCTCCCCTCCTGCGAACCTTAGCTGCGCAAATGGATGTCCGGCTTCACCGTGGGGCGTCAATACCGCCTGGAGCTCATGGGAAAGCCGCGCCGGATCGACAAGAGCACCCTCGCTGGCTATCCGCATCATGTGGAGCCGCCCCTCGGCGACACTGATCCACCCCCCTGAATCTCTGACTACCGCGCTCCAGTAGCCCTGCGCGCGGTAAAAGTCGGCCACCGCGCCCAACGGGTCTGCTGTGTCGCCCGCAGCGCGCCTCAACACTTCATCGCCGATACGATTATTACCGACGAAACCGAGGCTGTCAGCCGCCATGGCGGACACTGGTAGAGCCAAGAACGAAAACATTATGGTCCGTACAGTCAAACTGCACCTTCAAGAAAGCGGGTCCTTCTCAATATATGGAGATGGGGGCTGGTAGGGCAGGTATAGACGGCTTATGTGCTATAACATCTATATTATTATAGAGTTTACAAATATCACGCATCTTTGGCTATTTCGGCGGAAACTCTGTTTTCCACCTCGCCCCAATTGCGGCGCTCTGCGCTGATGACGCACAGGCGGTCGCCGTCCTCAATCTGCCAATCATCTGGGGGGTTTATCATGTCTTCGCCGCCGCGCACAATCCCTATCAGCGTGATGTCCTGATGCCTGAACTTCTCTATCAGTTCGCCGACAGAAAAGCCTTCAAGAGTCGATGTAAACGCGTAGAGCGTATATTCTTCTGTATTATCCACAAGACGGCGGACGATGCGTGCAACGCCGGGATCGAGCGACGCCTGGACTAGCAGGCTCGCCACCAGCCCGCCGCTGCGCACCACCGCGTCGGCACCGGTTGCTTTAAACAGAGGCAGATGTGCGTCATCGAGGCATTCAGCCACCGTAAAAACGTCTGGCGCTGCCGCCTCTATCATCTGGACCGTTGACGCCGTGATCCCATCTGAATTGGCGTCGTCAGAGTTTTTTGCCAAAACCACAGCCCTGGAAGCGTAGCCGATATTGGCCTGTTCGAGCGCATCAGCCGACAGAGGCGAGCCGTGCACAAATACCACGTCCCCTAAACTGCGGACCTCGTCAGGGAGCCGTTCGATCTCCTCGGCGACTATTGCGAAAGTTTTGTCGAACGTAAGCGGGTCTGCCAAAAACTCCCTGACGACAGTTGCGACGCGTTTGGCGCTTGGGAAATTGATGATGACCACATGGTCTCTCGCGTTGACAGGTACCATCCCTGTCTCCCTTCTCTGTCTGATGTGCGCGAAGGCATCGGGGAGCGATGCCAAGAGCCCTGCTGCTGGTGCCAGCCCGAATACTATCAGGAACACCAGTCCTAACCGCCCGATGGAAGTCTGGGCGTGGACATCGCCGTAGCCGATGGTAGTGATAGAGACCAGCGACACCCAGATGGCGTCGCTCCAGGACGGTGTCGGGTCTGAGTGCCTTTCAGCGAAATGGAACCAGAATGCGTGGGCTGTTATGCTGGCTACGGACAGCCCAGCCAACAGCCAGATGCGACTGCCTATCACGTTGGCCGCCAACCGCAGACGACGCCTGAAAACATGCACTAGATACAAATGTCGCTCCAGGACGGAGTGGTGATGACAGCCGTTCGAACATTCATAGCAGCCAAGAATGGTCCAGTTTCTATATAGCAGAGGTTCATGGCTATGCACCGACTTTGGATATGTTTTGGACTCGCATGCATTCTGATTTCCGGGTGTGGCCAGCAGTCAGAGCAGATTTCTGGCACCGGCCTGAAAACAGTTCACTTTGATCTGGATTCGATTCTGACACGCGACACGCTCAGAGTCCTTTCCAGGAACAACACCCACACCTATCTCCTCCATCGCGGAGCTGAGATGGGGTTCGAGTACGAGCTGATATCGGAATTCGCGAACCGGTTGGGCGTACATGTGCGCATGGTGATCCCCCCGGATTGGGACGACATGACCTCGTGGCTGCTGGCTGGCAAGGGCGACGTGATCGCCGCTGCGATGACCGCCACAGCTTCCAGAAAGGGACAAGTCCGTTTCTGCGAGCCATACAATACTGTCTATCAGGTCGTTCTAACACGCACCGACTCCGATTCGATCAAAACTCCCGAAGATCTGTCTGGCCGCCAGGTCCATGTCCGCCTTGGAAGCTCCTATTTCGCTAGCTTGATCGAAATCAACGCCGGACTCGCTAGCGAAGGAAAAGACACCATCCGAGTGGTCCCAATTCCAGAAAAACAGGAGACTGAAACTATAATCCGTTCGCTGGCTGACGGCAAGATAGATATCACCATCGCCGACATAAATATCGCTCTGATGGAAACCAGCTTCGCCGACGAAGCGCTCAGAATCAACTGCCGAATAAGTGCGGATCAGAAAATCGCCTGGGCGGTCAGACCAGATGCAGACAGTCTCGCCATGCAGATTGACGCCTACATAGATGAGATATATGGTCGAGGCCGGTCGGCGTTCTACAACATCCTCTACCGAAAATACTACAGCCAACCCAAACGATACACCGCCCACAGCCGTTCGGTAAGTCTTCTTCAGTCGGAAGGCCGGTTGTCGGCGTTCGACGATCTTTTCAAACAGCACGGCAAGCAGCACGGATTCGACTGGAAACTGGTCGCCGCTCAAGCCTACCAAGAGTCGCGATTCAATCCTAGGGCCAAGAGTTGGGTCGGGGCGTTGGGGATCATGCAGATCATGCCACGCACCGCTAGGGAACTCGGACTCACAGACCCCTACAACCCCTCCCAAAGCATTGAGGGCGGAGTGAGGTATCTGCGCCGGATGTACGACAGGTTCGATGCGAGCCTGGAGCCTGATGACCGGTTGGCTTTTGCGTTGGCGAGCTATAATATGGGTTACGGACACGTTCGGGATGCCAGAAAATTGGCCGAAGAAGACGGTCTTAATCCCGATCGCTGGGGCCGCAACGTGGAGGCCATGACTCTTAATCTCTCGCGCGAAGCATATCACCAGAGGGCTAAATCGGGCTACGCAAGAGGGTTAGAGGCGGTGCGCTATGTCGGCCTGATTCTCAAACGATGGGAAGCCTATTCTGAGGTACTGCCAGACAAGTCAGCGCTTCCCACATCCTAACGTCATAGCAGCCAAATGCTGTCCGCCTCCATCGTTTTAGGGTGCCTAGTATTCATCATAGGAATGCTAGAATTAGACATCGCACCCTGTTAGACGAAGCCACCCGTCATTTGTTACGGTTCGCCAAATTAGACCTCGCTATCCAGTGTCCGACAGCGAAAGGACAGGCAAACATTGCGCCTACCAAACCAGCGACTGCATACCCAACAATCGCCACAGCTATACCGACGCCAAGAGCGGCGCCTCCAAACGTAATCAGTCCCGATTCCACAACAGGCTTGGCGCGCAAAAACCCAAGTAGTACACCCAGAGCCAAAAGACCCAACGCCCATCCCGGTGGCCCGCCAACGACAACGATCCCCAACAGTGCGGCGGTACCGGTCGCTGCGCGTCGACGCTGACGCCTGGTCAGGTCAGGCGCACTATCCACAAGTAGCTTGTTGACACCTATCCCCACCCCCACCAGCACGTACAGCGGCCAAAGCCAGATGGACAGCCTCAGAGCGACCAACCCCACAATAACCCACATCACGTTCGCGATCCAGTTTGATCGCAGAGGCTCTGAGGTCGGGGAAGGTTCCGGGTCAGGATCAGCAGCTGGGTCGAAATCAATCATCGATAGACTCGCCTGGGGTAACCTCAGCGCCTTCAACCCACGCCTCCCCGTCGCCAAACACCTCTTTTTTCCACACCGGGAGAACCTCCTTGATCCTATCGATTATAAAGCCACAAGCTGAGAGAGCCTCTTTGCGGTGGGGCGATGAGACCGCGATTGCGATACTCGCCTCGCCTACCTCCAGCACTCCGGTTCTGTGGGCAACTGAAATAGCGTCCACAGGCCAGCGCGTCCTGGCGTCGTCGGCTATCTCACGCATCACCTTGAGCGCCATCGGTGCGTTGGCCTCGTATTCCATTCGCTCGACTTCTCTACCGTCATTGTTGTCACGAACGACGCCGACGAACGCGGCTATAGCTCCTGCGCTGCCCCCGGCAATCTGTCTGCACAGAACCTCAATGAGCAACGGCTTGTCGGTCACATCGAACCTGTCGCCGCAACCTCCGCTGACAGGAGGAATCAGCGCGACCTCGTCACCCTCCTCAAGTACCACATCCGTTCCTACGTACTCATCGTTCCTGGCGATCGCCGTTGAGCCTCTGGTGGGTGCCAGCGCTGGATATAGATCGACCAGCGCATCCCACAGTTCCTCGCTCGTCGATCCGTCGGCGAGCTCGATCACGACATCCGCGACCCCAGCCCGTTCGCGGACCGTGGCAAATAGCTGCACTCTAATCCTCATATACCCTCTATCGTCTAATGTCGTAGATGAAACGCTACCTCAAAAAAATACGGCCATGTGATCTGGCACACCAGTACGAGGCGAAACAGGGCATTTGGGTCGCCGACACAGAAAAAAAATAGACTGCGGTGAGCAGGTAGCTATCACGCTGATTGTATTGCAGTTATCGACCCATACCAAACACCCTTGCTGGCGAGCCCGAAAAAAAATCGCCGACAGCTTCATCAAAACAGCCCATAGCTGCGTCTATATGTGTAGACGGCGCACCGCTCCCCCAGGTTCGCCGTTGTCCTAGTGGCCGTTCGGCACTACCGCCGACAAGCTGGACGGCTTGGGATGGGGAGCGGCACCAACACTATTGGTTTCGCGCCCCATTATTGTACGTCGTCAGGGAGGGTGACGAAATGTCTGTAGTCAGGTCGAGCTGTAGCAAACATCTTGGGCACAACGTTATTTTGCCGATGGCCGCTGTTTTGATCGCGTGGACGTCCTGCGTCTATGGCGACGGGATATTTATCCCGGTAAACCCGCAGGCACGGTTCACCATACTGGATCACCATGTCAGCGTCTCAATCGACGGTCAGGCAGCAACTACCCACATTGAACAGTCGTTCCAAAACACCACCGACCTGGACAACCAAGAAGCGACCTACATGTTCCCGCTCCCCTCCGAAGCTATCGTCTCGTCTTTCGCGATGACCGTCGGCGGTGAGTGGGCCGAGGCGAAACTGCTTGACGCCGACAGCGCCAGTGCGATTTACTGGAACTACGTTCGCCAGCGGATCGATCCAGCTCTACTTGAGTACGCTGGCAGAGGTGCCTACCGAGCGCGCATTTTCCCCATCGGACCGCACAAATAAAACTGGTGATGCTCGACTACGATGAACTGCTGTCCGAGCAAGACAAAACGGTGAGGTACGTCTACCCGCTAAACACCGAAAAATTTCCACACAGCCACTTCATAACGGTGTCAGTTGGTGAAGCGACGTCTCTGGAGGCTTTGGACGATACGTCGTCGACAGTGCGTGCTAGAGCAGCCCGTGACTTAGCAAGGCGACGATCAGAAATGGCGGTGCCGAGACTGGTCGCACGCCTCAACGATCCCTCAGTTGAGGCACGGGCGGCAATGGTGCTGGCGCTGGGGTCCATTGGGGATAGAAGCGTATGGTCAGAATTGGTCCCGCTACTGTCCGACTCGTCGAGAGATGTTCGTTGGCAGGCTGCTCACGCTTTGGGTGAGCTCGAGGCTTGAGGTGCGGTGGATGAGCTAACCGAAGCGTTGAGCGATTCGGTTGTGGTGGTCAGAGAGATGACGGCCAACGCACTTGGGGCCGTACCAAGCCTGAAGACCGATCGCGCCCTTACAATAGTTGTGGATGACCAGGACGAAGGGGTCCGCGCGCAGGCGATGGAAGCGCTGGCGGGCAGATCCTGGCCTCCGGCGATTGAGTCAGTAGGCCGACACCTGCGCAGCGAAACATCCTCATTGGTCAGAGCGTCGGCATTGATGATGCTCGGTGCGTCAGGGAGCCGACTTGCTGTGCGGCACGCTACAGCAGCGATCAGCGATGATGAAGAGCACGTCCGCGCGGCAGCAGCTTCGGCTCTGGGAGCTTTGGGGTATCAGCGTGGACTGGAACCGCTTCTTCGCGCGGCAGTGGACTCAGCCGATGGTGTACGAGCGGCTGCGGTGGATGGTTTGGGTGGGTTGGGCAACCGCGCGCCTGTAGATCGGTTGGCTAGAACTGTACGACACGACTGGTCTGCGAACGTTAGGCTCAAAGCGGTGCTGGCTCTGGGCAGAATAGGCCACCGATCCGCCGAGCCCTCGCTTATTGAGGCCGCCAGAGACGATCCCGATGACCGTGTAAGACGCGTCGCTGCGCTGTCGCTTCGTCATCTGCGATGAATCTGTGGGCTGATGACCAACTGGCGCGACCATCTGCGCGAATTTTGCCGAGTAATCGGACCTGCTAGCAAGAACACAGTCAACTGATTGCGGTCAAAAACCTTGACCTGTTCAGGCTGACAGATGGTCGGGCTGCCCCGACATATCGAGATATCCCGCCAGACCACCAGCAACATCGGGCTCCCGGAGCTTGCCCAACGCACGCTTTTTGAGCTGTCTGATCCGCTCTTTGGTCAGACCAACCTCCCGCCCAATCGCCTGAAGAGTCTTGGGATCGTCACCGGTCAAGCCGAAATACTCTCCTAGAACCCACGCCTCTCTCTCGCTAAGTTGGCCCATCGCTTTATAGAGGTCCCTCTTCAGGCTGTTCTCCTCGGCGATGTCGTCTGCGAGCGATCCACGATCGACCGCTGTAAAATTGATGAGTGGACACTCGTCGTGATCGTCTTCGGCGCGGTCATTTTCCACCGGTGAGTCTAACGACGCTGTCGTGGCCCCGATCTCCAGCAGGCTAAGTAGCGTGCCAGGAGATATCTCAACCTCTCCGGATATCTCCCCTAACGTCGGTGGTCGCCCAAGCCGCTGCTCAAGCCGTCCTGTTGATTTTTTGACCTTGTGGAAACGGTTGATCCGGTTTGCCGGTGGCCTCACTACTCGGCCTTTGTCGATGAGCGCCTGCACTATGGCCTGACGAACCCACCAGACGCCGTAGGAGATAAACTTGAACCCTTTGCGCTCATCGAACCTTTTTACCGCGTTCATAAGTCCGATGTTACCCTCGCTAATCAGGTCTTCAAGCGGTAACCCTTGGTGTTGGTATTTTTTCGCAATTTTTACTACGAACCTAAGGTTCGCTTCCACAAGATTGTCGGCCGCTCCCTGGTCACCCGCTCTGGCTCTAATAGCCAGATCACGCTCTTCATCCCGGCTGAGCAAACGTCTGCCGCCGATCTGTTTGAGATACCGGGTCAGGGATGGGTCGCCAGTTGATGAGCTTTTGCTGAAACTACTCTGAAAGGAGACCATCACCCTCGCGCTCCTTGCTGTTAGTGGCAATCTGGCAATGCCTTGAAAAGAGACACCACACGGGCTGAACAACAAAACGCGAGCAGTAGACCATACGCGAACGCTCCTGACGTTGGTTTCGTCACACGGGTTGACCGTGTCCGTGACCTGCCTCCCTTGGCAACTCATCGGCACAAGCGTTCACAATTAGGCTATATGGTTCCTCTCGTTTAGAAGGTAGGACGCCCAAGCATCAGCAGAAAATCTGCGACAGGGCGCTCACAATGATAGAATATAGTGTCAGTCGTCCAAAAAAGTCAAATCAGGTTCTGTGACCCATGACAGCAACTCAGCTATCCTCTTCATGGCAAGCCTCTCGTGTCCTTCATCCTCTCGAAGACCCGCCACGGTGACCTTACGCGTCGCCGTGTCAACATGTTCCAACGCCATAATAGCATCCACAATAGCCGGGAGGTCTTGCGTGCAAACCAGAGCCAGTCTATCTGCGCTCGTATGAACCGTCAGCCGCGCCTCCCACCGTTTGGCCAACGTCCCGCTGACGCCAGAGGTCTTGCCGCTCTCTGTCGGGTCCTGAACGAGTTTGGCAATGCGCCTTGTGCGCCTGTAGCGCCCCAACAGGTCGCCACCTGGAAGCGCCCCGAGGGCGGCACCAACCAACTGACGAGGGTCATCAAGCACCGCCAAGACCCCGGCGTGCCCCAACTTGATGTGCGCTGCTGCAAGAGCGAACAACGCGGTGGTCATCCTGGTGTCTGATCCATCGCACCCCGATATGAGCACTACCGCCGGGTCGGCTTGTAGCCGAATCTGAACCTCGCCATTTTCAACTATGTACAGCGGCGTTTCGTCCAACTCGAATCGACTCAATGTGTCACTCCAGAGACTCGGTACGGCACTTTCGTGGGCAGGATCAACACGGCGCGCATGGAGCAAGTCTGCGGCGTGGACTACCTCGTCAGCCAACAACCCAATGAGCTTGGAGACAGCTTTGGACGAAATGAATCGGTATTCCGACGAGTGCCGCGCGCTCTCGACCGTTGAGCCATCGCCAACGTTTGGGAATGCAACGATGTCCTCTAGCGGCGAAGTTGAGCCTGCGGTATCGGTCACCACTTGCGCCAGGTGACTGAAGCGGCCCGCGCTCCGCTTGTCGGTAGCTGTCTTTGCCAAACCGAGATAACCGCCGTGATGAAGCGGGTCCTGGCGAACAGCCTGCGCAAACGCGTTGTGGGCCTCTTGGACCTCACCAAGCTCGACGAACGAACCCCCAAGCCCCACCCATGCAACAGCTAGACTACTGTCCTGCGACAGAATTTGACGCCACTGATTCTGCGCCCCTTTTGGGTCACCGATCGCCATCGCTATCTCTGCCAGCGCCACCCTATGTTCCAAAGTTTTCGCGAAATCCGGCACTCTAGAAAGAATAGTTTCTCTGGCGCGCTGTTCGTTCTCCAAATCGCCCAAGCGGCTGCTTGCATCAACCATCAGCGACAGATCGGCTACCGTGGGATCAACGATTGCGGCCAGATGCTGGGTCGCCGCGATGAGATCAGGCGGCACCTGGGCCAGATCCAACGCCGCCAACCCTCTGTGGGCGTCCTCCTGGCGATCCTGCATGTCCAACGCTTTTTGGTACCATCTTCTTGCGTCGGCCAGCCTGCCTTTTCTTTGGGCCGTGAGCCCTTTGGAGTAAGGTTTGCGAAACATTGCTGCCCGATCGTTTTCCCCTATCAGATACTCTTCGCCCAGGCGGTTTTATTCAACACACTCTGTAGGGGTCAGCAGGATCAAACCTCATCTGGAGGCGATGGTTCGGTGATTTGGCGTATCGTTGGAAAATAGGGTTGGAGCGCGGTAAAGTTTTCTGATAACTCCAGCCAGCCGCAACCCCTCGCACCTCACCTCACACCACTTCGCCGTCAGCGTCCAGAAGGAAAATCAGGTCTAGATTGTTGTCAGAAAACGTAGATTGGACGAGGTTCGATTCGACATCCCCATCATCGAGAGCGGATATGAACTCGTAAGTGTCGTCCCGTCCAGCCCATTTACCACACAACTGATGGAGATTGGTGATCTCCCGATCGATTGCTTGAACGCATCGGGCGATATCGATTGCTGACTGTTCCTGCTCCAACTCCTCAAACCCTGGATGCACGATCCACGCCAATGCGCCGTACGCCAACGACATATATGCGGCGAACACCGCCGTAAGAATTGGCAACACTCTGGCCCGCAGATTCATCTCATAACCCCCAAAATATATCAACACGCGAGTGATTAAGGTACGGTGTTTGCGCCCCACCTTCAAAGCGGACCGCTTGTGGGGCCGACAGTGCCGAGAGCTACACCGGTGTGGTGAGGCTATATTCATCTGCGTACAATATCGGCATATGTTCCGGCGTTCTAACTGGTGACTGAAAGAAATAGACGGCGGATTTTTTAGATGGGTAGATACACAACACTAAGCGACGGCGACCTTGTCGCCAGGTACCTCGGAGGGCAAAACGGTGCCTTCGACGAACTTTTCGGGCGATACCGCTCGCCAATATTCACATTTCTGCTGCGGTTGGTGGGCAACAGCACCGACGCCGAAGATGTTTTTCAGGATACATTTATCAAAATGATAGGAGCGCTTCCCAGATACACAGAGTCCGACAAGTTCAAGAGCTGGCTGTTTGGGATTGCAAACAACTCAGCGCTGGACCATCTGCGACACAGAGCGCGCAAGCCGACAACACTCACACCGAGCAGTAATGCCGTGAAAAGCGACTCCGACTTGATCGAAAGGTTGCCCTCCAACGAACCTGGACCGGACGATCTGATGGCTGCCGACGAAGATTGGTGCGTTTTGGCCGAAGCTGTAAACCTTTTGCCAGCCGAACAACGACAGGTCGTGGCGTTGAGGCAGCAGGAGATGACGTACCAAGAGATCGCCGATGTTGTGGGTTGCTCGATCAACACCGCACTGGGCAGAATGCACTACGCCGTGGCTAGTCTGCGTAAGCGGCTTACTCAACTGGAGCAGATTGCATGACCGAACCGTGCGAACTATGGACGAGACATAGGGTTGAGGTCGCCACGGGCCAAGCGACCGAGACCGACGCCGCAATATTTGAGCGTCATACGTCCGACTGCCCTACCTGCTCGCAATCACTCTTGCAGATGCGCGAGACACTGGACGCGTTGGCCGCGATGCCGCACGCTGAACCCCCAGAGTCGGTTGTTGATGCGATCTTTTCTTTTGCCCACACCCAGATCGCCAATGAATCGTGGTGGCGGAGGGTTCACCGACGAATAGCGATCCCACGGCCACTGTTCGCACCAGCAATGGGAGTGGCGATTCTGGTCCTAGCGTTCCTGACATTCGGCTCGTGGCCTGTTATGCCTACAGAGACTACTGACGTGGGCGCTGACCCGTTCACCGATGACCAGACCTTGATGACAGTTGAGACTATCACGTCCACGGCTTGGCTGTTTGGGAACGGGGTAACCGAGGACGATCCGGCGGCGGCGTTTCTGGATGCTGAGATATCGCGTTTGGGCACCCGGATTAGGGCGCTGTCAGAAGAGATGGACGCACTGTAGTCATGGAAGGGCAAGTTCGATGAGATCGCGATTAGAAGCAAACACGTCTGTTTTTTATCTGCTGGCGCTGCTAATGGCAGCGACATTGGCCTTTGCACAGCCGCCAGAAAGACGGCGCGGCAGACGCCATAGGCCGCATCCTGGCGACCACAAGCCATGGATGGGCCCAGAATCTACGCACTATGAGCTTTCCAAAGACGAGCAGGATTCCGCTCGTTCGTTTCTACAGCGGATGGCTCCCAAAAGGTTTGAAGCGCTCGAACGGGCAAAGCAGAACTATCCAATAAGCTACCGGGCCAAGCTCAGGTGGGCGCTGCACCAGAAGCGGTTCATGGACGAGTTGGCGCGGCGTGCACCAGAGAGATACACCCGCCGCACCCGCATCTTGGAGTTGGAGCTGAGGGTCGAGGAGATGGTACGACAGTGGCGGGAAGCTGATGACTCCAGTGAAAAGCGAGAGATACGAGCCGGTCTGAGCTCTGCATTAAGTGATCTGTTCGATACCAGAGAAGCCGACCGAACCGACGAGTTGGTTCGTATGGAAAGCGAGGTTTCACGGTTAAAAGAACAGATCAACCGCCGGGCGGAGAGCAAGGAGGCGATAGTAGAGCGCCGTGCGCAGAGGTTGTTAAAAGAACCCGACGACCTGGAGTGGTGATCCGGTGCAGGTTCGGTACGGCGAGTGTGCCCATGGTTACAGTAATAACAACCCGGTCCAGCCGGATTTGAGATATGATCGGGAACCCAAAACTGTTTCCGTCGCTAGGCACCGCACAGATCGCCGCAGATAAGGGGCAACGACGGTTGAGAATGGCGCGATATGCGAGAAACGGAACACCCCAAAACGTCCAAACCATCACTCTATGGGGCGTACCGGCAGTGCTCAATAGATGCCCGCAGGGCCGATGTCCCCTCGCCTGAGCAACCAATCTATCCGCCTACCAGCCCTCCTTCGGTCATCGCCGTGGTATTCAGATAGGCGTTGAGCTGCTCTTCGGTGAGATCGGTCATCTCACGGGCGACATCTCTGACTTTGCGCCCTTCAGCCATGGCGGTTTTCGCTATTTTGGCGGACAGATCGTAGCCAATGTGCGGCGCAAGAGCGGTTACGAGAATCGGATTCTTCTCCACCAGGTCAGCCATGTGCTCACTATTGACCGTGAACCCCGCGACAGCTTTGTCTGCGAAAGCTCTGGATGCACCGGCCATGATCGTGATCGACTGAAGCAGGTTGTGGGCGATGAGCGGCAGCATCACATTCAGCTCAAAGCTGCCTGACTGCCCCCCAATGGCCACCGCAACATCGTTGCCGATCACCTGACCGCACGCCATCGTCAGCGCCTCAGCCATCACCGGATTTACCTTTCCCGGCATGATTGATGATCCAGGCTGTGTCGCCGGAAGCGCGATCTCCTTCAAACCAGCCTGCGGACCGCCGTTCATCCACCTGAAATCATTGGCGATCTTCATAAGCGAGCAGGCGACAGTCTTTAGTTGACCACTGACTTCCACCGCTGCATCCTGCGCTGCCTGCGCCTCAAAATGGTTCGTTGCTTCGGTGAAAGGCAGTCCTGCCGCCTCGCCCACCGCCGCCGCCACACGCGCTCCAAAATCCGGTGGAGTATTGATTCCGGTGCCCACAGCCGTCCCACCGATGGCCAGTTCCGCCAATCTTGGCAGCGTAGACGTAATCCTCTCAATTCCCAACTCAAGTTGCCTGGCGTGCCCCAGGAGCTGCTGCCCGACCCTTATGGGCATGGCGTCCATCAAGTGGGTCCGACCTGTTTTTACTACCTCATCCAGCTCTTCGGCCCGCTTCTCAAGCACCCAACGAAGGTGTGCTAGCGCCGGGATCAGCACCTCTTCGACTTCCAGGTACGCTGCGACGTGGATTGCGGTGGGGATCACATCGTTTGACGACTGGCCCATATTCACATGGTCGTTGGGGTGTATCGGTGTCTTAGAACCCACCTCACCGTCCATGTTTTGTATCGCCCGGTTGGAGATCACCTCGTTGGCGTTCATGTTGGTGGACGTCCCAGAGCCGGTCTGATAGATGTCGATTGGGAAATGATCGTCAAGCCCGCCGTCGATCACTTCGTTTGCAACGGCAACAATCGCATCAGCCACATCCTTATCCAGGTTGCCCATCTCCAGATTCACCTGTGCAGCAGCACGTTTGATTAGCCCCAGTGCACGGATGAAGACGCGAGGGAACCTGATGCCGCTGATGGGGAAATTATCGACCGCCCGCTTTGTCTGCGCTCCATAAAGCGCATCGCCAGGTAATTCAACATCGCCCAACGAGTCTTTTTCTACTCTGACGCTCATTGTTCAGTCCTTCCATTTGGTCGCTCTGATCTGCTATAATGCCTTGTGATCGTTTATGTCGCACAGGTCAGCGATAAAACTTCTCACGCCGGTCTGAATAGAAACCTACCGCGCCGCCGCCTCAACGTCCACATAACAGCACCATCTGTGCCCAAAATCTAAGTGAAAAATGGAGAGCTTAAACAAAATGTCTGGAGAACGTGGGTTGCTATCGCTGGATCAGCTGAGCCAACAGGTTGAGACAGGTCAGATTGATACAGTCTTGACAGTGTTTACAGACCTCTACGGACGCTTCGTAGGGAAAAGACTCGACGCGACACACTTCTTGGAGACAGCCGCTAAAGACGGCACCCATGCCTGCGACTATCTGCTCACGGTGGATATGGAGATGGAGCCGGTAGCTGGATACGAGTTCGCCAACTGGCAAAAGGGTTACGGCGATTTTCATCTGTCTCCTGACCTGGATACAATGCGCCACGCGGCATGGTTGGACCGAACGGCGATGGTCATTTGCGATGTGGCAAGCACGAGCGATCACTCCCTTATTGATATCGCACCACGCTCTATACTCAAGAAGCAGATAGAGCGGGCCGCCGACATGGGTTTCACCGCAAAAGCCGCGTCGGAGGTCGAGTACTTTATATATCGCAACTCCTATCGTGATGCGGCCGAGAACGGCTATCACTATCTTGAAGCCGCAGGCTGGTACATCGAGGATTACCACGCACTCCAGGGCACGCGGATGGAAGGGCTAAACGGTGCTGCACGGAGGAATCTGGCGGCGTCAGGCATACCGGTTGAGAGCACCAAGGGCGAGTGGGGGTTGGGGCAGCACGAACTGAACCTGAAATGCGCCGATGTGTTGACAATGGCCGATCATCACGCCGTCTACAAGCAGTGCATGAAGGAGACCGCCGACGAGATGGGTATGAGCGTGACGTTCATGGCCAAACCCGATTCAGAGCAAGCCGGTTCAAGCTGCCACGTTCATCTTTCGTTGTGGCAAGACGGCGTCGGCGTCTTCACCGGTGGCGAAAACGCCGACGCTGGGCTCGACAATGGAAGTGATCTGTTTCGGTGGTTTCTTGGGGGATGGATGGCTCACGTACATGACATGATGGCGTTCTACGCACCGACGGTGAACTCATATAAGCGCTACCAATCAGGCTCCTGGGCACCCACCAGGATCGCGTGGAGCCACGACAACCGTACCGCGGGATTCAGGGTTGTTGGCACCGGAGAGAGCCTTCGAATCGAGTGCCGAATCCCTGGTGCGGACTGCAACCCTTATCTGGTTTACGCAGCCGCTTTGGCCTCTGGTCTGGACGGGATCGCCAACAAAGCCGAGCCGCCTGATGTCTTTTCCGGGGATGCTTACGAAGCCGATCACTTACCCCATGTACCCAATACTCTGTCACAGGCAACCGACCTGTTCGAGTCCAGCGACTTCGTCGTTCAATCATTCGGAAAAGACGTCGCAAAGCACTACTGGCATTTCTTTCGTGCCGAGCAGGACTCGTTCGACAAGGCCGTCACCGACTGGGAGCGACAGCGCTACTTTGAGCGGATATAGAGCTTGTCGGTCTGTCGAAAAAGAACGGGAGTGGACGTTGCCGTCCACTCCCGTTCTCAAACCTGATGTTGACGGCTGATCTATATGCCTAAGCCGTCGTTCAGTTCCTTCTGATACCCATCGTACTTGAGCGCTTCCACGTCGTCGAGACTGACCTGCTGCCCCAAATGCGATGACTCGTAGATCGCGAAGCAGATCGCCAGAGCCTGGTAGCCCACCATGCCGTCTGTCTCGATGTCGCCACCATTCAAAATAGCCTGAGTGAACTCGTAGAGCTCCGTCGCGACTGTTTCTGTGACCCCGTTGGGAAACATGAGCTGACGCTCATCATCGCTCAATTGCGCCTGATGTTCAGCTATCAAATCGTCCTCTGAGGTCTCTTCAGAACGGGTCTTGATGCCAGCGTTGTCGCCGTGGAACGTGATTGAGCCCTCCTCGCCGTATAGCACCTTGGCGTCGTAACCCTGCCCTGGCGCGGCGGTGGTGGTGCTCCACTGGCACACAACATCGTCGTCAAGCCCCAATGTAGCTATCACAGCGTCTTCGGTATCCACGTCGATAGCCCCGGTGAGCTCTTCTGGGTTTTTATAGCGGTAAGGATGATAGGTCTTGACGACACCATAGGCTGACCGAACAGGGCCAATGTGATAGAGCGCCAGATCGGCGAAGTGTACGCCGCCGTCGAGCATCCAGCCGCCACCGGCCTGATCCTTGTGTTCGCGCCATGCCCAGTACCAGAGCCGCTCCCGTACCTCCTGCCAGTATAGCATCCTAGGCTGTCCGATGCGCCCCTGCTTGATAGCCCAGTTGATCGCACGATGTCCCGGCGACCTTCGATAGTTTTCCGCCACCTGAAAAACCGTTCCGGCCTTTTTAGCCGCGTCCAACATCAGTTGGGCAGCTTTGAGTGTGAGCGCCACCGGCTTTTCGATGGTGACGTGGAGACCCGCCTCAAAGCACGGAATCGCCAGAGTGTGATGAGCGCGGTGGACCGTAGATATATCTACCGCCGTCAGGTCACCTTCTTTGGTCAGCATATCATCAAGATCGGTGTAGACCCGGGGGGTGCTGCTTTGAAATTTGACTATCTCTTCAGCCATGTTTTTTGCGGCGTCTTCATTGATGTCGCAAGTCGCGTCGATGTTGAACGATCTCAACCCCGCATCCCACAGTCCGTTGTAGCCACCGCGGTGCGCGCTAGCCATGCCGCCGCACCCCACCATTCCGATGTGAACTTTTTCACTCATCACTGACCTCAGTTCGGGTTTGTGTAACCGGCCTATCGCTTTTTCTGGGAGCGCTTAGATGACCCACACAAGATCACATCGCATCAAGCGGAAAGACAGGCCGCTTGATGCGATGATAGCTGATCGCCGAAAGATCAACCGGACAGGCTCCCGGTGTTGCCACCTCAATCATTGTGGCGGCTATGGGTCCGTAGGCAGCTCTATAGGCGATAGCGGACTTGTTGACGATGATCTGTTGATCCTTAGGTTCGATCCCTATCGCACGAAGCTGCTCCAAGTTCCACATGTAATGTTTTCTCTCGGTTAGCACCAGTGTGACACCGCCTAAGTCCACCACCGCCGTCCGCCCTTGATTCTCGCTTACTCCGTCGTGCATCTCTCCTCTATTGATCCAACGACCGTCCGAGATAAGGCGAACGGTGCCTGTCACCGACAGAGGTGTCCCGTGGAGATGGTCGTGATTCCCACCAACGCTTAGCGTCACTTCGTTCGTCACACCGGCTTCTATAGCCTTGGCCACCGCATCTGGGTCGCACAGAAGGGCCAACGCGCCGTCCGCCCCCTGCTCCAAAAGCTCAGAAAGCAACACGGTACCGTCACCAGGAGATCCGCCGCCGACATTGTCGCCTGTATCCGCTAAAACCACCAATCCATCAGTTTCGGCGATGGCAGCTCTTACAGCCTCCTCGGCGTCTGGCAACCCCTTGGCGAACTCATGCCGCCGACGCCACACCTCGTCAGCCAAGTCGTCCGCCGTCGCTTGGGCCAGACTTTTTTCTCCATCTGTCACCGTCATCACACTGCAACCAGCGTGAGGCACGTCAGAATAGGCAAATCCGCCAAAAACATTGACAGCCAATACCCCTGGTGTGTTCTCTGCCTCAGCAGCTATCGCCATCACATCAGCCATAGGCCCTTCGTCACAGGTAAGCTGCCGCATGATATTTACGATCAGTGGGGGATGGTTGAGTGCCATCTTTGGACGAGTACCGCCAGATGCCATGTCTATGATTAACCGAGCGGCCTTTGCTCCAGTCTCACGCTGATCGACATGCGGATAGGTTTTGTATCCCACAACAGCGTCGACTGAGTCCAACATCTGCGAAGTGACATTGGCGTGAAAGTCCAGCGTCGCCACCACCGGCACATCCTCACCCACAGCGTTTCTCACGAGCGACAGGAGCGCACCGTCGGTGCACTCTTCATCCTCAGTAACCCAGGCACCGTGTTGACACAGCAGTACGCCGTCCAACTGCCCTGCCGAACCGATCAACCGCAGTAGTTCTTGGGAGAGTTCGTCATATACTGTCTGGCTCACCGTCCCTGATGGCATGATCCACGCCATCAGTGTCGGCACAAGCTCTACGTTGTCTTGGTTGGCGACATCAATGTACCCGGCGATTTCTGAAGTCGTGTCGCGCCAAAAGTCTATAATTTCCTTTCCCGTGTGGTAATGTGAGCGATTGACGTCTTCCATTGAGGTGATTTGGGGCACGAACGTGTTGGATTCGTGAAATATGCCACCAATTGCGATCCGCATCTGCGTTCCTATTTTTGTGGCAGCCAACCTAGCCTTGTGGAGGCATCCCGAAGAACTGCCCGATGGAGGGTGGCGCGACACTCTGCGAAATCTGCGCGATGGCGGCATCAATATGCGTCTGCCCACCGGTTAGCGCAAATAGCCCATGCCCTGGAAACAGCGCGTCGATAGATAGATCAGCCAACCGGGGAAGATCACGACGATAGCCCGATAGCTCAGATTGAGGAAAGTTTATCAGCCCGAGAACGCCGCCCCAAAAAAGAATATCGCCGCAAAACATGCAGCGACGCCCATCAATCTCCGCGACAAGTGCTGTGGCGTCATCAGAGTGGCCCCTAATCGCTAGCACGTCGAACTCTACACCTGCGATCTGATATCGTTCGCCATCCACCAGCTTGTCGTCCACTGGGCACGGCTGCCACTCGAATTTTTCGGGGTATATACCGAGCTGTTTGGCCAGATTAAGGCGGCTCGACTCTTCTGTACCGTTGGTCAGTGTGTCAGCACTGATCTCGGACACTGCCACGCGGCATCCGGTTCGCTCGTGAATACCCGCTGCGCCGCAAGCGTGGTCAAAATGAACGTGCGTGAGGCCTATTCCTCTAAGGGTCATCGGATCAAGCCCCTCTGCGGCGATGTTAGCCAGAATCCTGTCAGGGTCGCGCCCGCCGCCTGCATCTATCATCACCAGCCCCTCAGCGGCATTGACAACATACACATGGCAGTCAAAGGCGTCAGAAAGCCCAACCTGTGCCCCACCGACAAGATAGATAGATTCGCTCAGTCGCATCTGGGAGTTTTTCCAATGCATGTGACTACAGAATCAGCGGTTCTCAACAGTACACGACCAGCGACAGGGCGTCAACGTCGCCAACGCAAAGCCACTGCGACGGCGGTCGAGATTGATACTATACTGCTCTGGGATGGCAGGAAGGGGGGGACGGCGCTCCGCAAGTCGCGATTCGGCGGCAGATGGGCGCGCAGCCTAGCTGAACGCGATGAGTGCGACGAAGAAGTCTGCCAGAAGAATGACAACTGCGGTGGTGACGAAGGATTTGATAGCCGCCTCGCCCACGCCCTCTGCCCCACCTTCGGCGATGTAGCCGAAATAGCAGCCCATAAACGAGAGAGCGATGCCAAATGTGTAGGCTTTTACCAACCCAACAGCCACGTCGCGTCCATAGAAAAACATCTTGACGCCCTCGATAAACGAGTAGTGGCTGATGTTGCCCAACCACACCGCTGTTGCGTAGCCTCCAAACAGACCGAACAGGTTGGCGTAGATGGTCAGTATCGGGGTCATCACCACCCCGGCAGTGACCCTCGGCAGCAGCAGGTATCGCACCGGGCTGATGGACATCGTGGTAAGTGCGTCGATCTGTTCTGTGACTCTCATGGTTGCAAGCTCGGCGGCGATGGACGATCCCACCCGTCCAGCAACTACCAACCCCGTCAACACAGGCCCCAGCTCGAGCACCATGCTTTTCCACACCGCAGTGCCGATTGTGTAGTCAGGCACCAATCCCAAAAGCTGATAGCGCGCCTGCCACGCCGCTGTCGCGCCACCAAAAACTGAGATCACAAACACCAGTGGAAGCGACTGAAGCCCAACGGCGACAAGCTGCTCGAATGTCAATCTGGGGCTGTGGAAAATTTTAGGCGCACTGGCGACGACTTGAGAGAACAGCAGTATCACACGGCCCAGATGCACAAACAGCGATATGATCGAGCGACCCAGTCCAACCAGCACACCTCTGGCGACTCCAAACACCGCCAATCCGCTAGAATTCGGCATCGTCGCCCGTCGGCTCGTCCCAAAGGGCCGGGTTCTCAAACCGGGCGAATTTGTCCACCCAGGTCAACTGCACTGTTCCTGTCGGCCCGTTGCGCTGCTTCTCGACGATGATTTCGGCCTGACCGGATAGTTCCTCGCGCTCATCGGGATCACTGGCGAACCGCTCTGGGCGGTGCACGAACGCCACAACATCGGCATCCTGCTCAATCGACCCGGACTCACGAAGGTCTGAGAGTTTTGGCCGGTGGTCGCCGCCGCGCTGCTCAACAGCACGAGAGAGCTGTGACAGCGCCACCACAGGCACATTCAGCTCCTTCGCCAACGCTTTGAGTGAGCGGGAGATCGTCGCTATCTCCAACTGTCTACTCTCAGCGGCACCTGGGGCGTGCATCAGCTGCATATAGTCCACAATTATCAGCCCTACTCCATGCTCAGTCGCAAGCGTGCGAGCTTTGGCACGAGCTTCCACCGGGGTCAGCGTAGGCGAGTCGTCAATATGGATCGGCGCTTCAGAAAGGTCGCCCACGACCGCACATAACCGTGCCCAATCCTCGTCTCCCAGATGCCCTTGACGCACCGAATGCGAATCGATCCTTGCCGCTGCGCACAGAAGCCTCTGCGAAAGCTGTCTGGCCGACATCTCCAGAGAGAAAATCCCGACGCCTATTCCGTGATCCAACGCGACATTCTGAGCGACATTCAGCGCAAAACTGGTCTTGCCCATTGAGGGACGCCCGGCGATGATGATTAGATCACTTGCCTGCAACCCGGTGGTCAACTCGTCGAGCCTGCCGTATCCCGTGGGTACTCCTGGTGGCTCACCGCCTTCTTGATGAAGCCTGTCAAGGTCTTCAAATGTGTCGTGAAGAACGTCTTCAATCTGGATAAACCCTTTGCGCAGCCCACGCTCAGCCTGTCGGAATAGCTCATTCTGGGTGTCTGAAATCGTGTCGATTACATCGCAGCCATCATCAAAGCTTTGACGGGAGATTCTGTCGCCCAACGCTATCAGATCACGACGAATGGAGTGACGTTGGATTATCTCGGCGTGGTCTTCAACATTGGCGGTGGTGGCTATCTCGCCTACCAACCGCATGACATACCGCTCACCACCAACCCTCTCCAGCCGACTTTTTGACCGAAGTACCTCAATTACCCCCACTGCGTCAGCGGCCTGGTCCTTGTTGTGGAGGTGTAAGATCGCTTCAAACACGTCCTTGTGAGCGGAGTGGTAGAACGAGTCTGCGGTCAGGACGGACGCAGCCTTAGCTATGGCTTCTTTGTTAAGGAGCATCGCTCCCAACACCTCGCGCTCCACTGCCACAGCGTTGGGCATAGGGCGGACATTCTCGGCACCCATGTTATCGTAGGCCATCTCTACCACCGTTTTACCCTCCGTTATCTCCGTGTACTATTGCAGCGTCGTGCCATCAAGCGCAAATCTGATCCTCTTCAGATCATCCCACGCTGGCCTTTTCTGCCTTGGGTCGCGCAGCAGGTAGGCCGGATGGTAGGTAGCCCACAGCGCGATCCCTTCGTAAGTGTGTGTCTGTTGGCGAAGTTTGCCAAGCGATTCGTTTGATTGTAGAAGCGTCTGCGCCGCGATGCGCCCAAGCGCGCAGATGATCTTTGGCTTTATAAGCTCAATCTGGTGTTTGAGATATGGCTCGCACATCTCCACCTCATGCGGTGCCGGGTCTCGGTTGCTAGGCGGGCGACACTTGAGCACGTTGGCGATGAAAACGGTGTCGCGGGACAAACCCATGGCGTCGATCATTTTGGTAAGTAGCTGTCCAGCCCGCCCGACGAACGCCAACCCCTGCTCATCCTCGTCCTTGCCTGGCGCTTCCCCAATGAACATCAGGTCGGCGTTGGGATCGCCCTGACCGAATACGAACATCGTGCGTGTCGCCCCCAACGGGCAGGTTTGGCACTCGCAGACTGCTTTCTGGAAACCGTCGAGCGTCAGACCATCCCAGCTATTGCGGGCCTGAGAAACGGGCGGTGAATCGGCGGTCATACTATCACTGACCATATCGGCTGTTGCAGCCGGTTTGGGTTGGTCGTTTTTGGGAGGCGGTGCTGCCACATCCCGATCGACTTTAGGGGGTTCCGGCGAGGGCCACAGATCGTCACCCAGAGCTATCTGCTGGGCGATGAATGCGGTTGCCTCCCTCGGCGTCTGTTCGGTCATCTCGCCCTTCAAGCTCGGATAGTATCAAAGCCACCAGACGGTCGCCGACATCGCGTTTGGAAAGAGTCGGCAGCTTCGTGACAGCACCGTCAGCGGCAAAAATTGTGACTACATTGGTATCCACTGCGAACCCGGCGTCAGGATCGCTCAATCGGTTTAGTACCAAGATATCGAGGTTCTTGGACCGCAGTTTCTTACGGGCGTTGTCCTCTTCATCAGATGTTTCCATGGCGAAACCCACCAAAATCTGACCAGAAGTTCGCAGTTTCCCGATCTCCAAAAGAATATCAGGATTTGGCACCATCTCAACCACTGGAGGGCCCTGATCTTTCTTGATTTTTTCGTCGGACACCGATGTAGGTTTCCAGTCCGCCACCGCAGCAGACATTACCAGAACATCGCAATTAGGGAACTCTGCCTCCACAGCTTGATGCATCTCCTGAGCCGATTCCACGGCTATCAAATCTGCTCTAGGAGGCGGGGTAAGCGAGTTGGGACCGGCGATGAGGGTTACATCCATCCCTTGAGCAACCGCAGCGGTCGCCACGGCGAAGCCCATCTTACCGCTGGAGCGATTTGTCAACATCCGAACCGGGTCTAGCGGTTCCCACGTCGGTCCGGCGGTGACGACCATTTTCCGACCAACAAGCGGCCCGCTTGGAGGTAGGTTCTCAATCACATGGACGAGTAGCTCCTCAGGCTCGAGCAGCCGTCCCTGCCCAAACTCCTGCTTATCCGCCAGTGCGCCTGTGCCTGTGGGAAGCACCACCGCACCGCGCTGGTCCAATGTTTCAACATTTGCCACAGTTGCCGGATTGAGCCACATCGCGGTATTCATCGCCGGAGCGTAAACCACCGGGCACGTCGTGGCAAGAAGAAGTGTGGAGACGAAATCGTCAGCAAGACCAGTGGCGGCTTTGGCTATAATGTTTGCGGTGGCTGGCGCGACAATCACCAGATCAGTCCATCGGGAGAGGTCGATGTGCTCGCTCGACTGATCGACGCAGCTCGGTGCGTTGAAAAGATCAACGACGACTGGAGCGTTTGTCAGCGTTTGGAAGGTAAGTGGAGTAACGAACTCGGTAGCGTGGCGTGTCATGGCGACGCGCACTAGGGCTCCTGCGCGGATTAGCAGCCGAACCAGGGTGCACGATTTGTAAGCAGCTATCCCGCCGCTGACGGCGACCACAATACGGCGGCCCAACAGCAGCCCCGCTGTCGCTTCGTCATTCAGCATTATTGCAGCCACACCCCCTTAAGCGATATGGGGCCTCAGTCGGAGTCAGAACTCTTCCTCACCACAGTCACGGCACCGTCCGCGATCTCTTCAAGCGCCTGCATAGTGACTTTCGGAAGGACTTCATCCGGTTCGTCGAGCATCAAAGCCTCGCGTTTGCGACGCCAATCATTTAATTCGCGCGCACGAATTGCTGCGGCTACGACCACATCGTAGTTGTCGATTACATCGTCAAATGATTTAAGATCGTTCATTCTGTCGTCGGCTCCTCTTTAGGGCACCAGTCGCCTACAAGGTTCATTCTGGATGTGCGGCGCCATTCAGAATCCACTATCTCCAGGGCTGCCGCGATCGCTGTATCCAGTTGATCGTTTATAACCAAATAGTCGTAAAATTTCGCGTGCGCCAACTCGTCAGGAATCCGGGCCAATCTCTGTTTCAGCGCTTCCTTTGATTCGGTTCCCCTCTCCCTTAACCTCTTCTCCACCGTCGCGATGGACGGCGGTGCCAAAAACAGCATCACCGCTCCTGGCATTGTCGCTCTAAACTGCGTTGCGCCTTGAACGTCGATGTCGAGAATCACGACACGGCCGTGGGCAATCTCCCGTTCGACAAAAGCCCTCGGCGTCCCGTAGTGGTTGCCAGCGAACTCCGCAGATTCCACCAGCTCACCGTCGCGCTGCATCCGCTGGAACTCGTCTTCCGTGCGAAAAAAGTAGTCCTTGCCGTCCACCTCGCCTGGTCTGATAGGCCTGGTCGTAGCGGAGACCGACATCACGCACCTCTCGTCTTTGGCTAGCACCCCTTGGACAACGGAAGACTTGCCCGTGCCTGACGGCGCTGAGACGACCAGTACGAATCCCCGAATAGGGTTCAACTACACTCTCCATCACGGCTAAGTGATATGTTCTTACTCGACGTTCTGCACCTGCTCCCTGAGTTTTTCCAGGTCCTCTTTCATCTGCACAACGAAGTGGGACATCGCCGGGTCATTGGCTTTCGAACCCATTGTATTGACCTCGCGTCCGATCTCCTGGAGCAGGAAATTGAGTTTTCGCCCAGGCGCTTCGTCACCCTCCATCAGTGACCGAAACTGCGCCAGGTGGCTGCGAAAACGAACACACTCCTCGGTGATATCGAGCCTGTCTGCCAGCACCGCCACCTCCATCGCAATGCGTTGAGGGTCAACAGCAGCTTTGTCAACGAGTTCGTCTATCCGAGCTAGCAGTTTCTCGTGGGCCTCTGTCACCCTCTCTGGCGCACGCTCCTCAACGGCCAAGCCGGTGGCCTCCAACGCGCCGAGCCGCTCTTGAAAATCGGCTGCCAACGCGTCGCCCTCAGCGATTCGCATGGCTTCAAGATCTGTGAGTGCCTGCCCCAGCGCCTGTTTAAGAAGCTCGTCGGCGGTCTCAGGCTTAATTAGATTCTCGCGGACGGCCATCACATCGGGCATCCTCATCAGCGCGTCCAATGACAGCTCCGCATCTAACCCCAAAACACCGCTCACGAGGGTCGCTGCCTCATGGTACGCCCGCGCCAACTCCACATCGGGAGACACACTCCGCTGTACCTCACTCTCGCCGCCATCATCAGCCTGCCACGAAATGGTCACCGATATTTTCCCTCTACCAACGGCGGCTTTAGCGATCTGCACGGCGGCCGGTTCTAAGTAGCTCAACTGTCTGGGAAGTCTAACGGATACGTCGGCATATTTACTGTTGACCGTTCTCACTTCAGCCATCATCAGCATACCGTCCAGCGACGTTTCACCACGACCGAAGCCGGTCATACTTTTTATCACTCATTACCTTCTTTGCTTGCCGGACGGGAGAAACCAGTGGGCGGTTCACCTAAACACAAATAGGCGCACGCATCCTATAAACATACTACAGGATGCGTGGCTAATCAACCTAATTCTTCCGGGGAAAGCGCCCCACTACCGAGATTGCATCCTCCCCAACAGGCGTAAAAACCTCTGTTCCACACCAGATGACCTGTTAGTATTCAGCTCTCAGTCGGCTCGTCGCCAGAGTTTGACTCGTCATCTCCACCCAGAGCGTTGAGAACCGCGTCGTCACGACTCTTGTCCCCATGGGCGATAGCAACGTGATCGACGAGATCATCCTCGCCGTCGTCTCCAACGCCACCGGTGACATCGCCATCCACAGCCGTAATCGCGATTTCCAGCTCGTCACGGCGCTGCACGCGATCGACTCGTCCATCTCTGATCCAGAAAATGCGGTCAGAGACATCGAGCATCGCCGAATCATGCGTGTTGGAGATAACTGTGACGCCCATCTCGGCGTTCATTCGCCTCAGAAGCTGAATAATATCGTGCCCAGTTCTAAGATCGAGGTTCGCGGTGGGCTCGTCCGCTAGGATAATCGAAGGATCGTTTGCCAGAGCACGGGCGATGGCGACCCTCTGCTGCTGACCACCGGAAAGCTCGGTGGGTTTGTGCTGAACCCTGTCACCAAGTCCCACGTTGGTCAGAAGTGCGACGCCCTTGTCGATGGCTTCATCGGAGTTAATACCGGCAAAGACCATCGGCAGAGTAATGTTTTCCAGCGCCGTCATCACTGGAATCAGGTTGAAAGTCTGGAAAATGTAGCCGATCTTGCGGCACCTTAGCCAGGCCAACTCATAGGCGTCCAACTGCGCGATGTCCACTTCGTCGATGTAAACTGTGCCGTCGGAAGGTTTGTCCAGGCCGCCGATCATATTGAAGAGCGTTGTTTTGCCCGAACCAGAGGGCCCCATGATGGAGATATATTCGCCGCGCTTGATCTCCAGATTAATCCCCTTGAGGGCTTCTAAAAAATCGTCGCCCATGGGAAAACGTTTGACAACATTCCGAGCCCGCACAGTGTTTTCCTGCGAAATATCCCGTTCGGCCACCGCCTGTTCTGTGTCAGCCATCATGTTCCTCGCCGAAAATCCGTCAGCACCGCAGGGCGCTTTCGGTTATTTACACCTCTGTCCGCATCGCTTCGGCTGGTGCCATCTGAGCCGCCCGGTAGGAGGGGTACAACGCTCCAACCATAGTCAACGACACGCCGATTACGATGCCCATTACCACATTCACTAACAGCTGCACCCACGATATTAGCATCAAAATCTCTCCACCGTGGGAAATCAGATTACTCAGAACCACAAGAAGCGTCCCGACAACAGCGCCAGCCACCGAACCAACCAGGCCCTGAAAGCCAGATTCCAGCAGAAACAGTTCAACAATGAACCTGTCCAGCGCACCCAAACACTTCATGGTACCGATCTCTTTATATCTTTCGGTTACGGACATCAGCATCGCATTGGCAATACCTATAACCGACACAAGAAGGGACATGCTCACCAACCACGCCTGACGAGGCACCTCACGAAGCAGCGTAAATACGGCGAAGATTCCCACCCCTTCAGTCTCAATCTCACCTACTGGGGCAATCGCCACCGACATCACCGCACCACTCAACACTGACACCAAAAAAGCGATCGCGAAGAAAATACCGCCGATGGTGATGATCGACCGCCAAAATCTGATCTTCAAGCTCTGATAGCTGATCGAAAATGCCTTGCTAAGCGGCAGTGCCACCTGCTTCTTGATACCTGTTTCCTGGACCATCTGCTAGACAATGCCTCCTTCGCGTTCGGTTCTACGCCGCTCTTGGCACCTCAAAACCGATCAGATTGCGCTTGGCCAAGATCCTTAGATACTCCATCAGCGAGGCCTCAGCCTCACGTCGATTCAGCTTATACCGCTTAGCCAGTTTCTCTATCATCGCTCTGACGGTCGTGCCGTCATCAATCATTTTCCAGACCATTGAGCCTATGTCATCAAGCGCGATCGTTTTTTTGTCCGGCGGACGGACCAACACCGACAGCCAATTGACCCACCACGCCTCTTTGCGAGGGATGTTGACATGAATTTCCCCCTCCTCGCTCACAGACCAGTCGACAAGCGTATTCAACACTGGTCGCGACGCCAGGAGCGCCTCTTTGGACAGCGCTGGTGCACGCCGCTTCCCGAAAAGCCGGTCAAACACTACCCGATGCTCCCGGTCCGCATGAGCGCACCACTTGGCGACGGATCATTATACGAACCCAAAGCCCAAGTCACAACCCATCGGAGGGTGAGCCGACGTGGTTGACGTTCGCATCTAACGTAGAAGATATTTAGGGGCATGTCGAACAAGATAGAGGAGGAACAAAGTATGAGTCGTTCAAAGCGGCTGGTTGCGCTGATGTCGGTAGTAACATTTTTCGCTGCTGGGTGTGGGGTTAAATATGACGTACTCAGAGGCTCAAGGTTCAACAACCCACCGATCCAGCCGATCCCGGTGACAGTCGAGGGTCTGGACCGGTTCGTGGTCCAGACGCTGCGCCAGGAGCAGGTCGCTATACTAGCGGACCTTCGCGGGCAATCAACCGTAGACGTAAACCAGACGCTGATGCAGGTGGTGGACAACCCATTCAGGGTGGTAACTATCGACCAGCAACCGTCGCTACTCATCACGGGGTCGAAAACAACCGAGCGCGAAAGGTCACCAGGGCTCAAATACACAGATACCCGCACCAAAGCCAGACGGCTCATCACCTTCCAGCTCACCGTGACCGAACTGGCGACCGACAAGAAACTGCTCGACCGGCGTGTCACACGGGCGTTCAGCCCGTCAACCGATGGCGACAGCCAACTTCTGCCAGCGGTCTATTTAGCAATGCTCTTAGAGAGCAGTCCTCTTTGAAATTCGCAGGCCGCTAGACCGCCGACGCCCCTGTATGGGAGCGTTTTTCCACGCGTCCACTACGAATGCACTTGGTGCATACGTGCATTGAATGAGGGCGTCCGTCCACTACTGCCCTAACCCGCTGCAGGTTCGGTTTGAAGACCCTGTGGGATCTATTGTGAGCGTGGCTTACGTTGCGGCCTCGCTGTAAGCCCTTGCCGCATATCGCGCAGTGTTGTGCCACTCTTTCATCTCCTCGTTAGTATTTCGCCGGCTGGTTCGCGTCGGTTGGAAATCAAGTTTCTCATTCGCCGTTAGCCAACGCTTAAAAGTAGTTCGAGGTGACACCGGAATGCAAGGCGGGTAGGGAGTTATAGCTGGCGACGCCTGCTGCAGATGCAAAACCGATCGCGTTGACCCAACAATAACTCGGGAGTATGTTTAGCACGCGCTCAAAATTCTTGCTTAACGGCGCAAGAACCAAACTCTGGCATAATGAGGTTAGATAGTGGACGGGAACATTGCTGAGCACGGTTGGTGGCTCTCTTTAGCACTGGTGGCGGTAGTGTGGGCGGTGGTGGCTGGACTGCCTGGCGCGCCGCTCAAAGGTAGAGGTAGCACCATTTTGGCGATTGCCGGGGCGGTGATAGTGTTGGGATACTGGCTGTTGGCGCAAGGGCCTGCCAACAACCCAGCATCGCTCACCGCTGCTCCTATTTTGTTGGTGCTAGGATACTGCATCCTGGTTCCAGCGGCGATTTTTTTGCGAAAAGCTAAATAGCTGCAAAAAGTGGTTCCAGGTTCCTTGTTCTCAAAAAAGCAGGGCAGAGCATGAGTTCCGAAGCGACCCAAACTCTGCGTGCGATCCTCTCCCAAAGCGATCTCTTCGCAGGACTGACCGATGAGAATTTCGACGAACTTGGTGCGTTTTGCGAACTGCGCAACTACGAGGCAGGCACAGCGATAGTTCGTGAAAGCGAGTTGGGCGATGAGTTCTATACCATCGGAAAGGGCCGCGTCCGCATTGAGGCTCAGAACGTCCCTGACGGCGGCGCCAAATTCATAATCACACTACCGCTTGATCCCGAACGACCGTTTGAGCCGGCCCCTGCCGGGTCGGTGGGTCGAAGGGCGGGCGCTTAGCTCAGCTGGTTAGAGCGCCTGCCTTACACGCAGGAGGTCGCTGGTTCGAGCCCAGCAGCGCCCATCTCCCTACCCCGCCGGATAAACCCATCCCAAAATTCCCACGGCCCAGGCCATCCAACCTGGGCAGTTGAGCCCACCCTCAACATCACGTCTCGACTTGTGTAAACATGCGGCAGGTTGCCGCAACACCCCGTCTGTGCGATGATATGGTTGCCCTATCCAACAGCCGTAGGCACCAGATGTGTGTCGTCGTCATATCTGACACGGCCCCACAGGTGCCAGATAGACCGGGACTAAGGAGCCACGCCATGAATAGTGCGCCGTTATATAGAGCCCCCAACACCGGGCCCTATTGCAGCACCGACCGATCCGCCGCACTGAGAGAACGCCGATTTCAGATGGCGTACGAAGACCGGGTAGAACCACGCGAATATGCGGCTCTAGCCGAAGAAGCGACCCAGATATTTCTCGATCACGAACCAGAAGACCGCTCAATGGCGAGGGCGATGGCACTGAGACACGTCGCGATGAACTGCCCGTTGACACTTGAACCGGGCAACGTTCTCATTGGAGGCGAAGACCCGTTCTTTTTCAATCTGCTACTGCCTGCGCTACAAGCTGACCAGCACAGCAAGATCGGGCAGATCGCTCCAAACTCTGTATCAGAAAACCTCCGCGAAGCCGGTGTCTACCTCGCGTCATGTTTCGACGGCCACATAACCCCCGGCCTTGATCGCATCATCGAACGCGGCGTCACAAACATCCGCGCTGAAATTGAGGCGCAGATGGCGGAACCGGTTGACGAGGCAACATCAGACGTCGGCCAAAAACAGTTCTACGAAGCCGCGCTAATCTCGTGCGACTCCGTGACCCTGTACGCTGAACGGTTGAGGCTGGCCGCTGAGAACCTTGCCGAGACACTAAGTGATACCGAAACAGCAGCCGAGATGCGGCAAGCCGCAGCGGTCTTGGCAAATGTGCCCCTACAGCCAGCGCAGACGTTTCACGAAGCGCTTCAAGCCTACTGGATCGTATACTGTCTCGTGACTTTGGAGATGGGCGGGTGCTGCCCAGGCGGTGGGCTCGGTCTCGGTAGACTCGATCAGTTTCTCTACCCCTACTACCAACGGGACATCGAAAACCGCACGATAATCAGGTCGCAGGCCTTGGAACTCATGGAAATATTCCTACTCCAGTTCCGCCATGTGGACTACTACACCGGACATCAGATGTTCACGCCAGGCAGCCAGGCGAGCTTGGGCGGGGTGACGCCAACTGGCGAAGACGCTTCGAACGATCTGAGTGAGCTAATCATGGAAGCGTCACTTCGCATCGCGATGCCAGCGCCTTACATATCGCTCAGGCTACACCAGGAAGCGCCTCAGCGCTACTGGGAGGCAGCGGCCCAGTATGAACTTGGCGGGCTCGGTTTTCCCATCGTGAACGACGAAGTGATTATAGCTGGGATGTTGAAGCATGGGCGGTCGATAGAGGACGCTCGCGACTATATCTGCTCGTGCTGCTACGAGAACACGATTCCAGGCAAAGAGGCTTTTCACCCCAACGCCGCCTACCTGAACCTTCCTTTGGTACTCGAGTCCACACTGAACGATGGCGAGTCGCTTCTCTCTGGCAGACAGCTGGCAGAAAACTCAACACGAGCAACGGATATCGGATCGCTCGATGAGCTGCTGTCCGCGTTCAAACGTCAGATGGAGTTTGTCGCCGAAAAACTGGTCGAACTGGTACACGCTTCGGATCGTTCCCACTGTGAAAACCGGCGATACCCGCTGATGTCACTGTTTATCGACGACTGCATCGCCACTGGAAAAGACGTGTGCGCTGGAGGCGCAAAATACAACCTCGCAGGCTGCATCGTATCGGGCATCCCTAACGTGGTTAACTCACTGGCCGCCATACATCACTGCGTTTTCCGTGACCGGTCACTCACGATGGATCAAGTGATGACGGCGCTTAGGACAGATTTTACCGGGTTTGAGAACGTTCGCCGTACCCTTTTGGCGGCTCCAAAATGGGGCAACGGCGACGCTGATGTCGACGGGCTCGCCGGGAGCATCACCGACATGCTATACGACTCTTTTTCAAAACAGAGAAACCCGCGAGGCGGTCGCTGGCAGTTGGCGCTCTATTCGTTCGCCGCCAACCATATGCTTGGTGAAGCGGTAGGCGCGTCAGCCGACGGACGCCCCGCCAAAGAGCTTCTTACCCGCAACCTGAACCCTACCTGGGGAACCGACAAACACGGACCCACAGGAGTATTGCGTTCTCTTAGCCATATCGATTTCACCAAATCGCCGAACGGCGCAGCTCTTGATCTAAGGTTTGACCCCTCCACTTTCAGCTCCGAGGGCAGCACCGAAAGGTTTATCGGCTTCCTCAAAGGTTTCGTCGATCTTGGAGTCATGGAGATGCAGCTTACGATGGTGGACCGCGAAACACTCATTGCTGCGAGGAACAACCCTAGCGAACACCCAAACGTGATGGTCCGTGTGGCCGGATACAGTGCGCGTTTTGTCGATCTGACACCTATAGAGCAGGAGGAGATTATCAATCGAACCTCGCAGCTGATAGCGTGACCCCTGTGTCATACGCGATCAACGAACTGTTTGACAGGGTGTTGGAGGCTGCCGATTCCCCCAAAAACCTTAATCGCCTGTCTCGGAAAAGCCGGACGGCGTTCGCTTTAGAAGAGCCGATCGCCTGGACTAATATTTTTCCTGATTTCAACGTCCCGCGCTATTCCACAGACCCAAAATACTACGTAGAACAGGTTCTACGGCAGAAGCTGTGGCGCTGGGATCAGTTTCCAGACGATGAGATGCCGATAGACCCCAACATCCCCGCGTGGCTTGGGCACTACCCTGAATACACTTTCGTTGGGTTGGATGTGGAAAATGACGCTCGTGGGGTGCCCGTTATCCAGGCCGACCACCCGCTCACCCACGCTCCCGACGTGAGACATCTCCCCCAGGTCGATTTTCACAGTTCGGGCATGATGCCCAAAGCGCTTAGATGGTTTGATAGTGTCGGTGATATTGTTGGCGGACGGGGCGACGTCAGTTTTGCCATGACATGGTGGCGAGGCTGCCTTGACATCGCGGTCCAGTTGCGGGGGTTTGAGAATTTTATTGGTGATACGACCGAACGCCCCGTGTTTGTGCACGAGCTTTTGGGCTATCTCACCGAGCAGAGGTGCCGTTGGCACAAATCCTACTGCGAACATTTTAGTCTTGCTATCCGATCGATAAACATAGCCGACGACTGGCTCAACGTCCCGTTTGTAAGTCCAGCGATCATTGAGGAGTTCGTACTACCGCGCTATCTCGAAATCGATTCATTTCATGGTGGCATCACAGGAATACACTCCTGCGGCAATCAGACAGATCTCCAACCTCTCCTGCTTCGCATCAAGAGTCTCCCGACTTTCGAGGTCAGCTCATGGACCGATCTGCACCAGACACTGGAAAACATCCCGCCTCAGAAACATATTCACATCAGCCTCCATCCCAACGAAGTGCTGTGTGCCAGCCCTAAGGAGATGGAGAATCGACTTCAAGAGATAGCTACTTCGTGCGGTGGTAGAAGCTATTCGGTCGCCACAGCGGGTTTGACGCCGCTGTCGCACGACACGACAGCTTTTACCGAGAAGATCAGAGCATGGAACCGGGCTGTAGAAAAGGAGTTGCGAACGCGAGTTGCGACCTAGCGCATACCAGAGTGTGAAAGTCGAACTACAGACCGTCTGGTTCCAAGCATGGCTGCTACCAAAAAAACAGAGGAGCCCGAAATTGGGCACAGACGAGAGTTGAGCGCTGTGATTTTTGGATGAGCTGTTTGTCAGGCTTCTTTTCTCAAACGGCCAATCACATGCCACAGAGCATTCACGAAAACTCTACCTCAATTTTCACATTCTCTGTGGGATCAACGATTTTGGGATACGCTTGGGCCAGTTCGTCAAAGCGAACCATCGGGGTCACTACCTTTTCACAGGACACCACTCCGGACATTAGATGGCACCAAGCCACATCCAGCAACCGATCTTCGTCCCACGAAGGATGATCGGGGTTGGGCTCACTGCACGATCTGGTAAAAACGATGCTGACCCTGTTGAAATGAGCCTCGCTTCCAAAATCCAGCCCAGCATCAAACGGCTTTGCCCACGCGCCGCAGACAACATTGGAGCCGTAGGCAGCCCCTCTTATCGCCGCCTGAAGCGCCGAAGAGTGTCCGCTGTACTCGATGCTAACATCCGCCCCTCGTCTGTCTGTCGCTTTTTTGATCTCCAGGCCAGCGTCGGACGTTGTTGGGTCAAACACGAGATCTGCGCCGCACTTTGCTGCGATATTTTGACGAAGAGGCACCGGCTCCACAGCGATTACCGGAAACGCGCCAGCTATTTTTGCGAACTGTACCGCCATCAGACCAATCGCTCCCATCCCAAAAACCGCCACCGCATCGTCAAGCCTGACGTGCCCATCCCGTATCGCCCCTAGCGCAAAATTCGCTGGATCAAGACAGACCGCCGCCTGCCACGGTACCCCCTGCGGCAGTGTTCTGGTGTTGTTAGCATCCCAAACATGCTCCTCCCTAATACCACCGTAGCCAGCCACCTTTTGGCCTAACCTGAACTCACCAACATCCTCGCCAAGCTCGGTCACCTCACCAACACACATATTTCCCAGCGTCACCGGAAATCCTGTAAGGTCTACAGAATCTCCAGACCGAAAGACCCCTAATTCGCTGTCATAGACTCCTCTTGAAGGCAGAACCGCACCTTGAAATATCGTCAACTCAGTACCGTGTTTGGCGGCACCTTACTCAGCTTTGACCCGTATCTGTCCAGCATCTAGTGGCGAGCGGTCGTACTCGCGATAGGCTACCACGCCTGGCTCTGGAGCGAAAAACTCCTTTGGCAATGGGTTTATCTCCGTTGAAACTGAGCCAGATACCTCAAATCAGAGGATTATCATTGCGTCGCCGTAGCTGTAGAAACGATACCCCCGATCAAGGGCTGCCTGGTAGGCCGCCAACGTGCTCTCCCTACCAGCGAACGCTGCCACCAGCATTAGCAGTGTCGAGCGGGGCAGATGGAAATTCGTAATTAATCCGTCCACCAGCTTGAACTCGTATCCTGGCGTCAGAAATAGCTCGGTACGGCCTTCTTTAGCGACACACTCTCCACCCTCTGCAACAGCTTCCAGGGTTCTCACCGACGTTGTACCCACCGCCACTATCCTTCCACCTTCACGCCTGGTCTGATTGATTCGCTCGGCGGTTCCGTCTGTGACAACGTATCGCTCGGAGTGCATTGTGTGGTCTCCCACGTCATCAACTTCCACTGGACGAAACGTCCCAGGTCCGACATGGAGCGTCAGGCTGACATTGTCGATACCCATCTGTTCGAGCGCCCAAAGCAGCTTTTCAGTAAAATGCAGACCCGCTGTCGGAGCTGCCACCGCACCCTCATGACAGGCGTATATGGTCTGATACGATGTGGTGTCTTGCCGGGTCGCATCGCGTCTGACGTACGGTGGAAGAGGCATCCTTCCCACGGTGTCGATGATCTCCTGGCACGCCTCAGCGGAATCAAACTCCACGATGCGGCCGCCGCGATCGTCAGTTTTCTCCAGCACCTGGCATCCCAATTCACCGGCAAACACGATCTCGGCTCCGGCGCGTATTGAGCGGCCTGGCTTCACAAGAGCGTTCCACCTAGTCTGCGTCAACTGTTCGAGAAGAAGCACCTCTGCTGCACCACCAGTTACTTTAGAGCCGATAAGTCGTGCCGGTATCACCTGCGTGTCGTTCAGTACGAGCAGATCACCTGGAGACATGAGTGTCGGAAGATCGCTAAACACATGGTCATTCAGGCTGGAGTCGTCGCGTCTGAGTAGTAGAAGGCGAGAATCGTCACGTTTTGGAAGCGGATGTTGGGCTATTGCGCTTTTGGGAAGGTCATAGTCGAAATCTGAGGTTTTCAAAGTTGGCGTCAACGTGTAGGTGTAGAAAGGCAGCGTAGGGCGGCACCTGGTCGAAACGAACCAGACTCAGAACGTGATGGTCAACAACACTCGCCACGACGCGTCAGTTTATTTGCAGCCCGAAATTCCTTCACTCGGCAAGGTCTTCTGGCGGCAAGGTGTCCAAGATGTCGGCAACATCTCCCAATGCGTCACTCATGTCCCTGGCATTCAGCGATATCTGTCCAAAGGCATCTGGCTCTTCAGACCCTTCGCCACTCTCTTCAGCGGGGAGGATAAACGTTTCGAAATCTGCAAACAGCTCTTCGCAGTGACGTCCAGGCTCGCCACGCTCCCGGCAGCGGTATCGTGGAATCGGGCAGGAGTCCTCGATTCCCGCAGGGCATGGTTCGCGTTTTGGTTGCGGTTCGCTGTCAACATGCCGAACCATCACGACTCTCCCAGACCATCTTTGGCCTCTGCTGCGGCTTTTCGTTTTGCCAGCGCCTGCCGCTTTCTCTCTTCGGCGTCTATCCCTGTCACGGTTACCCCATGGATCGTTTCGAAATCCTTAGTGGGCACCATCGAGATCGTGTTCCACGCCATCTTTTCGCATACTCTGACGCATATCTCGCAACCGATGCACTCATCTCACCTTACCGATACCGGAGGAATTACCGCATCGGGGTACCTCCCTAGCGGCACCGGCTCTATACAATCGACAGGGCAGAACGGCACGCAAGCCTCGCAACCGGTACATCCGTCCTCGTCTACGACCGCTATAGCCTTCGATCGCGCCTTCTTCAGGTTATATTTCTTCGGGACATTTGGTATCCCTTTGTGATGGTCATATACTGCTGGCATGTTAATGTGCCCTCTTCTGTACTCTCAATTGGTATGAGAGCCACATAAAATCCGTGGTGCAAATGTAGTGATCTGGAGAACGTTAGACAAGTTGCGCCCAGTGCGTGTGAAGGCGCTGGCTGTGGTGGTAATACTGGATCTAATCTGGCGACGATTCATCTCGAACGCCATCCTTCCCAGGTCGCTACCAGAGCCGGTAGACCAGGTCGTAATGTGGCTTGATTCGACTGTCTCTGGTCTTGTGGGGCTTACGGCGTGGGCAGTGATAGTCTGGCGTGCCGTGGACCTCAACCACCATCTGACCCCAATCTACTCACTCAACCGATTGCGCGAGCACGACGACATAGATGACGAGACTGAAGAGGACCCCTACACGAGTGAGTGGGGGCGTTGGCTAAGCGCCGCGATCTGGCTTCAGGTGGGACTGGCGGGGTTGGCTGCTGCGGAGTGGCTGCCCTGGCGTATACCATACCTGTGGGCGCTTGAGATAGTCTGCCTGGCAGCGGTCGTGGTAGCGGTTGTGGGCCACGTAGAGGTGAGGGGAGTGGAGATGGCAAGAACGGTCGTTGGACTCGCGGCCGCAGCACTTCTCGGATCCGCCATATCGGAGACTGCGGCGTCTCAATGGCCTCTAGTCGCAAACACCGGATCGCTGACCGGAGCAAGCGAAGCCGCATGGCTGGTTGCGCCGATGGCGCTGGTCGTCGCGCTCGATCCGTGGTTTCACATCGACCGAAAGGCGATCATTTGGGCTGCAGGAGTAGCGGCGGGGTCGGCTATGTGGTCGAGCCAGACAGACCTGTCTGCGTTTGGATACGGCCTTGGCCTCACCCTTGAACTGCCACCCACTCTCTATTGGCTTGCGCTTGGCTGCACGATCTACGCCACCGTAGCAGTGTTTCGCGCCCCTTCAATACCACCAGCCGCTGCTTTGGGTATAGCCATCTTGGCGTGTGCGGGCCTCGATATGACCTGGGCGTCAGGCCGGTTGGCCGCTGTCGCTGCCCTGACGACGCTCGCCGCAGTTGCGCCGCCAGACCCACAGGCCACTCCAAGTCGCCAGCTACCGTTCAAAAGGCCTACGGAAGCTCCTGCGCCAAGTGAGTAATCAGGTAGAACGCCGCCCACCCACCAAGGCCGACATAGACAACATACAGCCAGCGGTTAACCCGCCCTATCCGCTCTTTGATCCCGGCTGCTGGAAACTCATGGATGTCATCTGCGGTACCGCTCATGGGTATTGCCCCTCCCGGCTGTTTTTGTGCACTTTTCGGCAGTCAGGTGCCGGTCAATCGAAATCTATCATCCTTTGACCAATGTCCTCAATGTCCGAGAACTACTTCTCCTTCACCGCCCACACGAAGACACAGAGCGCCGCTGCACCCAAGCAGATGGACACCACGAAGAAAACAAGTGTGATCGGTCGGGCATCCATGCTGCTCATCAACCAGTCCAGCGCAAATCCGACTGTTGTGAATACAGCCACCCCCACCACCACTATAATCAGTACATCGCGTCTTGAGGCGTTCATGTAGAGCCCCCTATCTCTCAACCCGGCGGTTGGACAGAGGCCCAAATAGGGCCACTGGTCTAACTGCGTAGTCTAGATGAGTTGACGATGACCGCCAGACTTCTGACGATCATAGCTGCGGTGTCAAAATAGATATCCTCACGACCAATCGTCGTCGCCCAGGCCGAATACCCATAGGCGGGCACAGATCCCAAAGCGATAAGTGCGTCCATTGCGATTACACCGGTCTTCAACTGCCTCAGTCCACCGATGAGAAACGGCCAACCAAGCATCAACACGACCGGTGTTGCCAGCGCCAGCAGTATCCAGCTGATAGCCGGAATGATTTCAGCGCCGATGGAGTGGACTGCGTCTGAGTAGAGCAGCCAACTGAAAAGCATGACATTCATACCCCAAAAACCACCAAGCCCCAAGCGGATGAGCCAGACCGCGCTCTGTCCGGCTTCGCCATGCTCCCCGGTTACCTCAAAGGCCGCAGCGCAGCTGTAGCAGCAGAATGTGTTGTGGGCTTGGCTTTTTGGGCGTCTCTTTACCGGTAAACGACAGTGGCTACAAAGAACGGAGTCTCTACTGGACATGGCCGAAAATGTGGTAGGGGTACAACAAGAGGTTTTGGGATTGTTAGGCCACAGTACCAATAGCGACCGTGGCGATGGGTCGCCTGGTTAACAGAACTGGGCATACCGAGTATCTCACGCCGAAGAAATAGGGCAGAAAGATACTCAGTCGTCTGAGCTGTCAGCCCACCGGCGTGTGACCAGCCCGGCCAGTCCGACAATCGCCGCAGACTCGGCCTAGAGGAGGAAAATCGAAAGCATCAGATGGATCCTTCTATGATTAGATAGTCCGGCTGTAGGTACCGATACCGTTGCACACCTCGCCCAACACTTTCCCGTCGAGCTCCAATGCGAACCCGAACGCTACTTTCGCCGGTCCCCCGACTGATCTCGGTCCAGGAAGTATCGAAAACGTCACTTCTGCCTCGCCACTAGCATGGATGTGAAGAGACTGACTGCTCGGTGTGGCTGACCACCCCTTTGGCAGGCGAGCTTCAAGCGTCCCATTTGCGGATGTCGCCTCGTAATTCCTAATCCGCACTGTGACTTCAATGGGGGTTCCATCCTCCACCTGCTGCTCGTATGGGAACACGCGAGCCCAGTGGAAATCGAGAGCCCTGTTTACGCTTCGGTCCCCCACCAACCCCTGAAAGTGTTTGCCCACACCTGACATCTGCTCGCGGTACGCCAACAGATCGTCCTTTGTGACATCAAACGGCCCACCATGCCCCGGACAGATCGTCGTCGGCTCGAATTCTAACAGCGTCTCAGCGGTCTTGAAGTGGTCGTCGTGGCGGTTCTTGTTCAAAGGGATCAGGTTCCAGTTGGCGATCAGCCGACCCTCGTCATCCCTGTTGGGGGAGTTGAAAATGTTGTCCCCGGTAAACGCGATCCGTTCGCCTTCGTGCTCCAAGAACATCGTCATGTGGTAGTCGCAATGCCCTGGCGTATACCGCACACGGAAACAGAACTCCTCCCAGGTAAACTCCTCATCATCTTCAATCGCCCTGTCTATGTCCAGTTCAACGGGCACGGTGCATCCCACGATCTCACAGGTCGGGTTGGAGAGGATGTCCACCATGTTTTTGTAGCACCATATCTTCGTGCCCTCTTTGCGCTGTAGATAGGCAAACCCGGTGATATGGTCATCGTGGTAGTGGCTGGGCATCGCCACATCCACCTCGGTCATGCCCATCGCTTTTAACTCAGGCAGCGAGTGCGGTACGAAACGGTTTGACTCATCTGCGTGTAGCAGATCAGCGACTAGCCCGGTGCCGTAGTTGGGACCATAGTCTACAAACAACGCTTTGCCGCTTTTGGACAGCACAACATAGTGGTTGGCGTTGGTGAACTTGGAGAAATACACGTCAGGGATAACCGGCTTAAGTTCCGCTGCACTAAAGTCATGCCCACCGCCGCCATAGAAAGCCAACCATGCCCTCATGGCGTCGGTAAGTTTTTTTATACCAGCCTCTGGGTCATCAACCGGCTCACCATGCGACGGAAATAGTATATCAGGCGACTGTTGGAACAGATAATCCATGGCCTGCATGCTCATGGGCATGCCTTCCCAGCCGCCATAGTTGTACTGTAGATCGTGAATGGTTTCGGCCTGACCGTCGTCACGGATCAAGTCGCCTACAAACCCGACTCTTTTACCGTCCATCCCAAGCACAAACGCTACTCCGCCCTCTGTATGACCAGGAGCAGGAAGTATATCGAGTGTAAGACCATTCCACTCGAACGATGTGAAATCCTGGAGCACGCCTGAAACCGGCACCGACTCACGAAGTGTGAAAAAGTTGGTGCGCATATTGTAGAGATGCATGATCGAGCGACGGCCCCAAAAATGTTCGGCCTCCGAAAAGTAGTGCGCCTCCCATTCAGGAACAGCTATCTTCGCGCCCTGCTCTACTGCGAGATGATCGCCCTCACACTGATCGCGGTGGTGGTGGGTATGCACAACCCAATCCAGATGGCTAACACCGATGGATGACAGCTCATCCAAAACGCCACCGGTGCCAAAATCTATCGCGATCGCTCTGTCACCTTTACGGACTATGTAGACGTGACAGCTGTCCTCATATCTGTAGATGTTGGGCAGCAGTTCGCGCAAAGCCATATTTATCTCACTTTCAAGCTATGCTGATTGAGGTCAAAACTGATGGCCCGAATATACGAGAGGTCGTTTGAAAATTCCTACGGGATGAGAGAGCAAAAGCGCCCCATTCAGTTCGCCCTGCGGGGGCCGAGCGTGTGAGCGACGCGGCTGGCACGCATGCCTGGCCTACAGATTTAATTTTGGTCTTACAACCGCCCAATGGCGTCTTGGCCAAGCAACAATGCCACTGTACATTGTGACGCAATACTAGGGGACCTCAAACGAGACGAGAGCACTATGACGGTCTGGCAGTGGTGGGTCGTTGTCGGAATAGCTTTGTTTATACTGGAGGTATTCACGCAAGGCTTTTTCCTCGCCAGCCTCGGAGTCAGCTGCGCGGCATCTGCCGTCGTCGCCTATTTCGGCTTCGGCATCAAATCCCAGCTCCTGGCGTTTTCGTTAACGACAATTACAGTGTTGGTGCTGATCCGCCCCTTTGTCATGAGATATCTGTCGCCACCTAAAAACTCTTATAAAGCGCCGCTGAAGCTTGAGGGCGGGCTACACCTCGTAGTCTACTACTATGATGGTATCTAGTATTGGTATGATGAAGTCGGCGACGGCCTTCTGGTGGATCGGGTGCGGCATATACTCATCAAGGTCTTCCTGGCTCTTAAACCGCACGAACAGGCCGTGAGTAAACCCTTGGGAGCGGTCGCTGGTGTTGGGGCCGCATCTAAGTTCAGTAATACCGTCAAACTGATCTTGCAGCCCGCGAAGGCTTTCGAGCATGGCCTCTATCTGCTCTCCTGTAGCAGATTCGTTGATCTTAAACAACACGATATGATCGACCATGTTTCTCTCCTAATGTTTCACCGTAAGAATTACATCGCGCAAAAGAGATACGCTGCCGAACTTGTAGACGAGATACCCGAATTATGTGCCTTTTCCAAGCCGACTAACCCCGCGCACTGCGAAGACGGGCAACCAGATCAGTGGCGATGTCGGGCATCTGCCTGACCATCTCCTCGAATGAGTCACTGACAGCAGTTTCAAACATCACCGGGCCGGTATACTTGGTGGCAACCAGTGCCCTGGCCACGTCGTCCCAATTTATCGTCCCTACTCCTGGAAGCTGGTGCTGATCGCCAGTGGAGTCGTTGTCGTGAAGATGAGTGGTCACCATTAGTGGCGCAACATCTTTTATAAGATCAACACCCTCGCCGCCGCTAAGGTTGGCGTGTCCTGTGTCGAGGCAGATGCCTAACTGGTCGACGTCGTAGGGATCGGTAAGCTCCAAGAGCTCTGATGAGCGGCAGCCGAGGTAGCCTGGCGGCAGGTTTTCTATGGCGATTGTAACCCCCAGCGGGGCGGCGTATTCAACAATTCGCTTGAGCGCCTCTTTGGCGCGTGGCATGTGGCTGCCAGCGGTTTCCGGTTCCTTGATATGCTCGCTGCCGTGCATCACGACCCCCTCACCTCCCAAAGCCTTACAGCCTTTCACGCAGGCGAGAATCGCGTCTATCGCCAACTCGACTTTGGCGGAATCAGGTGACGATATCTCGTACGGGTTTACGAACGGGGCGTGGACGAACCATATCTTGATGCCTGCCGCACCAAAGTCGCCCCTAAGCGTCTCCATGAGCTGGTCATCAAGGCCATCAGCGCCATCTTCGCCTAGCCCGCCATCGACGTATTCTATCCCCGCTTCCTTAAGAACAGCCCAGGTATTCTCCTCAGTCTGCTCACAAAACCTGCGGGTCGCGCAACCAATTTTCATCTTCGCCCCTTAATGTTTCTAGTTGGGATTTGGGACCTCGCACGTTGACCTCAAACCATGCAGCGCGAGACACGCATTCCACGTTCGGCAACCTCCCCACGAGCAGCGCGCAAGCGCTCGCAAAGACTTTTCGCGATTGAGGGCTTCCTGCCCACTCTATCTGCAAACGTTCCTGGCCCCGCCGTCTCGAACATGATGGGACCTGTATAGTCGGTGTTGATCATGGCAAAGGTCACCTCGTCCCAATCAATGGTTCCGTAACCGGGGAGAAGATGTTAATCATCCTCGCCATCATTGTGTGTGGTTATGACATTGGGCGCCGCTGCCTCGACCAACGTAGCCCCCTCGCCGCCACGCAAATACGCGTGCCCTGTATCAAGGCAGAATCCCACCTCATCCCGACCATACGGCTCGATTAGCTCCAACAGTTCAAACGACCGACCGCCGAGACACTGCGGTGGAAGGTTTTCCACAGCGATTTGAATCCCCAGAGGCGCGGCGTGCTCGACGATCCGAGCCAGCGCCTCTTTGGCCCTGGGCAGACGTTCGCGGGGCGATTCTGACTCTTCTAGATACTCGCTTGAGTGGGTTACGACACCGGATCCGCCCAGGAATGCGCACCCATCGACACACGCCAATGCGACCTCCACACCTTGGTCGACGTTGGCTTGAGACGGAGACGATATAGAGTATTCTGCCGCAAATGGCGCATGCACAAACCAGATATTGATACCATGCGACTCGCTTTGCACCTGTATCGATTCCAGAAGGGCTGCGTCGCGACCGTCATTCCCGGCTTGACCGAACTTGCTGTCCACATATTCAATCCCGTATTCGCTCAATAGCTCCCAGGCGTTCTCCTCTGATTACTTACCAAAGTCGCTGAGGTAGGTGCCAACCTTCATTTTAGCCCGTCCACCGAGCTCGCGTCTTCTCGTTTTGAAAGGTGCGTTTGTGCGATCCTCAACATTTTCGGCACTTGCCGTTCGTAGAACCCATCCTCGCGAAACAGTTCGAATATGATGGGTCCACAATAAACATCTGTATTCAACGCCTCCAAAACCCCGTCCCAATCGACACTACCTTCACCTGGCAGCAGATGCTCATCACGTTTGCCGTTGTTGTCGTGAAAGTGGGTTGTGATGACCCTTGGAGCTATCTGTCTTACAAGTTGAGCGCCTTGGGCTGGCTGCAAAAAAGCGTGACCCGTATCTAGACATACCCCCGTGTGGGCCGCGTCAAAGCCCTCCAAAACAGCCTCCAACTCGTCAGCGCTGCGACCTAAGGCGCCACACTCCAGGTTCTCCACTGCAGCCTTAACTCCCAGAGGCGCAGCCTCATCGACAATCCGTTCCAGACTCTCTCTCATCCGTGGAAGGCGATCATCAGCGTTCTCGCTAGTAGTAGCATACAGTCGGCTGGAGTGGAGCACCACCACCGATCCTCCCAATCTGTGCAGTCTGATCGCAGCCTCTCGGCACGCCGTCACAGCAGCGGAACGGATGGTGCGATCGGGGCTGGATAGATCAAGCTGGTCACCAAAAGGCGCATGAACGCTCCAGACTTTCAACTCGGCTGCTTCAATCGTCTGGCGCGATTTTTCGAGTAATTGTTCGTCAAGTCCCCCGAGCTCTTTTACCTCCACCACCTCAAGCCCCGCCGCCGCCAACTCAGCCCACCGATCACCCTCAATCGCCTCCCGCAATTGCCCAACCGTCGCGCCAACTACCATCTCAACACTCCCCTTGGAAAATCAGGACGTCATATCTCAGGCAGCGATATACGCACTCCAGCTTCCCCGTATTGCCAAACCTGATCTCGTGTGATATAGCTGGTGATACCGGTCAAAATTGCGACGCTAACACAAAGCCGATTGCAGACTGGCATGGCGCATCAAAACGCCCAATTGGTCGTTCGGGAGAAAAAGTGGCCCCTCAGAGCAGCCAGTATGTGTAAGCCACACAGCCCAACGTATTTCAACCGTCAAGCCAACGGCGGTTCCGCTCCAGCACTACCGCCGCACCAGAAAATGACAGCGATCGCATGTTTTTTGCGCAAGAGTACGTACGGTGGCCTGAAGGCTCGCCCAATCCTGGGCATCCGCAACCTTGTCGATAGTTTTGGTAGCTGCGATCAAGGAGTCATACAACGCCAAGATCTTCGGTGGCTGCTCGTCGGAAAGCGCTTTGACACACTTCGTCTCTGACTCGATGCGCTCTGCAACTCGGCAACGCCGTCAGTCTTGACCTCACAAAGCACCCGCTTTCGCATATCCTTGAATGCTGGTTCCACGCGGGCCATCATAACCATTTTTATTGGGCCGACAGCCTTGCTGTCTGGTGCGCTGTTCTGTCTATCGCTAGTCGTATCTCCGCAAGATAGTGTAACCGCCGCTAGCAGACCCAGCGGCCATTTTTTTACCATCTATCAAGAAATTCCTTTGCCCGGACAATGTCAGATGCGGGGTCATCGCCGACCTCGCGTTCTATAGTGTAAAATCCTTCGTAGTCAGTCTCATCCATATAGCCGATGTACTCTTCCCAAGGTACCGCACCATCGCCCAACGGCACCTCCTCGCCGCTGCCGTCGTCGCGCTGAATACCGTCTTTGGCGTGGGTGTGGACAGTATGGGGACGCAGCGCTTTTAGGCTTGAAATCACGTCAAAGCCGTTCATCGCCAGATTGGCGGGATCAAAGTTTGCGCCGATGGCGTCGGTTTTTAGCCCTGTGATAAAATCGGCCAAAATTTCACCGGTCTCAGGGCCGGTCTCAGTTGCGAACTTGACCTCACGCTCGTCGGCGTGGGCACCAAGCTCGTTAAGTGCGTCGGCCATTATCGCTCTGGTGGGGGCGTTCTTGTCGGAATCGACAACGCCGATGTGGGTGGTGATAATCGAAGTCTTTAGATCGACAGCCAGATCGATCACTTTTTTGCTCTCAGTGATCAGTTCTTCCAACCCCTCCTCTTTGTCGTAGGGCTTGCCGAAATCTCCACAGAGCGCTGATATGGTCAGCCCCTGGCCTGCGACGAAACCAAGGAAATCCTTGCGGCCGGACTGCGAGAGGTTGTCAGGATGCATCTCGCCATTGGTCGTGTAGACCTGAAAACCGTCGGCTCCAATTCTCGCGGCCTGCTCAATGCCGCTTCTTATCCCCATTCTAAACGATTCGATCATGACACCGACTTTGAGGTGGCCCATTTTCTTCTTCCTTTTGTTGCAGTCACTCTGGTATATCGAGCGAAGCGGCCGGAGGAGATACTGCTCCAACAGGCGTCTTCGCGCAAAAAAAGCACCTAAACTGAAAGGGCACACAATCCCTCATGTGCGCCTTTTCGTTCGGTAATGACCTGAATCAAAAACCTACGCCAGATAAGGGTCCAGGACGCTTTTCGCCGTATCGACGACGTCTTTGACCTCATCTGCCGACATCTCTTTCATGCCGACTATTTCGAGAGTGATGTATTCCAGACCATCGACTTTCTTGAACGCATCACAGACAGCAGGTAGATTCATCGCACCGCCCCCTGGAACCTGCGTGGGAACCGGACCGATGGGCTTCTCGTGGCTCAGCGTGTCGCGAATACGCCCAGTGACGATGTAGGGCGCGAGGCTGGCGACACTGTCTTCTGGCACCTCTGGCACCGGTGTGCGCCACAGATGGCTTCCATCGACATTGAGCCCGATCCACTCCGGATCAACTTCGTTCATGAATCTAAGCGAGCTCTCGGTGTTGTAGACCGAGCAGCCGACGTGAGGCTTGATACTGAGCTTAACTCCGGTGTCAGCAGAAACTTTCCCGAGCTCAGTCAGCACCTTGACAACCTCAGCAAAGCTCTCGTCGTCATCCGACGCCCCGCCGGAGCCGCTTGTGATCGCAGGCGCGCCGAGAATAGTGCCGGCCTCCATGCGTTTGATAAAAATCTTGCGAGCGTCTTCATCCAGCAGACTGGTGCTGGAGCCAATGGACTCGATCACCAGACCATTATCTGCTGCCATTTTCGCTATGTCACGGTACTCGTCCTCTGAGAGACTGTCGGGCAGATGCTCAGCCATTCCGCCTATCTGGCACAACTCGATGGCGGCATAACCGGCGTCGCTGATCCCCTTGAGCGTGGTGGGCAGATCGAACCCGCCATACAACAAGGTGCTGCATCCCAACTTCATGTTTTGCCTTTCTTTGCGGTGGTTTGCCATTCAGTATTGGAAAACTGAATGGCGCTACATGCCTGGGACAACCTCAAATATACCACACGCCAGGTAGCCATGACAGGGCAACAGACACCTCCAAACCGCGTTTAGTAAACACCCGCACGCAACACCCGAAGGTCTCACATCTTACATTACACCTGAGTTTGACAGACAAACCCGCACGACAACGGAAGGACCCGACAATGTTCGGCACACAGTTAGGTCTCAGCAGTGTCCATTTTGAATGGGACACCATAGACGACGCATTGACCAAAGCCTCTGATTATGGTTGCGACGGAGTGGAGTGGTTTGCGCACGAGTTCACCGATGCCGAGTTAGCAGAGATAGCCAAACTAGCGCCAACTGCCGGAATGAATGTGGCCTATCACGCGCCGTATACAGGTGAATGGGATTTGGGGCTTACCGACGTCCCGACAGGCACCCGTCTACTCAAAAGCGCAGTACGGTCCGCTCACAAAATGGGAGCCAAGATGTTAGTGGCGCATTTGGGCCGGGTGCCCGATGATGATCTAGACAGGGCCGTCGACAACTCTGTCGCCATCGTCGGATCGGTTGTCCAAGAGCTTGAGCGGTTCGGTGTGACCCTGGCGCTTGAAAACGACACCTACTGCCACTACGATAACCCGGTGGCCGTGGAGCCTCAGACGTTCGTGGATTTTTTCGATCAGCTACGATCTGACAGCGTGGCGATGGCGCTGGATGTAGGTCACTCCCACGTAACTGGCAACACAGAGGAGTTTATCGAGGTCTGCGGCGACGAAATCGTATACCTGCACATTGCTGACAACGACGGAACCGACGATCAACACCTGGGGCCAAGCGATGGGAACATCGACTGGGAGGATGTCTTCTCACGACTGGGAGGCTGCGGGTTTTCCGGCGGGTTGGCGATTGAGTTCAACGAGATCAACCTATCGCCAGCGCTGCCGATGTTCAGGGAACTGGCGGCAAAATATTTCAAGTAGACCTCAGCAAACCAATGACTTACGAAGGTAGGCAGCTTGGGCGAGAAGCTAATGGAGGTGCCGGGATTTAGAGGTGCTGTCTCCATAACGTGCGCGCAATATCGAAAGTAAACAGGAGAATCGTCGTGTCTTCGGACGAGTCGTCGTGGCTCTCGCGCCTTACGTCCAGAAACAGATCGGCATCCACACCCCAATATTCCGCAGCAGTAAACAGGGTCGCCTGCACGAAACTGTAGCTCGTAAAAAGCGGTACGTCGGCGTCGGAGTAGCTCCTTCGCCCAGCGGACGCAGAAAAGGTCATAAATCCGGCAGATCCGAACGGCGTGTCCACCCCCAGCGCTGCAGCCCACTGATAATAGTCTTCTCCGCTGGTCGTAGACGAACGTTGAAAATCGACCTCTGGGCCAGCTCTCAAATAGAGCCCTGCGATCATCCACTCCAGCTCCGCTTTAGCACTCATATTCTTGGTATTTGCATAGACGCTGTCAGCTGGCTGGTAGGTGACGATGGAGACCGGAACCGTTAGCGACAGAGACCAGCGGTCACCCAGCGACCGGCCAAACCGAGCCGTGCCGCCATATTCGCCAAAATGCGGCCTGAGCGATGTGTCTTTGTACCGACGTATTTCAGTGGACAGGTCGATCGTAGCCCGGTAAGGCCAATCCAACGGCAGTTCACCGAATAGATTACCACGGGCAGCGATGTAGCCAAGTCCTGTGGAATCAGGGACGATCTCCCGATCTGCGCCCACTCTGAATTGCCAGATTCTCCAACCGGGAAGCCACTCGATGTAGGCGTCGTGGCTGTGAATCCAACTGCTCCGCTGAAGTGATGACGGGGTAGAGTATCGAATCTGTCCGATGCGCGACTCAACTCCCAGAGTCGTCGTGAGAGCCAGCGGCGTGCCGGAGTGTCCGCGCAGGTCGGCGTAGACGACGTGAGAGCGAAGACCATCTCCAGTGTCGTGATATCGCCTCACCACCACATCGGCGTTAGCGCCGAGAGCGGTCAGGGAGCCTGTCGTGCATTTGGCTGCGGCGCGAAGAGCCCCACGAAAAGAGCTGGTACCAATCGTAAACCGGTTATTAAGCAGCAAGTCCGACCGACCGATGTGTGCCATATGGTTCAGGTCCAGTCCGACGCGGCTTTCTTTCTCCAGGTCGAGCGTGTCTTCGTCAACTATCGTGAACCGTTCACCGATCAGGTCCGTCCCCAACCGCAGGCCGGTCTCCAGCGCTTCGGTCTTCGCCGAGGCTCCCACTATCAGCAGCCCCGCTAGCGCTGCGGTCGCCGTAAAGGGCGATGGCCTCGATGAGCAGCTCCTCGCCGAGTTCAATCTGCCCCAGCAGATAGACGACCTGAGCCTCCTTAGCCAAAGCGTCTGCTTCGGCAACAACAGCCTCAGGCACTGGCCGCGTGCGGACTTCTGCGTAGATGTGAGCCAACTCAACCATAATGGCGTCGTCGAACTCGGAGGTAGGCAGGTATGAAACAGAGGGATTCTCCGGTCGAACGTTAGTGCTGGAGCGAGCTGCACAGCCCAAACCCACTAACGACAGAAACATCAGTCCAACCCGCGCCGAATAAGTGATGCAGTGGGACCAACGACGTAGGCGTGGCATGACATTCACCCCAATGTACACGCCATCCCGTTCAGGAGCTACATGGTACGGCAAACCGATCCGCTCAGGGTTGGTCGACAAGAGCCATAGCGCGCCTCGCCATCCGCGCTGCCACACGGGTTCGAGCCATCGCCTGAGTCAGATCACCGTCGACAAGCGCCCTCCGCGCTGTCTCCTGCATGGACGCTGCCTTTCCGATCAACTCGATCTGCGCTTCGGTACGAGCCGCTTGTTGGGCCTGCACCAAAATCCGGTCGATCCTATCCAGAGTTTTTTTAGCATCCTGTGCATCAATTCCGCCAATCGCCTGCGCCACGACTTGTGAGGCCACTACTCGCGCCCTGTGGGCAAGCCCGAGCGCTCCTTCAGGATCGCCTGACTCCAGAAGCTCAGTGGATTGATGTGCTAGTCTCTCAGACTGCTGAGCGAGAGCGGTCAGAGCATCATCATCACCGATCTCGGCAGCGGCCTCCAACGCTCTTTGCGCTGCTGATCTGGCACGCTCCACCGTGCGTGCAATCCGATCGTGGTGGAACCCTTGCCGATCAAGCGTTCTAATCACCCGATCAGCCTCGCGGGCGCTCAGCTCCAACAGTCTCAAGGCTCTGTTGTCGTCAGGTTCGGAGGTAGCAAGACCAAAATGTTCCTTGGCCAACGCAACTAGTCGGCGGGAACGCTCGTCTGCACCGGCGGCTGTCAATGTCTCGGCTCGCCGAACCGCGCGTCCGGCAATGAGCGTCAACGTTTCACGTCGCCGATCCGAAAACTCCGGCGACCTATGGCCTCGCGAAAACGCTCGAGCCTGCGCCTCAATGGATCGTAAGAGGTGCATGACGATTTCAGGACGACCACGCAGCACATTCTCTTTGGCTCTGTCCAATTGTCGCCTGAGCGCCTCAACATTGACGTGATCTGGACCCATCTCACGCATCGCCTGCTCCACGGCATCAGAAGCCCTGTCGATGGCTCGATGGGCGTAGTTTATCGGTCCAGGTGAGGGGCCACGATCTCCCAACTCAAAACGGGCGCGTTCTACCAGGCCGAGCGCCTGGGTAGCAAGATTTTCGGCCTTTCTTCGGTCACCGTTCGCCAGCGCGGCCTGCGCCCTTACAAGCAGCGTAGCAGCAAGCTGAAGCTGCTCCTTGACCACCCTTGGGACTTTTTTGCCATCCCGACGCACGCGATCCCAGTCCGAAGTAGTGCGATCAAGCAAGTCAGTCGCCCTTTCCAAAAGGTGACCAGCCTGCATCGGCCCTTTCGGCCCTTGGGCGACCGCATCAGCGGCGTGGAACAAACATGTTCCAACAAGCGTAACCACCAGAGCGGTTCGAATCAGATGTGGATTTCGACGGTTCATCTTATGTCAGGTCTTGCTGCCTCTGGACATCCAAAAACGCTTCCACGCACCAATATCATCTCAAGAAATTCAAACCGCTTGAACGTGAGTGCAATGGCCGTGCCCCCTTCGTTTCGAGAAGGTCGTTAGCCAGCAAACGCTAGTATATTAATGATCTTGCGCGCCGACATCTATCGGCTCAGTGTGGAGCAATCGTACCATGCCGTACAGACGATGTACGGCAGCGAGACTGATACGTCCCCTAAGCGCAGCCGCTGAAGGGACGGCCGAAAGCTGCAACATAGCAGGTCAATCAGCTGATTCTCTCACAGCTCCACGTCCAAACTCTCGGCCCTGGAATAGAGCGCCCGACGACTGATGCCAAGAAGTTCCGCTGCGGCGGTCTTGTTTCCGCCGGATCGTTTGAGAGCCTCGCGAAGCAGAGAGCGCTCGTGATCGGCAATATTCAAGCTCTCGGCGGTTCCAACACCACCTGCTGGAGTTCTATGCGCACCGGGAAGGAGCAGATCTGAAGCTGCTATCTCATCCCCGTCAGCGAGAATGGACGCACGTTCGAGCACATTGCGCAGTTCGCGCACGTTGCCTGGCCAATCGTATTCTGTCAGCGCCTGGGCGGCGTCGCCGCTGAGTCTTCGACCCACAAGCCACCTCTGCGCCAACGGCACGACATCCTCTCGCCGCTCGCAGAGCGGAGGTATTTCGATGGGAAACACGTTGAGCCTGTAGTACAGGTCCTCCCTAAAACCACCTTCAGCCACCGCAGCGCCTAGATCAGAATTCGTGGCTACCACTACCCTCGCATCGGTTTTGATGGTCGTCGTCCCCCCGACCCGTTCAAACTGCCGTGTCTCCAAAACCCGAAGCAGCTTAACCTGCACATTTGGCCCGATCTCGCCGATCTCGTCCAGAAACAGTGTTCCACCGTGGGCAAGCTCAAACCGCCCTAGCTTGCGCGAGTCCGCGCCTGTAAACGCACCGCGTTCATGCCCGAATAGCTCGCTTTCGAGCAGATTCTCTGGCAGCGCCGCGCAATTAACCGCGACCAGTGCGCCATCACTGCGCGTCGAGCGGCGGTGTACTGCTTGAGCCACTACCTCCTTACCGACGCCGCTAAGCCCAGTGATAAGCACAGTCGAGTCGGTCACAGCCACCCTGTTAACCATGGCCATAATCCGCTTCATCGCCGGACTCTCTGCCACGACACCTGTGTCGTCTACACCGCCGTCGGACAACTGCAACTTCAACTGCCTGTTCTCCAGACGCAGCCTCTGCGCGTCCAACGCACGATCGATCGCTATAGCGACCTCAGCCATATCGAGTGGCTTCATCAGATAGTCAACCACCCCACGCCTGAGCGCCTCCACAGCGGTCTCAGTCGTGGCGTAGGCCGTCATCATAATCACATCTGTCTGTGGTGCGGTTTGGCGGATTTTTTCCAGAAGCTCAAGCCCATCCATCGGTTCCATTCGGATGTCACTCAAAACCAGGTCCACGGAGTGTTCTTTGACAATCCGCACCGCAGTCGGCCCATCCTGAGCAGCGACGACTTCGTGGCCCATATCCTCAAGCTCGCCCTTAAGGAGCACCCCCATTTTCCGCTCGTCATCCACGACCATTATCGAAGCCATTTTGTCTATCGCCTCTCAATCTGACATCAGTCAACTATGCGACCACTCACCAGGCCCGTCATCGGCAATCGGGAGTGTACCGTGAGGCACGGTAGGGGTCAATCTCTTCCAATAGGGAACCAACATTAGAACGCGATGTAGTTAGGAGCTTCAGGGGGTATCAGGTGCCCGGGAGTAATAAAGACATCGACTCACAGTCGTAGAGACACGACTCAGCAAGCGGACAGCCGTGGCAATCAGGTGAACGAGCGGTGCATCTCTGACGTCCGAATCGGATCAGATTCATATGCAGCCCATACCCCTCGCCAGGCGGCACCTGAATTCTCATCGTTTCAAAAGTAGCGTCTCTGGAGGATGTGGGCGGCACAAGACCGAGCCGCTTGGCCAGTCGGTGAACGTGGGTGTCCACAGGGCACAGATCCTTTCCACAGCCGAACATGAGCACCACTGCAGCCGTCTTGACGCCTATCCGTTTGACCGACGTAAGCTGTCGCATCGCTTCGTCGGTCTCAAGGTTGCAGAGCGCATCCAGGCGAAAACCGCCAAACGCATCGTTCATCCATTTAAGCGCACGGATAACTGTCGCGGATTTCTGGTCGGCCAGTCCGGCTGAACGGATCGCATCCGCCACCTCTTCGCGACCGGCTTTGGCGACCTCCTCAAGCGAGCCGAATCGGCGGATCAGGTTGTCGTAGGCGCGGCGACTGTTTGCCGAGTTGGTGTTTTGGGAGAGGATCGTGCCGATCAAAACGTCCGCAGGATCGCTGATGAGCCGTTCTGGGATACCGTACAACCCTATGAGGGCTTGGGCGACCTCGGCTGCCAAATTGCTCGGATGCGCCATCGCCAGAGGCTAACCTGCGTCTTCCAAGAGCGACAGGTCTTCGGCGACCAGCTCGATCAGGTTCCCATCGGGGTCATTAAAATAGATCGACCGCTCGCCAGCTACTTTGTGTGTCCCTGTTTCAGTCTCGATACCCTTGTGCGCCAACCAGTTAATATGACCGTTATATTCGGCGATATGGATCGCAAACGCAAGATGGTGCAGCGGCGATGAGGCGGTTCTAGGGGTGCCGTGCTGCTCTTGGGGCACGGGCCAATCCTGTGCAGGATCAGGGTGCTGGAAGAGAATCAGATTCTGTCCGAAATCAGCAAACTCCGGGTGACCGACATTGATAACAGCCGTTTTGCCATCACCGACGTCCTGGATGTGAAAGTCGAGCACCTCAGAGTAGAACGCCGATGACATCTCAAGGTCTCTAACCCACAGCACCACCTCACCCAACCCAAGTATCGGCGGGCGGCCCTCAATGTTCTCAGCCATCGTCATATCCCTTTTCGTCAGAGAGTATGCGAACCTGACAGTTAGTAATCCTCACGCGGTCCTAAGCAGCGGCAGAACCCTCTGTCCCTCACGAAGCGAGTTCGCCAAAAGATTGGCATAGAGGGTCGGATACTTGCTTAATACGCAACCAAAACACAGTTCGTCCTGATTCAACCCCGATGCCTGACACACCTCTGCAACCGACGCATAGCGCAGCGAATCTACACCGAGCGATCTGGCCATACGATCGAGATTATCATCGCAGAGATCGTCGTAGCCTTCCATAAAAGCGGTGGCGTACAGTTCGGTGAAAGTGGACATATCTATGCCGTAGAAACAGGGCGACAGGATGGGCGGACACGCTATTCTAAGATGGATAGCTCTGGGGTTCAACCGGCGCAGATGATCCAAAATCTCTTTGAGAGAATGACCTCGGACAAGTGAATCGTCAACAAGAATCACGGTTCGGTTTTCTATGACTTCGCGCTGGTAGGCGTAGGCTCTGGCGACCTTGCCAAGTTGATCGTTTTTCTCGATGAACGTACGCCCGCTAAAATTGCTCTTTATAATGCCAAATTCTAGCGGTACTGACGCCTTGTTCGCATAGCCCACCGCAGCCAAAACCGAACTGTGGGGTACTGGCACCACCACCGGCCGATCTTCCATAGAGAAGTCGTCGTGGGCCGCAAGAAGGTGTCCCACGCGTTTGCGAACGTGGTAGACCGACACGTCGTCGATAACGCTGGTCGGGTTGGCGAAATAGATCCATTCAAAAAAGCAGTGCGCCCGAGGTTTGGGTTCGGCGACTCGGGTGATCTTTAGTTCGCCGTCAATGATGGTGAGCAGATGTCCCGGCGGCAGCGGTTCGACGTAATCAAGGTCGAAAAGCTCAAGTGCGTGTGTCTCCGATGCGACAAAAATCCCGTCTTCAGTCTCTCCGTATACCGCTGGTTTAATACCGTGGGGATCACGGACAACGGCGATATCTCCGTCGCCGTTTATCATACTCAGCACATAGCCGCCGTCAAGCTTCGCCGCAAGCCACGTAAACACCTGTTCGAGCTCAGGCTTTTCGTCCCCAGAGAGCTCTTTGGCGATGCAGTGAGACAGTATCTCAGTATCGTTGTCGTACCGCAGGTGATATTCGCTGAGCTCCTGCGCTAACTCTCTATAGTTGGAGATGGTACCGTTAAAACAGAAAGAGAACCATTTCCACGTTCGACCGTGCTCACGAACGAACGGCTGGGTGAGGTCAAGATCATCATCATCAGAACCGCCGGTGGTGGCATATCTCGTATGCCCAATCCCCCGGTCAGCTTCGTACTCTTCGCGCAGCGCCTCAGCCTTGCGGGGGCTGTAGGTGCGAAACACCTGGTCCACCAACCCCACATCGGTATGCGTCTTGAGCAGGTGCGTACGGTTGGGATGGTATGTGGTCAGCCCAGCTGAGAGCTGACCCCGGTTCTGCATTTTGAGAAGCATCGCCCGTATGTATTCAACGACCTCCTGGCGACTGCGTTTGAGGTATACTGCAGCCACCCCGCATGCTTCATTGGGGCCGTCATCCAAAAAATAGTCTGGATCGTTTTTTTGTTTACCTGGTTGTCCCACGGCGTTTTAGGCCCTTCTTGGGATAGGGGCGTAGATCAGTCGGGAGCGGCTTCTGTCCGATGCCGTACACCTAGCCAATGGACCTTTCGGATCGAACTGCTTCGCACCAATGACATGTTGCGAGCCGCACTACGAAGATACTCGCAGTATCGGTTGGTAGCCACCCGCAACCGCCCAAACCAGATGCGTATACGCTCACTGTATGAACCGGCCAAAACCACGTTTGCCGACCACACTCTTACCACCAGTTTCGGGCTGGACTCGGTGTCCCGCCGAGTGGTCTCAGCGAACGATTCGATGAGTGTGACGGTAGATCGGCGGGATAGTCTGCATCGGAAAACAGCGGATTTGGACTCTCCGGCGATGGCAAGTTCAGGTCTCAATCACTTCATGGGTGAACAGGTTGGGGCCTATGCGTCAATTCACATTTCGCAGCCCATCTGATCTGTCAAGAACGTTGCGATCAGCGATAATGTACTCCCCCTCCTCCCGGCTAGGCAGAGCTGCGGACATAGCGCGCACCAGAGAGTGATTCTACAGCCCCGTCCAGCTCCATTTTGAGCAACGCCGCCAGAACCGCGTCGTAACCCAAGCCTGATTCAGCGGCAATTTTGTCGACGTGAACCGGCTCGAGGGAGAGACTCTCCCAGATAGATTTTGCATCTCCGGTCAGCTCGGGCTGCGGCGCTGGTTTTGGAGAGGGGCGAATCACCTCAACACTAACGCCGAGCGCTTCCAAGACGTGAGCAGGCTCCTCAACAAGTATAGCGCCCTGGCGAATCAGCGAGTTGGTTCCACCGCTGGTCGGTTCAGAGGCTCTGCCAGGCACCGCAAATACCTCCCGGTTCTGCTCTAACGCCTGCTGTGCAGTTATCAGCGCACCAGACCTGTCTGGGGCTAAAAGGCACAACCTGGGTCGGCCTCAACTCAACGGGCACATCCATTACATAGTAGTGGCAGTTGATCGAGTTTATGATCGGAGGATACGCCACACTGTCTGGAACGTCCGCTGGCCTTTGAAGGAATATCTCGTCAGCATACCAGGACGACACTTCAGTTTCCTTTGACATCCTGTGACCTTGAAGCGATATGATGTGACAATCGTCCCTCAACACACGCTTTATTATAGAGATCATCGGCTCGTTTTCGAGCAGAGTTACAAAATCCATCCCCTGCTCAAAAAGCCTCATCAGCGAGTTGCTTTCCTCATATCCTGCTGAATCGGGAATTGTAGACAACCTTTTTAGAAAATGGGCTACAGTGTCTGGGGGAAGAGCGTTCTTGACGACGACCTATCCTTCGTTCTACAGCGAGCTCTCCCACATAGCTAGCTGATCTTCTGGTGGCGTTTCACTGACGAACTGAGGCATCTCTATCTCTATCATCTCCACTCCATTAAGCAATAGAGATATTTCGACTAGGTATTCACCGGATTCGGCCCAAGACATTTACGAACTCATCCGCATCAAGAAAACCCACAAGCCGTGAACCTGCGACCTCATGACCATCGCTGTCTATGAATACAACGGTAGGCAACCCGACTATCGAATAGCGGGCTTTGAGCGAGTCATTTTTGGGAGAGTTCTCAGTAAAATCGAGTTTAACGGATACGAACCTTTCCAACGACTCCAATACTTGGGAATCGGAGTAGGTGTAAGCGTCCAACTCTTTGCACGCCTGACACCACTCCGCAAAAAAATCGATCATCACAGGCCTGCCCTGCTCTCGCCCCAGACTAAGCCCCGCTGCTTCGCGGGTGATCCAGTCTGGCCCATCATACCCGCCGACAGTGAATGCACCGGCACCCATGTAAAGCCCGGCAACTGCGATGATGACGCCCACCAATTTTCGTGCGACGACGCGGCGAGCCTTCCGCTGATGGAAATCCAGACCGATCGCCCCTAGCGCCAAACCCGAAGCGATCAGACCTGCCGCAAGCAATACGAACCAGTCCTCGTTGCGCAACACATCCTTCAGCGGAGGAATCACGTCTTTTAGAAAAAACAGAGCCAACGCCAACATCACCACGCCAAAACTGCCCTTGACCGCCACCATCCAACGCCCACCTTTAGGAAGGCTTACGGCAAAGGTGCCCACCGCAATAAAAAGAACCCCCATCCCCAAGGCGAAGACGAACAGGCTGATGAACCCCAAGAACAGATCGCCGGTTGTAGCTATGTAAGCAAGCACCGCCGCTAAGACAGGTCCGGTACACGGCGCAGCGATGACACCGGCCACCAGCCCGGCCAAAAAAGCCCCCACCGGTCCCGCACCACCGACAGCAGCGAGCCTGGTCTGCGCAGACGACGGCAGCTCGATGTCATACACCCCAAACATGGAGAGCGCGAAGAGAGAGAAGAGAAGCGCGACGAACCCGATGACCCAGCCGCTGGACATCACCTGCCCGAAAACCGCACCTGTTGCAGCCGCAGCGACACCCAAGCCAGAATACATCGCCGCCATCCCAAGCACAAATGCGATTGAAAGCATCAGCCCTAGTGTGCGAGTTGTCTTCATCGCCCCAAAAAAACTGACCGTCCCTACGATTATCGGATAGACGCATGGTGTCAGGCTGGTCAGAAATCCGCCAACAAACAGAAGCGCCAAAACAGCCAACAACCCCCCGCTGGCAAGCGTCGCTCCAAAATCGAACACTCCGCCTCCGGTTAAACCACCAGCGGCCAACGAGAATTCTCGGTCGCCAGAGCCCACAACAACGTACGCTGTAATGTTTGTGTTGGAGGGGAAAAAGCACATCGAATCGTTGCATCCCTGATGCCGAGTCGCCACAGCCACTCTGTAAACTCCATCATCGGCTTCCTGTGTGGCACCGATGGGGATCACAAACCGGGCGTCGTGGTCGAACACCTCCCTCGGTCTGCTGCCAAAAGGATCGTCCTTTAGCTTGCCAGCCGGAATGCGGACCACGCCCACGTTGATCCCTTCGGACATGCCCACCTCAACGCCGGTCATGTCCCCATAGACAAAATGGCCCGGCGCGACTTTCAACACCACCGACAGCAGCGCTCCTTCTCCAGGTGCTAGGTAGAGCGTGTCGGGATCAAACGACCATTCAAACGGCTCATTTGCACCCGAAGGCGGTTCCGCATCGCCATCTGCGATGAGTACCACCAAATCAATCTGCTTGTTTTGAGGGAAAAAGCACATCGTCTGATTGCAGCCCTGGTAGCCGACAGCAATGGTGAGAACCGCTTCGCCAGGTTCGAACTCAGCTGGAACATCGACATCAATAACGAATGTCTGCGAGCCTGTATATATCTCCATCGCCTTATTCTCGAATTTGTCGTGGTGAATTTCCGGTTCTGGAAACTCAGCGCCGCCGACAATCAGATCATCAGCTTCGGTGATGGAGACGGTAGTCCGGTCGCGGTAGAGGTAGTGGTCTGGAGCGATCTTGACCGTTATCGAAATACGACCCGTTCGGCCTGCGCTGATCTGTGGAACAGCCAATCGAGCCCTCCATGCAAATGGCTCTACCGCGGAACGTTCAAGCAGCGGTTCCGCACTGGCGATGGCTACCAACGCTGACCAGACGCTGGTAGCCATAATTAACCTCATCAGACCCCGCATCGCTGTTTCCCTCTCCATTATTGCGGATCGCGACCTACTTTCCCGCCCCTTTCAACGCCACAAGCCTCTTGTTCGGTTCCTCCTGGCAGGTGCAATATTTCCAAGTCTATCAAAACCGGCTCCAATAGCCAACAGCCCTTAGGATAGATTTGGGCACTTGGCGCAGGCGCTGACAATGGTTCAAGTTTGTTTGGTTCGCCACGTCTACCACCTTGGGTCGGCTGATAGCAGCATGTTTGGGGGCAGCATGTCCATAAAAGTTCTGTTGGACACAGACATCGGTAGCGACATCGACGATGCTGTCGCACTGGCATATCTGCTGTCGCATCCAGACTGCGATCTTTTGGGCATCACAACCGTCTCCGGCGATCCGACTTCAAGAGCGATGATCGCCAGCGCTATATGTCATGTCGCCGAGACCGACGTGCCCATCTATCCAGGGGCAGCATCCCCGCCGCTGATACCGCAGCGACAGACAGAAGTGCCCCAAGCCGATTGTCTGTCTAGATGGGACCACTCTACACAGTTTCCAGAGGGACAGGCGATCGAGTTTTTGCGATCAACCATCCGGGCTCATCCGAACGAGATTACACTTCTTTCCATCGGCCCGTTGACCAAAATAGTTCTTCTATTAGCGGTCGATCCAGAGGCGGTGTCACTGCTGAAAGATGGTGGGGGTGTTCGGGGTGACAGACAGTCAGGGGTTGCCGACTGTTAAGTGGAACGCTGGTCTGGATTCCCACGCCACCGCGATGGTCTACAAGGACATTAAAGTGCATAAGCGATCTGTTAGACTGGATGTTACAACCCAAGTCGTCATGAACCGTCAGGAGGTCGAAGAACGGTTCGCCTCTGAGATACTGCTGCCGGTGAGAGATTTTTAAAAAGTGTTTTTCGAAGGCACGTCAAACCTGACATTTCATGACCCGCTGGCCGCAGCGACACTGTTCGATACGCAGGTCTGTCGATTTGAAGCGGGAACGGTCATCGAAGACATTGAGACTGGACGCACCGATTAGGCTTCAACTTTCGGGGGTGGTCACCATGTCGCCACAGAAGTTGATTCCCAGCGGTTTTTCGACCACTTTTTTGACGTTGTAGCGTAACTGGTTTGTAGGGGGGAGCCATATGGCATGGGCGATGACAGGGGTGAGTGTGGCGATAGCGGTGGCGGTGGCGATGCTGGGCCGCCTCGTAGGCGGTGACGTCCCGGTCGAACTGTTCTACCTGGCACCCATCGGGCTTAGCGTCTGGTTTGGCGGGCGCTCTACCGGAGTGGCGCTCGCACTCGTCTGCGCTGCTGCTCCTGTGTTTGCCGACTGGTGGTCTAACCCCGAAGGATTTGGCCCAAATTCGCCGTTTCTGAGTGCAGCGATCCGTCTTGCAGCCCTCTTGGCGGTTGCGATTGTGTTGTGGCGCATTCTCGACGCCCTTAGAAGAGAGACCGCTCTGGCGCATACCGATGTGCTCACCGGCGCTGCAAACCGGCGCTCATTTTTTGAGGCGTTAGGCGTGGAGATACAGCGGGTCCGAAGAACGGGAAGCCCTCTCACTCTGGCGTACATCGATCTCGACAACTTCAAATACGTCAACGATACTTTCGGGCACAAAGCTGGCGACTCGGTTCTAAGGCTCATCGTCGAGATCAAGCAGAAACATGCGCGAGTCGTTGACACGATTGCGCGGTTAGGGGGCGACGAGTTTGCCCTGCTGATGCCAGAAACCGACCATGATGGTGCCATGGCTGGTCTGGAGCATTTGAGGGACGTACTGCTGGATGCGATGAAAACTAGGCACTTTCCGGTTACGTTCAGCATAGGAGTGGTGACCTACTACACACCACCGTCCGATCCAGACGAGATTGTCGGCAAAGCAGACTCGCTGATGTACGCCGTCAAAGAGGCTGGGAAGGCGGATATCATTTCTGAAGTGATCGGGGAACCAGCAATCGCGAGGAGCTCCGAGTGAGAATAGCTCATATCTCTGACCTGCACGCCCGCCGAGCGGTTCCAGGCACATCTCAGATAACGCGCCGCCTCAGCAGGCGCAGTCACGAGATGCTGCAAAAAGCGGTCGATGCCATCCGGTCACAAGAACCCGATCTGATTGCGGTCACTGGCGATCTGCTCGATTTTCCGTTCTACGGTTTTGATGATCCGTGGCTCAAGGAGAGAGCCGAGGATGATCTACGCCTGATCGCCGACATACTGGATGGGTTGCCGTGCCCCAAAGTTGTAATCGGAGGCAATCACGATCACCCAGACGCGGTAGAAGAGGTATTCGGCAGACTCTCGAAAGATTTCACCATCGCGGGACACCGAGTGTTGACATTTGATGACGACGAAGCTGTTGGCAACCAACCTCAACGTCTTGACCAACAACGTAGACGCTTTCTTGAGGCTTTGGACAATCCTGGACCGCTGCCGCAGATTCACATACAGCACTACGTCGTCTGGCCAGAGCTGAACGAAGGCTATCCCCACAGCTACACCGAGGCTGCGTCGCTAAGAGACGCCATTGTCGAAAGCGGTGCGGTTCGACTTGTCCTTTGCGGCCACTACCACACAGGAATGCCACCGCTCGTGAAAGGCGATGTGAATTTCGCAATCGCCCCGGCGTTCTGCGACGCTCCCCACCCCTACATTATATACCACATCACCGATGACGCCATAACCGCCACTGAGCAGACCGCCTCAGATGCGACAGATCAGCGCTCCCCGGTGGTCTTTCTGGACCGCGACGGCACGGTTACAAAAGCGCCGTCTTTCAGTACAGGACCTGACGAGCTCGAACTAATAGATGGTGCGGCGGAGGCTATCGCGGCGATGCGCAGCGCCGGATTCGCGACGGTTCTGGTGTCGAACCAGTCTTGCGTCGGCCTGGGCTACGTCACCGAGCAGACGGTCGCAGAGGTCAATGATCACATGGAGCGGTTGTTGAGCGAAATAACGCCCAATGCTGAGATGGATGGCGTATACTGCGCTTATACACATCCCCGTGCCGCGCTTCCTAAATACCGTGTGGATCATGACCCGGAAAGAAAGCCCGCACCTGGACTTCTTATCCGTGCAGCCCAAGAGCTCAACCTGGACCTGGATCGAGCCTACATGATCGGCGACCGACCAACCGATCTTGAGGTGGGGCGCGCAGCCGGTGCCAAATCTGTTCTTGTTAGGACAGGCGGCGGAGTAGAGGCTGAATCGCAGATATGTGCAACGGATGCCGATTTCGTCGCTGATGATCTCGCACAGGCCGTGAAATGGATTATCGATGATTTCAACAACCAAATAGTTTCGCCAGCCATCTAGACCAGTATAGAGAACTACCAACTCCGTCCGAAGCTGGGCGCGCAAAAAAACTTAGACACTAGACTGGATATCTCCACTGTGCCACTAGACTTGCCATCCAACCCCAGACTGCTCCTGACAACTGCTGCGATAGAAGATGTAAAGAACCACATCCGCAATCACGACTGGGCCTCCAAATGTTGGGATGCACTCGAACAGAGCCTCATGACCGTGCTGGATGACGATGTCGTGCTTCCCCCGCGCGGTGGCGGCTGGGGCCACTGGTATGTCTGCCCGACCCACGGCGCAAGGCTCCAATCTGGAAACAGGGTTGCCTAGTGGGAGTGGGAACATATCTGTAAGGTTGATGGAAAAAAAATACCCAGTAGCATGGATCATCCGAGCCGCGACCTGGATGCCTGCTCTATAATGGGAATCCATCAGCGCTTCGCCACCAATGTCCGTGATCTCGGTGTGGCGTTCGCAATAACAGGCGATCTGCGCTACGCCCGTAAAGCACGCGAGATCCTGGTCGCTTATGTCGAATCTTACCTGACCTACTCCATGCACACAACAAACGGCGAACCGACCCCAGAGGGCGAAATTGGTGCCGCTAGAGTCGGTCCGCAGACGCTCGACGAGGCGGTGTGGATCATCCCGATCTGTCAGGGCGCTGACCTGGTGTGGGACTCACTCACCGACGACGACCGCCAGGCGATCACGCAGCGTCTTCTGCTACCATCAGCCCACGATGTGCTCGCGACACATCCTTTCGGCATCCACAACATCCAGTGTTGGAAAAACAGCGCTATCGGTCTTATCGGTCTGCTGCTCGGTGATGACGAGTTGGTCGAGACCGCAATCGACGACAGCGAAATCGGGACAAGCCGACAGTTGCGCGACGGTGTTCTTGAGAGCGGCATGTGGTGGGAAGGGGCGTGGAGCCATCATTTCTACACTCTATCGTCGCTGTGGCCGCTGGCGGTGGCTGCTGACAACTGCAGCATTGGTCTCGCTGGTCCCGAACTGAAAAAGATGTTCGATGCACCTATATCCGCCGCAATGCCCGACCTGGTACTTCCGGCATTCAATGACAGCGGAAAAATAGATGTTGGAGCGCAGTCGGCGCTCTACGAGCTGGCGTTTGCCAGATTCGGTGAACCGAGTTACACCAAAATCATCGCCCGCAGCGACCGGGTAAATGATATGGCAATGCTGTTCGGCGCAGAGACGATTCCCGAAACGGAGCCACATAGCGCCGCCAGCTCCAACGACGCCGATGCCGGATACGCTGTCCTGGCATCTGGCGACGCCGAGAGCACTATCTGGACATGCCTTAAATACGGACCGCACGGCGGCGGACACGGGCACCCGGACAAAATGGGTCTGGTTATCTACGCAGCAGGGGAAGTAATCGCCGACGACCCTGGGATGGCTCCCTACTGGGCACCGATCCATGGCGGATGGTATCGCACAACCGTGGCACACAACACACTTGTCGTAGACCAGACATCACAACAACCCGCCGAAGGTTCGGCGCTCTACTTCCAAGAGGGACGAAACAGAGCGACGGTGATGGCCGATTCTGGCCCGATCTACGACGGGACTAATTTCGTTCGCACGGTCTTTGTCTTGGCCAATCAGCTAATCGTAGTACTCGATCAGGTGGAGGCCGACCGCGAACGGACTATGGATATAGTATTTCATCATCGAGGCGAGTGGACAAGCAGAACAGATGGCACACCGTGGACGCCGCCGGACATCGACGGCTACAGGTATATCAAAGACAGTGTCACCCATCACACGGCCAACGACTCGACATTTGAGATCGCATCTGCCAACGGCAAACGGATCGTCACCACCCTCGCCGGCGGGGAATCCACCGAACTCATCACTGCGACCGGAATCGGCGATCACATTGACGACCGAGTGCCCATGGTGATCGCCCGGCGGAAGACTAAGGAGACTATCTTCGGATGGTGCATCGCCATCGACAGCTCGCCAGCTCACATCACATGGCTTCCGGTTCGCGACGAGAAAGACCGGATGGTGCCATCCAGCGTCGCAGTCGCTGCGGAGGTCGCCACGCTGGATGAGAAACGGTGGGAGCTGCTGGTCAACCCAACCGGCTTATCTGTCTCAGTGACACTCCCAGATGACCCACGGTGGCGGACAGACGCTATCTGCAAAATCCGTTAGCCCAACATTGCGACGTAGACGCCACTGGCCAGAAGGACAATGACATGGCAAAACGCCCTCACCTGTTAATCTTCAACCCGGACTCATGGCGTGGAGATGTCCAGGGATATTTAGGCGACCCGGCAGCGGTGACTCCGGTGCTGGATGGCCTCGTTCAGAACGACGCCGTTGGTTTCGGCTCAGCCTTCTGCCAAAACCCGGTCTGTACACCGAGTCGGTGCTCGTTTATGACCGGCTGGTACACCCACGTCCGAGGCCACCGGACGATGTACCACATGCTCAGGCCCGACGAACCGATGCTCCTCAAAACTCTCAAAGACTCCGGCTATTTCGTCTGGTGGGGCGGAAAAAACGATGTGGTACCGGGGCAGAATGGCTACGACGCGTTTTGCGACGTGAAATATACCCCGCCAACAGAGCCGCCCCGGAAAACTGTGGCCAGCCCTGAGGAGAACTGGCGTGGCGACGGCCCAGAGGACGATCGCTTCTATTCGTTTTATAGGGGCAAAATTCCGACTGAGCCAGGAGAGGTGTATCGCGACCGCGACTGGGGCAACGTGCTAGGGGCCATAGATCTCATCGATTCATACGACGGCGACAAACCTCTCTGCATATACCTGCCGTTAGGATTCCCTCATCCTGCGTATGCAGTGGAAAACCCGTGGTACGACATGATCGACCGCGCCGCTATCCCCGACCGGACGCCAGCGCCTGAGTCGTGGAAAGGTAAACCGAGCCTTTTAGAGGGCATCCATCGGCGCCAGGGGTTGAGCGGCTGGACTGAGGATCGTTGGACCGAGCTAAAGGCGACCTACTACGGGATGTGCGCCAGAGTGGACCACCAGTTTGGACTTGTCCTAGAAGCTCTAAAGCGCGTTGGTATCTACGACGACACAGCAGCTTTCCTCTTTTCTGATCACGGCGATTTCACCGGCGACTACGGCTTGGTGGAAAAAACCCAAAACACGTTCGAGGACTGTTTGACTCAGGTGCCACTGGTCATCAAACCCCCAGCCGGAACACCAGTCCAGCCGCGATCCACTGACGCTTTGGTCGAACTGATCGACGTCCCGGCGACAATCGAGGAGCTGTGTGGAATCACCCCAACACACACATATATGGGCAGATCGCTTCTACCGATAGTCGCAGGAGAGACCAACGAACATCGCGACGCCGTGTTTTGCGAGGGCGGACGACTCCACGGCGAAGTCCACTGTATGGAGCTCGACAGCACTAGCTCCCAGGAGCCCGCTGGTCTCTACTGGCCAAGGGTTCAGCTTCAGTCGAGCGAGGGGCCTGAACACACCAAGGCCGTTATGTGCCGAACCTCTGATTACAAGTACGTTCGCCGCCTGTATGAATTCGACGAGCTGTACGACCTGAACAGCGACCCCATGGAGGAACGCAACTGCATCAACGATCCATCCAAGGCCAATGTGCTCGCCCAACTAAAGGACCGTCTGCTGACCTTTTTCCAAGAGACCGGTGATGTGGTACCCCATGACACGGACCGCCGCTCTTGATGATGAAAAGCGACAAAGCCAGTAACCAGCTAGCGGTACAACCCAACCCCGTCCGCACAGATCGTTAAGAGGTCACGGCACCTCCTCTCGATCCTCAAAGCCTACAGACGGTGCGCCTGCCCCATTCGGGCATCGCGGTGCAGCAGATAGACAAGCCGCCGCTATTTTCGAGATATTCCCCTCAATTTGCCACTTCATCAAAGCTGATGAGAGTTGCCATCCGACCGCCGTACGACTCATACACGCGGCCCATTTGAGACCATAGTGCGAATCCAGCCACTCTGGCTTTGGTAGTATTATCCTCTTGCGATCTATTTCGTATTGACCCCCCATCATCTCAGCGGTACGTTTCTCTTCTCCGCAAAATCTCGTCCACTCACACCACAGCGAGAACGCCCCAATACCAATCCCGGTTCACACGACTGATATGAGGTACCCAGCTTTCTCTTACTAAAAAGAAAGCCGAACAACGAAGTTAATTGCGCCTCCGCGCTGTGCAGATAGCAGCGCATTTCCCATCAACATCGAAAGGCACCACACATGACACCTGGACTGCAACCTCCTGACAACGCCGCTGTTCTGTTTAACGGCAAGGACGTAGACAACTGGACGAGCCGCGATGGCGAGCCCGCCAAATGGGATGTGAGCGACGACGGCGTACTTCATGTCGTCCCTGGCACCGGCGACATAATGAGCAAAGAGCGGTGCATGGACCATTTTCTCCATGTGGAGTTCATGTGCCCAGACATGCCTGACAAAGCAGGGCAGGGCAAAGGCAACAGCGGCGTGTTTGTGCATGGCCGCTATGAAATCCAAGTGTTGGACTCCTACGGCTTGGACATCCCTGGCAAAGGGGACTGCGGCGGCATCTACAACCAGTTCGCGCCTCTCTCAAACGCGTGTAGACCACCGCTTGAGTGGCAGACCTACGACATCGCGTTTCGCGCTCCCAGGTTTGACGAGGGCGGTACACTCATTGAGCACACACGCATAACTGTGATCCAGAACGCTCAAGTAGTCGTCAACAACGCGATACTGCCCTACATGACCGGCGCGCCGCTGGATGACAAAGTATCAGAACCTGGGCCGCTTCTCCTCCAGGACCACGGCGACCTTGTCAAATACCGGAATATCTGGGCGATTCCACTTCCAGAAAACGGCTCGTTCACCTACGAGCCACGCTAATTCAGTTTACGGGGCGCTGTCTTTGATCACCGCGCACCGCTTTTAATTGAAAGACAACACGATGACAGGACGAGAACGCATCCGCCGTGCTGTGACATTCGCAGAACCAGACAGGACCCCATTCACACTGCCAGCACCGTGGGGCAGCGACGTCCGAGGGGTAGGATTCGACCCTGACCCGAACTGGTCACCAACGGAGCCGGGAATAGATGAGTGGGGAAGCGTGTGGCAGACCCTCGACAAAGCTTCAATGGGAGAGGTGAAACGTCCGGCGATAGGAGACTGGAGCGAACTTGACAGCGTGAAGTGGCCCAAATTCGTCACGCCTGAACGCACACAGACCGCCCGTGCCGCAGCAAAGAAAGACGATCCCCGTTTCCTGATGACATCTCTTCCGCAATACCTGTGGGAGCGGGTGAATCGGATGCGCGGTATCGAAGACGCGCTCGCCGACCTGTGCGCCTATACCAACGAAACAGCCAATCTGCTTGGCGCGATTGTCGAGCAGAACCTTGAAGTGATCGACTTCATGGGCGAAATAGGCGTCGATGGGATCATCTCCTGCGAAGATTGGGGGCTGCAAGATCGGCTGATGATAAACCCTTCTACATGGAGGAGCCTTTTCAAGGAGCGATACGCCGCCCTTTTCGGACGCGCCCAAGATCACGGAATGTTGGTGTTTATGCACTCCTGCGGGCACATAGTGGAGATTCTGGACGACCTGATTGAAGTGGGGCTGGATGTTATACAGTTAGACCAACAGGAGAACATGGGGCTGGAACTTCTCTCAGAGCGGTTCGGCGGACGGATAGCGTTCTGGTGTCCTGTGGACATACAGACTGTGATGGTCTATGGAACCATTGACGACGTAAGAGACTACGCCAGAAAGCTTATGTGGAATTTCGGCAGGTATGGTGGCGGGTTCATAGGGCACTGGTACGCTTCGCCAAAAGCTGTGCAGCACGACATGGCAAAGGTCGATGCCATGTGCGAGGTATTCGCCAAGGAAGGCGACTTTCCGTTGGCCGAGCAGATCACAGAAATGGCGGTCTGACACAAAATGACCCCTCTCGCCACTGACGAAGTGATCGTGATGGATCGGGTTTACAGCGACCCGCTGGCTCTGTCGCGCCTTGACTTGATGCTGACCAAGATAGACACCCATCATGTTACAGTGACCAACGACCGAGGGCTCGCTGAGCTGGCATCCGAACGCAGTTGGGCCGACGCACCACGACGTACCGGCCAACACAAAATGCCCGGCCCACCGACACTGATATTTGACGTTTTCCAGTGGTCTGAAAACCAAACATCATCCAGTTTTGAGTCGCAACCTCTCACTGCGCGTCCACAGTTCGGCCCCCAGCCCTGGACGTTCCGCGACCATACAGTCTTCGCCCGCGAGCAGAGCTGTGTCTGCCAATCCGCCTGGGAGATCCACTGTGCGTACGGCTGCCTTCATCAATGCGACTACTGCCACGTTCCGCCATATTTCACGATCCTGCTTGATCTGGAAGAGCTTGCTAGACGCCTAAGAAAAGTCGGTGAAAGCGTCCCTCATCAGAACCTGTGCAAATTCGACAATCAGACCGACACCATAGCTCTGGAGCCTGAATATGGAGCCTCACAGATCATGGTAGAGACGTTTGCCGACTGGGAGGAGAGGTTCCTTCTTCTCTACACCAAATCTGACAATGTCGAGCACCTCCGAGACCTAGACCACAGAGGCCATACCCTCATAAGCTGGTCGCTTAACTGTGACACGGTCGCAGACCAGATCGAAAAGGGCACGCCGTCTCTCGATGCCAGGATAACGGCGATGGTGAGGTGTCAGGAGGCTGGCTATAGGGTGAGGGTGCGCATCTCTCCAATGACCCCTGTTGTCAACTGGAGAGACGAGTACGCCGATCTGGTCCAGCGGCTTCTGTCGAACGTAACACCAGATGTGATCTCAGTGGATGTCGTCGGCTGGATGCATCCTCACCAGATGAAGGACGCGCTGGACCTGTCGCTATTTGAGCCGGGAGCGTCAACCGCGATAGAGAAGAAGATATCCGAAGGTTCGCGTACGAACGGCAAACATCTCTTCAGCCATCAACTTAGGCAGAAGATGCTTAGCCACGTTATCGGGGAAGTCAAAAAAACGCGTCCAATGCAGCCGATCTCCCTCTGCATGGAGACCACCGACATGTGGCGTGACCTCGGGCCGTCCTGCGGAATGACCCCTGGGAACTACGCCTGCGTCTGCGGACCTACATCAGTCCCAGGACACCCGCTGTTGATCGACAGGGCATGATAATATTAGTGCACAGCAGGGCAGTTTAGGAGGAATAAACCGATGGGAATTGGGCGAAGACAGGTTAATTAATCAGGTTTATTTTCAAGTACTTAGGAAAGACTAGACAGCCAGCAGATTTTGGGGACAGCAGCCCCCAAAGGCCTTTCGCGCAACTACGGCGAAAAGTGTCACCAAGCTAGATAAACATCTCCGTGCCGATTTCAACTGAAGATGATTCAGACGACCGTCGGCGCGGAAACAGCAGTGTCATCATCACGGCAACCACACCCAACAGGGCTGCGATCACCGCAGACCACCGCGTCCAACATCCCATCGCTCATACCCCTTTCAGACCCCCTAGTATGCGATCAACCAGCTCGTAACAAGAATCTATCACCCAATTAACCCACCGCCATATGGCGCGCGAAATCCAACCGGCACCGCCCTTCCACATGTCTCTGACCAAAAATGTACACAAATACTAGTGGGAAGGGAAGTAACGAGCCCAAAATATCTTCTGGCAGTGTGGCACCAGCCATCGGTGGCGGAACCATGGCGAAACTCAACTTGGTTCAGTGTTGTCGAAGGTGAATGTCCACAGATGTGTCACTGGGGCATCTCCTTCCCCAAAAATCCACTCCGAGACCACAGCTACAAGACACTCCTGAACGTCCAGGTTGTCCAGCGTCGTCTGTCCTGGAACAACGCTGGAGTCTCGCACCGTTCCGTCTGGAGTCAGAGTGAGCCTCACGACCACATCACCAACAAGCGACCGGTCGTCAAGCTGCCCAATGAGGTAGCAGACCAGTATCACCCTGGTGTCTCGTATGCCAAGAGCCTCGACATCCTTGAGCGTCCGACCGTAGCGTGCGCGCCGTTTCTTGGGTCTGGGTATACTATCGACAGTGACCGACCCGGTATCGACGATGGCTACAGTATCCAATCGCGCCTTCCGCGCCTGGAAGCGCAGCGGATCCAGGCTCGCGCCAACGGCCCCCTTCTCCAACGCTCTCAAACCGGGGCGATGGTGGCGGATGCGTCTGGCAACCCGGGTGGAATCTGAACCTTTTGAGGCCGCCCGTGGGGTGGGCCCGCTTTTTTTGGGAGCCGCGTCATCGGCGGTCACGACAGCCGAACCGACTGTCAACAGCGACAGCAGAACCAGCGACCGAACTCTTCGCGCCCTGTTATCTGATTTCAGAAGCGGCATGATGGGTATACCGGGTTTTCCAACAACGCACTGAGTGACTCTACAACCGCGAATAGTCCTGCGCACAACAGGACTATAGGTCCAAAACCACGTTTCCGCAATCTTCGAACCACCCAAACACCAATGATTTCCAGCGATCATTCCTTGACTTTCAGAGTGCTGTTCGTTAGAATTGTTACGTTTTTCAACGGTTCAGGTGCCCGCAGCGCCGTTCGGCTAAATGCGGGAGAATAGGGAAGACGGTGCAAATCCGTCGTGGCCCTCGCCACTGTGAGCGGTAAGAGGACGGCTGCATAACCCAATGGCCACTGAGCGCCTTGAGCGTTTGGGAAGGTCGGCGGCCGTCACCGCAAGCCAGGAGACCTGCCTGAGACCGGTTCGTCCCGGTTTTTTTGGCGTTGTGCTCTCAAATTACCGCACTACGCCAGCGACACCTACCAGGGCCGGGTGAGGACGCGTGCTCCCAACGCTCCAAAGAGCGTGCACTCAGTCTGATCCGAGCTTGATTACAGCGTGTCGCGTTCACTTTCCCGATGGGGGATTGTGTGCGGCGGTTCTTCACATCCACAGCGGCAGCAGTCTTCCTAATCGCCCATGCGGCTTTTAGCGCAACCGTGCGCGGTAGAGTCATCAGCAGCACTACCGGTGAGCCCATCGTCGGTGCAGTGGTAAGTCTGGCCGATCTGGACATTGGAACCTCCGCCGACAGTAGGGGCCGCTACGAGATAGCCCTTGCCCCAACCGGCCAGCAGCGATTGGTGGCTTCAGCCCTGGGCTTTCTGGGCGATACCGCCTCTGTAGGGCTCGATGAACAACGCATCGCGACCGTCAGCTTTGCCCTGTCGGTGGACCCGATAGCGCTTCCTCTCACCACCATCACAAACCAGAGGGTTCTGGACGCCGAGCGCAGTTCGGCATTCGTTGCCACGATAAGACCTTCCGAATCTATCAGACAGGTAGTGGACGTTCCAGAGCTTCTGGATCAGTCGGTTGGCGTTCGGGTGAGGTCCATGGGCGGTTTTGGAGCGTTTAGCACTATCTCGGTCCGTGGATCGACATCTGATCAGGTGCGTGTCTATCTCGACGGCGTGCCTCTCAACCAGGCTTTCGGTGGCGGCGTGAATCTCTCGGCGATCCCGCTATCGACTGTGGAGTCGATCGATGTCTATCGAGGTGTGATCCCTCCAAGGTTTGGCGGTTCAGGACTTGGCGGAGTGGTAGACATAAGATCCAAAGACGCCCAGGAGAGCCATCGCCTACATCTGGGAATGACTGCTGGCAGTTTCAACACTCAGCTCGTTAGCGCATCAGCCACCGGCTCGTTTGGGCCTGTGAAGACCCTGATCGCAGTCGATCTATCCCGAAGTGCCAATGATTTCGACTATCTCGACGACAACGGCACCCGGCACAATTCCGACGACGATTCGTGGCAAAAACGGCGCAACAACAGCTATCAGAGCGGCTCAGTGCTCGCTCGCCTAGCTCCGCGAACTCGTGGAAACTTTGAGTGGTCGGGGGCCTATCACGGAACTACCAGCCGTAAGGAGCTTCCTGGCAACAGCACCCTGTCAGCATCTGGCCCCAAAGCCAACCTCCGCAACACTCGTCACCTATCCGAGGGGCAGGTCCGCTATCACCTTCCGTGGGTGACCACGCTGGAGGGAACAAGCTACTACAGCCACTCCCGCGACCGGTTCAGCGACCCGCTAGGGCAGACCGGAGGTATCGGTCGCCAAGCTACAGATGATCGCACCAGATCGTGGGGAACCACTTGGTCGGCAACCACGCTTCTCTTGCCTATGCAGACCGCTTCGGTTCACATAGGTCGGCAGATAGAGCGGTTCACTCCTGATGACACACTCATCACCAACCCAAACGTTAGCGTCGCCTTATTTCAGGCGAGCGACCGTGCCACATGGACCGGACACATCTCAGATGAGTTGCGACTCTTGTCAGGCCGGCTGACCCTCACGGGGCAGTTGGGGTGGCAAAGAGCGGTGAACGAGCTGATTGAGGAAGCCACCACCTGGAAGCCCACAGTAATCAACCACACCACCGCAACAACGTGGCCCCGCTCAGTGGGACTCATCGCAGATATTACGCAGTCGCTCACACTTCAAGCCAACTGGGGCCGGTATAGCCGCGTGCCATCGTTCTTTGAGCTATTTGGCGACCGTGGACAGACTGATGGCAACGGTCTTCTGAAGCCTGAAATCGGCATCAACCGGGATTTGGGATTCCTGTTCGACACTGCCCGACAGAATGGACGCGTTACTCGCATCAGAGGCGAAATAGCCTATTTCCACAACACAGTCCGCGACATGATCCTGTTCTGGCAGATGAGGGACGTATCGCGGGCGTTCAACATCGGTGCAGCCGAGATTCGTGGCATTGAGACTAGCGCTGAGATCGCGATAGGCTCTTGGCTCTCACTTTCGGCCCACCTGGTCTGGCAAAACGCTTCTAACCGCTCCACGCTCAACGATTCGGTCTACTACACAGACGATCTGCCCAATCGCCCTCGTTGGGAAGCGCTAATAAATCCTGCGCTGAGATATGGAGAGTTTGAGCTTACGTTTGAAGCATTATACCACGGAAAGTTCTACGGCCAGCCCGACAACGAAACCGCAGACATATTCGACGCCCAGATGCTCCACAATTCAGCTATCAGGTGGAGGCCCAAACCATGGCTTTCAACGACGCTAGAGACAAAGAACATCAGCGGCGCTCGTGGATACCACGACCGCGTGAACCCGCTTCCTGGAAGGAGCCTGTTTCTATCGGTGACAGCAGACTATTGAACGGTTTCCGACCAAGAAAGCAGGTCGAACAGTCAGATTCTCAGGTCTAGGATGCACTCATCAGATAGATGAAAGTACCAGCCGCAACACACGCTAATATTAAGGAGTGGGCACAGATGGAACACCGAGCTATAAAGAGTTTTGCGACGTCTATATTCGCTCTGGTCGCGACCGCAGCAGCCAGTGACGTGGCGTTTGTAGTAACCAGCGACTTCAGCTCAGGTGGATTTTCCTCACTGACTGCAGACAGAACGCTCACCTCAATCGATCTGCCGGTCTACCAAGATCTTGGGATCACCGAAGCCCAAGGGATGATCTACATCCTAGAAAAATTCGGGCAGGACAACATCATCGTGGTGGACCCGGCCAATCCAGCTCAGGCTGTCCGCCAGTTCTCCACAGGCAACGGCAGCAACCCCCAACAGATGGCGGTCGTAAGTCCGACCAAGGCCTACATCACCCGTCTCGAACGTGCAGAGATTCTTATCGTCAACCCGGCGACAGGTGACAGCACCGGCACAGTCGATCTTCTCTCATTCGCCGACGGCGACGGCATTCCTGAGATGGCTCCGATGGTCTACAACGAAGGCGGTATGGTTTATGTCGGTATCCAACGATTGGACAGGCTAAACTTTTGGGTGCCCACCGGCCCTGGCAAGGTGATCGTCATCGATCCATCCTACGACAGCGTAGTCACCAGCTACGATCTCACTATTGAGAACCCGGTGGACATCTCGATCATGGGTGAGCGGCTTTTCGTCGCAGGCGGCGGGTTTGGCAATCCTGACGGCGTCGGTATCGACACGATCAACGTCTCCTCTGGTTCGGTGGGACGCCTGGTTGGCGGGGCGTCGTTCACCGGACAGGTGACACAATTCCTTCCAGTCTCAGAAACGCTGGGCTACGCCATCGCCAGCGGCGCGTGGCCGCTATCTACCGTACACAAAGTCGATCCGAGTACCGGGGCGTTGGGCGACACTCTTCTTGGCGCGGTTTCGCCGTCAATGGCAGCGCTCAGCAGTGATGGCACGCTTCTAGTGGGCGACAGGAACATGACGACTCCAGGGGTCCTCTACTACGACGCCGCCACAGGGGTTTTGGAGGGCGAATTAGTGACAACTGGCCTTCCGCCGTCAGGGTTTGTGCTTTTGGACGCCACAGTCGGAATCTCTTCCGGCCCAACCCCAACCAACCTCTTGGCAGTGGGCAACCCAGCACCAAATCCGTTTAACCCAAGCGTCACGATTACAGTAGACACGTCTCCTGGTGAACCGGTACACCTGTCGATCTCCAACATCTTGGGGCAGACGGTTCATTCTACATCATGGACCTCAACAGGTTTTCAGACCATCACCTGGAACGGCACCGATGCGTCTGGGCGAAAACTAGCGTCAGGCACCTTTTATGTTCACATCTCCTCGGCAGGTGAGGTGCAGACCAGGACCGCAATACTGCAACGATAGCAAGGTCGACTATCCTTAGTATGGGCGCGTCTTCATCCTGTAGACGCGCCCTCTCTCCTTCCCAATCATTCATCAATCACACATCAGCGGAAACGCAACTCCCGTTCACAGATCGAAGCGGTTCTCAGTATACTTCTGCTCCTTAGTCCCACCCACCACGGAGCAGGTCATGTCAGAATCACCGCCGCCGCGTCGGTCATTTGTCGCCAATTTAAGAATGTCGGTGGTGATCGTATCTGTGGCGTTCATCTACATTTTCGGCGTGCGTTCATGCAGCGAGAGGCGCATCGTGGAGGCGAACCGAATTCAACGCGCACTGTCACAAGGGTTTGTGTCAGCGGTTGTCCCTCGCCTTACCGACTCGCTCGACAGGGCACGCGCCCGGAATCTGGTTAATGACATTCTGGACGGGCTCAAGGATGGGCAGATAGGACGGCGGGACGCTATGGCCTTGGCTGCCCATGTGCAGGCTATGGCCAGCCAGGACAGTGTCACGATCCAAAACCTCGATCGGCTCCAGCGGATGGTCGAGATGATACTGCGGGTCAACAGTCTTGCGGATTCGCTAAAAAAATAGGTTGGTGAGCGACATGCCTGTTCCACGCTATCTGTCCAACTACGGCGATCTATTCCAGTTAGACCTCCGAAAAGCCGCGCTTAAGTGGTTCGAAGAGATATGGGAGACGTTGTCAAACGCCCAGACCGACGGCTGCAACCTTCTCCTTAACACAGGCCCACTACCAGACGGTTCAATCCACCCCGACGACGACACCGCGCTGCGCCAGGTCGGAGCACGGATCTGCAGCGAAGGGTTCTCAACGCAATGACACAGAAGTGGCCGACCGCATTGATAGAAGAGTGGCGGGGCCAGTTCCCTGTCGCCCTACGATGGAACTACCTAAATCACGCCGCTGTCGCTCCAATCAGCCGAAGCTGTTTCGAAGCGATGAAGACTCTAATTGAAGACGTCAAACTAAACGGGGTTGTGAATTTTTCGGACTGGTACAGAACCCACGATAGCCTGAGGAAATCAGCAGCAAACCTTGTCGGTTGTCGCGCTGACCAGGTCGCCGTCGCCAAAAACACCAGCGAAGGGATCAGCTTCGTCGCGCAGGGCTATGACTGGCATAGTGGCGATGTCGTCGTAACATCCAGCTCCGAGTTTCCCGCAAACACCTATCCATGGATGAGCCTTGAACCACGCGGCGTCGAGATCAGATGGGTCGAGGAGATAGATGGTCGCATCAATCTGGAGCGAGTGCTGGAATCCATTGACTCCAGAACAAAAATAGTCTCCCTTAGCTCTGTGGAGTTCAGCAGCGGCTTCCGCAACAATCTTGAAGCCATCGGCAAAGTGTGTCAGGAAAGGGATATTTTGTGGGTGGTGGACGGGATACAGAGTTTGGGCGCTCTTCCTATGCAGATGGAGGCGTGGGGTATAGATGTTGTGGCGGCTGACGCCCACAAATGGTTGCTCGGGCCAGAGGGTGTGGCACTGTTCTGCGTGTCTGATAGGGCGCTGGACCGGATTGAGGTCAAAGAGGTAGGATGGTCGTCTGTCATAAATCGTGGGCGCTATCTTGAGTACGATTTTACACTACAGCCAGACGCTAGGCGGTTCGAGTGCGGGACGCCAACGACAGTGGGGCTCTACGGACTTTTAGCGGCACTGGAGCTTGTCAACGCAGTGGGGATAGAGACGATCTCAGAACGCATCAAACATCTGGGCGATTTCGCATGTCAAAAAGCCGATGAATGCGGTCTGACTCTGTTCAGTGCCAGAGAATCCGAGTTGTGGTCGGGAATAATCTCTCTAAGCGTAGTGTCATCCGCCTCAAAAATCGCCCGTGAGCTTCAACAGCAGGGGATAGTGGTTGCCCCGAGGGATGGCCGCATCCGCCTGTCACCGCACTACTACAATACTGAAGACGAAATCTCACACGCGATTACGTCCATATCAGAGCTTGACAACGCGCAAGAGATGGCATGAGGTGGCGATGGAGGGCAATCTCATGCCAAAAAGGCTCTACCTAATCAGGCACGGTCGCACGGCGTGGAACACCGAGCAGAAGTGGCAGGGGCTAAGCGACACACCTCTTGATGGTGTGGGCCGTGAGCAGGCGAAGAGGTTGGCGCATAGGATGACCCAACTTCCGCTGGATATTCTGTACAGCAGCGACCTTAGTAGGGCGTTGGACACAGCCCAAGCGGTGGCAGATGCCGTCGAATGTGAGGTTATCCCCACACCATCTCTCAAGGAGAGATCATATGGTGAATGGGAAGGCCTGACGTCGGTTGAGGTTGAACAGCGGTGGCCCGACGACCTCTTCGCCTACCGCGACAACTCTGCGAGTGCAATCCCAACTGGCGGAGAGTCTTGGGATATGTTTGCGCTAAGTCGAGTCGAAGCGATAGAGAGTATTGCCAAAAAACATCGAGACCAATCTGTCGGAATTGTCAGCCATGCCGGACCGACCATTGCGTTTATTAACCACGTTCTGGGCTTGGTTAGAGACCAGCGATCGCACATCAGAGTCGACAACGTGTCGATTACCACCATCGAACCCCACAGCAGGCACGGCGGGCAACCATATTGGCGGTTGGTGGGTCTAAACGATGTAGTGCATCTTGAAGACACCGTCCCAAGAGCCTAAAGGAAGGAACCGCGTGAGAGGGGTACTGGTTACTGTTGAAGGCATCGACGGGTGCGGCAAAACAACGCAGGTTGCTCTGCTTGAGAGCTGGCTTAAGGATAAGGGGCGGGCTGTTCGGTCGGTCAGGGAGCCTGGTGGCGTGCCGATCTCCGAGCGGATTAGGGAGCTGCTGTTGGACCCGTCAGGCGAGGGGATGTCTGCGATCACCGAGCTGCTGCTGTATGAAGCCAGCAGAGCGCAGCTAGTGAATGACGTTATTCGCCCGGCGCTTGATAGTGGCCAAGTGGTGATCTGCGACCGGTACACCGACTCGACCATGGCTTACCAGGGCTACGGGCGCGGACTACCAAAAGAATTTATCGCAGAGCTGAATATTAGGGCCACTAACGGAGTTGTTCCAGCGAAAACAGTCGTGCTGGATATAGCGCTTTCCGAAGCCGTCCGCCGACGCAAAGAGTCTGGACCGGCTGACAGGCTAGAAGGTGAGGGCAACCCCTTCTACGAAAGAGTTCGCAGAGGTTTCTTGGCTGTCGCCCAACAAGAGCCTGAACGTGTCGTGGTTGTAGATGGAACCCCGAACGCAGAGACCGTAGCGGACAGTGTGCGCTTAGCGGTCGTACAATCTATCTTGGACGATGTAGATTGACCAACTGTGACAAATTCGTGTTATTTTTGTGATTGGGCGAAGCCCCAACTGAGAAAACCCAGGTTTATCAATAGAGCTTGACAAGGACGGTGAGTACGATGGTGAAGTTTAGACCACGAGACCTCCTGATTCCCGTTTTGGTGATTGTCACCGCCATATGGGGTGCGCAGATATTTGATAGCGTCGACGTCTACGCCCAAGACGTCTACGGACGTATAGGTCACGCTGCCGACAGTCGCTATGCCGTAGAGACCGCCATCAGGCGGTTTTACGTTGAAGACGTGGATGTCGAAGAGCTGGAGAAAGCTCAGATAGACGGGATGCTCGACAATCTTGATGTCTACAGCGGTTTTCTGGAAAAACGCCAACAGCAGGAGTTAAGACACACCACCCACGGCGAATTTGGCGGCCTGGGTATCCACATACAGAACGTGGACCATCATCCGACGGTGATAGCCCCTGTTGAGGGAACTCCAGCTTGGGAAGCCGGGCTTCAGACCGGCGACGCAATTGTGGAGATTGAAGGTGAGAGCAGCTACGACATGCACATTAACGATGTCGTGGACAAGCTCAGGGGCAGGCCCGGCACCAGAGTTACCATCACCGTCAAACGTCCAGGCGTTTCTGATTCGATCTCGTTCACCATCACCCGCGCCATAATTCAGATCAAGGCAGTAAGGTTCGCAGGTAGGATTTACGAACCGGACGATCCGAGCACTACACCACAGAACACTCCAGACTGGCTTCGCGAAGGTCGAGATATCGGCTACGTCAGAGTTACCACCTTCTCGCGCAATGTCACCGAGGAGACCCGCGACGCAATCGCAGAACTCTTAGACCTGGGGATCAAAGGGTTTATCTTGGATTTGCGATTCAATCCCGGCGGTCTTTTGGAGGAGGCCAGGGCGATGTCGGATCTGTTCCTTCCCAAGGGTACGCTGATCGTGTCGACAAAAGGTCGTGCGGTGATGCCCCATCGCTATCACGCCGACGAACCGGCGTTCCTGCCTGAAGATATTCCGATGGTAGTGCTGATCGACAGAGGTTCGGCAAGCGCGTCAGAGATCGTCGCAGGCGCGATACAGGACTCAGACCGAGGCGTGATCTTAGGCGTGCCTTCGTGGGGCAAGGGCAGCGTGCAGACAGTATACGACTCCTATCAGGGGGCCAAATACCAGCTCAGCTTCTCTGGAGGAGTGGGGCTCAAGCTCACAACCGCCTACTACTACACCCCCAGCGGTCGTTGCATCCACAAACAGCGGATGCGCGACGGTGACAGGGAGATAATAACCTCCAACTCTTTGGCGGACACCTCTGCTGTTTATAACACACTCAAAGGGCGCCAGGTCAGAAGCAGCGGCGGCATCACACCTGACGTTGTCATTAAGCCAGACAGATACCCGCTGTTCTTCTCGTATTTAAGGAGCCGACGGCTGATGTTCGAGTGGGGCGTCGAGTGGGCTTCGAACCACGAGGATACAGCACCGCACCAGCTAGAAGTGACCGACAAAATGATTAGGGAGTTCCGAGCCTACGTCGATGACACCGCACGGGCGTTCGAATACGACATGCCAGGCGAGGCTGAGTTAGGCAAATTCGAAGAGCGGATTAAGAAAGCCAATTACGACTCTGAGGTCCACACCCAACTGGAGCGACTCCGATCTCTGGTTACCGAGCAGAGAGCCGGCGCATTCGAACGATCAATCTCAGCGATCCGCCCACAGCTTCGTTCGCACATCGCAGGAAGGCTCTGGGGGCGAGGTGCATTCGCCAGGAGTCAGTTCCTCAAAGATGAGCAGCTTGAGGAAGCCATCAATATCCTGACCGAACCACAGCGCTATGACAGTCAGCTCGCACAGAGCCCGGTCACCGCATCTGACAGCATCAACGAGGAATCTGACGACCCACACTGATTGTGGGCGATAGGCCGAAATGGACCTGCTCCGGGACAGGCTGTGGCTCTGGGGACACGATGCTGGCGTCCAGAACGGCTCTCGCTGGGGATTGGGACGCTGTTCGCGGATGACGCCGCTTGAGGGCGCGGCCTATCTGGATATCTCAAACCTCATCATGGTAAGAGATCTAGATCGTCCGTCGCCCCCCTATGACCAGCTCGCGCTCTCGTTTAAGCCGCTGACCAATGTCGTCTGGTCTATCGTCGGTTCAGGAGGCACGACCGACACCGCCGAGCGGGCTCATGTGATGGATCTGGCGCGCAGGTTTGACAATATCAGCGGTGTCATGCTCGACGATTTCTTCCGCAGACCGACCAACGACTCCCCCAACTTGGGTGTATTCTCGCCAGAAGAGCTTGATGCAGTTCGATCCGGCCTACGCCTGGACGACAAAACGCTTGATCTGTGGGTAGTGGTATACTCCCACCAGCTTGACCTTCCCATAGAGCCGATGTTGTCCAGATGTGATGTTGCGACCCTCTGGACCTGGAGCGCTGCCGATCTGGTCGATCTGGAGGCCAACATTAAGAGGTTCTGCGCCATCACGCCGAACAAGAGGCGGCTGTTGGGCTGCTATCTTTGGGACTTTGGCGGCAAGGCCCCGATGCCGCTCAACGAAATGAAACGCCAGGTTGAGCTCGCGGTAAGCTCTATTGAGAGTGGGATGATTGACGGGATCGTGTTTCTGGCGAGCTCAATCTGCGATCTTGAGCTTGATACCGTTGAATGGACGCGTGGTTGGAACGCAGGATTAGGCGATATCAAAGCCCCCTTAACCGATTGAACAGCACAGAGGCGTCGTAGGGGTTTCATAAGGTGAAATAGCGATGGTGACTGGTCCAACAGAACACTCAGTGCTATTCTTCGCCGAGACAGGCGGCTAAAGGCTGCTGCGGAGGCATCGAATCGTTAGGCGCGATCCCAGGACCATCTGGAATATTCTGTCGGCAGAGAGACGAGATGGAGCTAATCGGAACAGCGTATGGGCGTGTGGAGACTGAACTTGAGGGCAATGGGAGCTTTCAGATAGCACGGATCGACCCTCGAAGCATAGTAGTGGCGTGGTTTGTCGTCCTTCGCAACGCTATTCGTTTCCGCGCTGGTTGGCGCGCAGCCCTGAGAGTGGCCTCCATGTGGTACAAAAGCCCATCGATATTTGTCGATGGCGCATGTATCGCCAGCGGACCGCTAACAGACCCCAACGCTGTCGCCCAAGCTGTTGCAGACCGGCTGTTGAACGAACAGAAACCGATACTGGCGACCGGGTGACAGGGCTTCCACTGGGCAAACTCCCCAACGATCTCTTGGCCGGGCTGTTGAATGAGATTGCCGCCAACGATCGCGTCGTCGTTGGTCCAGGTGTTGGGCACGACGTCGCAGTGATCTCCCCAACCTCCCAGTTCATCGCGATAGAGACGGACCCCATCACATTCGCATCAGACTCAATCGGCTGGTACGCCATCAACATCAACGCCAACGACATTGCAACCTCAGGCGCCACCCCTAAATTCTTTTTGGCAACGCTGCTGTTCCCCCCAAAGACAACGCCCGAAAAAATCAAAGCTGTTTTTGTACAGCTGCAACAGGCCGCCGAGCGGCTGGGTGTATCAGTTATAGGCGGGCACACCGAGATCACAGACGCGGTGACGCGTACTATAGCCTCAGGGACGATGATAGGCGAGGTGGATCACGATAGACTCGTCCAGCCATCGGGGCTCAAACCAGCGGATGTGATTCTGTTGACCAAGGGGCCAGCAATTGAGGCCACGTCGATCATCGCTCGTGAAATGCCTGACCGGCTAAGGGCGGCTAGCCTCTCGGATGACATAATTGAAGAAGCGGCAAATTTCCTACACTCCCCAGGGATCAGCGTTCTACCAGACGCCAAAACTGCTATGGACACAGCACCGATCCATGCCATGCACGACCCCACAGAAGGCGGCGTAGCGACCGCACTCTGGGAGATGGCGATCGCGTCCGATGTCGGGATGCAGGTGGACGTAGATGCTCTGCGGGCCGATGAGACTACAAGTGCTGTGTGCGAAGCCGTTGGAATCGATCCACTAGGCGCGATCTCGTCAGGAGCGCTCCTTATCGGTCTAGCCGAGTCGGATTCTCAATCGGTGGTTCGCGCTCTGGTAGATAGCGGCATTTCTGTGGAGACTGTCGCGACGGTGTCCGCTTCCGAAAAAGGGATGGTATGGACCGAGGGAGCCGCAGTTGTTCCATGGCCGATGTTTGAGAGGGATGAGATAGCAAGGCTCTTTGAGCAGGGCGCAAAGTGATACTCCTGCGAGCCGTAGCGGTCACAGTAGCTGTTTGGGCGGTTTCTGCGACGGCTGCTCCAAGACTGGATCAACTCCAGCTAGCCACAGCTTTGACACTGAAGCACAACTACTCGAGAGCAACTGAGGTTGCTGACAGCCTCATTGCTGCCGACCCTAAGAACCCAGATGCCCACCTGCAAAAAGCCGCGACGCTGTTTACATGGGTGGACGATTTCGGAACTACGGCACCCTTCGACAGCTCTCTTATTTCGGAGTTGACTACCGCCGCCGATCTGGCAAAGGCCCGGCTGGACACGATTCCCGATGATAATTGGAGCCTTTTCTTCCTGGGTAGCGCCGAGTTGTACCACGGCCTCTATCTTGTGGGCCGCGACGGGTTTTCTCTGAGTTTGGTCAGCCACGCCCTCAGCGGAATGGACGCCCTTGAATCCGCCGCACGTCTGGCACCTCAACTCACAGAGCCTCTGATCCCACTTGGGTCGATTCTCTGTTGGAGGGCGACGGCTCTGTCCTGGGTGCCGTTCCAAAGCAGCAAGCGTGGCGAGGGGATAGCGATGTTGAAGCGCGCCATCGATACCGACACGTACGGGCGGGCAGGCGCGATACAGCGTCTGGCCTATGCGCTGTATGATGACGACCGTTTCGAAGAGGCTCTGGAAGTTGCAAGGATGGGAGAGGGTGAGTTCCCTCAATCACGGTTCTTCTCACAGATCGAGGCTAGAATCCTGCTGGCGATGGGCCAATACCAGGAGAGCGACGCGCTCTACAATCGAATTCTGAGCAACCTCTCCCCAACAGAAGCCGCCAGCGATTTCATCCGCATGAAATACATGAGATATCTGGCGAAATCCAAATTGCTGCGTGGCGAGAACAAAGAGGCGTGCAGTATGTGCGCCGAAATACGCAGTTGGGAGTATGATGGTGTCAGCGAGAGTTGGCTCAAACCAAAAATGCGCGTTCTGTCTGACATTGAAGATCTGGCGTGTAATTAGGTTCGGGCCCAACTTGGGGGCGAACCCACTTGTCAAAAGCATATTTGGCTTTGGACAGGACACTTCTCCACCAGTAGCCGTCCAATACGAATAGGAACGACGGATCGAAATAGCAGTTTATCGTGCATCCCTGGCAGCTCGCCAATCGGCCCTCGCTTTTTTGAAATCCGTGCCAACCCTCTCCACTCCGAGCGGCAGCAAGGTCGCCATCAATTGAGACATCACCATCCCTCCCATGAAAGCATGGAAGAAGGAGGCGGTTGTCCGGTGAGATTACGATTGTGGAAGAGACCGCTCTGCATCTCGGATTGTCGGTCTGATTGCCACCGGCGCGAATGAGGCGATGGAACGCCCAGTTGACATAGACGCCACACTCCCACGCAAACTTTTCGATATGGTCGAGCCCGTCGGAAGATATCCCACCGTTCTCAAAATAGTCGAACACGGGGTTTATGATCAACATCAGCCGTTTGGTCCTGACAAACCGCACCAGCGCTTCGGTCTGAGACACCGTGCGGTCGGTAGCTGTGAAAAGGATATCTGGCTTTTCACCTAGTGACAGCGCCACATCAACGCTCTCCATCACGCTGTCATAACAGTCATAACCCCGGCCGTCGTTATGCTCGGCCTTGTCGAACGAGTCCAGGGAGAAGTGCAGCAGGTCTACTAACCCCGCTAGCTCACCTGCGCGTTTCGGATAGAGAACGCAGTTGGTGGTCACGCTAGTCCGAAAGCCCAACTCCTGTGCAACTGTAAGCGCCTGGGGAAGATGCGGACACAGAAGCGGCTCGCCGCCGGTGAAGTCTACGAATCGGACACCCAATGACCTGGCTTGGGTCAGGTTTTCAGCGATTTCATCCATAGACGCCATTATAGTGGCGTCAAAGACCGCCGGGTCCCAGATATTACAGAATTCACAGCGAACATTGCATCTGTAGTTGAGGTAGTAGTGCACGAGTATAGGTTTCACAGAAAGGTGTCCTGAGTTTTATCTATATATGGTCCGGCGGTTCAAGATGAAAATAGATCGGTCTCAACCGGAGGGCCAGCGGCGGTCAACCATTTTCCATAGATTTTGAGACCGCGCACTACAAGGCGCAGCCTAAAAAAGCCCACCAGCTAGCGAGTCCGTTAGACACTTCAACTCCACCTGAAAGTTCCATGCCAGATCTCCGAAAAATCTCCACAGCAGTTGTTCTAGCGGCGGGCAAAGGCTCACGGATGGGAGACCTCACGCAGGAAACCCCCAAACCGATGCTCGAAGTGGGCGGTCGCCCCATACTGTCCCACATCATCTCCGGCCTGTCCAAAGTCGGGATTAGTGCGATTGTGATTGTCACTGGGCATCAAACGTCGATAGTCAAGCAGTTTTTTGGTGATGGCGAACGGTTTGGCGTCAGAATTACCTCCGTCGATCAAGCCGACCCAAACGGAACCGGCGGAGCGGTCCAGTTGGTAGAATCCGCAGTGGGGACAGGCCCGTTTCTTCTGACTTACGGCGACATTCTGACATCAGCAGAACATTATCAAAACCTCATCGCAGCCTTCACAGACTGCGATCTGGTGACAGCAATAAACCCGGTTGATGATCCCTGGCGCGGTGCTGCGGTCCATTTCGACGAACAGATGAGAGTAACCTCAATCATCGAGAAACCACCAAAGGGCACCTCCACCTCCATATGGAACAACTCTGGCATCTATGTCACCAGCCCGCTGATATTCTCGTATACTGCACAGCTTACCCCATCGATCCGTGGCGAGCTGGAACTAACCGAAGCGGTAAGGATGATGGTGGTTGAAGGCCGTCGGGTGTTGGCGGAAAAATTGCACGGCTCCTGGGGCGATATAGGCACATCAGGAGACCTTTCAGACGCACGTCAGAGCACATCACAGTAGAGGAAACAGAAGCGATGACACAGATCAGTCAGGACCGTATCCGCAATATCACTACGCGGTTCGAAAAATCATTCAAGTCGCAACCCCAATTGATCGTGAATGGGCCCGGGCGGGTGAACCTCATCGGCGAACACACTGACTACAACGGCCTTCCGGTCCTGCCGATGGCGATAGAACGGTCGATTACCATCGCCGTGGCTGCAACTGACGAAAACCGCGTGGAGCTCAAGAATGCGCGAACATCGTTCGCCTCGCGCAAATTTGCGCTGGAGGAGATCATTCATCCATATCCAGATGGCGACTGGGGTAACTTCGCAAAAGCCGCTGTCCACTCGCTCATGCAGCACGGTCGGCTGAATGAAGAGCTAGAGTGGGATGGCTGGAGCGGCTGCCAGATGTTGGTTGATGGCGACGTCCCCTTAGGCGCTGGCCTGTCGTCGTCATCAGCGCTGGTGGTGGCGTTGGCCTTGGCGTTCTTGTCCGCTAACAAACGCGAGATGGACCCGCTAAAGCTGGCTGATCTGATGGCTGAGGGTGAGCGATTCGTCGGCACCGCTGGCGGCGGGATGGATCAGGCGATCTCACTCTGTGCTAAGGAAGGCTCGGCCCTCAAAATCGACTTTTTCCCCTTGGATGCAATCGAGATTTCTCTTCCCGAGAGTTTGGACGTCGTAATCGCCGACTCGCTGGAAGTTGCCGACAAGTCTGGTTCCGCCCGTCCAAAATACAACCGCCGACCGATTGAGTGTGCGTTGGCGTTGGCTATTCTAAAGAAACAGTGGCTTCAACATTCGAGCCATCTCGACGCCCAACGTCTTGGGGACTTACTCCAAACGCAGCCCAACCCCGACGCGCTCAACTCCTTCATAGACACATCCTTGAACGAACAGCCCTATTCTGTCAAAGAGATAGCAGAGGCGCTTGAAACATCTCCGAAAGCGATAGTCGAGAATTTTCTGACCGACCCTGAGGGCGTGATGCTCGCCGACCTCGACGAAAAATTCCCCCTCAAAGCACGGGTTCGTCACGTTTTCAGTGAAGCTCAAAGGGTCAGCGATGCCGCCATAGCGCTGACCTCCGGCGATGTTGAGAAGATGGGCGAGCTGATGACCGGTTCGCACAACTCATGCCGCGACGACTACGAAATCAGCACCGAAGACTTAGACGAGCTGGTGACAACAGCCCTGGACGGTGGCGCATTGGGTGCACGCCTAACCGGCGCTGGCTTTGGTGGCTGTGTGGTTAGTATTGTGCCATCAGACCAGACCGACGACTTCATCAACCACCTCCGCGAAGATTACTACGACGGCTATCTCGGAATAGAACTCGAAGAAGACCTTCCCAACAAAAAGACTTGGAACGATGTTATATTTGCTACAAGTGCAGCAGCAGGGGCAGAGGTTTTGGTGATTTGAAACCGTGGGCGGAGGCGCGACGATAAGAACGGTCGCAACGGTGCTGGGGTGCGTGCTTGCTGTGACGAACGGCTGCGTCCTGCATATCAAACGCGGGCCTGGGGGAATATTTCCCTTTCCAGATTCATATCTGATGATCTCCTACGGCCAAGAGTATGTCGTCAAGGTGGAACGGGAAAGATCCATGTTGGTCGTCCCGGACTCTCCAGTCCACGCAAGGGAAAGGCTCCATATTTTGGTCCAGGAGGAGTTCGGAGTTACCTCGCCGCGCCCACATCTCCCTGGCGGTCGTGCGTCGGCATTCCACGTCTTTCTCATGCCGAACCACATCAGGATCACGAATTTCATTCGAAGAAACGCTTGGGTACAACTCAAGCCGGTATTCGTCAATAAGGTTGGTACTGACCCGCCTCGTTTTTGGGAGACAGGCAAGCTTTTTGTGGGGTTTGAGGACAGCCTGTCTGCGGAGGAATTGCTTACCTTTGCTGTGCAGACCGGCCTGAGTCTAGAGCGGGAGTCGGTGCCCCCGCCAAACACCTACATCTTTTTCGACACCGGCTGGACCACCAGTGATCGATCAACTTTGGAGAAGGCGCTGGAGCTTCACGAGTTTCCAGGTGTCATTCACAACACACCAAGTTTTGCTGGCGGCATGAGGGTCGATACCTGATTAGCGGCTTGCGTCTTGGACCGTCGCGCATTCAAGCAAAACCATCAGGCAGCGCTTCCTAATAACCATAAAACAGCGCGCGACGGTCGACAATCTCGGCGGTCGCTTTGGCGTTGTCGAGCCAATGCTGCCAGAGCGACTGATTGAGTTGTCTGATAAGCTGCCCCTTAATCCGCAAACTCTCGCTGGCGGTAAGGCCCGTATCGTCAAACTCCCGGCTGATCAGTTGCAAGATGTAGGCACCTCGGTTTTTGACTTTGACGACTCCGCTTATCTGACCAGGCTGCTGCAACGCGAAAGCCGCACCTGTAAACTCGTTCCTCGCCCCAGTCTTGATCGCGCGAGCGCCCTCGTTGCGCGTAAACGGCTCAGTCGTCGCCAGTTCAATACCAGCAGCATTGGCGGCGACTGAGAGCGAATCGCCAGCAGCAACACGCTTCGATACCGGCTCCAGCATCTCAGCAGCCATCTCAAGCTTTTTGTCGTTCTTGAGAACCCTCTCAATGCTCCTTCGAACATCCTCTAGCGGCTGATGGCCTCTAGGCCGAGAAGTGGCTACACGAGCGACGATGATGTGGTTCTTGGTTTCGTAGGTTGGCGCGATCTCACCGATATCATGGTTGTGCGCAAAAAATGCGAGCCGCTTGGCTGAAATCCTGGACGACAGCCGCCGAAACGGAAACGACTCGTCTACACCGAACGGAAACGTCGTGTCCACTTTGACACCCATACCTTGGGCGACCTTGTCGAACCGCGCACCGGAGTTGAAGAGGGAGTCAGCATTCGCTCTAAGGCTGTCCAGTGTCGCAGGACCAGCTACATCGGTGCGGAAAAGTATGTGCCTAACCAAAGCTGTGTCCACGCCTCCTATTCCACTCAAACTGTCAACTTTGTATATCTCCCAACCGTCTGGAGTTTCCAAAGCCTCAGTGAATTCCCCCGCTTTGAGCGCAAAAACCGCCTTGTCCTGCTCGGAGGGCAGCGCACCTTCGGTCATCTCACCGAGAAAACCGCCATCACCGCGAGTGGCGGTATGGTCGCTATATGCCCTTGCGAGATCGCCAAAATCGGCACCATCCCTAAGCTGAGCCAACACGTAGTCCACATCGTGTTTGATGCGGGCTACATCCCTTGTCGTAGGCGCTTTGCTGAGCGCTGCATACGCAAGACTGGCTCTTGATTCTTGCGCGTAGTCGTCAAGGTTGGCCTCGTAATAGCCTCGTATCTCCTCATTGGTTATGGCGACAGTGTCGTCCAGCACCTTTGAAAGAGTCACGTATGCTGCTTCGACCTTGACCCGCTCGTTATTCTGCGCGTATTGGCGGCGAACATCGGCGTTCCCCACGACCGCGGCGGAGGTGATCCTCTGCCTAAGCTTGTTCTGGGACAACTGTTGGGATATCAGACTCTCGTACTCAGAGAGGGTCATCCCTCGACCGTAGGTCTGGGAGGTAAGTCGGTAGAACTCAGCCTGGTCGAGGTTCTTGTACCACTCCCGGTATTTAGACGCGTCAAACGCGCCGTCTGTTTGAAAAATATCAGCGGTTTCGAGCCCTGGCAGCGGCTGCTCCAAAAACGCGATGGCGACCTCCTGGCTCGACACCTGAATGCCATAGTCGTCAATCGCCTCTTTCATCAATATCTCTTCGACCTGCCTATCCCAAATGTCCTGATCTATGGCAAATTCGTCCAGCGCATCCGGGTTTTCCGGGTCGCGGCGACGCTGAAGCTCCAGGTTTCGACGCTCCTGATATGTGGGGTAGTCCAATTGAGTGCCGTTAATCTCACCGACATAGAAATCTTGGTCGCGCGACGGCCCGCCATATCCGACGTCGTACCCCAACCACCCGACGAATCCAAGCACAACTATCCACAAGACTGTCTTGACAAAGGTTTTACTGCGGAGCAGGTTCAACATTATCGGCTCTCCAAAGATTCTTAGAATGACCCTCGGCGACCTGGTCGGTGTGACAGATTGGTTGAAAAACTACAGAACAACAAATAGTACCGTCAGGCGGCCTACTTGCCAAGCCGTACAGCGGCCTAGTCTCTGCCCGAGTTATATCCATCGAAAAGTCGCCCACCGACCTCCGCTAATACCTCGTCAGCCAACGACACAAGCGCACCGTGACCGCCACTGCACGCGCTCTGTTGGAGCGCTGCGGTCAGACGTCCCGCCGTTCCGATATCATACCGCTCAAGCGCTCTCATCACCCATTTGTCTCGCCCAGTCCATCGCCGGTTGATCCCGAGAAGAAGATCGCAAAGCAAGACCGAGAGGTCGTTCGCGGTGAAGAGCGACTCGTCATAGTGCTCGGAACCAACAAGATCATCAATCAGATTGGTAATTCGGTACCTGAAGTCCGAAATTTCGGATAGAGCAAGCTCAGGTGGGCCGCGGCCAATGTCTTTGTCGAAGTAATCGCGGTATGAGGTTGGTGTGTGTACAAACGTTTCAATCAGCCAACCAAACTGTTCAAACGACTCCCTGTAGGGTGGTTGGCCTCGGTGGGTGACAACTACCAGATCAAGGTCAGATGTGGGGATTGAGTCTCCACGGACAACACTATCGCCAAGAATAGCCGCGAGGGCATCGTGAAACTCAGCCACCAAAAAGAGTTCGGCGTCGTCTTTGGCCCCTGGTCTTACCACCACACCCCCTATCGGCGCAAAACGGGGCGCAGCGCCTCAACGATCAGCGACCAACTCGACGGTCCAAATCGCTCGGAGCTACGCTTGTACCAGGCGCGCACGCTGCCGCTCAATCTCCTCGGCTTCACCTTTTACCCGGTCCGGCACAATCCGTTCGCGCTCGGCGGTGATCTGAAAATCGAGCCGCTCGACACCCAGGTCCTTCAAGATTTTCCGCTCGACCAGGCTGTAATCGTCAGGATCGTCGCGATTGAGGTCCATCGGGTCTTTGAGGGTGACCGGCGGGTTCGTCAGGAACCTGGGTATCCCTGACGGATTCTGCGAACCGGAGTGTAGCATAAACGGGTGGATCAGAAACACGTCGCCGACACTGGCCTCAACCTCCCCAAACCGGCTGCACTTATCAATTACATGTCCACACCCACCTGGCAGGACACCTTCAGGGTGATCGAGTAGATATTTCGCCACCTGTCCTACAGAGTCCGGCGAAAAGAAAGTCCCGCCGCTTTTAGGCCCGATGTCAGACCATATGACCAGAGTAAGAAGCCCTTGTTCTGGGCTGTCCAGAAAATGCCTGAAAAAATCGCCATCTTTGTGCCAGGCTCCAACTTGTGAGGACGGCGGTTGCCATGGCTGACCTGATCCCTGCGAGAAATTGATAATAAAGCAGTCGCCCCAGACGTTCTTGAAATTACCTGCGATTCTCTCCTCGCCACCCAAAACGTCACAGATCGCCCCCCACGCTTTCGGTGCGAACTCCGATATCTGTACCCTCTCCAAAGTCGGCATGTGAATCCGCTTTTCGGTCCATGTCGAAGAGTCTTCTGGGTCCAGCCCAAGACGTATGAACGCCTGCTCGCGCCACTCGGCGGCAAATTCAGGTGCGAAGCATCCTTTGAGCGCTATATATCCGTCATTGAGAAACTGCTCGACGTCTTCATCGGAAAGGATATTATATCGACTGCCCATTCTCTGGTCATCCTAAAATTCGGGGTTCGGCGCGAATCGCCCGACTGTGATTATAGTGGCGACAGACGAACTCTCATCAAAACGCGTGTCGGCGCTGTTGGCGGGCGACATCGCCAAACTTATGGCACCATCACCCCTTCGGCGAGGAGAAGCGCGATTTTCGTGTCGATTCCACCGCCGTAGCCACCAATACCTCCATCGGACAGTATAATGCGGTGGCACGGAACGATTATCGAGACAGGGTTTTTCCCAGTCGCCTGCCCCACTGCCCGCGCAGCTTTTGGGCTACCAGCCCTCTCTGCAAGCCATTTGTAACTACGGGTCTCATCGCAGGGGATCGTCTGGAGAATCTTCCACACCCGGCGCTGAAATGGTGTGCCTTCCTGGAAGTCAATCGGCCCGTCGTAGGGCGTCGGCTCTCCCTTAAGGGCGCTCAAAATATAGTCTGAAGCGCCGGACAGCCCCTCATCATCTCGCCTGAGCGGCTCACCATACCTACGTGTGCAGTCATCAATAAACTCTGTCTCGGACATATGCAAACCGACGCGACACAACCCTTTATGCGTTGAGGCCAACCCCACAGGACCGATATCTGTGTCTACCAATGTGTATGTCATCGCGGCAGTACCTCCTCAGAGTAATGGTTCGCCCGCAAAAAAACGGCTACCTGAGCGTCAATCACAATATCCCAGGCACTCAAGATCGTTGTTCAGTCACCGACGTGACTGCACGAACGTTTTCGATCTCTATCCCTGAATATACGCGGCTGAGCACAACGCCGGTCGCCTCGGTATCATGGGCGGCACTCACGGCCACTCAAACGTAGGCGGGTGTTGTGTGTATATAGGCTACCCCAATTCACGTTGCCTGCCGAGTCATCTAATCGGTACTGTAGGACAGGGATGGATGCCATTCACAGCGGCGCGCCAAAGTGTATTTGAAATCAGACAGGGGTTCTTGCTTTGCTTCCAAAGATCATAGCTCACCGTGGCGATTCGGCCCACTGCGTGGAGAACACTCTCACGTCGTTTCGTTCGGCTATCAGCGCCGGTGCCGACGCTCTTGAGATGGATCTGATCCGCTGTGGAAGCGGTGAGATTGTCGTCTCCCACGATATGGAGCTCACCCGTCTCGCCGGACGTTCTAATCAAATCGCCTACCTGACGTGGGACGAACTCGCTGGCATTGAGATACACGCACCTGGACGGCCTGAACTGACCGATCGGTTGTGCAGGTTGGATGACGTTTTCAGCGACCCGACAATCAGCGAGGTCATCAGTGGCCCGAAGGGTCTGTGGCTGTGTCTGGAGCTTAAGGACGACGATCTTGAACGCGATGTCGTGGCGTTAACAAAGAACGTCGGCGCTTTCGAGCAGACAGTGTTCTACTCGTTCAGGGGAGAGCGCTTGGCAGGAATAATCGCCCAAGATCCAGCCGCCAAAACCAACCTGCTTTTCGGTGACCGCAAATGGGAAGAACTCAAAGCCGCCGCCCAAATCGGCTGCTGGTCGGTTAACCCGGAACACCGAGACGCCGATCCGGCCTATATATTCGCCGCCCACTCAGAAGGCCTTGAGGTCAGCGTCGGCAACGAAAACGACCCCGCCAAAATGCCACAACTATTCGACCTCAACGTCTGGGGTGTCCACAGTGACGATCCCGGAGCACTTAAAGACACGCGGGACCGGGTGTCCTGACTTCTAGGGATCAGGCGATTGGCGACAGCCGCCAATTGTCAGAGAGTCTTGGAGTACGTCCAAAAAATCCTGTCCACCGTGGCGCCGGTATGTTTGTTGTAGAACGGGATGGGCCCCACCCACGGAATTATCGATTTGGGATGGCCTTGCTTGAGCTGGTCGGCCATGCAGCGTTTAAGAAGTATCTCGCCAATGCCCTGCCCCCGCGCCGATTTCACGGTGCCCATCGGCCCAAACCACGGCAAACCGATGTTCACAGTGTCAAACCCCGCAAAACCTACGACCTTGCCGTCACTCACCGCGATATGTAAGCTGATCGGGTCGTTCTTGAAGCATTTGTCGACCTCGTTGGGCCAATCGCCTGGGAATTTCGCCTCCATGAATGTTCTTGCTATTTTCTGATCGTCCTCAGTGGCGCGGCGGACCGAGACACCATTCATCTCAAGCGCCACCTCACCCTCTGATGTATCCCACGACCGACCTTTGAGATCAGCTATCAGGTTCACAGTCGCGCCAACGTGGCTATACCCATTATACAGCAGCCAGACGTGAGCCCTCGTATACCGCGGGTCCAGCCCTGACTGGTAGTACCCTGGGCCGGTGTTTATCACGATAACGCTCTCAACACGTCCCCGCATCAAGCTCTCGACCTGTTCCAACAGCGCCGTGGCGACACCTTTGCCCTCATAAGCCGGATGCACCGCCCACCATTTAAGCGCGCCAGTGGGAACCCCGCCTTCGAACGTGACTGGACGAGTCACCGCCTGCATGAACCCGACGAGCGTCTCCCCATCCCGCGCCACAAGTGTCAAGGCCGGATCGTAATCCACATCCCGCACCGTGTGCTGCCGCACCAGATCGTTCGTGATTACGTCATACGTCAATGTCCGTGTAAGCAGATCGGTCACGTCTGTAAGATCATTGGCGATGTCAAACTGCGTTACCGTCATAAACCCTCGCTGTCAAACACCCTCAGTCGCACGGGCTTCCCAGTTGCCATAGACATCCACCGACTGCCCTTCAATTTTCGGCCTGACGCCCTTGACCATCATCCCCGGGCGACCAAGCGACTGCCCACCAACCTGAATGTTTCTCGGATCGCGGAAACCCAGACGTATTATCCTTCGCCACGCGCCGCCGTGATTGACCGCCGAGCCGTGGATCGTCCAGAGCGTAAACAGCACCACGTCCCCAGCTTTGGCAGGCAGATGAATCGACTTGTGAAAATCGTACTCATCCGTCGGCAGATGCGGCGACGTGTCCGGTCCCATTATATGCGCAAGCTTGCCGTTTTTGTGGCTTCCAGGCAGAAAACGGATGCACCCGCTCTCCTCGTCGGCATCATCCATATGCACCAGCGCGTCTATATACCGGTTGTCCTCATGGGGATAAAACGGCAGATCCTGATGCAGCGGAAACGGCGCTCCCACACCTGGCGTTTTTGCATGCAACGTCCCGTGATGAAGCTCCACAGCGTCGGTATCAAGCAGCTCCCCAATGGAATCCGCCAACTCCGGCTTTGTCACCGCCCTTGTCCACGCCGCCGAAAAGTGCTGCGGCTCGTGCATCGCCACCAACTGCGCGTTTGCATCCTCCTCCTCGGTCATTATCTCCTTGCGCCACGGCCCAACCCACGCCGCCTCCCACGTAGCAAATGTATTGATGATATGATCCAACTCATCACTCATCGCCGCCAACTCATCGCCAGAATAGACACTCTCCAGCTTGATATACCCGTTCTCACCAAAAAACTCTATCTGTTCTCGACTCAACATCGCTCAATCACCTCCAAATCCGGCTATGTTACGCACAAAAAACAACAGACCCTATCTAAAATACAGATTCCCACCAAATGGTAGCCATCCGGGCTAGATCGACGGCGCGTTTTTGGCGCATATCGCGATCCGGCGTTCGTCCTTCTTGATCTCCCTGGGGACACCGATCACCATGTCGACATCTCCGTAGTGTTGGACTGCCCGACGTTGACCACCGTGAGAGCCGCGCCTATTCTCAACTGCAGTTATTTGACTTGAATATCGTGCCGAATAACGCGTCAACGTAGGGGATCATCATGAAACGAATAATCACGGTCAGTCTCATCTCAGCAATAGTCGCCATCGTGGGGTATCAGGTGGCGGTCGTCCGTGCGGCAGAAACCCCGGCGCTTCTGATTGAGCGGATAAGCGTCGTCGCCTCAGCCTTGGCGGAGATAAGCAGAGACTACCTCGCGTCGAACGTAGTAAGAATCGAAGTTGACGGCGACCTGGGTGAGTGGAAAGATATTGCGCCGACAAAATTTGATCGCCGCGATCTACTCGGCGGCGACAGTGGACGCTATCCAAACAGTTGGGGCGGAACGGATGACATGAGCGCCAAAGTCTGGTTCGCGTGGGATGACGCCAACCTGTATGTGGCAACTGAAGTTGTGGACGATGTTTTTGAGCAGCATGCAACAAGGGGCAACCTATGGGATGGTGATGGCCTGGTGATCGCGATTGATCCGCTTAACGACGCCACATCGCCGTCGCAGAACACTAGTGACGACAAAGAGTTCTACTTGGTTCTTCACGAAACCGACGGACCCATACTGATGGACCAAAGCAATCGGCAGGATGTCGATGGCGGACGGATAGCCGCATCAAGAACAACAGCCCATCCTGGCTGGAGACTAGAGGCATCAATCCCGTGGACCGCTATCGGCGGGTTCACGCCAGCAGGTGGGAAGGTCATCGGTTTTGCGGCGCTTATGAATGACGGAGACGGTACCGGACAGGAGGGCTGGTTTCAAACCGCTCAAGTGATCTACGGCGGTGGCAGCCCGGCCCAGATGGGCGACATGGTTTTCGTTAGCGATGGGGCCTCCCCAGAGCTGAGCGTGAATCTGGGCACGCTTCCCGCACAAGCTGGAATCGATGATCTCGTAGGTACCGATATCTCCATATCCTCGCCTTGGGAAGCGCCAGCGGCTACTCTGAAACTCACCGTCAAGAACGCGGACGGCGTTGCTGTAACGAGCCTCGACAGCAAAGTGTCACTGGAACAGGGGTCCAACCGGCTTCGCATGTCGTGGAAACCCAGAAGCGCCGGTGAGGGGGAATACACCTTCACTGTTTCGGTCAACGACGGCAGCGGTGCGGCGAGCGACGAGGATGGGCCCGTTAGGGTGGGATCACTTGGTGCTCCAGATTTGCTCGATCCGTTTCGTCCCCATTTCAGTATGTCAAACGTCCGCGAACGGTTAACACAGAGTGATCCGGGAGAGGGAGAGACTTTCCGTTTCGCGGTTACCGGCGACACCCGCGGTGGCGATCAGGTCTACCGGATGATTTTGAAGGAAGTAAATCGCCGAAACGCCGAAAACCCCATCGCGTTCCTGGCGATCAGCGGCGATCTTGTCCATAACGGCTGGGTGAGCCAGTGGGTGCAGTTCTTGGGTATTTCTCGCGGATCGCAGATTCCAATAGTGCCCGTCGTTGGCAACCACGACATCGGAACCGGAAGAGCTGAATACCGCTATATTTTCGGCGAAAAGACCGATCTATTTTTTGATTATGGCAACTCAAGATTCGTGGTAATGGATAATGGCGGTGGTGAGAACTTCACCGAGGAGCAGATGGCATGGCTGGATTCTGTCTTGGCAGCAGCCACGGGGCACAAGTTTGTATTTGCGCACAAACCGCCGAGCGTAATTGAAAAATGGGCGGGACACTCGTTCAATCTGCGGGCTGAGGAGTTCTGCGGCCTGATGACCAAGCACCAAGTCGACAACGTCTATCTGGGCCACATCCACGCCTTCTCCACACAGATCTACAACGGAGTGAAGTACACCATCGCTGGCGGCGGCGGTGTCGGTATGGGCGGCTCATTCGGCGACAAAGGTGACGACCACCACGTTGTCATCGTCGAAGTCAGTCCCAACGGGATCAAAGAGACACTGGTTGCACTGGAATTCACAGAAGACACCGCCATCAACGAGGAGCTCGTGAAGTAGGCGGCGGCGTGGCAGTTGGGACGGGGCGGCGTACACCAAACGGGCCGCCCCGCTACTTTGGTGCAGATAGATCATTTGGCTGTACCTGACCGCTGACGCGATCCCACAAAGCCTCCTAACCCGGCAACGCCAACGCATACCTGTTGTGAGTTCGTTCTGTCAATCCACCATTGAGACGTGAGCGTCGGAGGACCGACGATCAAATTCGGAATTACTGTTGGATTGACCAACCCGTTGGATGGTGACGACTTGGTCGCGGAGAGGCTTTAGGGCAACACAGTGACCGCTGAGGCTAGATGCACCCTCGCAGATCGGCCCAACCTGATCGCCCGATTGGTTGGTGTGCAAAAGAAGAGCTACCGACGGGCGAAATCAGGTAGCGAATCCTCAGCGAGAAGAGCGTTCGCGGCGCTGTCACCGTTGGACTGTATCAGCTGTCTCGCCGCTGCACTAAGACGCTCAATAGTTTCGGTGGAGTAAGCCATTTCATGGTTCTCTATCTCGATTTGCGAAATATCGTGGCCTGCCATGCCGATTAATGGGGTAACTGATATTGGGCTGAAGACCAACATGCCGACACAGTGCATCAGCTCTGGCTGAGTCGCTAAACGTCAATAGAGATCGGATATTGAGGATATCACTGAAAAAGAAACCTGTAGAGCAGCGGTTGGCGCTGGGCCTATCTTGCGTTTATGCGGGCACAGCACATGGGGTTGAGGGAGGACATGGCGATCCGCAGGAAGCTCCTTGAGTCTCTGATGGATGAAGCAGGAAGAGATGCACCGGAGATTGATGGGGAAGTGCTCAGCGAACTAGACGCTGCCCCTGCTAACTCCTCGTGCTCAGGACCTGTCTGCCCACGCTCTTTCCACACAGCCTTGAGGAGGCGTTTCGGGTCGGTGATCTAGACACTGCGTATCTGGTGGTTTTTGCTCTGCTGTAAAGCGTGTAGGAATATCGTGTTCTATCTCTACAACATAACGAGCGACACATCGCTAGACCGTGTCTGACAGCGCTATCGCCCCCTCTAGCCAACACCGTACCGTTGTAGTTCCCGAACGCCATCTGTAACCGCACTGTCAATCCCCGGTGCCAGCCCCGCAGGTTGGTGGTACTCGTAGTAGCTCACAACCTCGTAGCCGCCCTCATCCAACATCTGGTCCGAAGGGATGTACATCTGGCAACCATCTGTGTACCCCAAAGGAAATGTGACCCCGCCATCAAACTCGTCTTTTATGAGGTACCCCAAATCCGCAACCGCTTCTCCTTCCAACCCAACCAACCTGACGCCCTCACCGATCTGCACTCCATGTACCGTCATCCGAACCGCTGTGGGAATCGGAATACCGCTGGCTTCTCTCTCTTTCATCCGCTCTGCCCAGCGCTGCCTGACATCGCTCTTGTGGTCAGGTGAGCCGTCCTGGCCACTTGGTGGAGGTCTAAGGGCCAATTCCACCTCCAACTCGCAGACCCGCAGCTTTGGGGTGACTTCTCTCAACTCTGACGCCAACTCTTTTGTGATGGCCTCAGCAACGCTAACCCCGGCAGTGGCTTGATCCTCCCAAGTAGTTCCAAAGACTGCAACATCGTCATGCGCTCTTACTTTGGTGTCACCACCGACCCCCTGAAGAAACAGGCTGCACTCACCGCCTAGACGGGCATCAAGCGCTGCCATCGCCTCCCCAGGATAGTCGGCTGATATATCAAATCCGCTGACAACTGAAGGATGGCAGGACACCGAAAACAGTAGACAGACGACCTGTCCGTCGTCGTTCTTGAATGCGCAGAAAGGCACGAGGTTATAGATCGTGTTTTCCTTGTTGGCTTCCCAAATCACTCCGCCGTGACCGTCGGGCTTTCGGCGGCTCACCGCCAGGTCGGTCGTCGTCTGTCCAGGATGGACTGTCACATCGCTCAGGCTGTCACGCGCCTTGTTTGCCGACGACAACACCGCGTATTCAAGCGCGTCCAGATATATGGCGTCAGGTGCTGAATACAGCGCTGTCCACCAGGTGCCGGTGGTGGGGCCGTTGTGGGTGTGGGAGGTGTTTAGAACGATCCGATCCATTGTCAGCCCGAAACGGCGGCCAACCGCACCTCTTAGACGGTCTGCGACATCCCGGCTAAAAAGGAGCAGGTCAAACTCCAGGATGAGCACGTCACCACCGTTGTCCCGAAGCCACAAAGCCCGAACGAACAGATCGTCATGGACGTCGGTACATCCAGTAGGGTCATCATCCCTGGAACCCCAACCAAACATCCGTGCGCCCATCGTCGGCGTGATACAATTTTTGCTGAATCCAGCTTTCATATCTCCAAAACCTTTTGCGCTTGGATCAGTTCTACTTGGGATAGCCCCCAGGCTTCTGATCAGGACCGATCACGTTGCCGTTGATACCGAACGCGGTGGGATCATTCTCGGCCTCCTCGCCGTAGAGCTTCACCGCATCCTCGCCCCGACAGCCCCTAAACCAGTTGAGATGGACCTCGCAGAACTTCCCAGGCAGAGCGCGAATACCCACCGCAGACTGATCCGACTCAAATGTGTTGTGGTGGATTTTCATCCAATCCCCGGCGATACTACGTCCTTCGACTAAAACACTGTTCTCTTCACTTCCGTGCATGTCGAAGCAGTGGCTTGTGGAGTTTGGGCCGTGGATGTTGAAACGCGCTTCATACGCTGTTCCTGGGACCCCTGATCCAGCGATCGCATGTCGCGTGTAATCAAACCTGTTGAACTCGACGAGGCCATCAGCGCCGTGGAAGCATATCCCGTATCCTAAGCCAGCGCGTTGGCAGTGATGAATGTCGTTGTGATGAATGTGCGCGGTTTTCGCACACTGACGCAGGTTGACCCCGGCGCACCCCCATCCCCATATCTCGCAGTTGTCCACCGTGAGCCCGTTGCATTCGGTCTCAATGCCGTTGGATGTGGGAAATGAGTAGTAGCCCTTTCCGTCGCTGGCCATCTCTGGGTGGTGGTATAGAGCGTCGATAAGCTCCTCAAAACGCACTTTCTGGTCCGGCCCTCCTATCCTAAGTCCGGTGACGCGGGCACCATCACCAACCACACGGATAAGCGGCTGCGTCTCAAATTCATCGCTATATATCATCGCTCCTGGCGCTCCATCAATTCCACGCCCACCAGCCAGAGTAACGCCACCAGGAATCTCGATTACTTCACGGCACGCCCGCGCACACACGGTCATATCAATCTCAGCATCGCCAGGGACGAAGATCACGTCTTCGGTCTGCGCCGACCCCAGCGCTTTGCGCAGATCGGTAATACCAGTGACGACGAAGTCCCCTGACTCAATACTGTCTGCATATCCCTCACCTCCACCAATCGGCCCCATAGGGCTGCTCTCTGGCGCTCCAACATCTCTTTTACTCACTGATTCCGCTCCAGTATCAAAAGCCGTTATCGTCGCACCACTCAAGAACCGTGACCGTGTCTTCGCCCAATAGTTGCGGCCAATCCTGTTTTGGAATTTTGCGTTTGGCATCCAGTCGGCAGCTTATCCACCGCGCTCTTATCAGCCAAGGCAGCTTATCCAATTCATCGTTAGACAGAGATCGACCATAGCCGTCCAACAACGCCTCAAATCTTGGTAGGTTCGGTGTGCACTTTTTTGTCAGTGTGAGAATGGTAGTCGGATCAAAACCGCCATCGCGATGTGAGCAGCAGTAGAGAAAACAGTCAACCAGGTCACGGATTTTGGGCTGCCACGACGCGCAGTCCCAATCAAATAGACCGGTCAGCCAACGCCCATCAAAAAGCATGTTTGCTGGGTGAACATCGCCGTGAATTACTGCGTGCGGCAGCGCTTGACACTCATCGTCCGAAATCTCTTTTCTGATTTTGGCTATCTGCTCTCTGACGTACTCCACACGTTTTTTACCATCATCATCCTCAACGGTTTTGGCAACCTCATCCAACCACCCGGTGAGCACGCCTGGAGAGTCCTGCCTGGGGGTGCAAAACAGTTCACCGCCGTCCCAGCTCTCAGTCGCAGCATGCAGCGACGCCAAAAACCCGCCCAACAACTCAAGCTGCTTGGCTGACAACTCCGACGGCCATTTACCATGGACAAACGGGTAGAGCTCGTAGATTTTCGAGTCCAGCTCTATCCAGGTTGTCCCTATGGTGGACTTGAGAGGCGCAAAAACCGCAAGCCCGATTTGGGCCAGATGCGATTTTAGCTCGTGGTCTGCTTTGACTCTTTCTGGCGAACCGTACCGCCTATTGCGATGGCGGAGAACAAACTCGCCTGTATCAGTCTGGACTCGCCAGTTGACGTTGGCTGTGCCGCCAGCTAGCCGCTCAAAACCGGTGATGGCACCAAGGTCGTACATACTCAGCGCTTTTTCTGGTCGTTCGGACATCCGCCGTCGTCCTACGCAACTTCAAGGCGCAAGCGCTTGAACTATCTTTAGCGACTCCGCCGTGTCGCCGGTCGGGCCATACTCAAGACCAACATAGCCGCCATACCCGGTCTTTTCAATCGCCGCGAAGACGTTGGAGTAGTTTATCTCGCCGGTGCTTGGTTCGTGGCGACCGGGGACGTCAGCGACATGGAAGTGCGAGATACTGCCGATGTTGGGAATAATGTTGTCCAAAAGATTGCCTTCGGTAATCTGCTGATGATAGATGTCAAACAGAAGCTTGACGTTGGGGCTACCAACTTCACCCAAAATATCGAACCCCTCCTCTGAGGTGGTCAGATAGTAGCCAGGGTGATCCACAAGCACATTTAGCGGCTCAACCGCCAAGAACAGCCCCGCCTCCTCCACCATCGGCGCGGCCTGCCCCAGTCCTTCAACTATACTCGTGTGCATCTGATGGTCGCTCAGATCGGCAAACCCCTCTTTCTGACCAGGGCTCATGACCGTAATCAGCAGAGTTGGCACCCCAAGTTGTTTGGCAACGGGAATCGACGCCTCCAGCCCCTCCAAAAAACTTTTGCGTTCAGCAGGATTGGCTGGTGCTCCACCGTGGGAACCTATGCATGTCGCCACAGCCAGACCATGCTCTTGTGTCAGATCGGCGATCCGAGGGATGTCTTTCTCAGTCCAATCCCAGAACTCGATGGCTGACACACCTGACTTGGCAGCCAGCGGGATGCGGTCGTAGAAATCCACATCGTTGAAAAGCATCTCAATGCAAGCGGAAAGTTTCATCACTGGCTCCAGCTTTTTGGGGGAACAGGTCTCTTATAGAACAATGATGAACTACCAGAGGCCGTGTGACAAGCCGAACGCCCTATTCGCACTATCGGGCAGCGTGGCTAAACGACCACAGTAGCGCTGTTGTGCGCCCGGCTTTCCAGCGCAGATCGAATGATATGGACCCCAAGGAGTTAGCCCGACATCAGTGCCTCATGGTCCCCGAACGCCTCGTTTTCTTGTAGTGAACGGATGCCCACATCAAGGGTGTTTGGATCGCATCATCTGGTTGCTGGTTCCGTGTTGTATCGGATCAGGGCAAAACGGGCAGAATATTAGCGACGAATTCTGGCCTGTCTGGTCGTCACTTAGCGACAGCTGCTGTTGGTGGATGACAACTCAACACGAACTTCGCAAAAGAAACCGCAGGTCGATGCAACCATCCCTCTCCACACCCGCGCCGATCGGCGAAGACAATCGGCCAAAATCACACGAAGTGTGCCTGAAGCGTGTCGACGAGATCTTTGTAGATTTGAGTCGCTGATTTCTCTTGGGAGGTAACGCCGTAAGCGAGGTTGAAGAAGTCGTGGGATGCGCCTCGAAATCCGACCCTGAGATATGCAGCGCTTTGGACGGCGAGATAGGCGGTTGAGAGGCGGTAGGTGCGGTTGAGATCGACGAACACATCAGGGGCGATCTTGCGGACGAACCGGGCGGCGTGCTTGTGAGGGAGGCGCCAGGCGTTGGTGGGGCTTTCGAAACGGGCTATGGGAGGATCGTCCATATCGTAGTCGGGAGGAAAGCTGCCAGGATCAGCTAGAGTGATGATGGTGGGTTGGGGCCACCACTCAGCAATGTCGCCAATGAACTCCCTCGCTGCAGCCAGGTCTGATGGATTGTTGGGAAGACAGATGACAGCGGTGCGTGCCTGACTGAGGGCTGTGTGAACATCAATGGAGCAGAGCTTTTTCCAGTTTTTCTTGAGCCTCCAGCCCGCCCACCTCTCACCAACGCGCCCGAAAGCTCCTCCCACTAGCGATTGTGACCCCACCGGCTCCTACTCCTGCCGCCGATTTATGTGCCCTTCGATCGTCCGTCCCTGTTCGTACGTCCCAAGCACTCTTACGCTGGCTGCCAGTTCCTCTAAGTGTCCCAACGCTTTAGCGCACGGCTCATCGGCGTTGCTGCCTTCTAAATCCAGGTAGAACATGTATTCCCAGGGGCTCCCGAACAGCGGTCTGGATTCTATTTTGAGGAGGTTGATATCCCTTAGTGCGAATACTGTCAAACTCTTAAACAGCCCCCCTGGTTTATTCTGGGTGGAGAACACAATCGAGGTTTTCATTGCGCCCTCACCAGGTTCGCCGTTTTTCGCAATCGCCAAGAACCGGGTGTAGTTATGATGGTTGCTCTCTATTCCCGCTGCGAGCACCTCCAAGCCATAGTCTTGGGCTGCCTGCGCCGATGCGATTGCGGCCAGATCGCGGGCACCGGACTCTTTGAGCATTTTGACCGACCCGGCAGTGTCGTACACCGGTTCGGCGGTGACGCCGTCGAGATTTTTTAGAAAATCCCTGCATTGAGACAGCGCCTGAGGGTGCGAGACCACACGCCGCAACTCCTCAAGCGACACACCTGGCATCACGATTAGGTGGTGCTTTATCCGAAGCTTTATCTCACCGACGATTACTAAGTCGTGCTCCAGCAGAAGGTCGTAGTTCTCGTGAATACTGCCAGCCAGTGAGTTTTCAATGGGGATCATCCCGAAGTCGGCATCACCGTTGACGACACGTTCGAATACGCCGGAAAAAGTTTGGGTAGGTTGGACGGTGGTGTCTTTCTGGAAAAACTCACGGGCCGCCAGCTCGCTGTAGGCTCCCAGCTCACCCTGAAATGTGACTTTGGGCATATATCCCCCTTTGAGTTTTTCTGGACGGTCCACCCAAAGATAGGCAGCGGAGTTGGGACAGGTCGAGAGGTCCAGATAGGCGATCGGGTCTTAGGGCCGCTCGAACAGTTTGACGCAGAGCCGCTCTAACGCATCACCGGTAGATTCTGTTGCCGGTGAGAGTCGCTCGCAGGGAGCGTCGCTGGATGGGGCGCACTCTGGTCTTGCGGTCCCTTGATCGTCAGTCCCTGCCCAGCGACAAGACGCTTGTCGTCATCAGCGTCGCGCCCGGAAGTGGTCAGATAGTGTCCCACCAGCAGGTGTGAGACACCTGCTTTGAAAAGGTCTTCCTGCCGGTCCTGAAGGTTGTATTCGCGCCCGCCGCAGACCGCAAGGTTGACTTTCGGCATTACCAGACGGAACATGGCGATAATTTTGAGGCATATTTCAGGGGTGAGATCAGCCTGCTCGGCCATGGGGGTTCCTGGAACTGGGTAGAGAAAGTTGAGTGGCACCGTAGAAGGCTCTAGCTCTTTGAGCGTCATTGCGAGATCAATCCTGTCGTCGTCTGTCTCGCCTATGCCGAAAATCCCGCCGCTGCACGCCAACAGTCCAGCTTCTTTCGCTGCCTTTACCGTTGCGACCCTCTCTTCAAACAAGTGCGTAGAGACCACACTTTCGAAATTGCGTCGGGAGGTCTCCAGATTGTGATTGAAGCAGTGAAGCCCCGCCGCCTTGAGAGCCTCCATATCCTCTGGCTCAACAAACCCCAACGAGGCCCCAGGAACCATTGTGGTCTCATCAGCCACACGCCTGATCGCCTCAGCAATTTTGGGTAAGTCCTGTTTGCGAAGACCGCGTTGAGCCGTCACGATGCCGAAATGCCGCGCACCTTGAGATTCAGCCTTTTTGGCTGCGGCGACAATCTCGTCGGATGACAGAAGTTCGTAAGTATCGATGTCAGAGTCATAGCGCGCAGACTGCGCGCAGAAACCACAATCCTCTGAGCACCTGCCAGATTTGGCGTTGACGATGGCACACGCATCGACACTCAAGCCATGATGCAGCTCCCTTATCTCAGTAGTCACTGCAAACAGACTTTGCAGGTCGTCATTAGGCCAATCGAGCACGGCGTGGGCGTCTTTGGCTGAAACCCCAGAGTCAAGTGCACGCGACCTTAGATTTTCTATATTCATCGTATCTCTCACAGAGGGAAATGTCGCTTTGAAAACAGAGGATATAGGTGGTGGGGCAGCAAGGTCAACGTAGAGCGGGAAAATCGACACCCGGCGCCCAATAGCCGGGGGTGTGGGGCGAGGGGGGACGGCACCACTCCCTGGCAGGCTCGTCGGGTGTCACAAGAGTCACGCAAGCGCTGATGTTCTCAACATGACCCTCGCAACATCGGTTCCAACCCTAAAATCACAACCTGCCGTCAAGGCTTGAACGCAGAGTCCAGAGGCAATGACACTTGAGCACCTGACTGCGCAGATTTGTATATCGCGTTCAGCAGCTCGATGGATTTTCTGCCCTCCGCTCCTGTCACCTGTGCATCGTTGCCATCAATAAACACTCCGGCGATGTCTTCCATTATGTTTTTGGGCCCTGGTACTGGTTCTATCTCTTCAGCCAGTGTTCCCCCAGCAGCGTCGGTGAGGATAGCTTGTTCAATATATTCATCGCTCCCTGCACGCCAGTCGTATGCGCCTGACAGCATCACAGTTATCGCCCCGCCCCTGTCGCCATGTATCTCCGTCCGCCAGAAATCGAACTCGTTGTTTGGGGCTGTGGTCGTGCCGACGATGGTACCCAACGCCCCGTTCTCGAACGTCAGCACCGCAGCTGCGGCATCCTCGGCTTCGATGTCGTGATTGAACGTCGCGGTCTGGGCAAATACGCTGGATGCTGGTCCCATCAGCCATAGCAGCTTGTCGATGAGATGTATCGTCTGATTTGCCAGCGCGCCGCCGCCATCCAGACTCCATGTCCCCCGCCACCCGGTATCCCATTCGTAGTAGTCTTGGCTGCGAAACCATTTAAGCGTCACATCCCCCATAAGCAGCCGCCCGAACTTCCCTGAGTCTATCATCTGCTTGATCGCCCGGTTGTGTGGGCGGTATCGAAACTCGAAATCGACGACCAGCCGTTTTCCTGCCTTTTCTGCTGCGTTAATCATCGCGTCACACCTGTCGATATTCACTTCCATCGGTTTGGTGGAAATCACATGTTTTCCAGCAGCCAGAGCATCTTTGGCGAGATCTAAATGCGTGCCACCTGGTGTGAAGATTCCTATCACGTTAATATCATCTCTCTCCAACAACCGTCGATGGTCGTCGTAGGCGACAGTCTCCAGGTTCTCGCTGACTTCCAGACGCCTTTCCTCATGGAGATCCGCAACGGCAACAAGTCTGGTGCGCTCCTCTGCGAAAGCCATCTGTGCCCGGCTTCGACCCACACCAAGTCCGATTATCCCCAAACCCACCGTGTCCATTTTGTCCTCCAGATAGGAAAAAACGCCGCCCGAAAAGTGACATCATCCGAGCGGCGTCTATCAAACTGAAACTTTGTTGTACGGGCTACACAGCAGCCCTTGCCGCCGCCAGAGCCGCGTCGTAATCAGGCTCATCTATCCACTCAGGCACAAGTTGAGTGTAGGTAACTTTGTTGTCCTTGTCCACCACGAACACCGACCTGGCCAGCAGATGCCAATCCTTCACAAGGATGCCGTAGTCTGTGCCAAAATCGTGGTTTTGGTAGGCCGAGAGAGTCGAAACGTTATCCGCACCGACAGCGCCACACCAGCGCGCCTGCGCGAACGGCAGATCTTTACTGATTACCAGGACGGCGACATCGTCGCCCAGTGCTGCGGCTTCAGTGTTGAAACGCTGCCCCACGGTGTCGCAAACGCCCGTATCCAACGACGGGTTTACCGTCAAAATTTTGACTTTGCCCTTGTAGTCTGCCAGGGTCTTGATTTCGGGAAAATCGCCGACAAGACCAAAATCTTTGGCTGCGTCACCTACTTTGACCTCAGCGCCCAGAAGGGTAACCGGATCGCCTTTGAATGTATGAACGCCAGTGCATTCCTGCATGATAAGCTCCTCGACGTGTATAGTTATGACCTGTTAGACGTGAAATGACACTCTTAATAGCGCATATTTGAGCCGTCAGGTCAAGATTCAGACTGTTCCAGGACCGGGATGAACCATTGAGCATTAGTAGGTTACGGCTCGCGAAACCGCTACAAGCAGCTATTGGCTCTACGATCTCATTTTGAGACGCCTCTCACAATAACACACTTCCGAATTATAGTGCGGTAAGTCTTTTATTATCAAAGTATTATAGACAGAATATTCAGAATCGACTGTACACCGTAGTAACACATCGGGTCGAAAAGATCGAGAAAGTATCGTTGCGAATTCTTCACCGAAATAGACACAGCATAACATCATATTTTACAGCCCTTTGCGTGGGTTAAATACACTCGGGAATCTATTTCGCTCTCCATTTGGCACGGTCGTTGCAAATCAGTCTGGCAACACTCCTCCCACCTTCCCTGCGGAGCGGGGCAGCATCTCTCACCGCAGGCAGCCGGCCACTCTATAGAGTGGCCGGCTTTTTTGTGCGGTTCTCACAAGGCTCGGCGACTCACTGACCGCACACAACAGAAAACGGCGGCTCCAAAAAGGAACCGCCGCAATCTTTCTATCTACGGGGCAGACGGGGCTCGAACCCGCGACCCTCGGCGTGACAGGCCGATACTCTAAACCAAACTGAGCTACTGCCCCAAAATCCTGCGGGCCTCATTTTGCCTACAGCCGTTAAAACATATCGCCTGACAGCGTCGCAGGTCAAGCCGCAGACGCGTCATCCAAACTACCACCACCAAGTTCGGCCATTCGCCGTCGAGGATTGCGTCCACATCATGGGCCAAATCCCGATGCGCTGTCAGATACACCAGGCTTAGGTCAGGGTGCCGCACCCTGTTCAATCCAGCGTGCAACAAGCATCCTCTCGTCGTCGGTCATGGTCTTTCGACGAGGCATGTGCCGCTCAGTCCAGACCTGCTCCATCACCTCATCCGCCTCCGCCTTGACCTTCTCGTAGCTGTCCAGCGGATATTCGATGTAAGGTTTACGCCCGCCCTCAGGGAAATGGCACGGGGAGCATTTCTCGCCGATAATCGGTTGAATGTCCGCAGCAAAGCTGAGCGCCGGTCCCGGTAGAATCGGTGGTGGTGGCTTATTCCGCAACATTCCGTATCCAGCAATCGCCACGATCAGAATCGTCAACGCGCCTAATCTTCGCATGACAGGCATCCTTCCGGCTGGTTACAACGCGTGATTGACATCTTTAAGTATAGGGTAGAGCTTTTTGTAAATCTCAAAACGCTCGTCGTACCGCTCCACCATCTCTGGCCTTGGTTCAAAGTGATCCTGCTCTCTAATCAGATTCGTCACCGCCTCATCAATCGAACCGTAGACTCCAGTGGCGACGCCGGCCAAGATCGCGGTGCCCAACGCGCCGCCTTCCGAAGTCTGTAGCGTCACCATGGGCACGCCTAGCATATCTGCCTTAAGCTGATTCCACACCTTGGATTTAGCACCACCGCCAGTGGAGCGGATCTGTGTGAACGTCAGGTCAGAATCCCCCAACGCCCTCAAGTTCTGCTTCATCTCAAAACCTGTGCCCTCTATAAGAGCCTTGACTATCTCTTTTTTGGTCGTACCAAGTTTGAGACCCAGTATCGCACCCCGCGAATTGCCATCGAACCACGGTGTGCCCGTAATCGTGAAGTGGGGAAGTACCATAACCGTCGAAGGGCCGTCAGGCAGCTTGCCTAGGATAACCTCATACGGATCAGCCCCGCTACTTTCAGCTACTCGACGTTCATCATCCGCCAAAGTATCCCGATACCATTTGAGAAGGTTGCCGCCGGTGGCGTTGTAGGCAACAGAGGTATATTTGTCCGCCACGACATGCGGATAGCACGCGAGGTTGTTCTCCATCATATGGGCATTTTCGACAAACAAATCGAACGCCGGGCTTATGCAGTCGACCGTACCGGTTCCAAACACCGCACGACCCCCGGTGATAATCCCGGCACCAAGAGCGTTACACGGCTGATCGTGTCCGCCGGTGACACAGACCACACCTTTTGGAAGCCCATATTTATCAGCGGCATCGTCGCTGATCTGCCCGATCGCTGTCCCTGCCTGCTCCACGCGGGCGAACACGTTCTGGTCCAACCCGGTCAACTCAAAAAGCTTGTCGGAATATTTTTTCTCCCGCACATCGTAGCCCATCGTGCGAGAGGCCAGCGAATGGTCGGTCACCGGCTCGCACCCCAACATGTAGAACACATACTCCTGGTAGCACAGAAGCTTGTCGATCTTGGAGTAGACATCTGGCCAGTTGTCCTTGATCCACTTGGTGCGGGACAGCGTGTAGATGGAGTGGATCGTATGGCCGGTGATCCTGAACATCTCCATCGGGTCGATCCGCTCGCGCCACCACTCTTTTATCGGGTCGGTCCTCTCATCAAGCGAAACTTGGACATTGCACAGGTACGTTCCGTCTTTGGCGATGGGAACAGCCGCTTCGCCTTGGGATGAGACGCTTAATGCGGTGATGGGATCGGTCTTGGTGGCCAGCGCCACCTCACTGAGCACTTCTCCCAACGCCGCTTCGACCTCGTATGGATCCAGCTCCAGCCATCCCCTCTGAGGGGAGTGCAGCGGGTATTCGCGATAAGATGAGGCTATGGGATGCCCCTCTTCGTCAAAAGCCACCGCTTTCGTTCCGCTGGTGCCGACGTCAACGCCCAAAAGACTCATGTAGTTGCTCCCGTTTTATCCTCGAACATCTGCTAACTTGACCAACCGACCAGCGAACGAGGCTCTTGAGCCTCACATACCTCCTCCTCGTCCCTCCAGAATATAGGGAATAGGCGTTTAGGCTGTTCATCGCAGCAGAACCAAAAAAAGAACCGCCAATCCAAGCTGAGACTCCAGGCGGCTGCAACAAAGACTCTGATGCTGGTGTGGAGGCGTTCGATCAGTTATCTGACAGAGCCCGCACAACCTCACGGGCAACAATAAGCTCTTCGTTGGTATTGACGACCACCACCCGCACCGGAGCGCTATACAGACCAATCTCGCCTTCGCGCCCAACCAGAGCCGCATTATTGGCGGTGTCGATCTCCACCCCTATACAGGACAAACCCTCACAAATTTTCTCTCGAATCTTGGTTCCCCGCTCCCCGATCCCCCCGGCAAAAGCGATCAGATCAAGGCCGCCCATCGCGGCCGTGTACGCGCCGATGGTCTTTTTCACCTGATAGCAGAAAACATCCCGTGCTATCTGCGCCCGCTCGGAGCCCTGTTCGATCGCCTCTTCCAAGTCCCTCACATCACCGCTGGTCCCGGATATCCCCGCCAAACCGCCCTCGCCACCAAGGATTTTTCTTACGTCATCTGTGGAATAACCCTCTTGATCCATCACGTACAGCACGGCAAACACGTCCAGATCGCCGCACCGGTTGCCGTTCTCAATGCCAGCCTGCGGCGACACCCCCATCGTGGTATCCACCGATGCACCGTTCACAATCGCGCAAAGCGAGGATGACCCCCCTAAATGGCACGACACCATCCGGCATTTTTTGTGGTCGGAGCGCGCAATCTGCGGTGCACGCTGCGAAATGTAGCGGTGGGAAGCGCCGTGAAAACCGTAGCGCTTGACCCCATGCTTCTCCCTCCACGACCAGGGCACGCCATAAGTCGATGCACAGTCAGGCATCGTGGTGTGAAACGCAGGCTCAAACAGCCCTACTAGCGGAGTTCCTGGACAGATTTCACCCATGAGCCTGATAGCAGCGACGTATGACGGGTTGTGCGCTGGTGCCAGAGAGTTGTAAGCCTCCATCTTCGTCATCACGTCTTCCGTAAGCAGATAGCAGCCCGGTTCGTCTTTCAGGTGAACCGTCTTAAAACCCACAGCGTCAATCTCAGACATTTCGCCGATCACGCCACTGTCTTCATCGGTCAATCGCTCTATCGCCCATCGGATCGCATCAGCAAAGCCAGGCATCGGGTGCGTTCCTGAATGAGAGTGATCGCCAGCAGAATGCGCTACAGGCGACTCCTCGGACCCTATCCGCTCAATCCGGCCCTCCGCCAGAATCGACTCATCGCTCATGTCGAGCAGCCGGTACTTAAACGACGTGCTGCCCACATTGGCTACCATCACTCGCATATCGCCTCTTTTTTTTGAGGTGCCGTCTCAACCAAAACCGACATCTCAGTCGGGATATCGTAGATGCTGCAATCGCTACGTAGCGATCATCACCACCGGTCCTTACACCTGCCGAAAAAGCTCATCCGCCGTTCTTGAAAATATCCGCTCGCACTGTTGATTCGACAGGCCCAACTCCTCAAAAATCCGCAGATATTCGTCAATGTTGACTCTCTGGCCTGACAGATCGCTAGGGATAACGCTGTCCGACCCAAACATCACCCGGTCGGCCCCACAGAAATCTATCGCGTTGCCCACCGCCTGTTTCTTGATGTGGCGCGGCGTACCCGGCGTGATATCCACATAGCTCTGCCATTCACTACCGCCCTCACCTGCGGCATCCCTCATTCGACCCATCACTGCCAGACACGTCTCAGTCCACGGCCATGAGACGTGAGCCATCGCAAATCTGACTTTTGGATAGTGAAGCAGCTTTTCGAGATAGACTGGCCTACAGTAACATGAACCGTCCTCAAACCCTTACAGTATCCCCGTATTAATCAAGACCGATGCCCCCAGATTGTCTAACCTCTCCTAAAACGGCTCCAACCGCTCTTCTGTAGCGTACCAGTGATCCGGGATGATCTTTATGCCCGTGAAACCCAAATCGGTGAGCGCCTCCTCAGCCAGGTCCGCCGATCCCTCAATTGTCGGATTAAACCAGGCCAACCCTCCTAACCGTTCAGGCGCAGTAGATACCAGCTTCTGCGTCTCCAGCAGCCGCTGCTTGGACATCTCCAGCGACTCGCGCTCGCATCCGGACATCACCAAACATCGCTCTACACCATTGGCGTCCATCGCCCGCAGCACATCGGATGGCTCGACTGCGCCATCGGTATGAACATGACAGTCCACAATCCTCATTTTTTGTTTTGGGCGTGCAGCCGAACTGGGCCGGACGCCTGTTGTACCTCGTGTGTAAAGTGAGTTTAAGCAGGCTCTCCAGGTGCTAGCCGCCCAGATTCTTTGCGGCTTTGATCAATCCACCAGATTGGCGCCGGACTCGGCCACAAGGTTGTTCGCTCGCCTGAGCCAATCAATCGACTCGCCAGCATCGCCCCACCAGCCTTCCAAGTATTCGAACGTCATCTCACCCAAACGGACATACTCATTATTCACATCAGTGATCTCAAGCTCACCCCTAGCCGACGGTTTAAGGGTCTTTATGATGTCAAACACACGCTCGTCATAGAAGTACATCCCTATCACCGCCCAGTTGCTCAAAGGTTTTGTAGGCTTCTCCTCAATCCCCACAATCTTCTCACCATCAAGCTGCGCAATACCATAGCTCCCAGGGTTATCCACCTCGGATAGAATGACTTTTGCGCCTGAAGCCTGTCTCTCGAACGTTTTTGCAGCACCGCCGATATGTCTCTCAATGATATTGTCGCCGAGCATCACCAACACTCTCTCACCCCTGGCAAAGTGCTCACACAGCCCCAACGCTTGTGCGATGCCTCCTGGCTCTTCCTGATAGGTGTAGTTGAGATGCTTCAGGCCAAACTGCGCACCGTTGCCCAAAAGACGAAGAAAATCGCCTGCACCCTCCCCCCCGGTGACTATCATTATGTCGGTGACGGAGGCGTTTACCATCGCTTCGATGGAGTAGTAGATCATCGGCCTGTCGTACACCGGCAGAAGATGCTTGTTGGTGATCTTAGTCAAGGGATCGAGTCTTGATCCGGTTCCACCTGCCAGAATTATCCCTTTCATCGCCATTCCTTCTTGTATAGTCAGTTCGGTGCCGCTATCTACGTTGTCAGCGAAGGGGTTAGACCTTGCTGAGTCATCCACTTAATAGCCCGGTCCGGCCAGTCGGTCGTGAACCTGTCAGCCTTGGCCCGACAGAACATTTTGAGAGCTTCCTCACCATTGCCTGCCCAGCCTCCAAGTGTCAAGCCTGCTGTCCTGACCGCCTCCACCACTTGAAGCTCAAGCAGCGTCGGATTCATGTTTATCCGCCCGCATCCCAAACCAATCGCTGTCTCTACTGCGGCGTCAGGATTGGTGCCACAGAGAAGACCACGCTCTACTGTTGGAGCCGCCTCTCTGGCGAATTCCAGCGCTGAGGGGGTGAACGAAGTGAAAGTGACATAGCCGGACAACCCTCTCTTCTCCACCAACGCCGCGCATTTTCTGACAAGCCCAGGGACATCAGGCGACTGGTCGTCAACTTTGAACTCAATCTGCCAGTGGAAGCGATCTCCGTACTTTGATATCACCTCATCCAACGTTGGTATGACCGTCCCCCGGAACCGAGGGACCCACTCATTAGCCGCATCGAGAGATTGAATCTCATCGAGCGTGAAAGTTTTGATCCGCCCGGACCCATCAGTTGTTCGGTCCACCTTGTGATCGTGAATCACCACAGGAACGTCGTCTTTGGTGAGATGGACATCCAGCTCCACCGCTGGCAACCCCAAGTCAGCGGCACACTGAAACCCGGGGATGGTGTTTTCAGGCGCAAGACCTCGGGCACCCCTATGCCCAAAAATAACCGGGTTCCAGTTTTCAGATGTCATGGTTTGATTCCACCTCTCCAACCAGGTCTGGCTCAAAGCCATTCTGGCGCATCCAATGAATCGCTATGTCCGGTCGGTCGCTCGAAAATCCATCCACCCGCGCCTTTGAAAGCCGCCGCATCTCATCATCGCTGTTTCCCTGCCATCCGTGGAGCGCCATATCTGTTAGACGGACCGCTCTGACCACCTCCGGCGACAGGAGCGATTGATGTAGCCCGATGCGCGAGCAGCCCACCTCGGTTGCTACTCCAACCGCCGCCAGAGGATCACTGCTCGTAATAAAGCCACGCGAAATGTCCGGGGCGTTGGTCTGTGCAAACTTGATAGCCAAATCAGAAAAGGACATTATCGTCGCTCTTCGCTCCAAACCAAACTCACGTATCGTTTGAGCTGCAATTGCGACAGTTTCTTTAGCATCAACGGTCATGTCGTCTATCTTTATCTCTATCTCCCAATCGAACCTATCTCCAAAGTTTTCTAATACCTGCTCCAACGTCGGAATCAAGCATCGCCCATACCTGCCCTCCCACTCTGACGCCGCATCGAGATTTTGAATCTCCTCCAGCGAAAAAGTTTCAATCCGCCCAGAGCCGTCTGTCGTGCGATCGACTGAATGATCGTGAATCACCACCAGATGGCCGTCTCTTGTGAGATGAACATCCAGTTCCGCCGCACGCAAGCCCATGCCTGCCGCACACTGAAACCCCTCAATCGTGTTTTCTGGTGCCAAACCTCTGGCACCACGATGACCGAGTATTATCGGGCTCCAATTTCCAGCAACCATAGACCCAAACTCACTGACCATCTAACCAGACTTCCCGCGTTAGGCAACACCAGCGTCCATGGAAACTACCCAATCTCAGAGACTTCCACAGTACGGCCTATCTCCGCAGACCGATAGACCGCCTCTATCACCGCCACATCGTGCCTGGCTTCATCGGCGGTAACCGGAAGCGGCGTTCCGTCTCTGACAGCCCTGATAAACGCAGAATTCTGATCCAGTTCAGCTCCCCAACCACCCGCACCAGCCGCCACATCAGAGCGATCCCACCACTGTTTGCCGTCTGACGGGTCGTACTCGATCACCCGCCCGCGCCAAGCAGTGTCCGACCAGAAATAGATCTTACCGCCGGTCTCAAGGATGCTACCACAGGTCCCAAAAACGCCCAACCAACCATCCTCAGCAGCATAGCCCGACTCGAACGACCCATGGCGACCGCTCTGGTACTCCACAACCGCATGGGTCAGATCATCGCCGCCGATGTCGCGCTCGCAAAGAAGGTTTTTCGAAAAACCGGCGACGCGCTCAATTGTGTCGCCCAACATCCACTGGGTGAGGTTTATGGTGTGTATCGCAAGCTGAATGAACACACCGCCACCGACCTTCTCTTTTGAGCCACGCCACGCCGAGCGGTCTTTCGCTAACCAGCCACCCCTGTGCGCCCCCCTCGAAGCCACCGAGGAAACATCGCCGAACACCCTCGCCGCTATCATATCCCTGATCTCGTTGTGGAGCGGAACCCCCCGGCCACCCATAAACACCCCAAGCCGCTTGCCGGTGCGCTCAGCCGCTGCGATCATACTGTCGCACTCCAAAGCCGTGCGCGCCATCGGCTTCTGACAGCTAACATGCTTGCCAGCTTCAAGGCATGCTATGGTCTGTTCGGCGTGGAGATGGTTGGGCGTACTGATGTGCACCACATCGGCATCTGAAGCGAGCACATCTTCAAAACCCAGTGTCCAAGGCACCCCTATCTTCTCGCCCTGCTGCGCTACTTTCTCCTCGTCGATATCCTGCACCAGCACAATCTCAGACTCATCTTTCTTGCTGAACGACGGCCAGTAGAATCTGGCCTCGCCGCCGATCCCAACTATCGCCACTTTGAGTGTATCAGGCATCGCCGATCCTCCACGCGTGTAGCCACCCGCGTGTAAGTTCAATATGAAGCCTCACTGTGCTCCTTTCCCATTGAGATATGTCGCTCTGACCCTTCCAACTTACTGTGGACCACATTAGGTCCCCGGTCATCCGATCGCAATCTTCTAAACTCCTGCCTGGTATCAGAGTTCCGTCCTCTTCGCATAGACCTATGCGGACAGTCCCGCCAAAGCGCGTCCAGGCGTTGATTGTCAATTCCGATCCCTCATACTCAAGAGGAGAGCTCCAGCACTCACCACGGCTCTCAGCCTTTAGCGCCATTATCCCATCTTCACGAATCGACGCTCGCCACAGCCCGCTAAACTTGTGGCGCATCAGATCGCCATAGTGGGTCTCGTTGTGTGTCTTGGATCTGGCACCAGCATGCATCACCCACCGCCCGTCGGGAAGCGTAACTATGCCCTGGCTTGCCACCATTCCCGCCACTGAATAGCTTCCCGGCGGCCCGCAACCCCATAGCGGCTCGCGCTGCGGTCGATGCCACACCGCCCCATCGCGGCTAACGGCGAGATGGGTCTCCATCGTATCGCGCGTTCTGGGATAGAAACATGGAAACATCATGTGAGCGTCTTCTGCACCGGGCCAAAAAGTGTAGCCGTTGTTATAGACATCAGTCCCAGGCTCGTCCTGAGAGTCGGTCGCGAAAATCAGCCGTCGCTCCGGCCAGTCGTAGAAATCATCTGTTGTGGCGTGGAGCACAACCCGTCGGCCCAAGTTAAGATTTCCCTTAGGCCAGTCCCGGAAGTAGCCTGTGTACACCTGTCGGTCAGCATCCCAAAGGATCACGGTCTGTGTATCTGCGTACTGATTTTCGATGACCGGCTTGTCCAGCCCTGTCCAATTAAGCCCGTCAGGCGACACCGCACCGGCGACGAACGGCTTTCCAAAATCGTCTGAACAGTATACCAGCTTATACCGGTCGTGGCTCTGCCCATTGGGATCGCGGAAAACGAATGCTCCGTGAGGCCCTTTGCCCAACCCCATGCCTTCCTGCATGACAATGTTGTTCTCCTTTGAACCGTCAAATTCACACAGGCCAAGAAACGGTTTGGTCCAGGTCAACCCATCGTCCGATTCAGCGTAGCACACCCGGGCGCTGTAGTCGCCAGAGTAGGCCGAATGGGCCTCGTAGTACATCCTAAATCGCCCGTCGTCCTCAAAAACGGTCGCATAGGCGTTGATAAAACTGGCTTCCCAAGGATGTTCACGGGCGATAACCGGATCGGGGTCGAACTCTGGAGTATAGACAGCGATCCGAAGGCCGTAAGGCATCAAAAACGACTTCGGAGCGGCATCGGGATCACCCTCGTGATTCCAAGCTACACCGTAGCCTGCTTCAATCCCAGACCAGTCGACGAATACGTGTTTTCGGTTGCGGCGATAACGCATCGGCACCTCAGAGTCACTTCGAGGATTTTGTCGGTGGATGAGCGGGTATGTCACCAGGAATAAACAGTCCTGAGATGACAAAGGTAAACCCCTCAATGCGACCTTGCGCCCACCTTGACCCAAAAGCCGACGTGGGCTAACTTTTTAGACTGCATTTCAAAGCCTGTCACAGCCGAAGTGGTGGAATTGGTAGACGCGCTGGTTTCAGGGACCAGTGCCCGCAAGGGCGTGGGGGTTCGAGTCCCCCCTTCGGCATCTTTTCTGCAAAGATACCCCGCTGCTCCATGAGAATAGGGTAGCGGTTTTTTTATTTATTTGTCAGCGCCGAAACCGCGTCAGCGGTCGGAATAGACGGCTGCGCACCGTGTTTGGTCGCCGCCAAAGCACCTGCCGCACAACCCCACCTCACCGCCTCCTTTACCGGGGCACCTTGGGCAATCGCCCATGCCAACGCCCCGTTGAAAGCGTCTCCCGCCGCCGTTGTGTCCACCGCATCTACTTCGAAAGGTTCAACGTGCGTGACCTCGCCCCCTGATTCTATCACCACCGCGCCGTCTTTCCCGAGCGTGACCACCACCACACCGACTCCTCTGTTGATTAGAATTCGTCCGGCTTTTTCTGGATCGTCAGTCGCACCACCCACCAAAGCGATGGCCTCGTTGACGTTTGGCGTGAGTATGTCAACCCGCTCAAGTAGCCATGGCGGCAGTTCGCAAGCTGGCGCTGGGTTGAGGATCGTGACTAACCCTGAGGCTCTTGCGATCTCAAACGTGTGAGCAACCACCCCGGTGGGCACTTCTAACTGCGCCAAAACCAGATCAACACCGATGAAAACATCCGGGGCGGTCTGCGCCAAAGAGATGTGGCTATTCGCTCCTGGGGCGACGATGATACTGTTTTCACCGTCTTTAGCAACGGCTATAAACGCTACGCCAGTTTTCTCTGTTGGATGTCTTACGACCCCTGAAACATCGAGCCCCTCGTCGGCCAGACTCAAAAGCGACGCCGAACCAAAAGAATCGTCGCCAACGCACCCAATCATTCGGACGTGAGACCCCATCCGCCCAGCAGCGACAGCCTGGTTAGCCCCTTTGCCCCCTCGATGAACAGCGAACCCATCGCCTAACACCGTCTCACCAGGTCGGGGTATGTTTGGTGTAGCTACTACCAGGTCGGTGTTGATGCTGCCGACCACAGTCACAGAAGGTCTATCCATATCGCCGCTCCCAAGTGTCCAGTGAACCGCCCTGACAGTGAGTTTAATACTTTGGATGCCTTGTTGGCCTACGGAGCAGTGATCACCCCATCTCTATGCGATCTCGCAACCCAGATGAAGATGCGGACCCTGGTTCAGCGTTCCCAACCATTCGCACCGCTGTTGACTTACGCCTTTTCGCCCACGACATTATACACCTTCCTTATGCAGTAAATCAAACCGGAAACGGTCTGACCACCACGCCGAACTGATACCAGACGGAGGTCTGCATCTCCGCCGGATAACCATCTCTGAAGTGAACCGATATGCCAACAGATAGGTCTCACCACAATCGAGGCCCACGGCTGGCACGCAGGGGAGATCCGCCAGCTTTCGCCAGAGAGTAACCTGTTGGCCGAAGAAGCGCTGTTCGTGGTTGAGCGCGCCAGCTGAAAAGCTTCTGTCTACACCCTTTTTTTTTTGCGCAGTCACCACCGTCCCTTTATTTTGCCATATCCTTGGAGACGTCACACCATTTTGCGTATGATTTAACATGCTAGAGAAGTAGTCCATTTCGCCCTGTTTTTGGGTGCGACTCAACGAAGGTGCGGTAGATCTGACGATGCCTAGTGCGACGCGCACCATCATGGGTGTTGATCCCGGAACACGCCGGACGGGTTGGGGAGTGGTCAGGCAGTCGCGAAACGGATTGTCGTATCACGCTGGCGGAACGATCGCCACCAAACTCAAAGCCGAGATGGCGGACCGGTTGGCGACCATTTTCAACGAGTTGAGCGTGGCGATCGTCGACAACGATCCCGATGTAGTCGTGATTGAGGAGTCGTTCGGTGGCGTCAATCCCAAGACTGCGATTGTCTTGGGCCAGGCTCGTGGTGTTGCGATGGTAGCTGCACATCAGGCAGGGCGCTCCATCGTCGAGTATACTCCGAGGGCGGTAAAAAAGGCTGTTGTCGGAAGCGGGCGAGCGGACAAATCACAAGTGCAGTATATGATAAAGTCCATGCTGCTCCTGCCTGAAATTCCAGAGAGCGAAGACGAAGCTGACGCTCTGGCTCTAGCTATCTGCCACGCCAACGCAGGCTCGTCAAGCGAAGAGCCTATCGGCGACACACGCGCCCCAACAAAGGGCCAGCAACAGCTAAAAGCGCTAGGGCTGATCAAGTGATCGTCCATGTCTGTGGCACATTGACCGCCAAGACACCAGAGATGGCGGTGGTTGAGGCCGCCGGGGTCGGCTACGGTGTCTTGGTGCCGCTCTCCACCTACGAGAGGCTTCCATCACCAGGTCAGTCGGTAACACTGTTGACGCATCTAGTCACCCGCGAAAATGTTGGGCAGGAGCTTTTTGGTTTTCTAACCACCGCCGAGAGAGAGGTCTTCACCACTGTAATCGGGGTAAGCGGGGTCGGCCCCAGGCTGGCGGTAGGGATTCTGAGTCAGTTTTCACCGGACGAGTTTCGCAGCGCGTTGATATCAGGAGACGTCAAAACGTTGACGAGCGCGCCAGGCGTTGGCAAGAAGACCGCCGAGAGGCTTGTTGTGGAGCTGAGGGAAGTGTTTGGCACGACCGAGTCTTGGGAGACTTTGGGTCAATTGGGCGACGCTCCGCAAGTCACTGATCCCAGGACCGAGGCGGTTCAGGCGTTGGTGGCACTGGGCACCGCGCACCACGACGCGGTCCGCGCAGTTCAGTCTGCCCTCAGTCGATCAGATGGCGATGACACCTCCACCGAAACCCTAATCAAAGCTGCTTTGGCTGCAACATGATACCACCGGAATGGATGTCAGACATCAAAGGTGTGTGGTTTGATCTTGACGGCACACTCTTTGATCACAGGGCAGCAGCCGACCAGGCTCTTGCCAAGGTCCACGAGATAGACCCGGCGGTGAGGATCGTGCCGTTCGCACGTTGGCGCGACGCGTTTCATCGGCGCAACGCCGAGTGTTGGGACGCTGCGACAGAGGGGCGGATGGATCAGGAGACCATCAGGTCTGAGCGGTTTCGCATGACTCTGCGCGATGTGGGAATCATGTCCCCTGAGCTTGCCAACAGATGCAATTCGCTCTATCTGGGGATATATCCCTGGCAACCGACACCGGTGCCCGGCGCTGTGGATGCGGTCGAAGCAGCACGGTCCGCAGGTATCAAAGTCGGAGTGTTGACGAACGGGTTCGCACAGATTCAACGCCGGAAACTTTCGGCCATCGGCTTTGAGGACATTGATGTGGTTGTTTCTGAGGATGTCGGGGTCATGAAACCAGACACCGGTATTTTTGATGTCGCCGCCGAACAGATGGCGCTGTCGCCTCAGTCGCTGCTCATGGTGGGGAATCGCTACGACAGCGATGTTATCGGCGGCAATGCAGCTGGTTGGCGAACGGTATGGCTCAACGATCCAGCGATGGACATTCCCGATGATTCCGCAGCCAACCTTGTCCTCAGTAACCCCGATGATCTACCCAAGCTGTTTGCCGTAGGACAGGCGTGACGATCCTATTCGTCGGCGATGTGGCGGTAGGTCGGTTCGATAGTGTAGCGGCTCGCTGGGTCTTGGCCGCCGACCGGATGCGCGAAGTCGGTGATCATAGTTCTGTCTTGGTGATTACCGCCGCATCTGATGAGGCGAAACAGGAGTTTACCGACCGAGACCACCGACCTTGGCAGAGGCGATGCCCATTGTTGTAATTGAGCCGATGGCGATGGGGTTGCCGATGGTGGCCTCCAGCGTGCGCGAGCGGATGTCAAAAGCCGGCAAACAGAGGTTCGACGCCGAGTTCGTTTTTCAGGACAGGTCCGATGAACTCGCCGCACTAATACTTTCTGATTGCGGATATGAGGACCAAGCCAAATCGATCACCTCTGGCGGTGCCACCGATGTCTGATGAGTTTGAGATAGAACCGTACGAGCGACCATCTAGCGGTGAAGCTGACGATGACGACATTATCCAGGAGCCTACGCTACGACCGACAAGTCTAGATGAGTTCATCGGGCAGGCGAAGCTCAAAGAGAGCCTCCGAATTTTTGTTAGTGCCGCTAAAGGTCGTCAGGACGCGCTGGACCATATACTATTCCACGGCCCCCCTGGCTTGGGAAAAACCACGCTGTCTCACATCATCGCCCAAGAGCTTGGTGTAGAGATCAAAGCCACCTCCGGCCCAGTGTTGGAGCGCCCCGCCGACCTGGCTGGCCTGTTGACCAAGCTAGGCCCCAGAGACGTGTTTTTCATCGACGAGGTTCACCGGATCAACCGCGTAGTGGAGGAGTACCTCTACTCGGCGATGGAAGATTTCACGCTGGACATAATGATCGACAGCGGCCCCTCAGCGCGGTCTGTCAAACTCACTCTGGAGCCGTTTACCCTAATTGGCGCAACAACCCGCACCGGACTCCTTACCGCGCCGATGCGTGCGAGATTTGGGATCGTCCAACGGCTTGACTACTACTCTGAAGACGAGCTCGCTGAGATAGTCAACCGCTCAGCGAAGATTCTGGACGTAGACATTGAGGAGGATGGAGCGACCGAGATCGCAAAACGCTCGCGAGGCACCCCGCGAATAGCGAACAGATGGCTGCGTCGCACCAGAGACTATGCACAGGTCAAAGCAGAAGGCGTTGTCACCGCAGAGGTCGCCAGACAGACGTTGGAGATGCTGGAGGTCGATCTGCTTGGTCTGGACGAGATGGATGCCAGAATACTTCTTACCATCATCAAAAAATTCAGCGGCGGTCCAGTGGGATTGAGCAACCTGGCCGCCGCAGTGAGCGAAGAGCCAGACACCATTGAAGAGGTCTACGAGCCCTATCTGATCCAGGAGGGGCTCCTCAACCGTACGCCGAGGGGCCGCGCCGCCACGCCAGCGGCATACACCCATTTTGGCGTTGAGCCTGGGCCTTCAGGGCAGGGATCGCTATTTTCCTAAGTCTGTTCATCTACTGACAACACCGAACTCAAGACGGGATACAGGCAAAATATGGGTGTCGCTGCCTGAACGACACGGCGGTAAAGACGTAGTCATACCACACCCCCCGGTGACCAAGGTCGCCGGTTTTTTGCGTGTACCACGTTTTGGCAGAAACACACAACCGTGGAGATAAGTCTGTGACGCTTTCAGATTGCCGCGAAAAATTCAGCGGTTCACCACCTCTGTTGGAGACGTTCAAAGCGATAGAGTCAGGACAGCGAAAGATTGAGATGCACGGACTCGCTGGCTCCTTGGCGGCGTTTTTACTGTCCGACGTGCGATCTGATACCGACCGCCAGATAGTCGCCGCACTCAACAGCACAGAGGATGCAGAACAGCTTCGCGACGACCTGGAGACGCTAATCGGCGAGGACAACGTGCGGTACATGCCCGATTGGGAACTTCTGCCGTTCGAGGAGAAATCGCCCCATGTGGAGGTGGCGGGCCTGCGCACTGAGGCGCTCAACGCGCTTTTGAAGAGTGTTCCCGTCGTCGTGGTCACCACCGCAAGAGCTATGGCACGTCCGGTCATGTCGCCAGCAACAATGAAAAACGCATCCTTCAGCCTGGAGGTAGGCGATGAGCTAAGCCCAGAGATGGTTGTCAGCGAGCTTCGTACACTTGGTTTTGAGCGCGACTCCCAGGTGCTGGAGATGGGGCAGTTCGCACTTCGCGGCGGCATTCTTGACATTTTCACTTTCGGGCGTGAACAGCCGGTGCGGTTGGAGTTTTTTGGCGACGAGATAGAGTCCATCCGTGAGTTCGATCCGGCAACGCAGAGGTCATCGCGTCCCATAGACCGTTTTGAGCTTCTTCCCCGCCGCGATCTGCTTTTCGATCCCGCCCTGCTAAGTGGTTGGGACGACAATCTCGCAGCAGCCGAAAAGAAACACGGTGTCGATCTTTCCGAGTTTCGCAGTCAGGTCAGACTCGGCGTCCATTTTGACGGTGTTGAACACTGGATGCCCATAATCACTGGGGCAAACGAGTCGCTTTTCAGCTATCTGGACGATCAGGCGATCCTGTTTATCGACGACATGGAATCCCTAGCCGGGCATGTCGATCATCTGTTCGACGAAGCACCTCGCCTGGCTGAGCGTGCCAACGAGAAAGGTCGCTACGTCCCGCTGGTGCCCTATGAAAATCTTGCGCACCCCTGGCAGAGCCTTAGAAGCGAAATCGACGCAAGAGTCGTCCTAGAAAACCGGGATGTGGTGCCAGGAGGCGACCATGTTGAGTTTGGCGCCACTGACTCCCGGCAGTACGAAGGAAGCCTGGAGGATCTAAGAGAAGATCTTGCGAGTTTCAAAAATGAGGGCGGGCAGACCCTCGTAGTCTGCGACAACCAGGCTCAGGCTGAGAGGCTGTTTGAGCTTCTGGAAGACGTGAGCGACCTGATGGATGTAGAGGTCGCCGGACTCCATGCCGGGTTCACACACAATCCGTCAGGCGTCCGCATCGTCACCGAAAACGAGATCTTCTCACGCTACCGCCGCAGGCACCGGTACAGAAAATTCCGAGGTGCCGTGGCGATAGATGACTACATGACGCTGACGCCTGGGGACGTGATGGTCCACGAGGATCACGGCATCGGCGTCTACCAGGGGATGAAGACAATTGGCGTCGAGAGTGTCGACAGAGACTGCCTTGAGGTCCGCTATCGTGGCACGGACAGGCTGTTTGTGCCAGCCGAACAGATCGGGCGAATAAAAAATTACACCCCTAGCGAAGATCAGTCTCCGGTATTGAGCAAACTTGGCGGAACCGACTGGGATCGCCTCAAAGACAAAACCCGAAAAGCTGTCGCCACCGTAGCTAACGACCTGGTGCAGCTCTATGCCAAACGCGCGATCCAATCTGGGTACGCTTTCCCTGAAGACTCCTCGCTTCAAAGAGCGATGGAGGCGGCGTTCAGCTTTGAGGAGACCAGGGATCAACGCGAAACAATCGAGTCGGTAAGGAGTGACATGGAGCAGCCGACACCGATGGACCGGCTGGTCTGTGGCGATGTGGGTTTCGGCAAGACCGAGGTCGCCATCAGGGCGGCATTCAAAGCGGCGGTGGACGGCAAACAGACCGCAATCCTCGTCCCCACCACAGTATTGGCAGATCAACACTGGCGGACGTTTAGCGAAAGGTTAGCCGAGTTTCCGGTAAAGGTCGGGCAGTTGAGCCGATTCGTGACACCGAGCAAACAGAAAGAGGCGCTGGACGAACTGGTGCGCGGTCAGATCGACATCGTAATTGGCACCCACCGGCTTCTGTCAAAGGATGTGGAGTTTAAGGATTTGGGGCTCGTCGTAATCGACGAAGAACACAGGTTCGGCGTCAAACACAAAGAGAGACTCAAATCTCTAAGAACCACCGTGGACGTCATGACACTAACCGCCACACCAATCCCCCGCACGCTCCACATGGCTCTCTCCGGTGTCAGGGATATGTCGGTAATCAGCACTCCGCTGAAAGATCGACTTCCTGTCCACACCGAGATCATAACCTTCGACGAAGACCGGATCGCCGAGGCGATTCTCCGGGAGGTCGACCGCGACGGTCAGGTGTTTTTCGTCCACAACCGGGTCCAAACCATAGAGGAAAAAGCCGAAGAGCTTCGCGAATCGGTGCCCGGTGTGACGTTTCGCACAGCGCACGGACAGATGGGCGAACGGGCGTTAGAGGAAGTAATGCTCGATTTTGTCGACCGGAAATTCGACTGTCTCGTGACGACTCTAATCATCCAGTCCGGCCTGGATATGCCCAACGTCAATACGATCTTGATCGACCGTGCCGATACTTTTGGCTTAGCGGAGCTCTATCAGCTTCGAGGGCGCGTCGGTAGGTCTGATCATAGAGCGTTCGCCTACCTGATGCTTCCGCCCGACCGCAAATTAAGACCGCAAGTGCGAAAAAGACTAAGGGCGATTGAGGAGTACTCTGATTTGGGATCTGGCTTCAAAGTGGCCATGCGCGACATGGAGATTAGAGGTGCTGGCAACCTGCTGGGACACGAGCAGTCAGGACTCATTACAACCGTCGGTTTTGAGATGTATGCCCAGCTCCTCGATGAGGCGATCATGCAGCTTCGAGGCGAACAGGCCAAAGAGGTCGTATCTACTGAGGTCGATACACCTATCAGCGCCTATCTACCAGACACTTACATCGTCGACCCCGAGCAGAAGATGCGGTTCTATCAGCGGCTGGCAGACGCCACGACCGTCGAGATGGTCAGGGACATCTCCGAAGAGCTCCGCGACACGTGCGGCAGACCGCCTGAGGAGGCTGAAGCACTCTTGGGAATGGCCGCCCTGAGAGTAATCGGAAGCAACCTGGGGGCGCTGCGGGTAGGCATCGAGCAGGATGTGGCTGTTATGACTTTTGAATCGGAAGGTGGACCGTCGAGGGAAGAGCTGATGGGGATGGTCGGACGTTCGACACGGAACATTGCGTTTCGTTCTGGCGACAGGCTAAGGGCGCTGCTGCCGCTTACCGGCGATTCGGTTTTGGATCGGCTCAAGGACGCGGTCAGCGCACTTAGTGAGCTTGCAGCCCCAAATCTGGGACCGACAACAGCGCCTGTCGAAACCGCGCTCGCTGCCGGGTAGTCCAAACAGTTCACCGGCCCATATATTTACATCTTTAGTCGCCGAAAATATCCGCACCGCCAAAGGAGTGATGTAGTGCATCGTATATGTTCGAGCTTGATGACTCTGGTTTTTGTGTTGGGTGCGGGGTGCGCAGGCCCCGATCCTTCCAAGGTGATCTTAGCCGAGATCGGTGGAGAGAAGATAACCGCGCAGGATTTTTATGACGCTGAAACCAAACTGAGCGCCACATCTGACTCCCTGGGTTCCAAGCAGCGGGTCCTCGACATTCTGATAACCAAAACACTCCTGGAACAAGAGGCGTTTCGAAGGGGTCTCGATCAGGACTCAGTGGTCAAGCAGACAGTGGATAGGGTCTGGTCCAAAGCGCTAAGGCTGCGCCTTCGCCGCGCGAAAATATCCGCCATGATCTCAAGTCCCAAAGACAGTATCGTGGAGTTTATGCGGTCGCGCGGTGCCAGGTCTGTGGCTGAGACGTGGATGACCAGCGTTTCCACCAAAGATTCGGCGGACTATATTCACAGCCACGCCGACGACATCTTCTCCAAACGGGACAGCCTCTACGTCAGAGTCTACCGCAACGCTATACCCAAAGGGTTTGCCTCAGACGCCGACAGTGTGGTCTTCGCGGCGTCGGCTGGTGAGGTTGTCGGGCCGGTGACGGTCGGCGGGGAGTGGTACGTCATCAAAGTCGACCGGATTCTTGCAGTCGAAGACATATTCGAGCAGCGCAAGAGCCAGATTATCCGCTCATTCCGCAAGCTGAAGACCGAAGAGCGCGAAGAGATCTATCTTGATTCTTTGGGAAGAACTTACAAACTAGCTATCGACACCAGCGTCATCGCCCAAGCGCTGGATACCGACGAGTCGGACCTAGGTACCATAGTTGGCCGCAGCAGCGTCGGGACAGTGCGGTTGGGACAGGTGTGGCAGTCCCACCGCCGCGGACAGACCAAGGAGAGAGCGATTAACCACACCGGACAGCTTTTGAGGCTTCTGATTATTGAAGCCGAAGCCACGCGTCTCGGCATGGACAAAGACCCTTCAACCTTAGCGCAAGTCGATCTGGCGATGCGCGAAGAGATGACCTCCCGACTGCGCCACACCGCCGTCCTGGATTCAGTTGAAGACCCGCCAGAAAGCGATGTGAAGCAGTACTTTGCCGACAATCCAACCAATTTCACATGGGACTCACCACGCGTCTGGTTCAACCAGGTTACAGCCAAAACCAAACGCATCGCCAATCGTGCCAAACGCAGTCTCAAGCGTGGTTCCAAATGGCCCGATGTGATCGCTCGATACAGCGACAATCCGGTGGAGCGGTCGGGAGACAGAGGAGTCGGACCGGTTCGCAAAGGCGTTCACGGTATCATCGGCGAGAGGGCGTTGGAGGCTGAAATTGGTCAGATAGTCGGTCCTATTGAATCTGATGTCGATGAGTTCGCAATCATCGAAGTCACCGAACGCGTAGAAGAGGGGCCGATGTCCTGGGAGCATGCCCAAAACCTCGCGAGAACGTCGCTCATACGCTCGTTGGAATCGGCCAGGTTCGACACGCTTGTTGCACGGATACGCCGCAGAACAGCTTCAGTTGGCGAGCTAACAGTGTTCACCGACCGCCTTGAAACGTTGTCGCCACGAAAAGGATCGTCGTGAAGCTACCCGCTGTTCTAGGCATGTGTGTCGCGGCTGCGATGGTCGGCTGCGGAACCGAGGTTCCCACCAGAAAGCCTGTGGTGGTCGCCAAAGTCGGCGAGGCCACGCTCACCGTGGATGAGCTTGAGATGATGGTTCGCACCCCTGATGCAGGGCAGGTTACCGGGGATATCAAACGGTTGGCGCTGGAAAGATGGGTCGATCGCGAACTTCTTTACCAGGCCGGTGTGCGCGATGGGATCGAGCAAGACCCTGAGGTGTTCCGACGCATCAAATGGGCTCGCAAAGAGCTTGTGGTCCACGCCCTCTTAGTCAACCGTTTTCGTGAAGGCTTGGAGGTGACCGACGACGAGGTCTTGCAGTACTACGAAGACCAGAAACTTCAGTTCGCAAGGGCTCAGACAGACATCCACTTACACAAAATAGTGGTGGACTCGCGAATCACCGCTCGCAATCTGTATCGCAGACTCAGACGCGGAGAAGATTTCGCCGCAGTCGCCAGAAAATATTCCCGCGATCCGTCCAGCGAAGACGGAGGAGATTTGGGGTTCATGATCCGCACAGACGAGTGGGACCCGGACCTGTGGGCTCGTCTCCAGCAGGCGCACGATGAGCAGATTCTGGCACCAGTGCAGACATCGCAGGGCCACGAGATATATCAAGTTCTTGAAAAACGCTTGGAAGGCACGCCAAAAGCCTTGGAGGACGTACGATTGGAGATCATTAACCGCATCAGGGCCAACAAGCAGTGGGGCCGCAAGACCGAGCTGGTGGAACATCTTAAGATAGAGGCCGACTACTGGGTCGATCTAGGCCCTTTGGGGCTGGCTACATGGGATGACGAAGCCGATTCAGTAGGGAGTGTCGAATGAGAAAGTTGGTATACAGAATCTGTGTTGTATCTGCGCTGCTTCCCCTCACCACCGGACACGCTCAACTTGCGTCGGTCGATCGTATATGCGCGGTGGTGGGCGAAGAGATCATTCTGGAGTCAGAAGTGCTCGACAGGGTTCGGCTGGAGCTTCTTCAGCAGGGCCGCAGACCTGGCATGGCATCGTCTGACGAGGTCCAGGCGCTCTCCATTACAGTTTTGAAAGCACTGGTGGATGACCGGATGCTTCTTGAAGTGGCAAAAGCTGAGAGCGTCATAGTCACGGCTCAAGAGGTGGACGACCGGCTTCAGGAGCAGTTGGATCAGATCAAAGGTCGGTTCGCCACTAAAGACGCCTTCAACGAGCAGCTTTCGCGGGAAGGAACCAGCGAGAGGGAGCTCAGAAATCAGCTCCGCAAGCAGATGTTCAACTACATCATGGGCGAGCGTGTGGTGCAGTCGATAGGACAGGCCACCAGCGTCAGTTTTCGCGAGGTAGATCAGTTCCTGCAAGCACACAAAGACAGCCTGCCCACGGTACCGGCGTCGGTGACTATGAGCTACCTGCGGCTAAGCGCACAGGCAGGCGAAGACGAGCGAGCCGCAGCGCGGCAGAAACTTGAGGGCGTGAGACAGCGACTCGTCGCAGGAGAGAGTTTTGCTGATTTGGCCCGAGAGATCTCCCAAGACCCCGGATCAGCTCCAGGTGGCGGCGATTTGGGATGGTTTGGCCGTGGTCTGATGGTCCCACAGTTTGAGCAGGCCGCATTCTCACTGGCCCCCGGACAGGTGAGCGATGTCATCGAGACGCCGTTCGGGATGCACATGGTTAAGGTCGAAGAGGTGAGAGGCGAAGAGATCAACGCTCGTCACATCCTGGTGCGGATCGAAGTAGGGCAGGCAGCTAAAGACGCTGTGAGAGACACGCTGGAAAGCATCCGACAGAGAGCTCGCGAGGAAGGTGAGTTCGGCATTCTCATCAAACCATATTCCGACGCGGAAAACTCCGAACAGGGCCTTCGCGCTCAGGTGATGTCCGAAAACCTGCCACTGCCCTTCGTACAGGCGCTGACGTCACTCCCAGTCGGTAATGTCGCCCAGCCGTTTGAAGGCGATCCTGGCACCTGGTATCTGGTCAAACTACACGAGCGGGTACCACAGCACGAGATGAACATGCTGGACGACCGCAAACAACTCGAAGAAGCTGTCTCCCAGATGAAACTCGGTGAGAAAGTCGGTCAGTTACTGGAGAAACAGCGCAGGGAAACCTATATCGACGTTCGGTGCAGGTACGGTGATGCGGGTTGATCAGTATCTGGCGGTATCGCGGCTGTTGCGCCCAAGGCAGAGGGCTAAACGAGCGTGCGAGGCGGGGATCGTCCAACTGAACGGGATGATCGCCAAGCCAGCTAAATCTGTGTCTGTGGGAGACGAACTGGTTGTTTCGCTAGTCGATCGCACTCTGGCGGTCCACATAGTGATGATCCCAGACAAAGCCAGGCCGCTGCCAGCCGCGAAAACCAGAGAGCTTCACAGACTACGTGAATCCGACGGAACGAATCAGCAGCCGTCCCAACCAGCCAATAGCTAGGTGATACGGTATGCCAACCTTTTGGCGTAACCCAGTCGTCGTCCAGCCCTACGAAGTGTTGGCGGATATATATGACCAGGTTATGCTCCATGTCGATTACGACGAGTGGGCCGATTTCGTGGAGCTAGTCCTTAACGAACACCACGTAAGTGGCCGCTCACTCACTGAGGCGGCGTGCGGCACCGGCACGTTAGCGATCGAACTGGCGAAAAGGGGCTGGCAGGTCTGGGCTTGCGACCGCTCGGTGGCGATGGTAGAGCAGGGCCGCACCAAAGCCGCCGGCGCTGGCGTTAGTGTCGAAATGTCGGCATGTTCGATGTCCGATGTACCTATCATGAACGCCGACGCGGTGATCTGTCTATATGACAGCGTCAACTACTGTTCAAACCTCAGCGAGATGGTCGCCGCCTTAGAGGGTCTGCGAAGAACAGTATGCGATGGCGGGCTGTTGATATTTGACGTGAGCACCCACGCCAACTCAAAACGGTATTTCAAGGACACCCGCACAAAAGTTTCCGGCGAGGGTTTTTCGTACCGCCGCAGGTCTGAATACGACCCGGCGGAGAGGGTTCAGATAAACAGTTTCGACATCAAAATCGACGGTCGGGATGGCACTTTTCGCGAGGAGCATCGACAGAAAATCTATCCGCTATCACAGATAGAGTCGGCAATCGACGAGACATCCTGGCGATTAGAGGCGTGCTACGACGGTTTTTCTTTGGAGCCTGGACGCGAATCCTGCGACAGGGTTCACTACGTACTCAGGGCCGATGGCGACAGCGAGGCTGGCTGATCTATTTAGGGGGAGCGAAAAGAAAGTGGCCGGTGCAAACGAGGAAAGCAGAGACGATCTGATCCCTGGAAGAGTTAAGATCGAATCGGTGAGCCTTATGGGCAAACGTCGGCCCATCCTGGACAACGTTTCGCTCTCAATTGAACCAGGCGAATTTGCTGTGATGGTAGGCCCATCCGGCAGCGGAAAGACTTCGCTTCTCAGAATCGCCCATTTTGACAGCCCGCCAGATGAAGGCCGTGTGGTGGTAGATCGCGTAGATTCGCATAACGTGCGATCAAGCGATGTAATGATGGCGCGGCGGCTTATCGGGATGGTCTCGCAGGATTTCAAACTTCTGCCTGACCGAAGCGCATTTGAGAATGTGATGTTCGCACTTGAAGTCGCTGGCGTCCCAAGAGCGCAGGTCATACGAAAGACGACCGAGCTGATGGGAATCGTCGGACTGAGCACCGCCAGGCATCGTATGCCTGCTCAACTATCAGGCGGTGAACAACAGAGGGTCGCCATTGCAAGGGCGTTGGTGCACGATCCCCACGTACTGCTTGCCGACGAACCCACCGGGAATCTCGACCCGACCGCCGCTGAAAACGTGATGGAGCTACTTGAAAGAATACACCGTCGGGGTACGACGGTGCTGCTGGTTACGCACGATACACCGCTCTTAAAAGGTCGTGGCTACAACTCTTGGCTGATGTCCGAAGGCTGTCTGTTTGGTCCGTCACCCCTCTGAAAACCGTGGGAAACATTACCCCACAGCGTCACCATCTCCACCTGATAGAACCAAAAACTTGCTGACAACATAAGGCGGACGGCCTTTGACCTCGTCGTAGACGTGAAGTGCACCCTTCAAGTTGGACAGATTTGATATGAGTGGTGCAGGCTGTCCTGAGTTTGTGTGATGCTCTGTTCGAA
>CAZVGZ010000002.1:0-170251 GCA_964627605.1 uncultured bacterium | reverse complement strand
TCGATGATTTACAGTGGAGTAATTCTGCCAAACTATCGGCAACCCTTTGATATTCTTGCAGATACGAACCGCAAACAACAAAGGACGCAGACAACTTCTGGTGAAAAAAGTGGCCTACGTCCTATCAAGCTCCGGCGACAGGACTTGAACCTGTAACCTAGTGGTTAACAGCCACCCGCTCTGCCAATTGAGCTACGCCGGAAAAATCCGCAACCAGTGCAGAAGTTCTGACAATACCGCCCAAGGCCATCCGGGTCAAGCGGCAATGATAGAGTTGGGATAAGGGTTGCGCGAGACTGGTCATCTGAGACAATATATGCCGACATTTAGGTAGTTGTGCAGACCGGTATTACGTCGGAAACACGAAGTCTGGGTTGTTGGGAACAACCCCAAACATTCTGCAATCTTTGGCCTCGTCCGGCTCGCCTGTATGCACCGGGCATTGCGCCAGATCGGCTATTGACCATTTGGAGAGGACTTCGATTATCGAGTCGTGAAGCTCCGCCATCGCTCTATGGAAACTGCAAACGCCGTCCAACGAAGGTGTATCGCTGCAAAGGTCTCCGAAAATCTGCCCCTGACACGCCTCTAACACCGCGCGCATGGTGATCTCCTCAGAGGGGCGGCTAAGGGTGACTCCCCCTTGCGCGCCTCGGTACGCTCTAAGAATCCCCGCCCTTACAAGACTGCGCATCACCTTGGCGGTGTAAGTTGGGGAAGCGCCCAACTGATCTGCAATCAGCCTCGGCGCCACGGGAGTGCTGCTCCCGTCCAGCGACAGGAACAGAATAGCCTTGATAGCAAGCGCAGTAGTATTACCTATCATACAGAGTCTCCGACTATACAGATAAGTATTATCCGTTTTGTCTCTATTATCAAGGGGCTGTGGCATTTTGCTTGCGGATCAGGTCGTTGGGAAGGGGCGATGGAATCAGTTGTGGACAGGTTTGAGGAGCTAGCGTGGTGGTGAGTTAACCCGTTTCCGAGCGGGGGATCAGAGCGTCTTGTGGCGATTGCGGAGGGGCTGAGAGTCAGCGTGAACAAGCGTGGTTTGACTCGGTTGAATAGCGGACCGCGATCGCATCGACACATCGCGAGCCGTTGCTAATGCAAAAGCCGCTGCGCTGCTCATTCGGATTTGATGAATGATACAGCAGGAAAAGCCAGCGAAACGACCTACCTGGTGGGCATGAAATTCAGCGCAGACAGAAATATTTACCTGGCTGGCACCGTGCGGGTCCAAACATCAACGACCGCCTGGATGCGACGTCGGTTGATGTCCACGCCGATGACCGACAACTTCATTCTGACTGCGCTGCCTGCGCTAATACTACACCGCTTGGTGCAGGGGGCCTATCACCATTTTGCACCACTTGGGTCCTGTGTGCAGTAGGCTGTGAGCACTTTGTTGATGCCCTCGGCTACATTGGTGCAATCTGTCGCTGTGTACCACTGGTTAAGGCCGATAGTAATCACCCGATCAAATAGATCGTCTGCCACCGGGCAGTCGCCTTTGGAGTAGGTCACTTCGCCGCCCTGGCTTGTGTAGATCGGGTCATCAAACGGTCGATCGCCCTTTGTAGCCCCGGCGCGAAGCATGATCGGGAACATACCGTGGTAGATGTGCCAGTCAGGGCGACCACCCTCACCTCGCATTCCGCACTCTACACCCTCGGCGTTGAGCGCCTCCACAATCCGTCCACCAAGTTCGATTGTTTCAGGGAAAAACCGGAGCATGTACCCCACGTCGCCGTCGGCGTCGTTTGTTTTTTGTGGACGTATCTCACTGTAGGTATCTAGCTGCTCCACAATACTATTTTTGACGCTGCGAAAACGATCTAACGTGGCGGGTAGCTTAGCCATCTGAGGCACGTCCACCGCAGCTTCAAGCTCAGACAATCTGTAGTTCGTACCTACAAACAGCTCCCCCTCATACCTTGGAGGCCCGAACCTGTCGGGTCGCCACAAACCTCCGCCTTCCGCTAGGCAGTTAGCCCTGTCCCACAGTCGCTCGTCGGACATAATCAGTAAGCCACCCTCACCACCCCCGACAATCTTATATGACGAGATGCTAAAGCAGCCGATATCACCCAAAGAGCCGACACTGCGTCCATTGTAAGTTCCACCGCACGTCTGGGCGCAATCCTCCACGACTTTGATGTCATGAGATTTAGCAACTTCCAAAATCGGGTCCATATCACAAACGCCGCCCATTACGTGCGTCGGAGCAAGCGCAACGGTGCGGGGCGTTATCAGAGACTCGATCTTCTTGGGGTCCATATGGAGCGACTCGTCAACATCGCAGAAAATCGGCACTCCGCGGGCCATCACCACCGCTGCTGCGGTCGCATAGAATCCGATGGCTGGGCAGATCACCTCGGTTCCAGGTCCGACGCCAGCAGCCACGAACGCCGCATGCAGCGCCCCGGTACCAGAACTGACCGCGAGCGCGTATGGAACGTCGAACATCTCCCTGGCTGCCCGCTGAAACGCCTGGTTTTTGGTCTCAGGCATATCGGCGTAGTAGTTGCCCAGAAAAGGCCCAGCGCCCATATCCTCGGCTTTGACTGCGCTCTCTATTTTCGCCAAAGTACCCTCAGAAAAGCCGAACCTCTCCGCCAATGACATAAACTCTTCGACGCCGATTTTCGGCTCGCCCTGACCTTCTATTCCGCTGACGGCCTTCATCCCCCCCTGGAGTGCCAAGGCCTGCTGTTTTCGTGTGTCTTCGGACAATCTGTTCTCCTTAGGGTTTGTGATGCCGACCTAACTGTTCTGAATAGAAATACTCTTGCCGATACTACTCGACAGAGTCAAGACGGGTAGCCGCCGCTCAATTGGCCGAACCGACCAACCGAGCGAGTTTGACAAATTGGGCGTTCGTCAGCCCTCTATCGACCCATGGTTTCAGCAAAACCCAGCGCTCTTGGCTACAACAGACGCACCGGCTAAGCGTCGGTCCGATCAAGGGTATTCTCGATAGCCGTTATTATTGTTTTAGTGGCTTTGACACGCGCCCAGCGTTTGTTGTTGCCCTCAACGATTGTCCACGGTGCATAGCTGGTACTCGTGCGCTCGATCATCTCAGTAATCACCTCGGCGTAGGCGTCCCACTTCTCGCGGTTGCGCCAGTCTTCATCGGTGATCTTATGCTGTTTCTCTGGTATCTGCTGCCTGGACTCGAAACGCGCGAACTGCTCATCTTTGTCTATATGAATCCAGAACTTGACCACTACAGTACCAAAATTGACCAGACTCTGCTCAAATTCGGTTATCTCCTGGAATGACCGCTGATAGGTCTCCCGGTCGATAAACCCTTCAAGCCATTCCACTAACACACGGCCATACCATGTGCGATCGAATATACCTATGTGGCCAGCTTTAGGAATACGCCGCCAAAACCGCCACAGGTAGTGGTGAACCCGCTCCTCGCTGGATGGCGCGGCGATGGGGATCACCTCATAGCCACGAGGGTCGAGCAGTTCGGTCACCCGTTTGATGTTGCCGCCTTTTCCAGCAGCATCCCAACCTTCGTAGGCGATCACGACTGGAACTCGCCTCTTAAAACATTCGAACTCCAAGTCCCTCAACCGCTCTTGGAGACCGATGAGCTCCTCGTTGTACTCTTTTTTCCTAAGTCTGACCGAAAGATCGGCGCGGTCGAGTATCGTCGGAATGTCTTTGAGCGCTGTAGCGGTGGTAGTTGCGGGGTCCACCTCTGTGAACCTGGTGTCGTGCAGTTCGCGCTGTTCTTGGCGACGCCTTTTCAGTTCAAGCCCATCCTCAATCGCTTTGCTGACTGTCTGGATAATCTTTACGCGCCGATAGCGCCGCTGGGTTGCCTCAACGACAGTCCATGGGGCATCGCTGGTGTTTGTGCGTTCGAGCATCTCGTCGGCCACACGGAGGTGGTCATCATAGTTTTTGTAGTTTTTCCAGGTCTCAGGGGTGACCCGCCAGCTTTCTGCGGGGTTTTTTTCGAGCCACTTGAGCCGTCTCTTCAGCTCTTTCTTGCTAATATGCATGAACAGCTTGATTACGACCATATCGTCGTCAACAAGCTGCCGCTCAAACTGAGATATCTCTTGATAGGCGTTCTGCCACTGTCGTGGCTCGATGGTTCCCTCTATTCGCTCCCTTAACACCCTGTTGTACCACGAGCCATCGAACATGCCGATCCAGCCCGCTGGAGGCAGTTCCTTCCAATAACGCCACAGAAACGGATAGGACTGCTCATCCTTACCTGGCGGCGACATTTGGCGCACCCGAAATCCACGGGGGTCCATCGGGTTCACCAGTGTCATGATCGCGTCGCCCCTGCCAGCAGCGTGCCACCCCTCAAACACGATTGACACTGGCATTTTGGCTTCAAACGCTTTCTGTTGAAGGACCGCAAGATCGGACTGTAGCGCGGGGAACCACTCCGCGTAAGACGCCTTATCTAGACGCCTGGACAGGTCAACAGTGTCAAGCATCGTGCCCTCCCAGATCGATACGCATTGCCTCGTCTGCCGAGTAATATAGCATACAGTCCGCCAGGGGCATACACTGGCGTCAAGATTCACACCACTAATTTCAGGTCGCCCACGGCGAGCGAGGCGGCGTGGCTCTGCGGTTACACTTGGTCAACACTCCCGCCGGGACTTGAGGATCAAGCCCCATGCCTTACGTAAATCTGTCCGACGTCCAAAAAAAATTCTTCGAGTCAAGCGACTATCTGTCCAGCTTGCCGCGTCTGTTTGACGACTCCCAGATAGCGGAGATCAATTCAGGCTTCAATGAGCTGTCCGCTCTCCTGATGGCAGGCGAATCATCAAAAGAGATTCGCGAGTGGCACGAGTCGAGCAGGTTCCTATTTGATCTCTCTACCATCCCCACAATCCTCGATTATGTCGAAGACCTGTTGGGCCCCAACTTCTACTTGTGGGCGTCCAATTTTTTCGTCAAGGAGCCGCGAACAGGAGAGACTGTGAGCTGGCATCAGGACGCTTACTACTGGCCGTTGACGCCCCACAACATGGTGACCGTGTGGCTGGCCTTGACCGATAGCAACACCGAAAATGGTGCGATGCGTGTCGTCCCTGGCTCGCACAGAGGTGGTCTTGTCAAGCACAGCAGAAACGAGATCACAGACTCGGTCCTCTCACTTGAGCTGGAAGATTCACATAGGTGGGAATCAGAGGCGGTCCCGATTGAACTAACCGCTGGGGAGATATCAATCCACCACGACACCATCATCCACGGCTCCCCTGCTAACACGTCGGACCAGCCCAGAGCAGCGCTCACAATCCGTTATTCTTCGACCGAAGTAAAATGCGACCTTTCGGTCAATCCGCACTTCAAGACCTACATCTGCCGTGGTGTTGACACCTTCAACCACAACCGGTCCGGTGTCATCCCAACTGCCGAATTCGCCCGCCTCGACCTCGCCCACATCAGTATCGAAGAAGCTGGCTCCGGCACCGAAGAGGGCTACTACTCGGATAGGGAAATGGGTTAGATAGACGGCTTGCCTTGTTGGGGCACCAGAACGAGCGGCCCAGCCATACCGATAGCGTCGGGCCGTCAAGATCACCGACCGCCCCGACAGGCAGAATGGAACATGTCCATGGTAGAAAGTTGAGTCACCAAACCCAAGATGGCCCAATACTAACTTTCAAAGTGGACCGACTATGAGGAGCAGGTCATTAGATGGTTCGAACCATCCCCCATCCGGCCAAAGACGGCTCACAATTACCGAGGACCCGGTCTCAAAAGTAGAGTGTCTGAGCGACAGTTGTCCGCCAAGCGACTGAGCTGTGTATCAGCGATGGCCAGAGTAAGCCATAGTGCCCTCGGTGTACCGGCTTGCTCGTCCACGGCGAACAGACCGATCTTGACCAATGCAAACAAGAGGACTATTATTTTCGCGTGCGGTTTTGCACATCGCCGGGATTGGGATGGTGCGATGTAGCACCAGGAAAACTGGCATGATTGACCTGCACATACATTCGACTTTATCAGATGGACGCGATACCCCAGAGGGGATCGTTGCCTGTGTCTGTCGGCTTGGTCTGAAAGCTTTTGCGATAACAGATCACGACAGTGTCAAATCTTTGGCGATGGCGCGAAAAGCGCTGCCGTCAAGCGATGGACCAATACTCGTTTCTGGGGTAGAGATCAGCGCGTTTGAGGGTACGTCCGACATTCATGTGTTGGGCTACCATTTCGACGATAAAGACCACACTTTCGTCGAGGCCCTGGCCCATCTAAGAGACCGACGAAAAGCCAGGGCACAGGACATTGTAGCGCACCTGAATCAGCTGGGCCTGAACCTGACATATTCTGATGTGCTTACCGCCGCAAACGGTGCCGCTGTCACAAGACCGCACATCGCTCAAGCGCTACTGAAATCTGGCCTTGTGAATAGCTACGGAGCGGCATTCAGAGACTATCTGGCCAACGGGCGACCTGCATGCGTGCCCCACCAAACTATCAGCCCAAAAGAAGCGATTCAACTAATCCACAACGCTGGCGGAGTGGCAATTTTGGCGCATCCTGGTGCGACAGGTCGCGACGAGTTAATCAGGTCGATGGTCCACTCAGGTCTGGATGGACTGGAGGTCTGGCACCCATATCATTGCCAGGCGATGATCCGTTTCTACAAACGTTTGGCGATCAAATACAGTCTGAAACCGACTGGCGGCAGCGACACTCATGGCTTCGGAAGCCGGGCAGACAGCATAGGTGTGCCCCACGTACCTTGGGCGATCCACGAGCACCTCCACCAAACGGCCGCTGCGCGCCTGCGCCAGCGCTAACCTGCGTTCGCTGCCCTACTTTGACGAACCAGAACCAAGGCCGACCCCCTCGTCCGCATCTCCACTCGCAGTTTTGCGATCTACAAACGATCCGACGACTGAAAATCTACAGTCTGCTTTTTGGCTGGCTCTGTTTCACGATCTCGGCTCTTGCCATCACGCCCAAACCCGATGACCAGATAGCCAGAGACATGCGGTTAGGGCGGTGGCGCGCAGCCCGGTCGCTCCTGTCGAGCCGCTCGCCACTCTCGGCTCTTGACAGTTTGCGACTGGGGGTCTGTCTAGCCTACCTGGGGCCCGCATCACAAACCGAGTCGCTTCTCGTGTCAGCTCGGGAACCTGAGCTACAGCCCTACATCGGCTACTGGCGCTCGATTTCCAAATTAAATGAAGGAAAACCGAGCGAATCCCACGCAGTGCTTGGCACCCTCGGTTGGACGAGTTCAGCGGCCTTCAGGGATTCCATAAAAACGCTCAAAGCCCAAGCCTACCTGTTCTCAGGTGACACCCTAAAAGCGATCGCAGAGTTCTCCTCCATCGCCACCACCTCCGACGCCCTCAGAGCGCGGATTGGTTGGCGCATCATGCGTCTTAAATACCAACTGGGCGACTCGACCTGGGCCTTAGGTATGCGATCGCTACTCCAGGATCATCCCCGCGAACCGGCTACATCCGCAGCAGAAAAGTTCGCTGAGCAACATGGGTGGCAACCGCCAAGCCACGAGCTGGTTTGGGCTGCTAGATTAGCACGAATTCAGGGCCGTTTTACCAAGGCAGCAAGGCTGACTGAGCGGGCTTTGGAGGGGGCTGGAGACGATGACATGTCCCTAAAGCGTCGCATCGACGCAGGCAACTACAGGCGCAAAGCGGGACACCACAAATATGCCGCCCGCCACTTCTCCTCAGTCATGAACGACGCACCAGGAACATCGTTCGCCGCAAAAGCGATCAAAGGGATGGCAGCACTGGAGCGCGGTCGGAACAGGGAAGCCAAGTCCCGCTCATGGGAGGAGCGGTTCTTGAGGGAGTTCCCCAACCACGAAGAGGCGGTGGACTCACGCTGGCAGACCGCATGGGGGTGGGCACGGCAGCGACGATGGTTAGATGCCGCCCAAACATTTAGCGAAGTTGCCGAAAAACATCCTGATTGGGAAAACGCGGACATGGCGTTGTGGCGCCAGGGGTTCTGCCTCTATCGCGCTGGTCGCATCGGCTCGGCCTATGGCGTCTTGGGAAACTTGGCCAACGACGGCAAGGATTACGTAGCTGTCGACCAGGCGGCCTACTGGGCGTCCAAACTCGCGCTTGAGCTGGGTCTTCCAACAGAGTCTTCGGCATGGCTAGAATTGGCGGCCTCGTTCGCGCCGCGCAGCTACTACTCCCTAAAGGCCGCATCCGACCTCAAACGCCCCTTCTCACCGAATTCAGAGCCTCCGCAAAACGATCCGAGCGAGATCGCGCAGACCCCAACCGCAGCAATTCTGGCAAGCTGTGGCGCCCTGGGTTGGGCAAGGGGGATACTCTCGAATCACCATGTGGCCCTCAGCTCAAAAACCAGAGAGATCGACCGGGTCACCGAGGCATATGTGTCCATCGGCGACTGGGCGCGAGCGATGAGGTTTGGTGCGCAATCAGCTTGGCGTGTCCGTGGCCCCGGACGCTTCCACGAGCTCTCCGGTTCGCGTTTGAGGAGGGCCTATCCGGCCTATGTGGAGCCAGATGTCCGACAGTCGGCCCTGAGGAACAACCTAAACCCGGCGATTCTGTGGGCGGTCATCAGACAGGAGAGCGTTTTCGATCCGCTAGCTCACTCCGCCGCCGAAGCCAGGGGGTTGATGCAGATTATGCCGGCTACCGGTAGAGCGCTCGCCAAGCGAAACAAGATCACTGGATACCGAACCGAAGACCTCTACCACCCCACAACCAGCGTCACCTTCGGTAGCGCTCTGTTAGCGGAGCTGTTACAGAGCTTTGGTGGAAGTTTGGAACAGGTCCTCGCTGCCTACAACGCTGGTCCAAGACACGCCAAGAGGTGGTGGCGGATCAGCAGTGATGTGGATGTCGTTATAGAATCCATCACCTACAAAGAGACCAGAAAATATGTCAAACTGGTCATGCGCAACTACTGGATATATCAGGCGCTCTACCCCGCATCCGTGGACGGTGAATAGGGCCAGCGCGCAGCCCGATTGATCGAATTGCCAGCGGGTGCTCTACCGCCACACAACATCTTTCGGAATGCGCCAAAACCACCACCCAAAAAATGCTTTGATTCCCACGGAATGCCTGATCTCTAAGAGATCCGGTTCCAACAGTCGATGCTGCTATCGCCGACATCGTTGCAGGCCCCAAAAAAAGCCTACCACCCATCAGGAATCGTCGCCACGCATGCGTTCACCTCGTCGCTAAGCATGTGCGAAGAGAAGATCACCTGGCGGCTCGCCCGATCCCATCCAGGCTCAGGATGCTTGGCGCTGCCGACAAACGGCCGATGGCCCGACGACAGAAGCAGTGGGCGTGTATTCGGCGCATCGAACAGCGCAATGTCACCGTGGAATGTGTCGGCGACAACCCACCGACCATCTTCGCTGCCTGCACAGTGCCACCAGTTTCGCCGCCAAACCTCCTCATCAGAGCCTTCCGGCCACCAGCTTCCTGCACCAATAATCCGCACATTGCCAGTTGTTGTATCAAGCGCATTGACGTGAGCCATCTCCCGCCGCTCCGGGTCGCCTGGCAGACCCAACGGCGGGGGAGCGCCACAGAACAGAATCTGATCGTCCACCCACCACGACTCGTGCGTCACCAGCTCGCCAACTATCTGATGATAGACAGGCCGGGGAACCCCCTCTTCGGGATCGATGACCCATATCCGGTCTAGCGCGTCCGGATCGCGCCGCCAGTCCTGTCCCTGCGCCATACTCAGCAGATTTGACTCTGTGCGGCTCCACTGAAGATGCCCGCGCCAAGCCAAAGGCGGGTCGAGACGACAGACCTCCTTCAACCGCCCATCCGACACACGGATCGTATTTACCGTTTTGCCGATCCCTATGGACAAAAAAGTGTCGTCGTAGTTCACGTTCAGTGTGCTGCCAGATGGCACCGTGACAATCACGCGCTCTGTAATTGTCACTTTGGAGGGCGTAATCGTCGGATCGGGGGATATCTCAATTTTCGGGGTAAGCTCCAAGACATCATTGCCACGAATGCAGAAAATCGAACTGCGCTTGGCTGCGGCGGTCACCGCCCCTACGGCACCGGTGGGAGTTTCCAGAACGACAAGCTCCCCTGTAGCCGTGAGATACCCCATCGTACCGCGTTCACCCCGGAAGACGATCATCGAGCTGTTCGCAAGCCACGACCGCTCGTGGAAATAGATACTCGACGATGGTGTGTCCGTCGTTAGAAATGTAAGTGTCACGCCCGTGAGCGTGTCGATCATGACCGTCCTATCCGCTGGCAGTACTTCTGCGCTATATGTCTCTTCAGCGGACGATGTCGACGCCATCATCGCGCAGATGAACGATGCCAACAGAAACAGCGAGATGTAGCTAACTGCATCACCAGGTACCAGCATTTCGTTCCCCCAAACCGATCGTTTTGAGCGTTGTCGTTCTATCTCTAGATAGCCGAAAATTCGTCTGCATACATGGAATCCACGCGCTATGAGCCCAACCAGCTAAGACCGTCAACCGCTTCACCATTCAGATCGGTCACCCGAAAGAAGAAGACCCACGCCGAGCCGCCCAGATCGCTGCATTTAATCAGCACCTGATGTCTGCCTTTCCCTAGGTTCATCACAAATCTGTTGGGCAGACTCCACACATGGGAGTTCCAGGAGTGCATTATCCCGTTCATCATCGCACCCTTGACCCTCGTGCCCGCCAGATATTCGACCTTATGCACTTACCACTGGGGGCTGATGGTGGTGAAAAGAATCATTTTGGGCGGGTTGTCTTTGGGAGCTTCTGCGAACTCGTGCGTGTAGGCAAAGGGGGTCCCGTCGGCGATCTTCTGACTCCCACATCCGACTAAAACGGCCAAGACGCCGCACGCGAGTGCAGACATGACGGTCGGAGTTTTCACGGACCACCTTCCTTTCAAAAGGTGTGCTCGTCTTGTTTTGGCGCTATGTATACTTGGCGGCGAATTAGATTTGTGGCGCAGCGCCCAATATGCCAGGAGCTTTTCGCAGCTACCGGTGCTTGGGCGCCGCTAGCTGGTGAATATCCCCACACTCACATCCAGCGCCAACGGTTGCAGCTAGTTGGACAGCGGTGGCTACAGCAGTAATTTCCACTATGGCGGAGGCGCCATAGCAAGGTTTTCGGGCAACTGAGTGAGTATCGACCATCCTGGGGGAGATATCGAATGAAGATAGGTATCGTTGGCGGCGGCGGTATTTTTGGCGCACACGCGCCAGCTTACGTCAACGCATATGACCGCTGCCAGGTGACAGCAGTTGCCGAACCGGACACCGCTAAACACAATCGGATCAGAGAGCTCTTAGAGTGCGAACCGGTCATCTACGACTCATACGACGCTCTCTTGGATCAGAGCGATGTGGATGCGGTGGACATTCTGCTCCCCCACGATCTACACCTCCCAGCATCGATCGCCGCCGCCCAAACGGGGAAGCATATTCTTGTCGAAAAGCTGATGGCGCGAAATATCCACGAGTGCGATCAGATGATTGAGACGTGCGAGAGCAACGGCGTCTCTTTGACGGTGTGCCACGATCGCAGATACGACTCAGACTGGATGGCGCTCAAATCCGTTGTCGATTCCGGAGTTTTGGGAGAGATTCATTTCTGGCAGTTGGAGCACAACCAGAACGTGCTGCCCTCAAGGGATCTTCCGTGGGCGGCTTTCTGGGACCGGCTTGGCGGTGGAGCTATCAGCTCATGCCTAATCCATCAGATCGACGCGCTAAGGTGGTACGGCGGCGAGGCAGACAGGGTGACGTGTATGACCAGATCGGTGCCAGAGCGAATGGAGGGCGAGACTTACGGGGTAGTTTTGGCTCAGATGAAATCCGGTGCTTTGGCAGAGCTGTCAATAAACTGGGCCACCCGTCAAGCCGCAAACGGTCCAAACGCTCTATGGTATGAGATCGTCAGGGTGACCGGTTCAGATGGCGACGCACACTATATTTCCGGTAAAGGCGTGTTTATTAACTCCGATGCGGCGACCGAGATGTCGAAACACGTAGAGTTGGACGGTGATCCAGGCTCTGAAGGATATGCCAAAATCAAAACCAGCGGCATCGCAGGTCACCAGACGATGATAAGCGAGTGGATCAATATGCTTTCAGGAAGGGAAAATCAGGTCTCCACAACCGGAGCAGATGTAAGGTACACCGTCGAGATATCTGAGGCGGCCTATCTCGCAGAGAAAGAAGGTTCGACGATCTCACTTCCCATCGAATCGGTGCCGTGGGGCAGCCGTTAAGATTTCGAGGTGGAACGGTGCGTGTAGGACTAGAATCTTTCACCATCCACGAACTCAAGCTCGACCCGTTCTCAGCGTTGGAGTTCGTCAAAGGCCACAATCTATCCGGGCTTCAAGGGGGCCTGGGACATTTTGGCTCAGGTGCCGATATCGGCCGCATGCGCGAGATCAAGGCATACGCAGACTCGCTTGATCTCTACACCGAAGCCACTGTAGGCTGCGCCAACCCGTTTGTTGCAGGAAAAACCAGGGAAGAGCAGTTGGCGCTGATGCAGATTGAGATCGAAAACGCCTCTGCTTGTGGATGGCATGAGCTTCACACCTGGACAGGCGGCCCAGACGCCCGAGCGCGAACGGACATCGCTTGGGCCGATCAACTCTCTGGAACCCAAACGTTTTTAGCGGCGCTTACACCCATCCTAATCTACAACGGTTCTCGGCTTAACATCGAACCAAAAGGCGGAGTCTCAACCTTCGATGCGGTGCGTCTTGTCGAAGCGATCGCACCAGATGTCGTTGGTGTCTGCTTTGACGTTGCCAACTGCCTCTGTTTCGCCGAGGAGCCGCTTGCCGCAGCTAAGAGGGTGGCACCCTACACCCACATGACACACTGCAAAGACGCGATTGTCTTCCCTTACGATACAGGGATAAGGCGCCAGGTCCGGCCTTGCGGCGAGGGTGTAGTAGAGTGGAACGAGGTTCTGCGAATTTTGGGAGAGCATTCACCCCAACTGACTCTCTCAATTGAGGACCACAAATGGCTATTTGACATCCCGATAGACGTATCCGGCTGGCGGCGGTCTGTCCCTGGCCTGTCACAATCAGAGGTCGATCAGACCAAAGAGCTCGCTTCGCAATGCCAAGCGCGGATCGACTCTGAGGATTTATCAGACCCAGAGAGTTACGAAGCCATCCCCTTTCTCGATCAGTTAACCGAAAGACTGCACTCATCCCGCGACACCCTGAACGGCACCATCGCCGAACTCGGACTTGAGTAGCGTCACCATAGACAGAGCGCCAACAGAGGTCTCAGAATGGATACCAGCCATACCGAGGTTGTCATCAGCGAAACTCCACCTCCAGAAGTCCGATATACCTCTGGGCTCTGCACCTATACCGAAAAGCTGCACAACGGGGTCTGGGCCGCGCGTAGCTGGAACCCGTCTGGACATATAGAGTTCCCAGGAGTCGGGTCGACAGAGTCTGCGTTTATCCTCGGAAACGCCGACGGCCCCTGGGGTGGCGAGTGGCAGTGGGTGTCATCGACCGAACTTGATGATGACAGCGGTAGCAGCAGACATGCCGACGATTAAAGGGATAGAAATACACGAAGAATCCACCCAGCGCTCTGGCGGATCAGGTGATAACTGGCACATGACCTGGGCAGACGACGACAACCAGTACGTTGGGCTGTGTGATGGTCAAGGCTGGTCCGAAGTTGATGGTTATACCTCACAAAACTACAACACGCGGGTCTACGGCTTGGAGGGGCAGCCACCGGACCACAGATTCGCCCATCTGCCTGGTTTCCCAAATCTACTCACGATTGAGCCACCAAACGCCAGCCGCTACTATGGGTTTGGCATCATCGCCGTTGACGGTGTCATCTACCACTATCTGAGCACGCCCAACACACCTTTCAACAAGCCTCTGCCAAGGTTCTTTGGTGCCAAGCTGATCTATTCAGACGACCACGGGCAGACGTGGAGAAATCAGGACGGCGGCCCGCTGGTTTGGGAATGGTGGGATAAGCGAAGCAGCGATAACATGGTGTTTTTCGAAGAACCTGGAGACGCCTTTTCGCTGCTGACTGCGTTGCAGATGGGCAAGAACTACGAACACAACAGCGACGGCTTTGTATATATCTACGCGCCCAACGGCAACACCGAAGGCTCCATGAACCAACTCGTCATGTTTCGTGTTAGAAAAGAGTCGGTGCTGGACCGATCAAGCTACGAGTTTTTCGCCGGGCACAACCCAGACAGATCAGCTAAGTGGAGCAAAGATATTTTGGATAGGGGGGTGGTACACACCTTTCCCAAAGGATGGGTGAATACACAGGTCCACCCGTATGCTTGGCATCCAAGCGTTGTCTACAACGCACCGTTGGGGCTATACATGATGGTCAACTGGGGGATGGGCTGTAGCGATGACGGCGAGTGGTTCGGAAAACCGAGCTATCTCGGTTTTTGGACTGCCGAACACCCGTGGGGGCCGTGGTTTCAAGTCCACGAAGAGACAGAGTGGACCCCTTTTGACGACCCTGACGCCCGTGCCTACCAGCCTCAGATATCTCCAAAATGGATCGCCGATGACGGCAAATCTTTCTGGCTCATATTCACCGATTTTCAGGTGTTGGGCGGTAGCCGCCCCTACTACTGCTTCAACTATCAGAGGGCGGAGATATTGGTATAGCATCAGCAGTCTGTAACAGCCCACATATCTACCGCCAGAGTGCTAATTCGAACCTGCCCTCCGCCCATATGCAAGATTTTGGACTCAATCGCGCCTGAAATAGATAACAACCGGCGACACATCGTTGTCGTCGCCGTAACGACCGGTGCATCCTAGTGTGGACTCCATTCCCGACTGAAGGCCAGTGGTTCGTAGCAGAAGAGTGCGTACATCAGCCGAAAAGACATAGAGCTGCCCCGGGACTATCTGTCCAATCTCGGATGTCCATTCAGCAGGACGAAGCTCCACCATCTCAAACCTAAGCGAGGTTCTCCCAGCTATCCTGGTCACCGAATCAAGCCTGACGTCCTCCCTAGTGGATGAGGTATGAGGATGCTCGTCGAGTCTGTATAGCGGCTCCTGCGCTATGGCGGTTGAATGAATTAGCACAAGCAGCGCGGTGAGCGAGAAAAGCCCAACCGCACGGACGTCCATCACTGACAATGGCATGAGTTTCGGCTCGTGGGCCATAGCTACACCGAGCCGTTTCCGATAAACCCGTCCAGCCACTCAAACGCCTCTTTCTGCATCTCCTGGTTAAACTCGTGGGGAACATCCCACATTCGCGTGTGTAGTCTGTCGGAAGCGTTTTGAGAGTCCCAGACCACATGCATCTTCTCGTACGCCTCGTTGACGCTGGCGACACTGAAAAGCGCATCTTTGCTGCCGTTGTAGAAAAGCATCGGCTTGGGACACGCTATACTCGCCACGTCGGGAAAGTCAAAAAAGTTGTACAGGTTGGGATGCATCATCGGATAGCCGCCGGTGGTCAGGTTGACTCCAGGCTGCATCTGATCGGCGATGGTGGACATCCAACAGATCGCCACTCCGGCAGCGATCTGTTCGGTGAGCGCTGCAAGCTGCCATGTGCGAAGGCACCCCACCGACAGCCCCATCGCAGCAATTCGCGTGGAATCAACCTCTGGCATCGAAGCGACGAACCCGTTTGCCGCCAGATCTTCATGGGCGATAAGTCCAGCCATCGACATCCCCAGATAGGTCAGATTCGCCGACACCGCGCCCATCTGCGAAGGCTCAGCCCCACCCCTGTCCGACCAGAAAAACATATCGGTGGCGAAACAGAGATACCCCCTAGTGGCCAGCTCATCGCCAATCCATCTCCCACCATAGCACTCATTGACCCACTGTTCTGCTGAATCCAGCCTCTTTTTTGGTTCACCAAACGGTCGGATTACCTTCTCTTTGCCGATGTCAAACCGACCGCCGTGGTCGTGGAGCAGTTGCACCGCTGGAAACGGCCCCTCGCCCTGGGGAATCAGCACATAACTCAAAACGCGGCTGTCCACCGTCAGATTGAACACCACCCTTTTGGCGACATAATCTCCTCGGTCCTCCTCGCCTACTACAACTGGATCAAATGGGGCTTCAGGTGGCTTTACTAGTAGGCACTCAAGGAATCTCTGTCGCGCAACATCTCGCCACTCATCAAAACCCATGTTACTATCAACATTCTGCCACGCCAGCGGATAGTGCAGTCTCTGTAGAATCCGGTCATGAAACACCGGTAGGTCGTCGCGAATCCCCTCTGTCTGATGCACCAGATGACTCCCCCATGAGTGAGATGTCCGCAAAGCGAAAACGGCCGTGCAGGGTCTGTCCAGCACGGCCGCCTCTTTTTCGGTGTTGGTGTTTTGGAAACGACCGCTATGCGCCAGCAGACTCCCTAATCAGAGTGGCTTTGCTTCGCGTCGTCTGAAGCTCGTTGTCAGGTATGCGGTTGTCCAAGTAGTCCATCGAGATATCAACGATCTCCCTGGCTTCATCTGGAGTTGTCGTGCCGATGGTCACCATGTCGCAATCGCGTATAGTGTTCCACGAAAACGCCAACCCTACTGACGGCTGTAGTTTCCCTGCCCCTAGAGGCTTGATGGTCATCACAGGTTTTTTGGCGTTCCTTATTACCCTCATCACCCAATCCTGCTCGACTTGCATCAAGAAACCGACAGCGTTGTAGATCTGAATATAGGTCTCCACATCAGCGTCGATCTCATCAGCCATGATGACAGTCTCTGGCATGTGCGTCGAGAGCCCTGGCACCATCTCCCGCTCACGGATCATGGCGGTGTACTTGTCCAGATCGCGAATCGTCCCGTTTAGCCTATCCATCAGGCAGTCGGTAACGCCTTGATGGGGCATACAGAACGTCGCGCCCAGCTCTTGGCACCTGTCAAACACCGGTTCCGGATCGTTTGCTGGTGGTCCCCCAGGCTTAAGATTGAAGCCCGGCGTCAGGATCAACGTCGATTTGCGACCTGTCCGGTTCTCAGCCTCTTCTATCGCGTCAGCCAGAATAGGCTCAGGCATCCCCATTATAGTATCAACGCCAGCCTCCATGAATACCGTCAGAATATTGGCGATGTTTTCCGATGTCTGATACTCCTTAATAAAATCGTCTTTGGCCTTGCTCTGGTGAGAGTAGCCCAGAAACCAGTTTGTGCCGATGATAAGCCGACTGAGCGACACCCCGCCGACGGTCGTTCTCGGAAACTCATTCATGGGAGCACGTCCTTTGTTTTGATCTGCCACAAACCCTGTAAAGGATGATTGAGACTACACACATAGAAATCTAGCCGTGGAGCGCCTAAGATGTACCACCATACCCGGTATTAAGCGATTCGCAGCGTAATCCCGCCGACCGCTGTTTTTCAATCTCAGCGAACGCGTTGCGGGTGATCTCCAACCCGTCATGGTAGAACGGATGCGGCCTAAAGTCAGGCGGCGTGCCGAACGTATACCCAAAGAAGTCGCAACCGGCGTCGTACCACCTGCGCCAACTATTCGGATCGCACCATCCAGGGCCGGTATGCCCCAAGAGAGTCGTCATCACTCTCTGGCCCGGCTGTTTGACTTCAAGCAGCCACTCCAGGATGTCGGGTCTAGTGCATTCAGCGAACAAGCCATCGCTATGTGTCAACATCGGATGATCGGTCCAGATCGGCTCGGTTGGCTCCAAATAGGGCACGTTGAAAAGTATCTTGGTTTTTGGCGATGTCTCCTTGACCGTTTCCTTTATGCGCGCAAACTGCCTCCCCATTATCTCGCGTTTGTAGGCCATCGACTCTTCAGGGGTAATCTCTTCGGCGGTGTCAGGCATCGCCCGCCCGATAATTTCCTCAAAGGGCTCTCTTACTATTTCCGACGGCTCCACAGCAAACTTGTTCGTCTCTACCTCACCGTAGAGAAACATGTCGAACAGTATCCAGTCTACCGGAAAGTCTGTCAAGAACTCTCGAACACGTTGGCACAGCAGATCGGTCCAAGAGGTCTCAGGCGCCAGACACCATCCGCCTGGGTGATCGGGAAACAACCAATCACGGCGCAGCCCTCGTGCGATCAGGTCCCAGCTCACACTGAAATAAGACCAAAACGGCACCCCTGCGTTGTTGGCCAACTTAAGCAGGTTCGGCAGCAAGTCGCCGCCTGGACCAGGAGCAACAGGCCCCAAATTGGTGCGATAGAACGCGTAACCGCAAAAAGTGTAGGCCTGGCAAAACATGGCGTTATTGCCGAACTCCATGTGCCAATCGAAATACTCTTTGGGGTCCATGTACGCCCAGTCTTGCGGCATCGACGGTGGAGCGTACTTCTCGCTGTAGCGCGTCCAGTTGAGATCGCAGCACATCAGTCTCGTCGCGTCAGGCACCTTCACCTCCACAGGTTGATAGTTGAATCACCCAAACTCATCGCTTCGCCTACACCGCCCAAAGGGAATTTGATAATCATCACAACGCCGACTGTTCGGGCCCTTTGCTGTTTTCGATCAGAACCGCCTGACCGAGCGAACCCCTAAACTGATCATAGTCGGCGTTTTCAGCGATCACATAGTGAGCACCACGCACTGGCACCAGCAGATCACCATCCTCCCACTCTATCTCCGAATCGCGCATCGGCCACAGAACAGAGTGCCGATCTTGAATTTCAAACGACATCCCCGCTGTCGCAAACCGTGCCACAACTGAAGGATCTCCAATCGCCGCCATCGCTTTGTGAAACCATCCAACAAAACGTCCATCCCTGACCTCCCACAGATAGAGCCGCACGGTGCTATCAATAGATATCCGTTCTACAAACCTGGCTGTAAGCAGAATCTTGGCGCCAGGAACCGTCATCTCAAACTCATCTTCGATGGGGTTCGCAAGCCCCAAATACGTCCCCAAAAACCGTGTATAGTTGGCAACGCACCCCTCAAACGACTCTCCCCAACCCTCTGTTCTTACCGTGTCAGGGTCATATACAAGCCCGCGCTCGCCGAACTCCATTTTGATTCTTTCAGCCCATCCACGCGCGATAATAGGCTGCCCAAGCGGATCGGATTTCCACTGAAACTCATGTTTCCAATACATCGAAAGCAGGTCTTTGCCCAACGCGGTTTTGGTTTCGTCAGAAAGCAGCGTGTCCCAAAGCTCAGGCTGATGCGTTATCACATCTCTGATCACCAAACCACGATGCCCGAGCCTCTGTACAACGAACTCCTCAAGCTCCATCGAACACCCAGGCGACCCCACTACCAGCGCCTCGTTGGACGCCATCTCCTCGATGCGCGCCAACCACCGCTCTTTGATTTTTTTTTCGTAATCGATGTAGTGGCGATATTTTGAGGAGAACTCGGGGTCTTCGGCGTGGGATTCGTAGCAGAGCGGGTGAATGAGAAAAAAGATTGTGTCAATCTGGATTGGATTCATCTCTCTGCCCAATCATAAAACAGCTATTTTGGGGGAAACAATCGCCAGCGACACAGCAATACGTAGCCAACCCGCCCGTTGATTCAGCGGTCCTATCTACAGGCCCAGAAGCTGAATAGATACCCCGCACTTACACACGGTCCCACCTGCAATCGCGTGTGTGTACCGCGACATCCGCCCAACCTCAACAGGCCTAACGCTGGACACGACCCCCAAAACCACAGCGAGCATCGTCACCACTGTTGTCACAGCGAACACGAGAGCGACCGCCACCACTCCATATGCAGAGCCCTGCGCAGCAGGGTACATCAGCAGCGGAATCAAAGGCTCACACGGCCCGAAAAGGAAAATCGCAAACAACACCCACGGCGTGGAACCGCCAACTGCTTCTGTGCCGTGAGCGTGGAGGTGGTCATCGCTGTGCGTGTGTGTGTGGACATGCCGATGCGACACAGAGTGAGCGTGATCGTGTTGATGTGGACGGTCTCTTAGAGCCTTTCTCACTCCCAATACGAAATAGATCAACCCAAACGCCGTCAGACCCCAAGCCGCAAGATCACCCCTAATCGACTCAACAAATTCGAGCGTTCCGACTGCGGCACCTATCGCGATCCCCAGAACTCCTAGAACCACTGATCCTGCTACATGCCCCAATCCACAAAGCGCGGTGATAACCGCTGTCTTCCGCATCGACCATCGCCCAGACTTCGACATGGCGACAAAAGGCAGATAGTGATCCGACCCCAGAAGCGTGTGGAACAGACCTATCGAGGCTGCGGCGACGACCAACGGCATTATATCACTTGGCATTTATGGCTTCAGTTCTCGCTCACGGTAAGACGAGGTAACAGGCGACTGCCGACGCCCCGCCAAACCTACTCTGTAGCACCATCCCGGCACAACCGATCAGATTTGGTGGAGACCCGGTTTTTCCGGAAATACAGATCACTCAGTCAAAAGCCTCGCGGACAATCCGGCCTTCTGCATGGGCAGGCGGCTCTATCCCCAGGCAATGAGCCAGTGTTGGAGCCACGTCAACCAGGTTGACCCATTCTCCCGACATTCCCTGGGCGACACCGGGACCGGTCATAATGAAGCAACCGCAATTGGAGGCATAACCCACCGAGGCTGTCGGCAAGTGCCAGTGCACTGCGGTCAAAGCTCTTAAACTCGCTGACAGCGGCGCGTCGGCGATATCCACCACATCTGGCGCAGCCAAGTATGCATCCACGTCCTGTTTAGGCAGATCACCCACCCGCTCAACGTATGTCAGATACTGAGGGTTCGCTATGCACAAGATATCGGCAAACCTGTTTCCCCAAACACCCAGAGACTGTAGGTCCTCCCTGCGGGCGACCACCGCAAATACCGGCTCACCAGTCTCCTCATCCACCACTCGCCTCAAATGGTCGATGATCCGCCATCTGAGAGACTCGTATTCCGCACCGCGCTTCACCAAACCTGACTTCTCACGTCCAGCGACATTGATCCACACCCCAGACTGATGCTCGGCGTGCCAACAGACTGTCTTCGTAGGATCAACGCTCCACCTTTTGGACCCCGTGTCTTCAGCAAACTCGAGCCAGTTCTGCCTCATTAGAATCCCAGGAAGGTTTATCCATTTGCGGATCGGGATGTTTCCGTGATCCGACACCACGCAAACGTGCGTGTTCTTGTCCGCGCAAGCGTTTCTAATTTCGTCAACCATTTTGAAGAGAACGCGGTATGTCTCGCCGAGCCACTCATCAGCCCTCCTGCGAATTGATGGGTCTTCACTCTCCATATCGCCTAGAATGTCGTGGTTGATCCCGTCAGGGGCGTGAAACTGCACAAACATCGCGTCCCACTCTTCGGTATCGGCGAGGTATTGGGCACACTTCACTGTCCAGTCTGCCTGGAGCTCCATAATATCCATGATCTGGCCCATCTTATCCCGTCCAAACCATCCTGCCCTGAACGCAGCGTCTGGCGAAAGCTCCAACGCCTCGACATAGCCTCCTGCATGCTCGATGATCTTTTTCTCAATGCCTTTTGGGAACCCCCATCCGGTGGGCGTGGCAGCCATCGACCCATAGATCGTCACTTTCGACCCGTCAGCGCTCAAATCCACAAGTTTATACTGCCTCAGCGCCCTTTTTCCGCCAAACCGCTCATCTATCCACCCCGACCATTCCCCCTTGCCAATGGTGGTTATCGCCTTCTTGACATCGCGGCTCGCAGACAAAACGATTTTCGACGTCCCCCCATCCCTAATGACGAGAACATATCTTCTCTTAGAAGCGACAATCTCAACATCGCCTTGGTCTGTGACACCTGCTGCACCCCAACCAAACCTCCGCTCCCTGTCAAGATCGACAACACCCTCAGCGACGACCTCCCAATCAGGAGGGACATTTTTCCACTTTTTGGCGGCCCCCATAGCCAGTGGCTTGACCCGTGATACGTCCCTCGACGAGCTGATGAGTTCATGATACCTCACCGTCCATTTGGACGACATAAGACCGTCGCCGCCGATGGCCACTCCGTCATTGAGAGTCAGAGGAAATGCGGTGGGGTAGTTGATTAGGAGGCACCGTTTGCCCTGCCTCTCGGCGGCCTGCCAAAAATACTCTCCCTGGCACTGCCGGGAGTTGAATGTCGGTGTGGTTACCGCAGTCTCCATCCCAGGTTTATGAACACCAAACCCCACGATCCCGTGTGTCCCGGCCCACGCTCCGGTGGCGATCGTGGTCCAGTTGGTAGGGGTGTCTGTGGGAAACGACGGCACCGCCGGTGAGAAAAAGCCTTCTTTTAATAATCGATCAAGCTCAACCACCCGTTTGCGGTAGCGCATCACCTGTTCGGGAATCATCCCATCCAACCCGATCAGAATCGTCTTCTTTCGGGTCGTTTCGGTCTTCTCCATCGCGTCGCCTCTGCGATCCGAGTTAAACGTGTGCGGGGCAGTCCCGTGTCTCGTTTGACACCTGAGCCGCCCCGAAAACAGTCATATATTTATCTGCCATCCCCAAAAGAACGGGTCAGCATTCAGCCATCAATCCTCCAGGTGGCACTCCCACAGACAACCTGAACGGTTGTGGGTGTCGGTCTCACCGACCCAAAGCGTGCCTTCATCGTCGATTGACAGGTGATGCACCACCTGACATCCGTCACCGAAGTCGGGGTCTTCGATAATGCCATAGTCATAGAACTGCTTCGTGTCCCTGTCGACGGCGAAAACGTGGCACGGGGCGTCGTCCTTGTGCATACCATAAAACGCGCCGGTGGTAATGAACAGCCGTCCATCAGGCGCCTCATCTATCCCTGCCAACCGCATCCCCCTCGACGGTTTGCCGTACCACTCAATGTCGCATGTTTTCGGATTGATGCGTGAGAATCCGCCGCTGACAGTGGAGGCGTAGATATAACCATCGCCGAGGTTAACCATGTCATCAATCTGGCGAGGGTCAGATGTTCCCACCATCGGCAAACCAAAATCGTGGTATGTGATGTCGTTCGTGTCAGGATCGTAGGTCATCAGCATGTTGTCGCCATTGGCCAGGTCCATCGACATCGAGTACCCGCTCCAAACTTTGCCGTCATCAGCCACAACAGATCTGTGAGGAAGCGCACCGGAGTAAGAGCACTTTTTGGTCGTGCGCGTCTTCAGGTCAAACGCAAAGAACCACGGAGTAGGATATGTGCCGCCGTACATCACCTGTCGCTCAAAATCGACAGTGATGTGCTGCACGTAGTCGTGGGGTACCGGAATACCAAACACGTCGTACTCCCCTGTCGCCGGGTCATAGGACCATAGCTGCCCGCCTGGGTGGGCGTCTCTCGTCTTCCGGTCAACCAATCCAGCCGAACCGCTATAAAGCTTTCCATCAGGCCCCAACTCCAGCGAGCGATGGACTTTGATCTCCCCTTCAACCCGCACAGAGAGGTAGTCACAACAAGTCGCTTTTCCCGTCGAGCGGTCGTAGGAGTACAGAATATCCCCATCGCGGCTTGTCAGGCCCGCGTAAATCAGGCCGTCGTTCGGGTTGAAGAGCGTTGTGGTTGTGGCGATCCAGTCCTCGCCTCGCTTTGGGTTATGCGTGATCGACCGCAGATCGTTGATCTTGCCGTGTTTGCGCTCGTAGACTTCAGGCAGCGGATGCGCAATGGATATCATCTCAAAAACTCCCCGGCGTGGTGGTAAACACTGTTTGCATGTAACTCTCTAACGCCACAAGAATAGTCCGATACCTCACAAAGACCAAGTATGCCAGAGCCATCGCCAGACTGAGCGACTCGATCAACAGCCTAACTCACCGACTCGTAAGCACGATTCTACAGCCCATAGAACTGTTTGGGGTTGTCGTAAAACCACGCTTTTAGCGTCTCCATAGCCTCTGACATATCCATCAGATTCCGGTCCACACGGTCGCCCAACACCAGGGCGACATTCTCTCTTGCCAACAAGAGATGCCCATACACTTTTTCCACAAACAGCACATAGTCCGCACCGAACGCGAAAATCTTGTTCATAGGTACCATGTCCACCGCCTCGTTCATGGTGTTCACCACCATGTAGCTGGCGACAACGTGCGCCCAACAGAGGTTGAGGTAGGCATTCGGATAGTTTTTCACCACCTGAATCGCGGTCCTCACGTCTGGGATGCCCAAATGATATATATCCATCCTGGTGTCGGGGTTGCGCTCTATGAACCCGATAATGTCACTCACCGACAGAGTCCTGAAATCGTTCCACACCCCAGTATGCAGCGCCAGCGGCACACCAAGCTCCGCACACTTGACCGCATTCGCCTCCCTCAACCAGGCCGACAGGTGACACATCTCTTCGTCTGACGTCGTCTCCTCTTTAAGCAAGTTTGACAGTGCCGCCGCCGCCTCATCACGGTCCGGCCTTTCCACGGGCATCGCCCTGCTTTTGAACTCCATCGCTCCTTGAGAAACTTTGAGCGCCATCCACTCGCCTGAAATCTCTTCAAGCTCGTCCAAACAGTTGATCGCTGAACCGCCTATCTCCTCAGACATCGCGTCCAGACTGGCTTTGCCCGTCAGCATCATCGACGATGAGTTGATATTGCCCACAATGAGCGGGTCGTCTCTATCTGGCAGCACGCCGCTGCACAGCACCGACCGCTCAATTCCGCACGCATCGTTGAATACGCGCTTGTAGATCCCTGGGGTATTCGCCTCATTGATCCGCTCGACGACATCAAGAAAATTCTCGCGGGTGAGATCGTCGACATCGTAGAAATATTCGAGCGCTATCCTAAGCGGCCTGGCATAGCTGCCATGTTTGACGGCCTCCCAATCATCCTCGATGCATACAAACGCCGCCCACTGATCCTTGGGGAAAGGCATCCCCGCAGATGCTAAGTCGTTGGACACATAGGGGTTGAATAGGTGGCCAAACCTGATAGTCGCCTGATTGTAGTCCTCTTCTGATTTGGGGATGTGCTCGTGAGTGTCGATTACCGGCACACTACAGGCGTAGTCGTAGAGCGCTTCTGCGTTGCCTATTAGCGGTTGCTTAAATTTCAACTCGCATCCTCCTGAATATCAAAATCCGTTCATCACCCAATGTTTTGCCGCGCCTGCTCCACCATTTCCGAAAACCTCGTACCACCCTCAAAAGCCGTTTTGAGAAACTCCGTCTCATCCTCAATCCCCGACAGCGGTTGCGTCACCTCCATACTGATGCACTTCTCATAACTCGACCGAGCGATAATTGACGCCAATCTCGGCCAATCAACGGTGCCTGTAAACAGCGGGTTGTGCTGGTCGCCGTGGCTGTCGTTGTCATGGAGATGGGTGCACACCAAACGGTCTTTCACACTCTCCAGATCATCCAATCCATCGCCCGCCATATTCCCATGCCCGCAGTCGTAGCAGAGACCGACATATTCAGGACCGTACAGCGAAAAAACATGCTTAATCGCATCAAACTTCCCGTTCTCAGGGCATACCTTTATGTTCCGCTCTCTCGCGAACGGTTCGACCTCATCAACGGCTCTGATCCCGGTATTCCTGGGATATGCATTATCACCTCATCACCCTCCAACCTGTCAGCCATGTCGATCCGGTTCTTCACAAGCTCCACCCCGGCAGCCCGCTCCCACTCCTTGCTCGACCCCCAGTTCTTCTCCGGCCCGCACGACCCATGCAAATCCAGCACCTTCAACCCAAACTCATCCAACCACCACCCTATCTGCTCGATCTCACCAAGCGAATACATAAAATCCGTATTCCAATGATGACACCAGTGCGTGTGCGAAAAACCCGCCTCAGCAATCCGCCTCAGATACTCCGACGGATCACCCTTGTCTTCAGCATAGTCTGTGGTCAGTGATAGCATTCCTACTCCTGATTTGGGAAACGGACAGGCGAGGCCCGCGCGACTGTTTTGAGCGATATTATCCCACAGCGGCGGCAGCAATCGACCCCGCAAGCGAGGCGGCAAAGCGGCGCGGACTGGTAAGAGCGCTTACGGCCCGAAACCCGTTCTGTCCTTTGCTGTCGTGGCAGACGACGCCGACATAGACATTGCGGTCGTCAAAAAGGATTTTGACTTCGATCGCCTCGTTTGCTGGCTAGTTCTCGTTTGGTTCAACCTGGAGAAAGCCGCCAGCAGTCTGGGCATCTGACCAGGCACCCTCATTCAGACGTCCATCAATTGATATGGACTCTGTCGTGCGGAGCGCGGAACGCCTTTTAGAAGTCAAGCCGTCGGTCTGAAAACCGAAGCTATTCTGGCACAGGACAACCACAGCGATCAAAAACGATAAACGTCGGAATACCTGGGTAACATCGGGTCGCATAGGTCTCTCCCAAAAAAAGAACTGCGGCGAACTCGCGAGGCTACACAGCCTCTGATGCAAAAAATTCGATAGTCTCATCGTTGGGGCCGGTGAAAAACGCCAGTCGGGCAGACGCGTCGCCAAGCATGGCGTCTTTCGGCTCGATGGTGATCTGACACCCAGCTTCCCTGATTGGCTCTATTGCATCATCAACGTCATCAACCCTGAACGTCAGGTGCGCTATAGGATGTGCGGAATGCGATTCGGGTTCCGGCGCGTCGGATGCACACTCAATCAGCTCCACATACGGCCCACCAGTTGGGTTTGACGGATCGGTAGCCAACAGACACAGACGGCGGGGCCCGCTCTGCCACGCGTGCATCACCGGCAGACCCAACAGGTCTCGGTAGAAAGCGAATGATTCATCGAATTTAGTGGTCATTACCGCGATGTGGTGAAAACCTTTGAGTGCGGACATCTTCTCTCCGATCGAGGGGTTTTTTTGAGAAAACACAAAACTACAATCATGAACGAGTTGATCGACCATGCCATCTGATGTTTGGACTTGGAGAAGGTGTGTTTAGGTAGGAGGGTCATCACAGCCAAATCTATCGTAGGCGCGTCTATACGCTTGGCGTCTATGGAACGACCACCTCAAGCGCCTTAGGCAACATCTCAATCGTCGTCGGCGTTTCGACAATAGGCTCACCATCGGCGAACAGCAGGAACGGCTCGTCTGTCTCAATCTTGAGCGACGAAGTGCGAAGAATCTCGACCTTGGGATGCGTCGCGTGAGTGCCAGCGAACACTTTTGGGAAAATCCGCAGAACTGTGAACTTGGAGACCTCGTCTATGACGCACACGTCGAAAAGCCCATCGTCTGGCTGTGCGTCTGGCGCTATGAACATCCCACCACCGTAGCTTGATGTGTTGGCCGTCGCCGCCAAAAACATTTTGGCATCCCGCACGCCGAAATCCCCGGTCAGCGTCATCTTTTGACAACGGTGTGTCGCCAAAGTCTTCAAAACCGCCAAGACGTAGGTAATCACTCCGCTGAACGGGATCGACCCCTCATGCACTGTGCGAGCTACTTCCGCATCAAATCCCAACGTGGCGACCGTGGCGAAAAGCTGTCCTTCTATCCTGCCAAGATCAATCGACCTGCGGTTGTCTAGTTTCAACAGTTTCGCTATCTCAGCAGCCCCGTTTGGCATCCCTAACGCCCTTGCGAGGTCGTTGCCTTTGCCCGCTGGAATCACCGCAAACGCTGGCTGGTCTCCCGCGTCTGAGACCAGACCGTTGATCGTCTCGTGAACGGTTCCATCACCGCCGCACGCCGCGATAACCGACCAATCCTCGGTTGACGCCTCTTGAGCAATCCTTTTCGCAGCACCGACCTGGTCGGTCCAACGGACCTCAACGTCAACACCGAGTTGCTTGAGTTCGAGGCAGACAGCTTCGCACAGTTTTTTGCTGCGACCGGAGCCCGATATAGGGTTGGCGACTATCAGCAGACGGTTGTCAGCCATGGGTAGGCACCGATTCGCCGGTTGTGCCCGTCATGTCGCAGACGAAAATAGGCGGCATATGAAAACAGGTGATGTCAGGGTTTGGCTTGCCGACGATATTTTTGGCCATCTCCACGGCTTCGGCGACATTGGGTGCCACCTCAAACCCCATTCGCTTTGCGGCCTCATCAGATTTGGCACCGACGTAGATAATCTGCCCCATATGCTTCATGCCCAGCGCCGCCCAGTACCACATGTAGAGCGGATGAACGCCGTGGTAGGCGAAGTCGTTGCGGTAGGCGTCCAGGTAGCCAGGATCGCTGGCGTACTTCTCCTCGTATTTGGCCTCCATATCCGCCGGATCCAGGCAATCAGGGAGCGCCTCTTCAAAAAGGTCAACGTAGGACGGATGGTGACGCTTGTCGAATTTGTACTCCAGAGGGCACGGAAGAATCATCACGCCGCCCTGCCTAACCAGCGGAACGCCCTCGTACATATGAAACATATATCCTGCGGTCAGGCAGTTGACGAGAAGCGGGTTCATAACACTGGAGTTGACGTTATATGGTGATATGTACGGCACTCCGGCGATCACCACATCGGCCTGCCCATCCACCTTGACCCACTGCTGTTCCTGTATTTTGGCCAACGTGCGCTCGTGAACCGGTTCGGTCTTGCCAGCATTGACACCGGTGACCAGATATGGCGCAGGCATCCGCATAAATATCTTTCGCCCAACCGACAGCGTAAGCGCCGACAGCGTGGTTTTGTTGATAGCATGCTGTGCTCTGTCAAACGCGTTCCACGAGCGTTCTGGTTTTTGGAGAAACGGGAACGCGTGTGGAAATGTATCGCTGTTAAGACTGGTCTCTATGTGAAAGACGTTCATGTGCTCATTTACGATTCGACCCATGCGCGCAACGCTGTCGTAGAGTGCCGACTTGGGCGGGTCCATCAGCGAGTCGCAGTGCAGGAGTGTGTGGGAGTTGTGATGGTGTTTGACGCTTCGGTACGAGCTGATCCCTGTCTGGAGGGATTTGTGACCGCCGTCCATCTTTACCAGATTGATATTGCAGTATATCACCAGATCGGACTCGACGGCGCGCTTGTTGAGCTCCACATCCTCGTCGTGCTCCGTGTGTCCCAAGTGAACGAGGTTGTCGTAGTCTTCCGAGTCGTGGTTGTAGAGCTTGTCGGGATAGCAGGCTTTGAACACTTTGGGGCCGACAGAGCGCTTGATTTCGGCAGGGGTCATTCGCCTGTGAAGGCCGATGGCGACAACTATGTGAAAATCGTCAACACCTGCGTCGCCCAGTTTTTCAAGAAGATACTCCAACATCTGCTGCCTGAAGTCAGGCGTCCGCATCGGGGGCAGCGGCAAAGAGATATCGTCGATGCAGATGGTGACTTTCATCCCAGGGGTCAATTGAGCGGAAAGAGGATCGCAACCGTGGGGGTTCTCAACGGCTTCGTGAACAGCATCCCTTATGTAGCGAAGCCCCTCCATCGGTGGGTTCGGGTAAAGAACCCTGGTGCCCACCGGTAGTTTTTCAGTCCAGAAGCCAGCGCCGTAATTCATGGAAAACGGACGGTCGCTCTTTTCGACATAGATCGTGTTGTCATTCGCCATGTTGCCGTCTATTCCTCATCCAAAAACGTGAATACGGTTTTTGCCACGCCAGACTTTCCGCTGAAAAGTGCGCTGTGGATCGCTTTGCGAAAGTCCGCTATTCGATACTTTCCGCCTACCAGACCTGACATCTTATCGGCCGCATCGCCAGACAGAAGCTGCGTGGCGATCTCGAATGTCCTGTGCTCGTGACCATTGATATTTTCAGTGCCGTAGGCGTAGGCCCCGACCACCCTGAGCTCTTTGTACCAGATGGCGGTCCAGTCGATCCCCGATGGTATCGCTGGCATTCCCACCAGCACGGTCGTCCCCTGGGCGCGGGTGAAACGCAACGCGTCATCAATACTAGTGGACGAGCCGACGCAGTCAAAGACCACCTCCGCGCCGCCGACGAAAATGGGCCTCCCCAACTCTGGCTGATGTTTTTGAGCGCCATAGAGCTCTAGTACTTTATCGTAGAGCGTTTTTCCCGGCTTCAGAACAACGTCGGCTCCAAAATCGGTTGCCAGTCTCTCCTGATGGGGATATTTCGCTACCGCAGCGATCTCATTGGACACCCCCAACGCCCTCAGTGCGGCGATGGTAAGTAGCCCGATGGTCCCACACCCAAGCACCAACACTCTTTGCCCTATTTGAACGTCCGCCCTCAGAGCACCATGCAGCGCGCAACTAAACGGCTCAATAAGGACGGCAGTAACGTCTGACATTTCGTCAGGTACAGGATGAAGCTGCCACTCGTGGGCTACAAACTCTGAGCTCCATCCGCCACCAGTATCAAAGCAGTAGCCGGTCTGTATTCCAGGGGCGATGTCGCCTTGGGTGACATTTTCGCAGTTGGCGAACTGCCCGTTTGCGCACTGAACGCAGACAGGCTCGATCCCCCTGACCACACACGTCAGAGCCGGCTCAATAACGACCCTTCGTCCCAACCACGACTGGTCAACGTCAGTACCCATCTCGAACACATCACCGACATTCTCGTGACCGTAGACAAACGGTGTTGAGATCAGCGGTGAGAAGTAGGCACTACCTTTGGCGGCTACTGTGGCTACATCGGAGCCGCAGATGCCGCTCATCCGTGTGCGAATCCTCACCCACTTCTGGGTCGGGAGCGAAGGTGGCTCCACATCGCGCAGCTTAGTCGGTGCCAAAACGCTAGTGACAACCTTGGGCCACCACCGTTTGGTCGCCTGTAAAATCAGGTAGCGAGGGACGCTCTTTACGTACTGAACCGCCTTCATATATATACACCCTGAATCATGCCCTGAATTCCTGTTTCACCGCGAAATACCACGGCACCGCACATCACTATAGGCTTAGCGTGTTGAACTACACAACCAATGTTGCACCTTAGACAGGCCCCACCCCAATGTCAGTGCGACGAGTCCGCCCAGTGGCGCACCTGCCATCCATGTTCTTTGGCGTGGGCCCCCAGACTCCTGTCAGGATTGACAGCCACCGGGTTTCCCACTGCCTCCAGCATTGCCCTATCCGCTGCACTGTCTCCATAGGCGAAACTTGCCGAGAGATCAATATCGTGCTCATCTGCGAACTCTCTGACTCTCCGTGCTTTTTCCACATCGCTCAGAGGCGGTCCAGTCAACCCACCAGTGCATACCCCATCGCGTTCTGACAGTGACACCGACATCACATGCTCCACGCCCAACAGTTCTGCTAAAGGAGCGGCGATCACGTCCAGTGTGCCGGTGACAAACACCACTATCTCCCCACTGTCCTGATGTTCTTTGATCTGCTGCGCGCCGCTGGCAAACAGACGCGGGTGTGTAATTTTTTTGAAATTTTCACCGGCGACACTATCAAGCTCCGTTGTTGTACAGCCTCTATAGCCACGATAGAAAAAAACATTAAACCATCTGCGGGAGATCTTGTCCAGGATAAGGAACAGTACGACTTTAAACGCGAAACCAGCGTACCAGACGGTTTTGGAGATTGCGCGCCGGCCCTTTAGGGCTAGCGCCACGTAGTAGATCACGATGTTGGTCCGCGTCAGCGTGCCGTCGATGTCGAAAAACGCAGCGCTGCAGCTCCCGGTTGCCATCTAAGAGCTGTGCGCCAACGCTTCGACAGCGGCCTGGGTATCTGACGTGATCCTGCGGTAGGCGTCGAACCTCTGTGTCTCGTCCAGTTGGTCCAGCCCATAGCCGCTCATGGATATAGGAGCTCCGAAACTGACGTGGATTGATGATCTTCGCGGCCAAGAGCAACCCTTTGGCAGCGCATCATAAGTACCGTCAATCCACGCAGGAACGACCGGCACATCCAGTTCCGCTGCCAGAAGACCCAACCCGACTCGAAACGCCCGAATGCGCCCGGTTGGCGAGCGTGTCCCCTCAGGGAAAACCAGAAGAGGATGTCCATCGCCTGCAACACGCCTACAGAGCTGGATACCCTCAAGGAAATCTCCGCCCCGATCTATAGGTAGCACGCTTAGGAACCGGTTCACGAACCACCCTTTGAGCCACGAGTTGAAAAAGTAGTCTTTTGCGCCCAAAACATATAGCGAGGACGACGCCCCCCTAACCGCAAAAGTGATGGCTCCGGTGTCAAGGTGGCTGCTGTGGTTTGGAGCGATTATGAACGACTGATCTTCTGGCAAAAGCTCCAGCCCACTTACATCCAGTCCGAACCATTTCGAATATATGAGCCGACCGGTAGTGTGGGCAGCATGGCGCAGTGTCGGGACGATAATGGGCAACCCTTTGTGCGTATACCACTTAAGGTCATCGGATCGACCGTTGGACTCCTGGGGTTGCTGTTCCGCCTCGGTCTTAGGAGTCGAGCGTTTGAGCGAATCCACTACGTCAGACACGCTCTGCCACGCAACGGCGTCATCCGGCGGCAGACTGCTCCCAGACCCGCTTTCGAGGTGGGCTACAAGCTCCAGCCGCATCATCGAATCCACGCCAAGGTCGATCTCTAAATCCTGTTCGAGTCGCACGGACTCCGAGTCGCACCGCGTCAACTCCGACAACGCCGCCACCACCGTGGGTAACGCGTCGCTGGTTTCGTTGTCTGGAGCTGGCGATGAAGTCGCGATAGTTTGACTCGACTCGACTGGAGTAAACTCGCCAGCGTCGCCTGTATATGACGCTTCGGCGACCAGACTTGCCCGCACCGCCTTGCGATCGACTTTGCCGTCGGCTTTAAGAGGCAGCGACTCACTGAAGTGAAACTTCTGGATCCGCTGGTAGCTAGGAAGCGAACGGCCCCGCTCTTTGGCAGCTTCCACCACCTGCGCCCGCACCTCACCTTCGTCTCGCCCCAGTGCGCGATCAGGCACCATCACCGCATGAACCTCGTCGCTGAGTTTACCTGGTGGTGGCACGCCTACGATGCAGTAGTTATCAACCGCTGGAAACCCGCCGTACTTATGCTCCACTTCCACCGGATAGACGTTCTTTCCCGCACCGGTGATCATGACCTCTTTGATCCGCCCGGTGATGTGGATGAACCCCTCATCGTCCAGCCGCCCAAGATCGCCTGTATGGAACCAGCCATCTTTGAACGCCGTCTCAGTCGCTTCGGGATCATCGTAGTAGCACAGCATCACATTCGGCGCACGAACGATTATCTCTCCGACTCCAGAGCCGTTGGGCTGTTCTATCCTCAGATCGACTCCCGGCAGCGGTTTTCCAGCCGATCCAGGCTTGTGCTCAGACCATGTGCAGACGGTGAGCACAGGCGCTGTCTCAGTCAGTCCGTACCCCTCGCAGAGGGGGATGCCCATCGACCAAAAAGCCTGATATAGATAGCTGTCCAACGCCGCGCCGCCGCTGATGAAAATCCTAAGCTTGCCACCGAACGCTTCGTGGACATGTTTAAACAGTTTGACGCCGAATCTGGCGCTCTGCCGACGTCTATTGTACCAGAGCGCCGTTTTGAAAACCGCTCTGACAACAGCAGAACGGCGTTGCACCTGTTTTTGAATCCCGTCAAGGAACATCCTAAACAGCCGTGGAACTCCCAGCACCGCCGTGGTGCCGGTCTCCCTCATTAAGCTCATGATTTCCCGTGAGTTGAGGCGATCGACGTAGGTCACCGTCGCACCTGCGGAAACAGGCGTCAAAAGCCCTGTTGTGAACTCGAACACATGGTTCAGCGGCAAGACCGACAAGAACTGTTCATCATGATTGGGTGTCAGCTTTTTGGTCACCGCTTTCAGGTCGGCCAAAAAATTGCGGTGCGACAAAACCGCCGCTTTGGGTTCCACAACCGCGATGAGGAACACTATTGACGCTGGGGATTCAGGGTGAACGTGGGGTAGATCGTCGTCACTGGGCGTTGTGAATTCGACCTCGCTGGCGTCTGGCGAATCCAGCGGCAAACACCAGTTGTTGATATTCCAGACAGGTGTGTCTGTGGAAACGCTTGCGACTGACCCCATGCAGCAGTGCGAGGCGAGGATCGCCTTGGCGTCAGTAAGGCGCGCTAAGTCACAGGCGTCCTCAGGTTCGACCTGACGGTCGAGCGGTACTACTGTCAGGCCCAGAGCTGACGCTGCAAAATATGCGACCGCCCACTCCGGCTGGTTTTCTGAGTAGAGAACAACCCGGTCTCCTTGAGAGAGACCCCGCTTACGGAAAGAGGCGGCGATCAGACGCGAGCGTTCGTGAATATCGGCATATGTCAACCTGGTCCATTGACCACCCCTTTTAGCCTGAACCGCCACTTTATCAGGCCACCGCGCTGCGCTGCGCGTGAGCAGCTCAGGGATTGTCGTTGGTAGATATGGTCCGCGTGGATCGGAGTCCATCCCATGAACAGCAGCGTGGCGCAGCCTTTCGGTGCTCTCATCGACGATCTTCATGACATAGTATTTGAGGCCTGGGATATGGATGGCATAGATGTACTCCGGCCAATCGATCCGGGTTGGGCAGAAGCTGAAAGCGGTCTGTTCAGGTGCGGCGAGCGATTCGTAGAGCAATCTCGTATTGGTCGTGTCGAACTGGCAATCGAGATTAGTGTAGGGGCCGTAGATTTTCAGGTAGTAGTCGAGCTGTTGGAGCGCTTTCAGCAGAACATCTATACGTCGCCGCCATTTGCGGGCTTTGGGGATTATAGAAAAAACCAGCTTGGCGATCATCAGAGGTACTTTCACCTGCAACCACTGCCTTCGACCAAACTGCTCTACAGTCGGATATTGCCATGCTGGCACCACGATGGGCTCGCCGCGTTTGTCACGGAGCGGGTAGTCGAAAAAGTGGCGTTGGACCTGCCCTACGATAGTGCTTATTGTCGCCGGGTTCTCCGAACTCGAAGCCACCTGATAGATTTTGAAATCATTGCTTTCAGCCGTGGCGGGTATCGCCGCCAGAATGGTGTTTACGACCAGGTCCACAGGGATAAGATCCAGATTTCTGCCTGGTGACGCCGGGAAATCCTTGAGCTGCGCTTTAGCCATAGCCGCAATCAGCGGATCGGCCATGCGGAAGCCATCGAGCCACCCGGGAACCGGCTCAGCCAGACTGCTTTCGATGATCGCCGGGCGAACAATCGCCGTAGGGACCTGGTCGTGGGTGGCGGCGACCATATGCTCGCCGAGGGCTTTAGTGTAGGTGTAGGTGTCGTTCCAGCCTGCCTCACGCGCCGAGTCTATCCCCTCTTCCATGAGACTTTCCCTGATCCACCTGGTTCGGCACAACTCAATCAAGGCGGGCAAACCATCTTCGGAGTCGCCGCGAGACGCCAACTCCTTTTTGGCTTCCTTCAGGAATGCGCGTTTCATCTCAGGGCCGTCGGCATATTCGCGCCGGGTACCGGCTCTGGCGGTCAACTCATCGGCTTTTTCGAGGAGTAGCGAGAGGGTTTCGCCGTCGTTTGCTCTCTCTCCAACGAGCCGTTTGAGCGGTACCAAAGTCTCCTCCATCCGCCCGCTGCACATCCCGTGAACGTATGCTGTCGAAACGTGAATACAGGCCAGTGCGCGGCAGTCGTTCGCGAACGCCATGATTCGCCGGGGGCCCATCATGTTCAGATTGACTGCGAAATCCAAGCGCTCATCAAATGTCACTACTGCCGCGCTGTTGATGACGATGTCAACTTCTTCTGTGAGCGTCGCATAGACCTCGTCATCAATCCCGAGCCGGTCGGATGTCAGATCACCGCCAACGCCGTATACTTTCTGGTTGAAATACTCCTCGAAACCATCGCCAAATTCGCCTCGGAGCCGCTCGAAAACCGAAGAACTCAGCACTTCGCGCCGCACGCGCTCCTGGGCATCCCATAGTGAGCCGTCGGTCTGACGTTTGGGGCGCAGCAGGAGGTAGATGCGGCGGACCTGGGGAATCTCCCTAAGGATCTTCTCCAGCATCGGCTGCCCCAGAAAACCGCTGGCACCGGTGATTAGGATGGTGCGGTCATCGAAAAAATCGGAGATCGTGTTCATCAACTAGGCCGGTCTATGATGTGACGATTAGAGTGCCAACACTGTAGATTTGATTGGCTGCGGACCCTCTCGAATACCCGTTCTGGGGGATCTGTTTAAATGTACTGGCATTGGAGAATGCAGGCCAATGACAGGGGTGGTGCTGACACTGGTGAACCGTCCCCCAAGCCGCTCGATGCGTCAGAGTGTTATGTTCTCTCTGAAGCGGCTTCCCACCGCGATCTACACCGAGCTTGATTGCTGATATGCCGACCTACCCGATAGACATCGATTTCAAGCCCACAGGTTTCGCCAGCAGCGTGCAGATCGTAATGCGGCTGCGGGCCGAGGGTTTTCGTGCTTTTCTGGTTGGTGGGTGCGTTCGCGATCTATGGCTCAAAAGAGATCCCAAAGATTTCGACATCGCCACGAGCGCCCTCCCGAAGGAGATTCGCCGCTGCTTCTCCCACACCCGCGCTGTTGGGCAGACTTTTGGGGTGATTCAAGTCTATCTACGAGGCCACGCCTACGAGGTGGCGACCTTTCGGGAAGATGGCGCGTATAAAGATGGGCGGCGTCCGTCTTCGGTGACTTTTGGTGATGAAGCGGCAGATGTGCAGCGCCGCGATTTTACGATAAACGGTCTTCTTTTTGATCCGGAATCCTCTGTTGTAACAGACCTTGTCGGTGGTGTGGACGACTTAGATCGCCGCCTTGTTCGGACCATTGGAGACCCAATTGAGCGGTTCCAGGAGGACTCCCTTAGGCTGCTGAGGGCGGTCCGGTTTGCTGCCCGATTGGGATTTCAGATCGAGCCTGAAACAGCAAGAGCCATCAGCAGTCTAGCGGGCTCAATGGACCGAATATCTCCTGAGCGGATTTTGGGTGAACTGGAGTTGATATTGGAACATCACTCCCGGTTTGAGGGTGTAGCGAAGTTGGCCGAGTTGGGGCTGTTGGAGGTGATCGCTCCAGAGCTTGAAGAGCTGAGGCGTGATAGTAGAGACCGGTGGTCTCGCAACATATCGGTTCTAGGAGCTCTTCCCGACCGCGCTGGGATTGGCGTCGCTATGGCTGCCTTGTGTCATTCGATGCCGATTGAGCAGATTGATTTGCTGCTGGGTCGGTGGCGTTGCTCCAATGAGATCAGCGACACTATCGTCGAGCTGGTAGAGCAGCAAAGCTGGTGGCTATCGGGCTACGCATCCAGTCGCGCAGACCGAGTGCGCCATCTGCGCCAAAAACGCGCGCCGGCGCATCTGACGCTCCTTCGCGCAAATCTGCGCGCATCGGCGGTTAGAGAGAAACCATACCGCAACTTTCGCAAAGAGCTCGATCGACTCGGCCCCGATGATTATCCCACCAGTGCGCCTATCGACGGCAATCTGCTCCTGTCCGCAGGTGTTCCTCCTGGGCCGCTTGTAGGCGAGCTGCTTGAGGAGGCCCAAGACGGTTGGCTCAACAGGGAAAACACCACCACAGAGGAGATTCTGGCATCGCTGCGAGGGAGCCACTCCGATCTGCCTTGGAGTGTAGAATAGACCTGGTGGGATTGAACTCCGACAGAACCCAATAAAACCCGCGGTGAGCGAGGTCACAGGCAAAACAGTGTTTGGAGGATTACTTTAGTGCAGTTGGTCGGCACATAGATGCGGCATCCGATAAGTCTGCCTTCCCGATCGGGTGCGCTATAGAGAAAAAAACCCTCGCTTGGCGCTCCTCCTCTCGCCGAACGGGAGTTTTCACACCTGTGTGAGATGAATATATTGCGATGCTCCGTGGGTGTTGGCTGGAGTCGGGTTCAGTTATATTGATTGTTCTGGCGACAAACACGGCCCCACAGTGCGCCCCCAAAGAATTTGAAGAGCCCGGTAAATGGCCCAAGAATACCCCCTCTTAAAAAAGAATTTCGCCGTCCCTGGTATACGGGATATCGACGTTGCTATCGAACACGGCAACTATTCGGCGCTGAAAAAAGCCGTTACCGAACTCTCACCAGACGATGTTGTCGATCTGATCAAAACCGCCAACCTTCAGGGGCGAGGCGGCGCCTGGTTCTCCGCTGGCATGAAATGGAGCTTCATGCCAAAGGAGCCAGACGGTGACTCGGTTCTGTGCGTCAACTGCGATGAGAGTGAGCCGGGGACCTTCAAAGATCGGGCGCTCATTGAAAAAGACCCCCACCTCTGTTTGGAGGGGGCGATAATAGCTGCCTACGCGATCAGAGCGCGTGTCGCCTATGTCTATATAAGAGGCGAGATGACCGCTGGCATCAAACTGATGGATGAGGCGATAGAACAGGCGCGGGAAAAAGGGTTTATCGGCAAAAACGTCTGCGGTACCGAAGTTGAGATTCAGGTACACATACACCCTGGCGCTGGTGCATATATATGTGGTGAAGAGACCGGGCTGATGGAGTCGCTTGAGGGCAAACGCGCCTACCCAAGAAACAAACCGCCATTCCCTGCGCAATACGGTGCATTTGGTCGCCCCACTACCGTAAACAACCTGGGCACTCTCTGCTATGTGCCGATGATTGTAAACAACGGTGCCGAGTGGTTCACGAGCATTGGCTACGAGCCGTTCCCAGGAACGCTGATCTATGGCGTTAGTGGTCACGTTAATAAACCGGGCAACTATGAGTGCACCATGGATATTACGCTCAGGGAGCTTATTGAGCTTGCTGGCGGTGTCCGCGACGGGCATGAGATAAAAGCGGTGATCCCTGGTGGCTCGTCCATGCCGGTATTGACGGCGGATGAGCTGGACATACGAATGGCTCCTGACTCATTCAAACCTAGGGGCGATGTTCAGAGCGGGTTGGGGTCGGCGGGAGTCATCGTGATGGATGAGACCGTCAGTATGCCTGAAACGCTGCTCAACATGATGAAGTTTTATGTCCACGAATCGTGCGGGCAGTGTACGCCTTGCCGCGAGGGGTGCAAGTGGATCCACGATGTTGTCGAGAGAATGGTGGACGGTCGAGGTACATCGGATGACGTGGACCTTTTAGAACAGATACTGGTGAACGTCGGCGACATTGATAAGTTTGAGTTCAACAAGACGATCTGCCTGTTTGGCGTCTCGTTCGGTTGGCCTGCGACAGTCATGGTTCGCAAGTTCCGCCATGAGTTCGAAGCGCTAATTTCGAAAAATGCTGGTGGGCTGCCTGTTGTCGCCTAGCGACGCTCGCGCCCCACAGAAATTCCCTGATACTAAATCTGTGACCGAAGCAGACATGACTGACACAGACGCCGGATATCCGTTCTAATGCCAACACTCACAGTAAATGGAACGGAAATCACCGTCCCCGACGGAACGAACCTTATTGGCGCTGCGGCCAAAGTCGGATCGCATGTGCCGCACTACTGCTATCATCCCGATCTTGAGGTGGTGGCAAGTTGCCGGATATGTTTCGTCTACCGTGAAGCGCCTGGACCTGGCGGTCATGTGATGAAAGGGTTGGTGACGGCGTGCAGCACTCCGGCAGGCGATGGGATGATCGTCGAGACCGATTCTGACGATGTGGTGAAAGCGCGGCAGGATATTCTTGAATTTCTGCTGATAAACCATCCCACAGACTGTCCGGTGTGCGATCAGGCTGGCGAGTGCAAGCTTCAGGACTACGCCTTCGCCCACGGCCACACCCACAGTAGGATGACCGAGGCTAAGCGGACACTTCCAACCAAAGAGTTGAGCAGTGGAATCAGACTCTATACTAACCGATGCATCCTCTGCGACAGGTGTGTGAGGTTTTTGAGGGATTACGTAGGCACCGGTGAGCTGTCGATAATGAATCGCGGCAACCGCAATGAGATCGACATCTTCCCTGGTATGCCCGTCGACAACGTCATGGCAGGCAACATAGTCAACCTCTGCCCGGTGGGCGCTCTTCTAAGTGAGGATTTTCTATTCAAAGCCAGGGTCTGGAACTTGCGCTCCACGCCATCCACCTGCCCAGGATGCAGCAAAGGGTGCAACACGCATCTAGACCAGATGAACAACGAGCTTCAACGCGTCAGACCCAAGCCGAACATGAAGGTTCAAGGCCGCTTTATCTGCGACAAGGCGAGGGAGCTATATAAAACTGTCAGGAGCGATGACAGGCTTGTCGGCGCATCCGACGGCGGCGACGAATCGTCAAGAGAACTCTCGTGGGACGATGGGGTGGCCAAAGCGTCTGACATAATAAGAGATGCTGGAGATGACGCGGTCTTTATCGCTACGACACACACCTCCAACGAGGCGCTGACGGCGCTTAGAGAGTTGGCTAGCGTGGTGGGTTCTGAGCGACTTGCGTATATCCCCAACGCCCACTCGTGGCCCGAACAGAGCTTCCCTGGCGGGTTCACGATCCCTGGTGACACCTCGCCAAACACACCTGGTGCCAAAGAGATTTTGGGGCGGACACTCGAAGAACTTATAGCCGACGGGCAGGCGAGCGGTGCCGTCGTGCTGAACACATCCTGGAATTTGGAGAACGTCTCGGAGCAGGATCTGGAGAGGTTGAAGCGGTTGGGCAGACTTGTTGTAATCGACGTGAAGCGATCGGCGATATCCCAGTTGGCTGACGTGCTCCTGCCAGGGCGATACTGGGCAGAAGAGCGTGCCAGCTTTACCAACGACCAGGGGTTAGAGCAGGGGCATGTCCCATCAGTGATAGCACCAGAAGGAACCAGGTCCGCCGAACGAACGCTCCGCGATCTGGCCCAGGCTCTTGAGACGGCGCAGCAGCCAGAGGCGGTTCTTTAGATGTCGCAGGCACAGTTCATAGTCTCAGTTGCCTTGGTGCTGGTGATGGTCGGCCTTTCGCTGATGATCGGCGGGCTCGGTAGTTTTTGGGAGCGGAAGATTTCGGCGTGGATTCAGGATAGGATAGGCCCCAACAGGGTTGGTCCCCGTGGCCTGCTTCAGTTTATGGCCGACGGTGTCAAGTTCTTTTTCAAAGAGGATATTATCCCAGCCAACGTGGATAAAGTAGTCTTCGTCTCGGCGCCGCTGATGGTGCTGATTCCGGCTATGATAACTTTCGCGGTGGTTCCTTTGGGCAGGCCGTTTATCTGGGCTGGTGAGCAGTTGATGTTTCAGATAGCGAATCTAAACATCGGTGTGCTCTACATTCTGGCGATGGCTTCAGTCGGTATATACGGGATAGTGTTTGGAGCTTGGGCGTCCAACAACAAATACTCGCTCATGGGCGGCCTTCGAGCTTCGGCGCAGATGATCAGCTACGAGCTGTCGCTGGGTCTGAGCCTGGTTGCGATTGTGCTTGTCGCCGGGTCGCTAAGTTTGAGCGACATAATAGCTGGACAGACCGGTTACTGGTTTGGCGTGCTTCCCAAATGGAATGTATTCTGCCAGCCGTTGGCGGCGATTACATTTATCATCGCGATGTTTGCCGAGACCAACCGGCTACCTTTCGATCTACCTGAGGCTGAACAGGAGCTGGTCGGGGGCTACCACACCGAATACAGCTCGCTCAAATTCGCGATCTTTTTCCTGGCTGAATACATCAATATGTTCTTGCAGTCAGCACTTGCGGTAATACTGTTTTTTGGTGGATGGCAGTTTCCTGGTCTGGAGCTTCTTCCCAAGACACTCTGGGTGTCCTTACTCTCATTCGGCGTGTTCTTCCTCAAAGCTTTGGCGTTCATGTTCCTATATAACTGGGTTAGGTGGACACTGCCTCGATTCAAGTACGATCAGCTTATGCGGATCGGCTGGAAAAGGCTACTCCCGGCGACTCTCGCCAATGTATTCATCACCGCTGTATGGTTGGCGGTGACGGCGTAATGTCAGCAAAAAGCGTAGAGGATTAAGTGGCAATAAACGTCGGCAGATCAAAGAAGCTAACTCTGGCGGAGCGATTTTATTTCCCGGCTATCTTGACGGGAATGAAGTTGACCTTGCGCCACATGTTCTCCAAAAAGATCACACTACAGTATCCTGAAGAGGAACGTGATTTTCTGCCCAATTATAGGGGCGTCCACAGGCTCAATAAAGGCGAGTCTGACAGGATCAAGTGCGTTGCGTGCGAGATGTGCGCGTCGGCATGTCCGGCGCACTGCATAACCATAAAAGCCACCGAGGTTGATTGGGAAGATCGAGACAAAATCCCCAAGATATTTGAGATTGACGAACTAAAGTGCATCTACTGCGGATACTGTGTGGAGGCGTGCCCAAAAGACGCCATATCAATGACCAGACTGTATCACATGGTCGACAGAAACCGCGAGGATATGGTGTTCGGCTTGGACAAGTTGTTGTCGATCTACGATGAAACAAAAGATGAGAAGACCTTGGACGGTGAAGATTTTGGTGTGGGTGATGAGCAGCGGCGTCCAGTCGATCTTACGAGTTGGCAGAAACCAGCGCCTGTGAGCCCAGCGATCGGGACCACCAGCGCAGGGGGCGGGCACTAGGCTACCGATGGAAACAGCAGCTTTTTATGGGCTTGGGACTGTCAGTGTTGTCTGCGCTTTGGCGATGATACTGAGCCGCCATCCGGTCTATGCGGCGATCTACCTAATCGGTGTTCTTCTAAGCCTCGCAGGGCTGTTTGTCGTGTTGGACGCGCCGCTCTTGGGGGTCTTCCAGGTGTTGGTCTATGCTGGCGCGATTATGGTGCTCTACCTGTTCGTCATAATGCTTCTGAATCTGGAGCGCGAATCGGGCATAAAGCTGTGGAAAAACTGGCGAACATATGTCGGTCTGGCGCTTACTGGTGTCGTGGGGATAATGTCGCTCTCGTCTGTAGAACAATCGTTCCGCCACCCCAGCGCACCTGGCGGCCTTGAGCCTGTGAAGTCATTTTCTACAGCACTTTTTACCGATCCGCCTCTGTTGTTGATTGTCGAACTACTCTCGGTCCTGCTGCTCGTTGCCGTTGTCGGCGCTGCCTATCTGGGCAAAAAGAGCGGCGGTGCGGATGTTGCAGCCGATACACCAGCCAACCCCCCACAGCAGAACGCGTGAACTGGAAAGCCGGATGATCCCCACCGAACAGTATCTGGTCTTAAGCGCGGCGCTGTTTGTCATCGGCGCAGCCGGGGTGCTTATCCGTCGGAACGCGATTTTTATGTTAATGTCGATAGAGCTGATGCTCAACGCGGTCAATCTGGCTTTCGTCGCTTTCGCCAGGAACTGGGGCGATCTGGCTGGACAGGCGTTTGTGCTGTTTGTTATGACCGTCGCTGCGGCGGAGGTGGCTGTTGGGCTAGCGCTCATGGTTGTCTTGTTCAGGGTCAAAAACACTCTAGACACCGACCACACAGACCTTCTACGTTGGTAATTCCAGGAAGAACTCGTGGACAACAGCATCGCATGGATACCGGTTCTACCGCTCATCGGGTTTGCGGTAAACATCCTTTTTGGGGTGCGCCTCAAAGCTGCTAGCGCTTGGATTGCTGTAGCGGCGATGGCTGGGGCGTTTGCGCTCAGCGTCGGAGCGTTTTCGGCGGTTGTGGGTGGCGAAGGGCCGATTACCACAAAGCTGTTTTCGTGGATGGTTGCTGGTCGGCTGTCTGTGGATATGGGTTTCCTGGTGGATGAGTGCTCGGCGATCATGCTAATGGTCGTCACATTTGTCGGTTCTCTGATACATGTATACAGCATCGGCTACATGCACGGTGACCCGCGCTACTCCCGTTTTTTCGCCTATCTGAACCTTTTTGCGGCGATGATGTTGATCCTGGTTTTGGGAGACAACTATCTCGTCATGTTCATGGGCTGGGAGGGCGTCGGGCTATGTTCGTACCTGCTCATTGGGTTCTGGTTTGAGAAGCCGTTCGAGGGTGCGACCACCCGTGAGGCAGCGCGCAAAGCGTTCGTAGTCAACCGGATCGGTGACTTTGGATTCCTGATCGCCATACTTCTGGTCTGGACGACTGTCGGTACGCTCAATTTCCAGGCTGTCATGTCTCAGTCAGAGGCGATGACAGGGGTGGCGACCGCTGTGACTCTCCTTCTGCTTCTGGGCGCTACCGGCAAATCGGCGCAGATCCCGCTGTTTGTCTGGCTTCCTGACGCGATGGCAGGCCCAACACCGGTAAGTGCGCTGATCCACGCAGCTACGATGGTTACCGCTGGCGTGTACATGATCGCTCGAAACGCTTTTCTGTTCGACATCGCACCCATCTCTGCGAGCGCAGTCGTGTGGATTGGCGCTGGCACTGCGTTCTTTGCTGCGACTATCGGCCTGATACAGAACGACATTAAGAAGGTTTTGGCGTACTCGACTATCAGCCAGTTGGGATACATGTTCATCGCCGTTGGTGCTGGTGCCTACGCATTCGGGCTGTTCCACCTGGTGACCCACGCATTTTTCAAAGCGCTTCTGTTCCTAGGGGCGGGAGCGGTCATCCACGCGCTGCACGACGAGCAGGACATCACAAAGATGGGTGGTCTTCGCAAAAAACTGCCTGTGGTCTACTGGACGTTTGTCATCGGCGCAGCAGCTCTGTCTGGAATACCGTTTACAGCCGGATTTTTCTCGAAAGACGGCATTCTGGCGATGACGTTCGCCTCGGGGAATTACGGCCCGTGGGCGTTGGGCGTCCTTGGCGCTGGGATGACGGCTTTCTATACGTGGCGACTGGTATTTCTGACATTCCACGGTGAACCGCGCTCTGAGATGGCGAAGTCCGGTGATCTTCACGTTCCTGGGCTGGTAATGACCATTCCGTTGATGATCTTGGCGGCGGGTTCGATTCTCACTGGTTACGTAGAGCTTCCGTTTCATATGTCCACCTGGTTTAGCCATCTCATTGGAGAAAGCGCACCGTTAAGGACCGGTTTGGAGCATCCTTCAGCCAGTGTTGAGACCATACTGATGGCGATCTCCATCGCGATGGTGGCAACTGGCGTGGTGCTGGCGTGGAAGAAGTATGGTGCCCCGTCATCGGAGGCGATAGAGGCTACGGTGTCTAAGCAGCCTGCTGGAATATCCAAAGTGCTGTGGGACAAGTGGTATGTGGACGAGGTCTACAACGCTGCTGTAGTCCGACCAGTTGTATGGTCGGCCCAAAAATGTTGGCGAATCTTTGACGACTGGGTAATACACAACGGTTTGGTCGTGTTCGGTGGCGGCCTTCTGTGGAAGAGCGTGGGCTTTTTCCTCAGTTTCTGGCAGACCGGTAAGACCGGGAGCTACGCGTTCGCACTGGTTGTAGGAACGGCATTTCTCGTGTGGTTGGTGCTTTAGATGGTGGCTGACCGGAGGCGCGTCAGGTGAGTATTTCAGGGCTGATACTGCTGTCGGCTGTGGCTGGTGGCGTGGTGTGGCTGCTGCCAAGGAGCCGCCCAGGCATAGTCAGATGGACAGCGCTGGTGGCGTCTGTTGTGGTGTTCCTTGCGGCGCTAATGCTGTGGAATCAGTATGACAGCGGCAACTCGGGGATGCAGCTCGAAGAGAACTGCGTGTGGATCGCGGCGTTGGGTGTTTCGTATCATGTCGGCGTAGATGGTTTGAGCGTTTTCCTGATCTTGCTGACGACCTTTTTGACGCCTCTGGCGGTGCTGATCTCGTGGAATTCGATAACTGAAAAGGTCGCTGGGTTCATGGCGGCGTTGCTATGGCTCCAGGCTGCGATGTTGGGCGTTTTCGTGGCGCTCGACCTGATTCTGTTCTATGTCTTTTGGGAAGCGATGCTCGTGCCGATGTACTTCATCATCGGCATCTGGGGCGGCGAGCAGAAACTTAAAGCGACAGTCATCTTTGTTCTGTATACCATGGTCGGCTCGGTTCTAATGCTGGTCTCGATGGTCTCGTTGGCGCTCCTCTGCCAACCAGCTACTGGGGGCCTGACGTTTGATCTGACGGCGATCGACATTTCGGTAATCACACTTTCGCAGCAGTTGTGGTTGTGTTTGGCGTTCCTGTTGGCGTTTGCGATAAAAGTACCGCTGTTTCCGTTCCACACCTGGTTACCGCTGGCGCATGTCGAGGCACCTACCGCAGGCTCGGTTATTCTTGCTGGGGTGCTGCTTAAGACCGGTTCATACGCCATTCTCAGGTTCTGCTTTCCGCTGTTTCCAGAAGCGATCGTAGTTGTCGCCCCCTACATGCAGACGCTTGCGGTGGTTGGGATAATCTACGGCGCTCTGGTGTCGTTCGTTCAAGAGGATTTCAAAAAGCTAGTAGCGTATTCCAGCGTGAGCCATATGGGTTTTATCATTCTTGGAATGTTCGCGCTGAACGTGGAAGGCGTAACCGGCGGTGTCATACAGATGGTCAATCACGGTGTGAGCACCGGCGGGCTGTTTTTGTGTGTGGGGATGCTGTACGAGAGATCTCACACGCGGCGGTTCGACGAACTTGGCGGTATCGGCAACACAATGCCTGTATATGCAGGGCTGTTTCTGATAATCACGCTCTCAAGCGTGGGCTTGCCGGGGCTGAACGGCTTTGTAGGAGAGTTTTTGGCGCTTGCCGGGGCGTTTGCCGGATCGAACCCATGGTTTGCAGTGGTGGGCACATCTGGGGTGATTCTGGCGGCGGTATACCTGCTGTGGATGTATCAGCGGGTGGTCTACGGGACCGAACCTGGTGATTTGAGGCAGCCGTGGCCCGATCTTAACCTAAGGGAGCTGGTGACTTTGGTGCCCATCGTGGTGATGACCGTCTGGATCGGACTGTTTCCGTCTTCGTTCCTCGGGGTCGTTGAAGGCTCAGCCGAGAAGCTAATCAAGGGTGTAAACGCGGCTCAGACAGAGGCTCTAGATACCGATGCACGCCTGGCAGAATCTAGAATGGAGCCACGGCGATGACCGGTATAACTACACATGACATAGCGGTCATACTGCCGCATCTTGTGGTCTTGGGCGGGGCCATACTGGTGCTGCTATGGGACGCGTTCCATCCATCAAGCTGTAGAGTCTGCGCCACATGGATCGGCGCCGCCGCGCTGCTTGTGGCTACCGCGCTGTTTTACCAGACCCCGACCGGGATTGCGGCGACGTCCACGATGTTTGCCTTCACGGCTTTCGGCGACGCGATTCTGATCGACGGTATGGCTGTTTTTGCGGGGATGCTTATCTGTGCGATTGCGCTTGTGACGGTTCTGGTGGCAGAGGGGTATCTGGCCGCGCGAGACCTGTCAATCGGTGAGTTTCAGGCGATGCTGCTTTTCAGCACGTTTGGGATGCTCATGATGGTCTCGTCCAACCATCTGATCGTCATCTTCGCCTCGCTGGAGACGCTCTCACTGGCGCTGTACGTGCTCATAGGTTTTCGGAAGACCCATTCTGACAGCGCTGAGGCTGCGGTAAAATATTTCCTTCTCGGTGGTTTCGCATCGGCCTTTTTCTTATATGGTGTGGCTCTGGTCTACGGCAAGACCGGATCGGTGCTGTTGGGATCAGAGTTGGCTTTTACGGTGTCGCCGATGGTACGGGTGGGAGTTGCCCTGCTGATAGTTGGCATCGCGTTCAAAATCTCGGCGGTGCCGTTCCACCTTTGGACTCCTGATGTCTACCAGGGGGCACCGACGCCGACGACCGGCTTCCTCGCTGCGGCTTCTAAGACCGCTGCTGTGGTAGTTCTGCTGAGAATCGTCTATCCCGCTGTTGCGACCGACGGCGCGCTTTGGGGTGATCTTTGGCCTTGGATGGCGGCGATCACCATGATCGTCGGTAACCTGATCGCGCTTGTTCAGCACGACGTAAAGCGAGTTCTGGCTTACTCGTCGATCGCCCATGTGGGTTTCATTTTGATGGCTCTGGCTGGTGGGACCTCAGTGACGGTCGGTGGCCACTCGGCGCTGTTCTATCTCGTGGCATACGTTTTGGGAACCATCGGCGCATTCGCGGCGATCTCTGCTATCGCTGGCGATGAAGAGGACCGGGTGGACCTGGATCAGATACGGGGTTTGGCTCGAAGTCATCCTCTTTTGGCGGGTCTCCTCGCGCTGTTTCTGTTGTCGCTCTCCGGGTTGCCGCCGTTGGTGGGTTTCGCTGGGAAGCTGTTTGCGTTCAAGTCGGCGATCACCGGCGGGCTATACTATCTAGCGATCTTCGCTGCGCTTAATAGTGCGATGGCTGTATATTACTATCTGAGAATCATAATTCGAATGTACATGGAAGGGCGCGCGAAGCCGCTCACATTTAAGATGACGCCGGTGGCATATTTGCCGCTCCTGTTGGTGGCTGCAGCGGTCATCTATGTTGGGATAGCACCTGGGGCTTTTCTGGCGGCTGCTGAAATGTCCGTGCGAGCGTTGGCCCCGATGGCGTCGTTGGCGTGGTTGCCATAAAATTGGCCCTGCTACCTCCCGACGCCGCGCCACGCCCTATATCGGAGTGGCGCGTTGTTTTTTGGCAACTGCAGGACAAAGCGATCTGGAGCACAATATGGTGAACCTCAATGACCAGATGGACCTGATTCGCCAGGGCACTGTGGAGATATTTCCTGAGGATGAGCTCGCCAGGAATATCGAAAACTCTATCTCATCTGGTAGGCCGTTGAGAGTGAAGATGGGGATAGACCCAACCACTGCGGACATTCATTTGGGCCACATGGTTGGATTTGGGAAGATGCGCCAGTTTCAGGATGCTGGACACACAGGCGTAGTTATCATCGGAGACTGGACGGCGCAGATTGGCGATCCCACAGGGCTGACGCAGGTCCGCCCTTCACTTAGTCAGGACGATGTCAAAGCCAACGCCGCCTCATACGTCTCCCAGTTAAACAAGGTTATCGACCCCGAAAAGACCGAGTTCAAATGGCAGACCGAGTGGTTCGATGGGTTTGATCTGGCGAAAATCATCGAACTGATGCGACAGGTCACAGCGGCGCAGATGCTCGCTCACGAGACTTTTGCTCAGCGGCTTAAAAACAATCAGCCGTTGGGAGTGCATGAGCTGATGTATCCGGTCCTGATGGCCTATGATTCGGTTGCTGTCAAATCTGATGTGGAACTAGGTGGTATCGACCAGAAGTTCAACATTCTTGTTGGACGTGATCTGCAGCGTCAAGCTGGGCAGAAGCCTCAGGCCGCCGTTTTGATGCAGCTGTTGGACGGCGTCGGAACACCTGGATCAAAAATGGGCAAGACGGCGGACAACTTTATCTCTGTTACAGCCGATGCCTCGGATATGTTCGGCAAAGCGATGCGGATTACCGACGAACAGATCGAACAGTATTTCGCTTTGACTACCGCAGCTACCCCCTTGGAACTCAGCGAAATAGGGGGACAGCTTGCCGATCCATCGGTGAATCCGATGCACGTCAAAGAAAAACTCGGGTGTGCTATAGTCGAGCGGTACCACGGTGCCCAGGCTGCCACCGATGCTAAGGCAGAATTTGACCGGCTCTTCAGATCGCCAAAGACTGCGGCTCCCGTAGTCAGTGCTGCTGCGGACACTGCAACCGAGGGAGCCGCCTCTGGCACCTCAGATGGCGCTGCGACGGTGGCTACCATTGTGCCAAGCACCAGCCCGCTGCCCGATAACGTTCCTGAGTTCAGGATCAGAGGCCGACTGTCTGTCTGGATATGCGAGCTACTTAGGACCACCGAGATGGCGGACACCAATAGCGAAGCGAAGCGGCTGATCGACCAGGGCGCTGTGTCGCTGGACGATGTACCGGTACTTGACTCAAACACTGAACTCGAGATAGCGGATGGTGCGATGCTCAAAGTGGGCAAGCGGCGTTTCGCACGGCTAATTCGGATCTAATGAGGCTTGAGGGCTAACTGTGGCGCTTGACCAGGTCGTTGACAGGCTGAAAGACCTTTTCAATGTGGCCGATGTGCGGTACTCCTTCGGCGACCCACTGGAGATTGAAGGACGCACGGTAATCCCTGTTGGCTGTGTTGGTATCGGTGCTGGATTTGGAGGAGCGCAGGGCAAGGTTCCGGCGGGAAGTGGCGACGGACCAGCCACTGAGGGTGATGCAGGGGGTGGAGGAGGCTGCGCCAAGGTCCGTCCGGTGGCGGTGGTGGAGGTTGTCAGTGGCGAGGTGCGCGTTACCCCGATAGTGGACCACACCCGTCTCGCAGTGCTCAAAATAGCGTTTGCTGCGTGGTGCGTCTTTTGGGCCGCACGACTGCTTCTGAAACTTTTCAAGCGCAAGCGTTGGGGGCGCTAGTTTACCGGCGCTGCTTGCGCAGCCGTTTCCCCAACAAGAACTCCTAGCGAGACTGACCTAAAAGGCACGACCTCATGAAAAGCCAATATGTAGTAAGCCCGAACACGATAGTCGGTGAGGGGCACGCATCTACGGTGGTGGAACTGCCGAACGGTGAGCTTCTGTGCGCCTGGTTTGGTGGAGCCGATGAGGGCAACCCGGAGACGAACATCTGGATGTCCAGGTGGTCTGACGGTGTTTGGGGTGCAGCTTCGATGGTTGCGACGGCTGAGGCGGCATGTTTCAACCCGGTACTGTTTGTCGATCCTAACGGCGTTCTCTGGCTGTATTACAAAGCCGGACCTGATGTGCCTTCTTGGACAGGTCTGTCCCAGAGCTCTACAGATGGCGGTGCAACCTGGGTCGAGCCGACATTTCTGCCAGGTGGGCTCTACGGCCCCATCAAGAACAAGCCGATCACGCTGTCAGATGGGATGATCGCGTGCGGCTCTTCGGTGGAGTGCTATGAGACGTGGACTTGCTGGGTGTATCTGTTAGACCCGAAGAGTTCGAAATGGTCAATTCACGGGCCGCTGAGTGTTCCTGAGGAAAAGTTCGGAGTTATCCAGCCGACACTGTGGGAGGTCAAACCAGACCACCTTCGCGCATTTATGAGAGCCACGGCGCAGATAGGACGCATTGTCGTCGCCGACTCGTTCGATGGGGGTCGGTCGTGGAGCGACGCTGCACCCACATCGCTGCCCAACAACAACAGCGGGATAGATGCTGTCAAACTGAGTGACGGTCGCACTGTTTTGGCGTACAACCACAGGCTCAGAAACGACCCTCAAGACGGCCGCGATCAGCTTCATCTGGCTGTCTCCACAGACGACGGCGATACCTGGGGCGACCCCGTGCTGGTCGAAGGCGACGGCCTTGAGTTTTCATATCCAGCGGTGATTGAGGGCGCAGACGATACTGTCCACCTCACCTACACCTGGAATCGGGTGGGCATAAAACATGTGGCCTACACCGTAGCTGATGTGGATCGAATCGCCCAAGGATCTGCGCCGGAGTAGTCAATAGATGGCGCTGCTGCGACAGGCCATAAATAGAGCGAGATTGGCGGCTCTGGTGGTGGTCGCCTGGCTGCTGGTGCCAGTTCTCCTTCTAGCGCTACTAAAAGAGCCCCCAGCGTCGTTTACAGTAGCTCAACTACACTACGGCGGTGGTGGCGACTGGTACGCCAACCCCTCCTCCCTACCCAACCTTCTTGATTTTATCCGCCGCAACACGCGCATGGAAGTCGCGTTGGAACCGGCGCGAGTCGCGGTGATGAACAACGACCTGTTCGCCTACCCGATGCTCTATATGACCGGCCACGGAAATGTCCGGTTCACAGATGACGAGGCGCGGCGACTCAGGTTGTACTTGGAATCCGGAGGATTTCTCCATGCCGACGACAACTACGGCATGGACGAGTCGTTTCGGCGGGAGATGGCACTGGTGTTCTCGGACAAGGACTTTGTTGAACTGCCATTCTCCCATGGCATCTACCACAGCCCATTCGAGATGGGTCAGGGCCTTCCAAAAGTACATGAGCATGACAACAAACCGCCCAAAGGTTTGGGGATATACTCCGAAGGGCGGCTTGTGGTGTTCTACAGCTATGAATCAGACCTGGGCGATGGATGGGAGGACCAGACGGTCCACAACGATACTGAGCGGAAAAGACAGCAGGCGCTGAGGATGGGCGTAAACATTGTCCAATGGGCGCTTACACACTGACTACCGGAGACGGCGCTGCTCCGATTTGCAGGACCGGTCGCTCACTCGCTCATACTTCACCGTTTGAGAACCTCTCCCACATCTTGCGCTCATGGTCGGTGTAGATTGTGAGAATATCAGGGCCAAACGGTGTGATCGCGACTGTGTGCTCGAACTGGCACGAAAGCGAGCCGTCCGCAGTCACTGCGGTCCAACCATCTGGCAACAGTTGTACCATATGAGTGCCTATGTTGACCATCGGCTCCACAGTGATGACCATTCCCACCTTTAGTCGATGCCCAGATCGGGGTCGGCCGTAGTTCATTATCTGTGGCTCTTCATGCATCTCCTCACCGATGCCATGACCGCAAAACTCGCGAACCACCGAATAACCCAACTCCTCGACGAAATCCTGTACAGCGACACCGATGTCGCCAACGCGATTTTTTGAATGGCAGGCGACAATCCCCCGGTACATCGCCTCCTCCGTGGCGGCGATAAGCTTCTCTGCGTCCTCGCTTACATCCCCTAATTTGACGGTGATCGCCTTGTCGCCGTGATAGCCGCCTTTTTCTATGGTGACGTCCATCGTAAGGATGTCGCCATCCTTGAGAGGGTGGTCGGTGGGGACGCCGTGGACCACAACATCGTTGACAGCCATGCAGATGCTGTTGGGATAGCCCCGGTAGCCCTTTGGACTTGGGCGCCCGCCATGGTCGCGGATATAGGTGTCTGCAATGGAGTCGAGTGCTGCGGTAGATATTCCGGAACGCACCTGTTCACGTAGAAACTCCTGCGTCTGCGCCGTGAGCTGGCTCGCGACTCGCATCTGTTCAATCTGTGCCGGTTTTTTCAGTCTGACCATGCGCCTTCTTTTCGTGTGAGTGCTTTTCGTGACGCCCTCTATCTATTAACCTGGCGCTGAAGGTTCTGAGTTCTCAACAGTCACCTACTCTCTTAGGGCTGCTCGGACCAGACACGTTTTTCGAACTGTTCGGCGCACGACTGCACCGCGTAGCCGATGTCACCGACGGCGAATATGACCGCGCAGATACTCCTGGGTCTGCGAGGTCAACTCGCTCGCCACGCGCATCCGTTCTATCTCAGCATCGGTTTTCAGGTGTACCACGCCATTGGCTCGCAGAAACTTGAGGTGGAAGTTTTGAGAACTCCGCCAAACTTGTCTAATATGGCAACGTGGTTACCGATCGTGTGACAAGGTTAACCGCGACAGCGGCCATGCCCACCAGCCCCATGCCGGCGGCATATCCTGCCACAAGCACAGGCCCATAGTGTCGCCACTGATCAACCCCGAACCGGCGCGCGAAAAAATACCTGCCTGCCAAAGCCCCAACCATCTCCGGGATCAGATGGTGCGGCAGCGTCACACCGCTGATCCCTCTAACAAAGCCGTAGACCAGTGCGGTGGGAAGCCCTAGCCACGACAGCACCCCGAAAGCTGTAAGGCCGACCCCAAGCCCGAGACCGATCTTGTCCCACGAGAGCGCTTCAAAGAACAACCCCTCGCCGCCAGCGGTGGAGCTCACAAAGAGAAAGAACTTGAGCGCTATCAGATCCCAATACTTTTGTGCGTACTGGAACATTGGAGACGGGATCGGGTTCATTTTCCAGATGAGGCTCCAGAACGCGAGTCCGCCAATAATTATGATCGGTACTATAAGGAGTTCGGCTCTTATTATGCTGGTGAACTTGGTGGAAGTGAGCTCAAGCTCTTTGAATAGCTGGGCGCGCCGACCATGATCGGCGTAAGGAATTGGGGCGAACCAGATATCTACCCCACGATATCCGCTGATGGCGATGGCACCTTCCCTAACCAGAGGAAAACCCACCGCCTGACCGGTCAGCCCTGCGAGCCGCGCATTGACGTACGACAGAGTAGGCGTCACCAGAAAACCGAACACAAGCAGGAAGACATAGGGTACCTGGTCGTCTTCAAGCAGAATTGCGCACATCACAATATATCCGATGGTGCTTGCCACATATAGAGCCACGCCGATCCAGATTGAGAAATCGCCACGACCGACAACCCCGCGATTGAGGTCTGCCCAATGCACTGTCCCTGCCCTGCCAGAGAGTAGACGCAGGGCTTTGGCGATGCCGATAATAGCCACTGCGGCACCGATCCCCAGTCCGAACGCAAACCAGAAGTCGATCTGGCCAGCGAATACGGTCATGACCGTGTCCATGCCAGGGCGCCAGTGGTGCATTACCCCCTGTCCAGGAGCTGGACCGGTGAACTGGTAGAGGATGGGGTTTACGATGAGTTGAGCCAGCGCTGCTAACAGGCCGCCGACGACGACCCAGAACGGCAGTACAAACCCCACCAACAGGAATAGCAGATCGGTGGAGATGCCCGTTGGTGCTGCTGGAAGTATTTCGGCTGTGTAGCGTGTCAGATCAATCCAGGGGATGGGTAGGAGGGTGATGGGCCTTACCATAATGATGCCGCTGAGTGATGGCAGCCCCACATATACCACTCCGAACAGCAGGCCGATCATCATCCCCACTGAGAATACCGACCAACGCCACGACTCTTCTCCGCTCACGTTCTCCGCCAGGGCGGTGGCACCTTCGGCAGCAACCGGAGCCAACGGGAACTCGAGCCGCTCGACATCTGAAGTGAGCCGGAACAGGGTATATCCCATCCCAAACCAACTCATCCGACTCAACACGGTTGAGATAACGACAACTGCGATCGCTGGCCACCAGGGTCGAGCGAGCAGATTGCGCCCAACGAGGGCTGCCATCCCCTCTTCAGTGCCGAGATCAGGCACGATCCAGGTGGGAAACCGCTCTATCAGAGGCACTGTTGATCCGTCGCCTAGCACCGTCTGAAACGCTTGACCCACCTGCGATTGGGCCAAGTACTGGTGCCATATCAACGTCGCCACAGGTCCGCCAGCCAGGACTAGTCCACCCAACACCGCCGTCATCCCTCCGGCGATGTAGTAGATGACGTAGACCTCTTGCTTGGTGATGGTCTTGAACGACCGACGGGCTATCTCGGCGAAGAGGATGATCGTTACCCACTCGGCGGCGGCACCCATCTGAACGCCAGCAATCAGCCCCATGTAGATGGAGCCTGGCATAATGATAGCGCCGATGAAAAACGCCCCTGCGACCGCATGCCACGTACAACCGTCCGCAAAGGAGTCTTGCGTGGGTTCGATCTCTTCTTTTGGAGCCGTTTCGAGCATCTACCACTGCACGGGTTAATGTGAGATATGTGTCCGATTGGTGGAAAGGGCTAAAGATAAATGGGTAGGTGGCTTGCAACACTGCCCGCCAGTTTCACAGACGATTCGCAAAAACATGGATGATGGTGATTTGACGGCGACCGAATTGAGATCTATATTAGTTGCGAGAGGATGGTGGGCTCCCCGCCCACTGATCAGGGGGTTAAGCGATAATGTCGAAAAATGTTTGTGGCCAGTCCGCTGGCGACACAGGCTAGATAGTGCTGGTTGCTGGTTTCCTGATGGCGTTGACCGGCTGGGTTTTGGCCTGGAACAGTTCAGTTATTGTTGTGGGCCCGGCTGCTATCGCAGGTGGGGTCATCTGGTGGCCATCAGCATGGCAACCGGATCGACGGGCACAGACGGGCAGTTCGGTTCGGGGTCCGCACCTAGACCAGACCCGGTAAGAACAGTTATCCGCCGTCGCAACAACCGAAAGCGGATGTGGTATGGATTTGCCGTAGCGGTCAACCTGGTGCTGCTTGCGATGCTGGCGCTCGACGCATGCGCCGAGGGCGCATCGGCAAACAACGTAGTCCGCGACCACCGAATCAACGAACCAAATCCATTGCAAGTGCGCTAAACAACGGCATACTCAGGTTGTCGTTGAGTTTTCCGCCCATCGCCTCAGCTATAGTCGCCACCACCGCCCCCACGGCGATCGTTTCAATCCCTACAGCGCGAACCGCAGCTGACCACGTCAGAAACGCTACCCCTACCAGCAGCGATCCTATCATGCAGCTTATCATCCCGCCTAACGATTTGTTGCCCACTTTCCATATCGGCACCTTGCGCCCCACAAGCGCGGCGGCGGCGTCACCTATCACTGTAAACGCAACGCCCAAAGCCGCCAGAGCGGCGTCGTGAAAGATAAGAGTCGTGAACATCGCACCGGCCAGCAGATATGTCGAGCCGTTCAGCCGGTTTCGCTCTTCTTTGCGTGTAACGGCACCGAAAAGCCTCCCATAGAGCTTGGTCCACGGCCCCCAGTAGATGCGCAGAACATCCGCCACAGCGAAAAACAGCGTGATCGGGATCAACCATCTAAGCGCTTCGTCGGGCCCTAGAAACAAGATGCCCATGGGGATCGACAACCCCACGAAATGCCAGCTCTTGCGTATAAGTTCGCGCTGGTAGCTTATCGGTGTCGGCATATTACCCGCTCTGCAACCGTCAGCTCTAAAACGACAACATTACCCCATTCACCATTTCGCTAATCTTTGGCGGGCCGCTGCCACGAGTCGATTCTGTCGTGAAGAATGGTTGCCAAATTGTCGGCGAGATACCGCTCCTGCTCCATCGAGTCTCTGTCGCGGATAGTCACCGTCTGATCTTCGAGTGTCTGGGAATCCACCGTTATGCAGTATGGCGTGCCTACCTCATCCATTCGCCTGTAGCGCCGCCCAACTGATCCGCCTTCGTCATACTGTACGCGGAAATGGGATTTTAGCGATTTCTCGATGTTGTGGGCAACCTCTGGCATACCGTCACGTTTCATCAGGGGGAATATCGCCGCTTTCACCGGAGCGAGTCGAGGATGGAACCGCAGCACCGAGCGGACATCCTTGCAGGTGTCGTCCTCATCGAACGCATCGCACATCACTACCAGCAGCGTCCTGTTAAGCCCCGCTGAGGTTTCGACGATGTAGGGGTGAAATCGCTCCTTGGCAGCCTCATCGAACCAAGTCATGTCCTTGCCGGAGAACTCCTGATGCCGCGTCAGGTCGTAGTCGGTTCGGTGATGGATGCCCTCAAGCTCTGCCCAACCAAACGGAAACTCATATTCGATGTCGTACGCCACTTTGGCGTAATGCGCTAGCTCGTCTGGCCCGTGCTCGTGGAGGCGGATTTTGTTGGAATCGACGCCCAAGCTCTCTGGATAGTAGGCAAAACGCTCCTGCTTCCACTGCTCGTACCACTCCATATCCGTGCCGGGCTTGACGAAGAACTGCATCTCCATCTGCTCGAACTCGCGGGTCCTAAAAATAAAATTCCCCGGCGTGATCTCGTTTCTGAACGCCTTGCCGACCTGCGCTATTCCGAACGGCAGTTTACGGCGCATCGCTGTTGCGCAGACGAGGTAATCGACGTATATGCCCTGTGCGGTCTCTGGCCTCAGATACACCGCATTGGCGGCGTCCTCCAGAGGACCCATGTGGGTCTTGAACATCAGGTTGAACTGCCGCGATTCTGTAAGCGTACCCTGTTTGCCGCAGTTAGGGCACTTGTCCGGGTCGTCGAGTTGATCTTCACGAAACCGCTGTTTGCAGTTGTTGCAGTCCACCAAAGGGTCTGTAAAGCTGTCAATATGACCTGAGGCCTCCCAGACCTTCGGGTGCATCAAGATGGACGCATCAAGGCCGTCGATGTTGTCGTGAAGCTGCGTCATCCAGGTCCACCAGGTGTCCTGAATATTCCGCTTCAGCTCAACGCCCAAAGGCCCGTAGTCCCAGCAGCTATTCAGGCCGCCGTAAATCTCGCTACTTTGAAACACAAAACCTTTGCGTTTGCCCAACGACACCAGTTTGTCCATCGTCTCATTTTTTTCCTTGGCCACAACTACTCCTACTCATTTGACGCCACATCTTGGATTGAACGGGCGTCGGGGGATAGAAAAAAGGGGCGAAATGAAGCATTCAAGCTACGGAATGCGGTTGAAGGCGGCAAGCGGGCGGGGCGCGACGGCTCATTTCAGCCCAATCGATAGCCCATGCTGGCCCGAATACCAACGACCAAACCTTCTAGATCGGGATACACGGTTTCTCGCGAGATTCCGAAATACCGAAGTTCGTTCAGCATGTGATCACATCTTTCTCTATCTAGCAGGTATTTCTGCAAAGCTCCTTCGTCTGCGTTTGTTGTCCCGACCTGCTCCTCTAAGTCAGAGCACTTGAACCCGTGGATCGTGAAACGGCTCCTCTGAATTGTCATGCGAGTGTCCAGATAAGGAGGGACAAAAGCAACCGCCGCACCGAAACGATCATCTCTCTTGAAGCCGTTCTTAAGTGGTGCTTTCGCAATGGCCTTGAGCTTAGAGTGCGTCATCTGAGGCATTACCGATTTTGCTGATATGGCTGGCGGAATGGATGCTTGGAAAGCGTCACGTCTGGAGGTAGAAGTGGTGTAGCGGTTCTGGACACATCGGTTTGACTGACGATACGGGTAGGGTTCGCGCCTGCCCTTTTTTTGTCCTGCTTGACTTGGGGATGTTCGCCCGTATTGTAACATGTGTAGCGAGTTGAAGTTCCGCTAAGTCCACCCAAACGAAGGGCTAGAAAAAAATGCGGATATGGATGGATGTGATGCGCAACCTGGAGCACGTCATGAACGACCACGAACGGCTGTTCGACGCGTGGGCGGATGGCGGCGTGGACGGAATGGTGATCGGCCCTCTGGTGTTCAACTCCCCTGACCTACTCAAAGATGCCACGCCTGCTAAAAAAAACGGCTCACCGACGATAACTTTTGACCCCGACCCGGCGGTTTATAGACGTCTTGGCGTCGATCCGCCTGAAGCTCCAGAACCGATGGAAGACCGAAGGAAGCTGCTTGAAAAAACATTTCAGGCTGCGAAGGACAGAGGGTTTTCGGTGTGGATATTCCAGGCGCAGACCGGCGCTGGACCAGGGGGTGACGAGCATCATCTGTACGACCAACGAAGCAGAGCGGCGACGTGTGCGCGGATGGTCGATACGTTGCAACAATATCCGATGGTCGATGGCGCTATTATGGACGGGCCTGAGTGGGGATATGAGATAGCGCCGCACCATATGAACAAGCGGTCGTATATATTTGACGATCTGCCAGAATCGGTCGCGCCATTGTGCCAGGAGCTGGGGTACGATTACCAGGCGCTTGTAGCTACCAAGAATCGGTTGTTCAATGCGATGCACAACATTGATGGCGATGCGGTTCCCCAAAAGAACACCAGCGGATTCCCAGGAGATCTGGCGGAGATGGGTGACCAAGACCTGTTGGCGTGGTTCGACTTTCGCATAGAGTCGCTGACCGCGTATTTCCGAGGTGTGAATGACTGCGTGAAAGCCGAGACCAGCCGTCCGGTGAAACTCGGCGTTGGGCCACGAACAGCTTCGTTTGCGCCGCTGTGCGGGTACGATTTTACGAAGCTGCTGGAGTTTTTGGATGTTCTCTGCCCCAAACACTATTTCTGGCATCGGGGGTTTGATGGACTCATTGGGACCGTGGGAAGATATGTGGAGACGCTGTGCCTCTGGAATAGAGGATTGAGCGATGGCGCGGCGCTGTCATATGTACGAGGGCTGTTCGGTCTGTCGCTGCCTGGGGTTGAGACCAGAATTGATTTTGAAAACGCGATGTTCCAAGAGTTCTTTGATGAGGTTGTGGTGGATGAGACAAAGAGAGCTCTCGGTGGGGTTGATGACCCAGAAAGAATCGTGCCATGGACTGACGCTGGCAGATTCCCCCACGACGGCGATCCGATGTCCGCTCGTGACCTTCAGTCGATCTTGAGGGCGTCTGAGTCGGCTGGCCTCACGCGGTTCTTGTACCACCATCACGGCAACCTCACCGATGGCGAGTGGACTGTGATGAGCAAGATGTGTGGCAACATGTGGGACGCGCTTTCGAGTGACTATCGACCGCCAGACCGGCTGGTGCTTTAGGCCTGATGGAGTGTCATAGGAGATGACCTCTGAGAACAGAGAGATCAAAATATCGCTGTTTGGCCAGAGCCTTTCTGCGCTGCCGATGCGGTCAGTAGACTACTGCAAACACCACCACCTTAGACATGTCCACCTCCCCGATAATGCGGTAGTAATCACTACCCCTGCCATAACCATAGTATAGTCATCTACGTGAGGATGTCAATCTTTTTTTTTGGGGGGGGGTGAGTCGCAGGTCAGACACCTAGGTCTCTTTCGAGCCCCAACAGCCTACGAATTTTTGTAGTGGATGTCCGACGCTGACCTGAGTTCCTCAGCTTTTCCTTCTGGTAAGGAAGGGTTGATGATGTTGCCGCCACCGAGCTCCGCGCCAGCTAAATATTTGAGTGTGGATGGGTTTCTAAGCGGCGGGTGAATCTCAATGTGGAAGTAGAAGCCGTCGTGATTTTCGCCGTCAGTCGGCGACTGGTGGAGGGCCATGACGTAGGGAAAAGGCATCTCGAAAAGGTTATCGTATTTCACCAAGACCGTTTTGAGAACATCAGCCAGCCCAACGAGTTCGCCGGTTGTCATCTCTGCGATGGAGCACCGGTGCGTTAGAGGAGCGACGTAGACCTCATAGGTGTACCGTGCGAAATAGGGCACGAACGCGATCGCGGTGTCGTTTTCAGCGACGATGCGCTGATCGTCTTCACGCTCCTGAATAAGGATGTCGGAAAGCAGTACCCGCCCGGTTTCTGCCAAATATCTGCTTGACGCTTCAACCTCTCTGGCGGTGATGTCCATGACAAAGTTTGTGGCGTATATCTGGCAGTGTGGGTGGGGGTTACTCACTCCTACTATTTTGCCTTTGTTCTCAAAAATCAGAACGTGTTTTATCTCAGGGCGCGCTCCCAACTCCCTGTACTGTTCGGCCCACACAACCATCACTTGAAAAATCTCCTGCGCCGACATCTCTGCGAGCGTCAGGCTGTGATTTGGGTGGGCGCACACGACTCTGGCCATTCCTTGGGCACGGGTGGCTGTGAAAACGCCGTGACCCGATGTGGCTGTTGGCGACAGCGGGCCAATGGGCGGGAAATCGTTGTCGAACACGTAGGTGCTTGAGTAGTCAGGATTTCGCTCTCCACCGGCGCGGAGATTTCCAGGACAGAGGTAGCAGTCGGGTTGATAGGTCTCTAATGCGCTGCTGTCGGCCTCCACGACTGTGTCGCCAGACCATGGACGCAGTGAACGGTGTGCCGCAATTATCACCCACTCCTGCCTAAGCGAATGCCAACGTTGTTCCCATGGAGGTGTCATTCTGGGCTGCAAACTTTCTGTGTGATTTATGGTCTAGGTCGGCGCAACAGAAAGCTCACGCCGGTGACAGATTCTGATCCGCTACAACCGGGTCACGAGATGGCCCGCCTCGCACGCGCCAGGAGATGAACCGGTCAATACCTGCGGTGAGATGCCGATGGATTCTTGATATTTGGCGGCGATCTCTTCTATGATCTCATCTGTGTCGGTGCGACACAGCACCGCAACTGTGCCCCCTGATCCGCCGCCGGTGATTTTGACTCCGTAGAGCCCGCACTCAACGCCGCGCTCGCGCACTAGATCAACAATTCGGTCGGTTTCAGGCGCGCCAAGCCCTGCGCGCTCACTATAGCTCCAGTGCGACCCGTACATCAGCTCCCCAGCGCTGGACATCCGCTCGTCCAGATTCCCATCGTCTTCGAGTAGCAACCTGAACTTTTCGACTCTGTCGTTCTGAAAGATCGGATGCTCGGTGCAGTGTCTAATTTTGTAGACGGTTTCTGGCGCCACCCTGGTTGCGCGGTCAACAGTGCCGCCATACTTTTGTAAAAAGTCCTCGCCACCCATCGATGTCGGCAGGACATGTTTCAACTGCAGATAATCGTCAGGCGAGAGGCGGCACAGGTATCCCGATGTAGGGTCTTCACTCTGTCCGAGATCTCTTAAATGCTCCACAATAATCGAGTGGCCCATAAAGCACGCCACCCGGGTGTCTGTGTAGAGGCTTCCACCGACACTGTGCTTGACGTTGGAGTTGATACCGACGACGCGGATGCCACTGGGTAGTTCGACGAAGCCTTCGATGGTGTGCGGTTGGCATCTGAGTGCCAAAAGCGAATCAGAGCTTCCCATCGCCGAGGTGATCTGATCCATTATCCCGCACGGTGCGCCGACGATGTGGTTTTCTGTGACCTGCGAGAACCTGGCGATAGTCAGCGGTGATAGATTAAGATCATAGAGCGTATTCAGACCACACATCACCGCCACCTCAAGGGATGCGGACGAACTGACACCTGAACCAAGCGGTACTTCTCCAACGATGCACACGCTCAATCCTTGCGATCCACGGCTCAACCTACCCTCTAGGACAAGTGTCGCCAGACACCCGGCGACGTACGCCGCCCAGGAGGATTCGGGCGTCAACTCCCAACCTGACCTGACCGCGTGGTATCCGGTCCAACTACCGATGTTAGGTGCAGGCAGGTTCACCCGTTCTGCCAGACCATCCGACGACACGCCCACCGATCTGAGGACGATCTTGTCGTCGCCCCTCTTTTGAATGGCAGCTATCGTGGCCTCGCTAAGTGTCGCTTCAAGCACCAAAGAGCCGCAGTAGTCCGCGATGCCTCCCATCACGTCCAGGCGGCCTGGTGCCCTGGTGACCACTATGTCTTTGTCGGGAACCAACAGTTCGGAGGAGTGTTGAGGCAGGTCGATAAGGAATCGACCAACATCCTCAAGGTTTGCCAAAGATGTGTGCACGGTGTATCCTCAAAAAAAAGAATGTGCCACCCACAAAACTAACGTTGGCGGCTCCGTCTATCCAGGTGATGCGGTTGACGTCGCTAAGTGGATGGGGTATTGTTAATTACTGGTTTGCCGCTTTCGTGCGCCGAGGCCGAGGGTTATATTATGGCACGCCCGCGAATGCGCGATGGGCTTGCAGTTCTGGCTGTCATTGTGGTCCTCGCCGTGATTTTTGGGCGGGAAGTGAACGGTGATGATAAGCCAGAACGAGCAGAGATAGGGTTGGTGGAGGTGGTGGGGCCTATCACCTCGCCTGAAGCTACACGCAGGCAACTGCGTTACCTGACGCAAGAACGTGATGTCTCTGCGATTGTCCTGAGAATTGATAGCCCCGGCGGTGCGGTTGGGGCGTCGCAGGAGATATATCGGCAGTTCAAGCGTTTGAGAAGCGAGCAGGATATCGTTATTGTGGCGTCGATGGGAAATGTTGCTGCTTCGGGCGGTTACTACATCGCGGCAGCCGCTGACAGTATCGTGGCGAATCCTGGGACGGTTACCGGTTCTATCGGGGTAATCGCTCAGTTTACTCAAGTGGACACGCTTCTTAGGCGAGTGGGATTGGCGTTCAACACTATTACAAGTGGTCGATTTAAAGATAGCGGGTCGCCTTTTAGGCCGATGCGCGAACGGGAACGAGCACTGTTTCAAGGAGTCATCGACGACACCTACGATCAGTTCGTTGAAGCGGTCGCTGAGGGTCGAGCGATGACGGTGGAGCAGGTCAAAGAGATAGCAGATGGACGTGTTCTCACCGGACGTCAGGCACTTGCGGTGGGGTTGGTAGATGCACTCGGCAATCTCGATGATGCCGCAGCCATCGCCCGGCGGATGGTTGAAGCACCTGACGATGCACCAATGATAAAGATGCCTGCGCGTCGTGCGCGGCTGATGGATTACCTAGTTAATCGGATAGCACACCGCGTCGGCACCTGGTTTTACGGTGTCTCGGTTCGATACTCGTTGCGCTAGCAACCTTAGTTAGCGGCACGCAGACAGGATCAATTACAATGGCTAATGTTTCCAAAGCTGAGATCGTAGATCAACTCGCCGACCAGATCGGACTGACCAAAAAAGAGGTGGCCGAAGTCGTGGAAGGGTTCCTCGCACAGGTCATTACGGCTCTCGAAGAGGGCCGACAGGTACAGATTAGAGGTTTCGGGACATTCAAAATCCAGTTGAGGGCTGCCAGAGTTGGGCGAAACCCGCGCGCGGGAACGACCGTTGCTATTCCCGCCAGGCCTGTACCCTCGTTCAAGCCGTCCAAACAACTTCGCGAAGCTATCGATAAAAGCGCGCCGTAACAGCGTTGCATATTCCCAATAGGAGGCTTGTTTGCCAAGCGGAAAAAAACGGAAACGTCACAAGATAGCCACCCACAAAAGAAAAAAGCGCCTTCGGGCAAATCGCCATAAGAAGAAATAGGCGCTATTAGCTCAGCTGGATAGAGCGCGGGTCTCCGGAACCCGAGGTCAGAGGTTCGAATCCTCTATAGCGCGCCAGAAGAACGGCCTACTGGGCCTTGATTACAGTGTCGGGGCGTAGCGCAGCCCGGTAGCGCACCAGTTCGGGGAACTGGTTGTCGCTGGTTCGAATCCAGTCGCCCCGACCAGATTTCAGAAACGCCGTTTTGGTCCTCCAAAGCGGCGTTTTCATTGTTGGGATCATCTGGCGTATCTGCAATAATATCAAAAGGTTGCCAGAATTTTACCGTCAACTGTCCGTTCTTCCACGAGGAGTTCGAGAATAGAAATCCCAGTAGACGGCGCTTTTCCGATTGGTGGCTGTGTAAGAAAATATTTTTCAATATGTTGCGCTAGTTCTAGAATGCGGATGCCGTCGTCGATATACGACTCGTTGGCTCGCCGATGGGAGGCTATTAAGCGTTCCATCCTGCTCAGGTCCGCTGACCTGCCCCCCTGAATGCGGTCCAGTGTTAATGTTCGAGCGTTGGCGGCACGAATACAACACGATCCGTCCACACAGTTCGTCGGGCTATCGACCGCCAGCGCTCGATCATCGCCTTCGCTTCCTTCAGTGTATAGAAGATCTCGCGGTTCAGCAACTCGTCCCGTAGTTTGGCGTTAAAGCTCTCGTTGTAGCCGTTCTCCCAAGGGCTTGACCTGCCTTGCCAATTGGCTCTGGAGGTGTTGTAAAGGCGTCTCAAGTGCTGCCAAGAACGGTGGCGTTTTGTTTTGAACTGTGCCGTGAGTGTGCCATGGGGTATTTGAGGACAAAAGAAGAGGGGTCTACGGAAGACCATAAACCTCTTAATTTGCTAAGGTATGGCGCCCCCCAGAATTGAACTGGGGACACACGGATATTCAGCGCGTGTGATGGCACGCCCTTTTTCATCAACCACAGGGGCGTCGGTAGAACGTCCACACTGTTTTTCACTATGGGAACCTTATTCTGAAGGGATCAGATGACCATGGTTGAAACGCATTCGTTTGCAGGCATTGTCAGAAATTCAAGTGCTCCTAGACACACCAGAGACGCCCTGCGCGCGCCATCCTGTCGTGGCCGACCAGTAACACATGCGATCCCAAAAACTTTTTTCGCAGACGTCCCTTGACAATCCAAATTGCAGAATTATATTAATGATAACGGTTCCTCTTAAGTAAACTCAGACCGGGATTTCATGTCGTTTCCAAGACAGAGAAGATCAACTAAGCAGAGGCAGGCGGTTTTAGCCGCGATCGCCTCTGGTGGCCACGCCACCGCCGATCACATATATGAGGTTGTAAAACGCACCAACCCTTCGATCAGCCTGGGCACCATCTACCGCAATCTGAGGCTTCTTGAAGACGATGGGCAGATTGTCGGGCTGGATATGCCCAGCGGCGGTCGCATCTACGACGCCACCACCGGAGAACACTCCCACGCCGTATGCATCTCGTGCGGCCGGGTTGTGGACGTTAAGCTCGACACCGCGACGATGGAGCAGATCGACATCGCAGCGAAAGAGCAGACGATGTTTCAAGTGGGATATCGCAGAACACAGTTTTTCGGCAGATGTCCAGAATGCGTTGAAAGTGAACCTAAAACTTAGCCATCAAACCCGCCGCCAATGTCGGTGGGATTGGTGAATAGACGGGTCACACCGTGTGGCCTGAGGACAAAATAGTATTACGGGGAGATGATTATATGCCACATTCATTGCCGCCGCTGCCCTACGCCTATGACGCGCTAGAGCCGCATATCGACGCTCGCACAATGGAGATTCACCACTCCAAACATCACAACGCCTACGTCAACAACCTCAACACAGCGCTTGAAGGCCACGCCGATCTGGGCAACAAGAGCATTGAAGATCTGCTGATTGGTGTCAATGACGTGCCAGAGGATATAAGGCAAGCGGTCATCAACAACGGTGGTGGCCACGCCAACCACTCACTCTTCTGGCAGGTCATGTCCCCAGACGGCGGCGGCGAACCCTCTGGAGCGTTGGCGGATGCGATCAACGCATCATTTGGGAGCTTTGACTCTTTCAAAGAGACTTTTTCAACCAACGCTACCAAACGGTTTGGAAGCGGATGGTCTTGGTTGGTGCTCGCCGACGGGAAACTTGAGGCCTACAGCACCCCCAATCAGGATTCGCCACTCTCTTTGGGACATACACCCATTCTGACTCTCGATGTCTGGGAACACGCATACTACCTGAAGTATCAGAACCTGCGCCCTGACTACGTCGCAGCGTGGTGGAATGTCGTGAACTGGGACAAAGTGTTCGAGCTGTGCAGCGCGGCATCAGCGTAAACATCAACAGGCCCGCAGGCCAGGATTCACTCCCTGCGGGCCGTCATATTCTGCTGTGCGGACACGCCGCAAGTGGTAACACCAAATCACATCGGTTTTAGGAGGGCGAAAAAAATGCCAGGACTTGATGGCACAAAGACGCATGACAACCTAAAGGACGCGTTCGCAGGCGAGTCCCAAGCCAACCGCCGCTACACCTATTTCGCCAAACAGGCCGACATCGAAGGGCACCCAGACGTAGCTGGACTGTTCCGCGACACCGCCGAAGGCGAAACCGGACACGCGCTCGGACACCTGGAGTATCTTTCCGAGGTTGGCGATCCAGCGACGGGGCTTCCCATCGGCACGACCGAGAAGAATCTCAAAGCTGCTGTTGAAGGCGAGACGTTCGAATACACGCAGATGTATCCAGGCATGTCCAAAACCGCCAGGGATGAGGGTTTTGACGAGATCGCCGAGTGGATGGAGACGTTGGCGCGGGCAGAGAAATCCCACGCGCAGCGCTTTACCACCGGTCTCGACTCGTTGGAACTTTAAGAACACGCGAACCATTAGATTTGGTAAACCAGGTGGATATTATAGGGGCTTGAGTTCGCTTGAGTCCCTATTTTCATTTGGGCTTGGGAACCACCACTACCAACCAGACGGCAGACAGGTGAAACAATGCCCGTGATGAATCAACGGCCCACCGAGGCCCTTTCATACAATCCGAACGATCAGGTGTATTGGGACGCCGAAGCGCTCAAGACAGAGTTTGATCGCGTTTACGACATCTGCCACGGATGCCGACTGTGTCATAACCTCTGCCCATCATTCCCCGATCTGTTTAAGGCGCTTGATAATGACCCAGATGTGGACGGCGACGTTCTTAACCTGAAAACCGAACAACACCGCGCGATAGTCGATCACTGCTACCAGTGCAAGCTGTGCTACGTCAAATGCCCCTACACCCCAGGCGATGGCCACGATTTCGCCCTGGATTTCCCGCGTCTTATGCTTAGAGCCAAAGCTCAGCGGGTCAAGAAAGAGGGCATGTCTCTTGGGGACAAAATCCTGTCTGATCCAGACAAAGTCGGCAAAATGGCGACTATACTGCCGATGGTATCGAACTGGGCCAACGAAAACGTGGTAAACCGACTCGTTATGCAGGGAGCGTTGGGCATCGACAAACGCAAACAGCTCCCGACGTTCACCAGTGAGACATTCAGGAAGTGGTTCAACAAGCGCGGGGCCGGCGAAAACCTCGGCACCAACGGCAAGGTTGTTCTTTTCTATACATGTTTTACGAACTACAACGACCCATCAGTGGGCAGAGACGTCGTGGAGGTACTCGAGCGCAACGATGTAGAGGTAGTCTGCCCAGAGCAGAACTGTTGCGGTATGCCGGCGATTGACGTAGGGGATATCGATTTTGCTGTAGAGCAGGCCGCAAGCAACATCCGGTCTCTCTATCCCTACGTCGAACAGGGCTACGACATAGTTTGCGCCAACCCAACCTGCACATACATGCTCAAAAAAGAGTACACCGAGCTGATGGGTACCACCAAAGCGGCGGCGGTGGCTGAGGCGACCTACGATGTGAGCGAATGGCTGGTTGCCCTCGCCAAGCAGAAGAAGCTGGACAGGAATTTCATAGGCGACGAAATCGGCAAAATAGTCTATCACGTCCCATGTCACCTGAAGGCGCAGAATGTCGGTTTCAAGAGCCGCGACCTTCTGCGTATTCTTCCTGGTGCCGAAGTCGAGTTGGTCGACCGATGCTGCGCCCACGACGGCACCTGGGCGATGCGCAAGGACTATTTTGAGATATCGATGCAGTGGGGTGGAAAAGCGTTTGAGGGGATGCAAAACGCCAAAGCGAATATCGCGGTATCGGACTGTCCGCCGGCAGCGATTCACATTGAACAGGCGACCGGGATCAAACCGCAGCATCCGATTTCGGTACTCAATCGATGGTACGCGCCGTTGGACAGCGACGGGGATAAGGGGTAAGCCGTGAAAAAAATCACCAGAGACGAAATACTCGACATCGCCACTTACGAGAGAGCCCGACCAGATATGAGAACCGAGGCGATGGCGACTAAATCCAAACGGCGGATTAGTGTCGGCGACAAGATCACGCTACTGTTCGAGAACAGGATCACCGTACGCAATCAGATTCACGAGATGATGCGGGCAGAGCGGATAGTTTTTGAGGAGGCCATTGAGGAAGAGATTGAGATATACAACGAGATCATGCCCAACGACGGCGGCCTCGCAGCCACAATGTTCATAGAGATCCCGGAACTTGAAGATGTACAGCCCGTACTTGACACTCTGCTGGGAATCGATGAGTGCGTCTCTATCGATGTGGACGGAGTAGACCCGGTTACAGCACGGCCTGACACCCGGCAGCGCCGCGAGGACAGGATCAGCGCTGTTCACTATATTCAGTTCCCATTTACAGAAGAGCAACACACCGCCATCTCCGACCTGACGACCCGCGCCAAAATTCGCGTCGAGCACAAACACCTCAGTGCCGCTGCGAACATCCCCAACGAGATGAGGCGCGAACTGCTCTTTGATCTTGAATAGTTACCAGGCAGCCGACGATAGATAACAGAATAACCTCCTAGCTGCTCTCCCGCCTGTTGTGGTGATAGCTACTTCACTACTCAGGCCTCTCCAACGACAAGACACTCTGCGACAACGCGAGCGCCGCGTAGTCTATCTGCGCTGGAAGAAAGCGCGTTTGACTAGTAACAACGGGGTGCCTAGATGATTACTGGACACCCCGGATGTGTTGATTGGTTTGGTGCTATCGCTACCCCTCAAAATCAGGCGCTGGTCCCAGTTTCGTGGAGGCCAGGGCGCGTTGGCGGATGAGGTATGCTTCGAGCCAACCACGGTTCTTGTCTGGATTCATCGTGGACATGATTACTTTTTCGTGGTCCAGACTGTTGACACGGTCGTTGGCGGCGTGCATCGCGTCGAAGCAGTTGCGTAGAGCCGTCTGTACGGGCATCCGCTCCGGGTTGAGATCGGGTCCGAAGTAACCCTGATAGCCATGCATCTTGAGCACGTAGAGCGACGCCTCGGTCTGCTCCGTTGAGATCACGCCAACATTGAGGTCTTGATCGTAGTTGCCAAGCGGCTGGCTGTTCCAATGGGTGTGGGCTAGTCGGCCATATTCTAGGATCAAGCTGAACGCATAGGCGCAATCCTCATAGCCCATTATCATATGACCCACTTCTGGGTTCATCGTCATGAGCGCATGGCCGTCCGCCAGGATTTTCTTGTTCTCCTCGGCTGTAAGAAACGACTCTATTTTCTGCGCCATCAAGAGCCCTTCGGCGGTGGTACCATAGAGGATATGCCCCCTCGGCTCATAAGGTTTGGGCTCTTCGGCAACCCGCACTCCAGGCACCGCATCCATCGCCTCAGCAAGACCCTCACAGAAGCGGTCACGAGCGGCCATATGATCCTGACCAAACGTGTTTTCAAAGCCGTCAATGCCCGGCCAGACCACCGCAAAGTCTGTATCCAGTTCCTTGTTGAGCTTCAGTGCAGAGATCGTGAGATCAATCGCTTTTCGGCGGGCATTTACGATAGACGACGAGAGCGATCCCCACTCGAACTCAGGATCGTAAAAAAGACCAGGGATGACAGTAATCAGCCTGACACCAGTCTCTTTTTCCAATCGTTGATACAGATGAACGTTCTCCTCGTTTACTTCGGCTGGATAGTGCGCTTCCACACCTTTGAGGCCATACTTGGCCATCTCAGCAGCGACCTCCAACCTCTCTTCGATGGTCATGCTTGGGACATAGCGGTCGTGGAATCTTCCACCGCTCGGCGCGAAAAACCACACACCCGCCGAGAACTTCAGGTCAAGCTCAAAACTGCCAAGGTGTTTGATGAGGTCCTCAGGGGTTTTGCGGGCGGCCTGAGATCTAAGGTCAGCAAGCGGCATATCGGTTACCTCCGTTAAACTGGTTGAGTCTATCTTCCATGGATCGCCTATGCTGTTAGAGCGATTTTTTTGCAGCTTTGATTAGCGATTCCTCGCTGTAGATCACAACGTTGCAGTGAGCGCTCTTTCCATCATTTATATTTGAGTCAGGTCCTACTGAATAGTACGCAGTGATAATAGTGCCATCATCAAGCCGTGTCGATGCCGGATAGCTGCAGTCGCCGTTCGGGGCGTGATCTGCGTATAGCAACACCTCACCCAACCATGTCCGGCCCTTGTCGGTGCTGATTTTGCCCATTACACCGTGAGGCGGCTTGCGGTTGTCCCACGTCAACAGAAGCCACCTGTTGCTGAGTGTAGATAAGCTCCGCTGGATGCTCGCATGCGCCGGTAAGATCTTCAAGCTCGCTCCAGCTATAACCGCCATCTGTTGCGGGTAATCCAAACACTCGCCCCGCCGAACCCAGGACGCTGATGACGCGGGACAGCAAGTATCTCGCCGTTGTCAAGCACCCACATCGCGCACTCGTTGTGTCCTTCGGCGATGAGCGATTCGTCACCCCACGTCCTGCCGCCGTCTTTTGAGCGGATGACGTACGACTTGTATATCGTCGGGTCTTCTTCCGCTTCCTCAAATATGTTGGTCTCGTCCACCGAATACAGGTCCATCAGCAGCGTGCCGTCATTGAGTGCCACAATCTTACCGTAAGGAGAGGCACCATTGAGCGGCCCATCAGTAACGAACGTCGGTTGATCCCACGTCACAACACCATCAGGCGACCTGGTTACCATCGTATCCACCGGTTCGTCGGGGTGATAGACCTGATCGGCATCATATCTCGCGTGATGGTAGTAAGCCACAATCACCTCCTGCCCGACCACCTCCAACGCCGGGTTGCGGTCATCCCTCTCGCTGTCTGCCGCCACCACCGAATCGGACCAGGTCATACCGTTATCATCCGTCCGCATCACCTCCAGCCGCCCCTCGACCCCGCCATGCCCTGCTCTCGTACGCAACACCAGCACTGCGCTTTTGGGACCTATACGCTGTATGACGGGGAAATACCCGCCGTCGGTGATAATACGGTCAACACGAACGCCCTCAAGTGTGCGGATGTCTATCATTCTGTCTGACCTCCTGGGGTGGCGAGTGGCGTGACCCCGAAAGATCGCGACATCACGGGACGATCTCAAGGCTGCTCCCGGTTGCCCCTCCAGACCAGCGACCTGATAATTGAGGTGCGTGACGCTCACAGACACAAATGCAGGTCATCCCATGCCAACAGCAGACAACAGACCAATCGACCACAATACCGACCCGTTCGATGTGCATCTCGAAAAGATGCCGGGAATCGGGTCGGTAAGACTTGAAGCGCTGGCTTCGGTGGGCGTCTTGAGTGTCGGCGACCTTCTTACTTACATACCCCGAAAATATCTCGACCGCAGTGAGATAGCCCCAATATCCGAGCTCTGTGAAGGCGAGGACGTCACTCTGATAGCGGACGTCACGTCGGCGGCTCTGGTCGGACATGGCAAGAGCCAGCGCTACCAGGCGACGCTCAAAGACGAAAGCGGATCGACGCTAATCTGCATCTGGTTCGCCGGTGCAGATGTGATGCGCCACATCATCGCCAAAGGCGACGTGGTGGCGGTCACCGGCCCAATTACAGCTTTCCGCTCCAAGCTCCAGATGGTCCATCCAGAGATAGAAGTGCTGTCCGATCCTGAAGACCCGGACCTGGTCCACATGGGCCGAATCGTCCCGATCTACCCGCTAACCGCTGAACTACGCGACGCCCGCCTAAACGCTCGCGGCCTTAGAAAAACATTGAGGGACGTACTCGACAGAGCAAGTCCCTGGCTGATAGACCCGCTTCCCGAACCGATAAGAATCCTCAGAGATCTACTTTCATGGCCCGACGCAGTAGAAAAAATCCATTTCCCTGAATCGATGAAACAGGCCCTGGAAGCTCGCAAACGGCTGGTCTACGACGAGTTTTTCGAGTTCCAGCTCGAACTGGCCAAGCGCAAAAAAGCCTCCATGGAAGCCAAAGCCGGAATCGCATTCACCGAGGTTGGACCTGATTTCGAGCGACTGCTGAAAAAACTGCCGTTCGACCTGACCGCCGGGCAAAAACGCGTCCTGACAGAGATCCGCGAGGACATGAGAACCGTAGTTCCCATGAACCGGCTACTTCAAGGCGACGTTGGTTCAGGCAAAACCCTTGTCGCCGTCCTGGCTATGCTCATCGCCCAAGCTAACGGAAAACAGTCCGCGCTCATGGTTCCAACCGAGGTCTTAGCCGAACAGCACCATACTGTTATCACCGGCTACATGGACTCTCTCGGCATCTCCACCGCCCTTCTCACCGGTAGCCAAAACGCAGCTGCACGCCGTGAAACACTGCAGGGCATAGCAAACGGCTTCGCCAAAATAGTCATCGGCACCCACGCGCTGCTCTCCCAAGGCGTCGAGTTCTCCAAACTGGGCTTGGTGGTCATCGACGAGCAACACCGTTTCGGCGTAATCCAGCGACACGCCCTCCGTCGAAAGGGCCAGGTTCCCGATCTCTTGGTGATGACCGCAACACCTATTCCCCGCACCCTGGCGATGACCGCCTATGGCGACCTCGACGTCTCCATCCTCGACGAAAAACCCGCTGGCAGGACGCTGATTAAGACCATCGGCCTAAGGCAGAAAGACCACGAGGCCGCTCTGAAAACCGTCCGCGAAGCCGCATCACGCAAAGAGCAGTCGTATATCATCTTCCCGCTAGTAGAAAAGACGGAAAAATCCGACCTGGCCTCTGCCAAACAGGGGTTTGAAACGCTCAGAGACGGTCCCCTAAAAGAGCTAAACGTCGGCCTGCTCCACGGTCGCATTCCCCCAGACGAACGCGACGCCGTCATGTCATCCTTCAAAAGCGGAACCACCGACGTCCTCGTCGCCACCACTGTGATCGAAGTGGGCGTAGACGTACCTACCGCCACCGTAATGATTATAGAAAACGCCGAAAAATTCGGGCTCTCACAACTGCACCAGCTAAGAGGCCGGATCGGTCGAAGCGACAGACCATCATTCTGCTATCTAGTAGTAGACGACAGATCTGTATCCCCAGAAGCCTCCCAACGCATCAACGCCATGCTCGAAACCAGCGACGGCTTCGAAATTGCCGAAAGAGACCTCACTATCCGCGGCCCTGGAGAGATGCTCGGAACAAAACAGGCAGGCGACGGACAGTTTCGCATCGCCGACCTCAGAAAAGATGCCGACATCCTAACAATAGCCCGCCAAGACACGCTTCGCGTGGTTTTTGGTTAGTCGTCTACGCCGACTGACTCGCGATGATCTGGGATCGGAGAGGGATTCATTGGGGCTCGTTGGTACAAGGGGTTACCATGAGGCGATGGACTGCCGCCGCACGATTACCCGGAGGCGGAACCGATGTTCGGATTCGTTGGTCCAACCTAGGTGCTGGACAACCAAGATCGACCAGTCTCGTAATCAGCATCAAACTTGGCATAGACCTCCTCGCATAGACATCTTTGACAACGACACCGGTCCATGAAAAAAGAGACACAGATTCCAACCATCGGCATCATTGGAATGCCCGCCAGAGACACAAAGACATTCGTTGACGGTAGTGTGATCGAGAGTTTTGGTGGTATTCTTTTCACCGCGCTCACCGTGGCGGCGTTGCTGCCAGGGAAAACCAAAGCTCGACCGATCTGCCGTGTGGGGACCGACATCGCTCGAATAGTAGAGGACCAGATGGGTTCGGCAGGATGCGACCAGAGCGCGGTTATCCTCACCCGGTCCGCCACGCAGCACTCATTCATTACATTTCATACCGAGGACGAACGCACCGAGAGGATTGAAGGGGGTCTTGAGCCGCTGGCATGGGCTGACATTAAGCCTCATTTAGAGGGGTTGGATGCCCTGGTCGTCAACCATATCACCGGCCATGAGGTCTCGCTAGATACAGCGCTCAAGATAAAAAAGACGTTTGACGGTCCTGTTGTGATGGACTATCACACGCTCGCCCTCAAAACCGGTGCAGAAGGACATCGCAGCCTCTATCGCCGGAAAGATTGGCGAAGGCGGCTCCAAACAGCCGATCTGGTCCAGATGAACCTGGATGAGGCCGAGACGTTGGCAGGGCAACCGCTGAAAACAGATGACGCCCAGGCCGATTTCTGTTCGGAAATGCTCGCGTTGGGCCTAACAGCGGTGGTTATCACGCTCGCAGAGCATGGAGCAATCGGTGTTGAGAGGGCATCCGCTGATGTGAATGCCGTGCGCATCCCGGCCCACAGGCCGCAAGAGGTGATTGACACAGTGGGATGCGGCGATGTCAGCGTGGGGGCGCTGGCTGTGGGATGGGCGCGTTGGGGGGAGTTGGAAAGAGCGCTCTCTTTGGCGGTGGAGGCAGCAGGTATCCACTGTGGATATGAGGGTACCAGTGGCATCGCCGATCTGGGATCGTTGTCGCCCTACTAGAGACAGTTTTCGCGTAGTCAAACGTATCCAGGCATCTATGTTCTGGATGTTGCAATGTGAGGAGTTGACAAATGCAGCAGTTCAAAATGCCGACGGGCGGCGGTCGCCCCGACGTAAAGCTGGCGGGGCTGGTGGCCGCAGGTATCGTCGTCGTGGCGATTCTCTGGTCTTCATACCTGCAGGTATCGCCAGGAGAGTTGGCCGTCATTTTGAGATTCGGGAGGTTCGAACGGACCGAGGAGGCTGGGCCGCACCTGAAAATCCCATGGCCGCTGGAGAACGCTTTCATAAGACGAGTCGATGAGATCAGACGCGTCAACATAGGCTACACAACCGACCGCCGAGGCAACGTTGTTCACGTTCGGCGGCAGTCACAGATGCTCACAGGCGACAAAAACATCGTCGACTGCCCGGTGAGCATCCAGTACCGCATTGGTGATCTGCCTGCGTTCCTGTTTCATCTGGAAAGCCCGCAAGAGGTCCTCCAGGACGTCGGTGAGGCGACTATAAGAGAGATCATCGGCCGTCACCCCATCGATGACGCCATCAGCGAGCGCAAAGATATGATCGAGATCGAGATTCTGGACAAGATGCAGGAGGTCATGAATCGCGATTACGACGCAGGACTGGAGATTCTGGCGATTCAGCTAAGAGATGTTCGACCGCCGGACCCTGTGGTTGACGCGTTTCTGGATGTTACCAGCGCCAAAGAGGATAGCGCCAGGATGCTCGAAGAGGCCGACCGGTTCCGCAACCGGATTGTTCCACGGGCAACCGGCGAATACCAACGCAAGGTTCAGGCGGCCAGGGCTGACAGCATCTCCCGCGTCCGCCAGGCTATCGGCCAGGCTGACAGGTTCATTGATGTCTGGCGCGAATATCGACGGGCCAAAGAGGTCACCGAAACCAGGCTGTATCTAGAGACGATGGAGAAGGTGCTTGCAGGCCGACCGAAGTTCATTGTCGGCACCGAGGGCACAATAAACCTCCTTCCGTTGGCGCGTGATCTAGTGGGAGGTGGGCGATGAAAATCGGACGGATTATTTCGGCTCTGATAGTTCTGGTAGTGGTGATTATCGCGTTTGGATCGCTCTTCACCCTTCAGGAGTGGGAACAGGCGGTCATAACTCAGTTGGGCGAGGTCAAACGGACCATCTATGAACCGGGGCTCCACGCCAAAATCCCTATGCTCCAGACGGTCCACAAATTCGACAAGTGGCTTCTCCAGTCAGACCCAGGTGAATCGGACCTGATCTATACACTGGACAAGAAGAATCTCCAGTTGGACAATTTCGTGATTTGGCGAATCCAAGACCCGGTCGCTTACCTCAAATCGTTTCCAGGGCGCAGGTGGGCCGCCGAGAGGCGTCTCGACGAGATCGTCTTCAGTCAGCTCCGCAAGGTGCTGGGACTGCACACCCAGGACGAGATCGTAATCAAGGAGCGTGAGAGCATCATGGATTCGGTGACGGCCCTCTGCAACTTGGTGACTGACTCACTGGGCATCGACGTAATCGACGTGCGGATAAAACGCGCCGATCTACCGCAGGCGAACGAGCGGGCGGTTTTCGCCCGCATGAAAGCCGAGCGGGAGCGAGAGGCCGAAGGGTATCGCAGTCGCGGTCAGGCACACGCCGCGCAGGTCCGCGCTTACGCCCAACTCACCGCCGACAGCGTCAAGGCAACCGCCGATCAGCTTTCCGAACAGGTCAGAGGTGGCGGCGATGCTTCAGCGCTGGAGATTTACGCCAAAGCCTACCAACGCGATCCGCGTTTCTATGAATTCACTAGGTCACTTCTAGCATATGAGACCGCCCTTGATACCCAGACGGTACTCATCCTGTCTCCCAACGACCGGTTCCTAAAGCAGTTCCGTCGGGGTATGGGACGTTAGAAACCACAATTTGACGATCACAGGGGGCGCTCGACAGGTGCCCCCAACTTTTCGAACGTGGCCTGCCAACCCTGACCCTATGACCATGAAACCTCTGGCGGCCAGACCATCCGCCCAAACGCAGCATCTACCTGCGCCTGTTTGCGACCTTCCACCGACGAACCAGCAATGAATACCACCAGCCACAAGCGGCTAGCTTTCGCAACGAAAGCATTGTTGACGATCGGGATGTTGGTGGCGATAATCGTCTATGCCGATGCCGAAAAAATGGTGGCGTCGTGGAAGCGTGCTGACGGTCGGTACGCGATGCTGGCTGCGGTGTTGGTTTTGCCTAACATCTTTCTCCAAACGCTCTCCTGGTGGACTGCGCTTAGAGTTATCGACAAGAGTGTTTCGCTGGTTCAAGCAGCCAGGATGGTGGTTGTCGGCACAGCTATGGGCGCAGCGACTCCAGGGCGTGTAGGCGACGTAGCGATGGTGGCGCTGCTCAATCAGGCCCATCGGCTAAGTGCAGCGGGCCTGTTCGTGGTGGTCCGAGCGATCTCCGGCGCAGGACTTTTTGTGGCGGGTTGGCTGGCGTTGATTTCTTCGCCGTCGATTCTGCCAGGGGTTGGCGACGGCCACGGCGTATTCGTCCGTGGCTTGGTCGTCATGGCTGCGCTAGTAACCGCTGCTCTCCTGGCGATATATGTGCGCCACAAACTTAGCGGGCAGATTCCTCTACGCGGAGTATGGGGGTCGGTCCGTAAAGGCACGTCTGGTATCCGCCTGTTGGGTCGAGGCGACCTTGTAAAGATCGCGCTGTACTCCCTCGTGGTTTCGTTGGTGGTCGCGGTTCAGTTGGGCTGTCTTGCCAGGGTTTTCGGGGAGGTGGGTAGTCTGGACTCGATCATCGCTGCTGCGATCACCATGGCGCTTCAGGCGTTGGCACCCATCGGTCTTGGGAATCTGGGCATCAGGGAATCGGCGGCAGCTCTGTGTTTCAGCCGAGTGGGATTGCCTCCTGCGGCTGCGGTCAACGCCGCACTATCGCTGTTCGCCGTGAACATTGTGATTCCAGGCCTCGTGGGAACGCTCGCTTTTTGGCGAAAATCAAAATCGGGTCCCATGCCAGAAGAACCGCTGGAGAGTTAGCGCCAGATACCGGCTCGGATTCCGCCGTAGACAGCCGTCCTCGTGGTTGTAACCCCCAACCCATCACTCTGTCGACGCCACCATCCTCCTGCAAACAGTAGTGCGTTGGGCCACACCTCATACGTCCCACGAATATCGCAATCCCAGACTTTAACAATCGGACCATCATCTTCGCTCAAAAACGGGTAGTCGGGCCGCAGATAGAAATCTGACGCATCCGGCTCACCTCCTTTGCGAATGCGCCTCAGCGTCGTTGTGATTACGATTGGACTGCGTGGCTGGTAGCGCAGATACCAAAGCCATTGATCACCGTTACGACCAAGCCAATGACCTAACGGCGCACCTGTGCTAAGGCGGTCGTTGATCGGCTGCCGATGCGCATAGACGGTTGGGTTTAGCCTCGTGTATTCAGCCGTGAAGTCCAGATTGGACATCGCTCCTAACATATCGAAAACGCTCACACCCGCCTGAAACGCAAACCAGTTGTGCTCATCGTCACCGAACACCGCCTCCGGGGTCCATTCCTCCAGGTACCACGCCCCATAGACCCTCCACCCAGGCCACCTGTAAATGTCAATATCGAACCCCATCTGGTAGTTGTCGGTGTTGTCACCCTGGTGCTGCCCGGTCCAGAAGAAGGCCACCGGAACCAGATAGAACCAGTCAGGCGAGCGGTCGCCATATATGACAGACTCCTGAAACGCCAGATCGACACCTTTTGCTATTGTGGCGCTAAACCGGTGCGCAGACATCCATCGACGCCGGTCAACATCACCGTCTGGATTGGTGTCGGCGCGATGCTGGTAAACAGCGCTGTCAACCATGTCCGAATTGAGCTGGGCGTGTATGAAAGTCACAGTGAGCCATGAATCCAGTGCGGTCTGAAGCCTGAGATAAGGGTAGGGCGGCGCCTTTTCGGACAGAAACAGATTGGCGAACTGCGATGGCCCCCAACTGTGCCTCCCGATCCCCACAGCACCTAGCAACCACGATGTGCGAAATGCCGCCTGCGCCTCTACGGTCTCATATACCACACGGTCCGAATCGCCAACGACTCTCCACCCACCACGACTTGGCTCAGGGCCCCTCAGGTTGCCAAAATCCACCGTCCGTCCCTGTACCGAGCGGTTCGCAGCCACCACTCCGAAAGCGATATTGCTGTTGATGCGACCGAAAATCGCCAAACCGCCATCCGCTGTGTATCCAGCCTGCCCTTTAACTGTTCGCTGATCTGAAGTGGCGGTCAACACCACCACCGGCTCAACCGCGATGCGCCACGTAGAATCCGATCTGTCCACAATCCGCCTGACTTTTGCGTCTGTCCGTCCCCCTGCGATTTCGGCTTCCGGTTTGAACTCAGCCAGTAGTCGTGAAAGCTCGCTCCGGTCGGTCGGGCTAAGCCGCCCTGCGGAGTCCCGGTCCGCTATCACCAACCATCCAGCGATCTGCTGGCGGGTCATCGGCAGCGCATCATCCCTTAACCCCTCGACAACGCCCAACACCTCGGCCCGCGCCAGGAATGCGTAGCCACGGTGCCCTAACGGCACGTCCGCCCCAGCGGATGCAGGGATCGGCATCTGGCGGGCCGAAGCTGCCATCGCAGAGACTATAAGCGCTGTGATGATTACTACTCGTCGGTACATTGCACCCGGAAATGTATCGTCCCGGTCCGAGAGCTACAACAGCACCTTGTGTTGCCCCGATGGCGCTGCTAAGATAAATTCTACCCCTGCTGGCCAGCTAATATGGGGTGCGGTTGGGCGGTACGATGTTACGGTACAGCGGCCAAAGTCCGATGGGGATGCACAGCATGATGGTGTCTGATGGGTGAGAAAAGATCATCCACGCCGCTCGAAACGTCGTTTCGAGCGGATACGCGCAACTGGCGATGGGAGAGGCGTTGACAGGCTTGGAGTGGGTGGCTGAGGTGATGTCTTTGGGCCTTCTCTTCTCCGGGATAGCCTACGGGGTATGGGTGACCTGGGTTGGCGGCGGACTCGACCGGCTCCCTGGCGGCGAATCGAATGATCGACCATCGTTGAACGTCATCATCCCAGCGCGCGACGAACAGAACGACCTTCCGCGCACACTGGAATCGATATCCACGCAAAATTACCCCGCAGAACAGATGCAGGTGATCCTCGTAAACGACCGCTCCATAGACGACACGCCTGAGATCATGCGGTCATGGGCGAGCGAACAGCAGTTTGAAGTCACCGTCCTTGATATCACCGAAACCTCGGCTGACATGGCCCCGAAAAAACATGCTGTCCAACAGGCGATGACCCTCGCTAAGGGCGAAATCATCGTCACGACCGATGCCGACACAAAGCATGACAGCGAGTGGCTTTCGACTGTGGCAACTCATTTTGCCCCTGAAGTTGGTATGGTGATCGGACTCACGGTTCGCCAAAAAACCCCAGGGCGGCTCTCGTTTTGGCAAAAGGCGGACATCGCCGACTTTCTATCCCACGCGATCATGTCAGCAGGTGCCGTGGGCAGAGGCACCGCATACACAGCGATCGGTTCCAATCTGGCGTACAGAAAAAAAGTATTTGATGAGGTCGGTGGGTTTTCAACAGAGATCGGCAAGCTAGTCTCTGGCGACGACGATCTGTTGGTACAGAGGGTAAGCACCCACACAGACTGGCAGCTCAGATTTCCCACGGAGCCGAAAACTTTCGTTCAGACCACCGCACCGCCTGATCTGCGTGGGATGCTGAACCAGAGGGTCAGATGGGCGTCCAAAGGCAGCAGCTATCGCAAGAGCCTGGTTTGGATGCTCACGACCACATTCACGTTCTATTCGCTTTTGGCATTGTCACTTCCACTATCGTTGACCGGATGGAGCTTCGCGCCCTCGGTTTCTGTGGCGTTTGGAGCGTGGGCATTTAAGCTGTTTATCGACACGAGACTTATGTGGAAAGGCTGCTCCACGCTCGAACAGAGAGCGGTGTTCAAACATGTCTGGTTCGCGCAGATGATCCACATCCCGATGATACTCTACGCGGCGATGGCAGGACACATGGGTACGTTCACTTGGAAGGGCACTAGACATAGCCGGACGGTTGGGAAATAGATATGGCACACGGCATGAAATCTCTGCCGATGTCGCGCTACGCTGGCACGATAGGCGCGATGGCGGAGAACATGATAACAAAGGAGGCGGTGAACCCGTTCTACGCCTCATACAAAGTCACCAATGTCTGCAATTTTCAGTGCAAGTTCTGCAATGTCTGGTATGAAAAGACACCCGTTCTAGGCACCGACGACGTTTTCAAAGTGTTGGACAACCTTGAGCGCGCCGATGTGTTTGTGCTGTCGCTCGAAGGCGGCGATCCGCTCTGTAGAGATGACATCGGTCAGATCGTAGAGTACATCGGGCAGGAGAAACAGTATTTCCTGCTGTTTACTACCAGCGAGAGAGATCTTCATGAAAAATATCCAATGGCCGAACTGTGCCGGAACATCGATTTTCTTCACATCAGCATTGATGAAGGCCACGACAACTTGGAGATGTTTGACCTGCTGCCCCACATCATGAAGTGGGACAGCATAGTATGCGTTCAGACAGTCGTAAGAGACGAAGACCTGCCAAAGCTCGAAAGCAAAGTCGCCAGGTGCCACGCAGCCGGTGCAAAGATCGTTATCATGCCTGCTGTGACCCTCAATCGGACAAAGGATTTCTTTCCCGAGGTTGACCGGTTTGAGGCGGTCTGCCTCTCGCTTAAAGAGAAATACCCGCTGACAATAATCTCTCCTGACAACTATTTTCGTTCGCTCAGACAAGAGCACGGCTGCTCTTCAGGGTCTATCATCGTAGACTGCGACGGTGGTCTGTTCTACCCATGCCGCACGCTCGAAGACAAACCGATCAACCTTGTGGACACAGAACTCAAATTCTGGCTGCGAGGCAAGGAAGCCCGACGGATGCGTGGCGAGATGGCCGTTTGCGACCGCAACTGCGGCTGGTATCAGTACTACGCCATCAACGACTTTACATCACCCATTCACGCGATCAACGCTGTCAAACCCTACCTCAGCCACTTCTTTTCATCACCAAAGCCAAACGGTCGCAGTTGATTTGAAACCATAGCGGTCGCCAATATGTAGATCATGTTGCACCTCCTTTGTTGCCACCGATGAGGCCCAAAAGCCAAACCAGTGGACATAAGTAGAACGTCTACCAACCGCTCAGGAGCGCGCCAGCCTGATCTCGGTCGGGTGGACAGTGTGACAACGAGCGAACCGGGATTCCGGTTCAAATAAACCTGAATTTTTGATCGACGGGGTGTTACGTCGGAGCCGAATCCGCTTTAGATGCAGGCGGCAACCGGTCCAACATGGTGACCGGCGTGTTATCTTAATCACCAAACCCACCAAACGATTGGAGACACAGACGTGACATCCAGGCAGCGGGTCCAAGCGGCTCTCGATTTCCAAGAACCCGACCGCACACCGAGGGACCTCTGGTCACTCCCTGGCGTTGGCATGTTCCGCCGCGACGAACTCGACGCTATGATAAAGCGGTTTCCCACCGATTTCGTCAGTCCGGTCTTTAGAGCTGGGAAAGGCCACGCCACAGAGGGGGTGCGTGGCCGCAAAGGGAGGTATGTGGATGAGTGGCGCTGTGTCTGGTTTGCCGCTGAGGAGGGCGTCGCAGGTGAGGTCAAAGAGTTTCCGCTGGCAGACTGGTCGGCGCTGAAGAGTTACAAGATACCCTGGGAACTGATTCGCGAAGCCGATTTTACAGAAGTGGATCGCAGTTGCGCAAAGAGCGATATGTTCATGAAAGTCGGTACGAACACCCGGCCTTTCGAGCGGATGCAGTTTCTAAGGGGCACTGAAAGCCTTTTCATGGATCTGGCATATGGCGTCAAAGAGGTTTACACGCTAAGAGATATGCTGCATGAGTTTTTCGTCGAAGAGTTGAGGTTGTGGGCCAAGACGGATGTGGATGGTATAGGGTTCATGGACGACTGGGGCACTCAGCATGCGCTTCTTATATCCCCAAAGACGTGGCGGGAGTTCTATAAGCCGCTCTATAAGGACTACTGCGACATCATTCGTGGTGCCGGAAAAAAAGTGTTCTTCCATACCGACGGCCACGTTGAGGCGATATATCCCGATCTGATCGAAATCGGTGTTGACGCCATCAACTCGCAACTGTTCTGTATGGATATCGAGGCGTTGGCAGAACGCCACAAAGGCCAAATCACATTCTGGGGCGAGATAGATCGGCAGGAAGTGTTGCCGTTTGGCAGCGCAGATGACGTTCGCGAAGCGGTCAGGCGGGTCAGGCGAGCGATGGATGACAGCTCAGGGGGCCTGATAGCCCAGTGCGAGTGGGGCATGAACGATCCGGCCGAAAACATCGCTGCGGTCTATGAAACTTGGGACGAACCAAGACCAGAGAGTTGATTGGACCGCAGCAACCGGCGCACTTATCACATAGAGCCGTTGAGCGAGTGCGGACTACGGCGGACCGGTCGCGGGGATCAGACGGAAAACCAACATGACACCTAGAGCTGCCACCACTATCTTGTCGATCGCTATATCTGCTACTGTAGTCTGGGCGCAGCCACCGCCTATCGCGGTGCTTGAATTGACTGGGGAAGAGTTCCGTGCGGCGGCGCTTCGAACCCTCACAGACAGACACCGCGTTGAGCTTCACACCACCGGCATAAACGCGGACATAGTGATCAAAGACCGCTACTGGCACTTCTAGGTGCTCGACAACATGCTCAGCCCGCTCTGGGTAGGCTCCTGCACCACCGGGCACTACCCTTTTGCGTTTGACATCGACAGCGACGGACATGACGAACTCGCCGTTGGGTTTGCGCTCTTCGACCATCAGGACGACCTGCTCTGGAACCTGGAAAACACTGTCGAAGACCATGTTGACGGGGTCGCGATAGTCGATTTTGGCGAAGCAGAGCCGTCGTCGCCAAAAATCCTGTATGCAGCGAGTGATTCCGGGCTGCCTCTTGTTGACTTCAACGGCGAGATACTCAGACACCACCTAATCGGGCACGCACAGAACCTGGTCATCGCCAAGTTCCGCGATGACGTCCCTGAGCTTCAAGCAGTCTCAATTGACTTCTGGGGCAACCATGGGTTGCTTAATTTTTACGACGGCTCCGGCGAGATATACCACAGCGCCGAGCCGCTCAACATGGGTAGCATGTGTTCGCCGGTAAACTGGGCCGGGAGCGGTGTTGAGCTGTTTCTGCACAACACTAACCATTTCCACGGTGGTATGTATGACGGCTGGGGCAGGCCGATGGTGATGTTCCCTGACGACGGCCATCCAGACATGTGCTGCGCAGCGCTGGACATCGAAGGCGACTGCCGCGACGAGATAGTCGTGTGGGATCAAAACCGGGTGTGGGTCTACACTCAGGATGACTCGCCTAAAAAAGGCCGCCTCTACAACCCTCAACGAAACGCGCTCATCAACCCCTCCAACTACTCAGGCATCGGTATCCGTCTCAGGCTGGCGGGAGTAGCATCAGAACACACAACGGCATAGAAGATGGGCCTTTGAGCAGGTCTGTTTACTCACCAAATTGAGCCCGCTGCGAGACTTTTTTGGCAGTCAGCCCACCAGCGGCTCCCTTTCTGTGACTGTTTGGGCGATATTCACGTTTGACACTAATCGACCTGCACAGGCTAACATTTGAGGCCCTCGATATTGGTGGTGGGAGGAACGCGAGCTATGACCGAACACGATTCGACACATGAGACTGGATCGGACATCTCCCGCCGCGAGTTCTTGGGCGTTAGCGCCACCGGCTTCGCCGCAGCGGCTATTCACAGCACAAACATCGAGCCGTCAGCCAATTCTCACGGATCAGACCAACCGCAAGCGATGATCCGCACCGCCGAACACTTCGGCGATGAGGAGATGGTTCTTACGTTCCCTCAAGGCTGGGACGTCGAGACCCACAAAATGGTCGGACACGGCGCCCCTGCTTTAAGCGACGACCAGATCGCCGAATCGCTCAGGTCCACCATCACCACACAGCCGCTCGCTGACATCGCCGACGGCAAGCGCAACATCGTCATCACTTTCGACGATCTGACACGCCCCACACCAATAAGTCGCGTGGTGCCGTTCGTGCTCCAGGAGCTTCGCGCGGCAGGCGTAAAAGACGAGCAGATTCTGTTTCAAGGGTCGTTCGGCAGCCACGCGGCAATGAATCAGCAGGATATGGTCCTTAAGCTTGGTGCTGACGTTGTGGCCAACTTCGCATGTTGGAATCACGACTGCTTCCACGGGTTCACCGACCTGGGCCAAACCCCCGAAGGCATCCCGGTGCAACTTAACAGCAGATTCGCCGAAGCGGACCTCAAAATCTGCATCTCTGGCGTTAAGAAACATGGTCTGGCTGGTTACGGCGGCGGGGCCAAAGCCATCATCCCAGGCGTGGCCTCATTCGACGCGCTGACACATCTGCACAGAATCGTCAACCGTCGCCACGAGACTGCGATCTGCTACGTCAACAACGGTGCGCGGTTGGATATCGAGCACGCCGCACGGATGGCCGAAGTCGATATGAGTATCAACATCGTAATGAACGCACACCGTGAGGTCGCAGGCGTGTTCGCTGGGGACATCGTCGATGCCCACAGGGCCGCATGCAAAACCGCCCACGCCAACTACCACACCGACCTGCCAGAACTCGCCGACGTGGTCATCTACAACCACTACCCCCAGAGCGTCGAAGCATACTTCGGTTTCGGCCCGTCGGTCCTCAAGCCAGGCGGATCGTTCGTTCTGGTGCAGGACACCCCTGCCGGACAGCGCAAAATCCATTATCTGGGCTGGTCACGTAACGGCGGCAACAACCGGCGTCCAGAGAGCGGCCTGCCCATCGGAAACGCGGGGCAGGTCATCGTTTTCAACCGCTTCGCAGCAAAATGGGATGAGATGCGCTACTCGCCCGATGTCCACTTCTCAACGACCTGGGACGACGTTGAGGCCCAACTACACAAGTTGCACGGAGACAACGCCAAAGTCGCGGTCTTCCCATCAGCAGCCCTACAACACGAACCAATGGATTTGAGGATCTAGACACTTCGTGTCGTTTTGAGCCTGCCTCTTCGCGGCAGGCCTGGGTGGTGCATACAGTAGTGTCCAGGGCGCTGATTTCGGCCAATTCGAATGAGAGCATCGTCTTCGTTACGTAATCGCAGTTGCGGGCTATCGCCTCAAACACCCGATTGACGACGATCCTGTGGCCCAGATCGTTGGGATGACAGTGGTCGTTGTCGATGATCCAATCCACGCTGACGTCGACACCTCCTAAAATGAATAGCCAACCATAAACACCAGGACACGATTCTTCGTGTCTGGTGTTTGATCGATCGTGGTAAGTGACCTGCCCCCCTGAAACCGGTCCGGAGTTAGTGTTATAATTCGATTCATTTTCAGAGGAGGCGAACCATGCGGAGGAAGCATTACCGCGCAGAGGAGATTATCACGAAGTTGCGAGAGGCAGAGGTTTTAATAGCCCAGAGGAAGAAAGTCCCTGAGGTAGTGAAGTCTTTAGGGGTTTCTGCCGTCACTTACTATCGTTGGCGGCACGAATACAACACGGTCCGTCCACACAGTTCGTTGGGCTATCGACCGCCAGCGCCAGAGACAATAGCATGGAGGGAGCTCCCTCCGACCCTACACACTCACGATGGCCCAACACTAACTTTCAAAGTGGACCGACTATGAGGGGCAGGTCAGTCATGCCATCGCCAGTCCATATGGATCGCAACAATGGCTTTGTCCGTTAGATGCAGCCCGCCTTATCTCCCCTATTTGTTAGGTGTTTATCAAGGTGATTCTCGAACAAAGCTGGATTCTTGAAACCATCGGTGTCGCTGGGGCCGCTTCTTTGATAACGACCGATGATGGAACGCGAATAATTGTCGGCACGTCCGACGGATGCGTTGTCGCACTAAACGGAGACAGCACAGAGCTGTGGCGCACTCAAGTCGGGGATGCGGTCTCGACTTGGCCGTCAATTGACGAGGTCCCCGGATTGGGCTTGTGCATTTTGGCGGCCACGGATCAGGGCGATGTTTTGTGCCTTTCCCCAGCAGGCGAGCTGCGCTGGTCAACACATCTCGAAGAGACTTTCTCCTCATTTAACAACGTTTCGGTTATTCGAGGTAGCGATGATGTGGCTGTGATCGTCTCTGGCAGGCGCGGTGGTGTCATAGGGATGTCAGCGGCAGGCGAAGTCATCTGGGATTTTCAGACCCACCCCGATCAGGTATGGCGTAATCGTGGCGCCGGACCCACTGCGATTGGCGATATCGATTCCGATGGGCGTGATGAACTGCTCTTCTCAGGGGCAGACGGATATGCCTACTGCTTGGATAGCAGTGGCGCATACCGGTGGAGCATCTATGTCGGTAACAATTCGCAGTTTTCAAGCCCAGTGATAACAGACCTGGGGTACGGAAGTTGTATCCTGATCGGCGGCTCTGACGATCAGCTACATTGCATCACACCTGACGGGGAAGTTCTGTGGGAGCAGCAGGGCGCAGGAGCTGGACTGATAGAGGTGGGGATTTCGGTTGGCGACATCGATGACGACGGCACGGATGAGATAGTATTCGTGCACCAAGGCCGAGCAATACAGGCGATAGACAATAATGGCGGTGTGATATGGTCTACGCTGGAATATGTTGGCGGCGATCAGCCTTTTGGCCCCTCACTCGCCGATCTCACTGGCGATGGTTCAATGGAGATTATCCACCCACAGCGTGATGGCGGACCTTTCCGAGTGATCAAAAGCGATGGATCGCTGCTAGAAGAGCACGAACTGTCTGGGGGTATGTCAGGAGCACCGGTGGTGGGCGATGTGGACGATGACGGGTTACTGGAGGTGCTTGCGGTGGCAAAGCATGACGGATCGCTAGTCCGCTACAACACGAAGGCACCTGCCGGTCCAGGTTCGGTTGAGTGGCCCACAAGCAGAGGCGATTTCACTGGACGCGCCAACCGACTAACTACTATCGCTCATCCGACCGTTCGGCCTGACTGGTCGATCGGAAGCGCAACGGTGCAAAGGGTAGCGCAAGAACCATTCCACCTTGGTCTCAATACCATGTATTACGAGTGCGACTCATCTGCGAAACCGGTATTTGAGATCACTCTGACTAGACCAGATGGCCGCATATCGCGAGTTGTCACAGACGATAAGTGGCGAAACAGCATCGACTTGGAGATACTCGATCTTGGTGACCACAAACTGCGGTCGATCTGTTTTGACTCCGACACTGGAGAGCCGGTCGGTGAGGTTGTTGAACGGGTTGCGATTGATCTGTTTGTCGACGAACTGGCCCGAATAGAAGAACTGCTCTTAGAGATCGCTGACCTAGAAGAATCCGCCGGTGATCTGCGACGGGAGATTCTGAGTATTCACCGTGGATTGAGGATGCGGCAGATCGGCATTAAGGAGCAGTTTGCTGAATATGGCGCCCTCTCAAATGATGAACGTCGGCTCCTGATTCGCGAAATGGAGATGTTCGGACCAGCAGTTCGTCGCCAACTGGTCACTCAGCGCGCCCGGATTTCTCAGACCGAATTGCTCGACAAACCAGTACAGTTTCTTCCGTGGCAGTTGGATCATCCCTGGACAGCCTTTGACCCTGATGCGGACGCGCCTTCAGACTCCTTGGCACAGAATGTGAAGGTGCGAACCGATGGTCGCGGGCATGAAGTGTTCGTCATCCAGGTCGCGAACGTTCACGCCAAACCGCTTGATGTCAGGGTGTGGTTGGACCCGATGGTAGGTGAGAACGGTGAGGTATTCGATGTTGCAGACCACTTAGAACTTCGCCAGGTGACATGGATTCCAACCCCGGCAGGCACTGGTCATGGGTCATACAAAGAAAGTGGAATGAATGCAGATGCGTTGCCTGAGTTGGGGAATGCAGGGATAGTCAGGCTAACCGCTTCGTCGAGCGCACGGTTGTGGATTGACGTGCTTACCAAAGATCTCGAGGCAGGTTCATACGGTACCACACTGCACATGCGAGCGCTGACTGAGATAGGGGCAACTTGGGACGTCCCTGTGGAATGGACTGTGGAACCGCTATCACTGCCAGAGAAGATGCCGCTCAAGTTCTGTAATTGGGCGAGCGGTTATACGCGCCATTTCGCTCATGCTGCAGACGCAGCGCTAAAGGACATGCAGAACCACCACACTAGCGTGTTTTACGCCCCTCCAACAACAGGCGTTACGTACGATGACATAGGCGACCTGGTGAAGGACACTGGATGGGAGGCACAAGACGAGTTTTTGGCCAAAATGCGGTCGCAGGATGTCCTGCTGTACACTTCCCTTCCTATATCACCGGCCGAGGGAGCGCCAGGAGAGTGGTCAGAAGCATGGATGAAAGCGTTCTCAACCTTTCTGCCGACGTGGGTAGAGCATCTTAAGCAGAAAGGGTTCGGGTATGACAGATGGGCGTTCTATCCTGTGGATGAGCCAGGTCTGATGGGCGGCATCTTGATCGAAAAGCTTGAGCGAATAGCGCGATATGTCAAAGGTTTAGACAGCAATGTCCGGTTCTACACCGATCCATTTAGAGGGATGACCGTCGCTGATCACAAACGGATGGTTGACGTGTTGGACATAGTACAACCTGCCCAGTATGGCGTGGTGTTGTCCGACAACAGCGACCGCATCGACTATCTCAGAACCACCGACCAGACGCATTGGATTTATGAAGCAAGGGCAGGCGTAAAGCAGTTTGTGGAGCCCACATATTACTGGGAACAGATTTGGACGGCGTGGGAGATCGGTTTCACCGGAATCGGCTACTGGACATACTGCACCACAGGGTTCGATCTGTGGGAAGCTGCGGCTGACTATGTGCTAGTGTATCAGGGAGCGAAAGGCCCGGTACCGAGCAAACGCTGGCAGGCCGTCCGAATAGGCATTGAGGACTACGCCCGGATGCATAGACTTCGCGATGCTATCGAGACAGCCCGTCAGACAGGTGCAGGCGACTTAGCCGACAAGGCTGAAGCCAGGCTCAGCGAAGTGGTTTCCGAGGCAAAGGCTGCTCAATGGGAGCCGGGTCTAGTTGCCCAAATTCGGAATGAAGTTATCGATGTGACGCTGGAGCTGCTTGGCTAGACATTGGCAGTGACGGCTTATGGTCATTGATTCGGTCAGCGGGATCGCTGACAAGCACTCCACGCGCTTGCGCCGGTCCGAATCGCTTCAGTTTTGGAGCGCTACAACGACAAACTAGGACTTGCGTATTTGTGCGGCTGCCTTGTATTCTCCGACGAACCGAGCTGTTAGATCGAGGTACCTCGATCCGTATTCCAGAGTGTCCTCGATGTGCGAGTGCTCAGCAAGCTCGTTGAAGCTGGTGACGTGGAGCCATTCAGGTTGTGAAGCCATCGCCGCGGCGAATGTCTCCCAGTAGTAGTCGCCACCGTGCCGGTAGCGGAAATGGGCGTAGTCATCGCGGCTAAGGCGGTCCACCATCATCCGGTCCTCGAAACCGGGCATGATCGTGGCGTGCCAGCGACCGGGCTTTGCCTTGCCGGCATCGGTCAGGTTGTAAGCATCAACCTCCGCCCGCAGTCCGGTGTACGTCTCCATGGCGGTATCGGTCACAGAGAGTGGCGTGTAGATGTCGATCGCGTCGAAGCACTCGAAGAACGACGTTTCAGGTTGGTTCGTAGCGATGTGAAACGCATCCAGACCCTCCTCGCGCAACCGACCGATGATACCATTCCACACCTCCAGGCCTAGATTCCATGTGTTCCATGAGCAGACCACCGGTCTGCCTTGCGCATGCAGCGCCCGGGGATCGTTGCAGTACCTCTCGATGTAATATTTGAGCGCGTCGTAAATCAGTTCGGCGTCGTCTGTGTACGCCTCCAGGATAATCGTGGATCGGATGCCGCGCTCGTAGCCAGTGGTCATCACCGTCTCTAGGATGTCGTCCTGATTGGCGCCCTGATGGTGGCTATCGGATCGCAGCCAACTCGCGTTGTTCTTGCCCTTCCACCAGCTCACCGCCAGCGCATCGAGCTTCGCCAGTTTGCATTGATCTATGTGTGCGGCTATCACGTCGGGGTCGCTCGAATCATACGACCCTAACATCGGGTGGACATCTGACATGGTGGCTCTAAATTGCGGTATACTGGAACCGTCGAACCAACCTTTTGTGTACCAGATGTAGTAGTACGCCATCGCTATACGTTCGGTTGCAGCGTCGGGCAAGGACATGTGGAAATCCTTCGTTGGATATTGGACCGAAGTAGTGTCACAGTAAGGTTACTCGATGTGGGTGGAGTGCACCCTTCGAGCTGGACAGATTTGGTATGAGTGGTGCAGGCTGTCCTGAGTTTGTGTGATGCTCTATTCGAACTGCTCTGGACTTCGATAGCCCAGCGCTGAATGCAACCGTTTCCGATTGTACACGTCCTCGATGAACTCTTAAATCCGCTCTCATGGACGAACTCATAGGCCGGATATGACCAAAGAGTGTCACCGCTCACAACCAAGAACTCCCAGTAATACCCTTCCCACTGCTGCACTCGATCTTGTTGCTCGTCTCTGGACCACAGGCTTTCTGAAGAACCGTCAACTCTAAAGAAATCTCCGTCGGTTGTGTACTGCCCGCTGGTTAAATATCGGGCAGAAGTGCTGAGGCCACTTATTGTATGCGACTCCGAGAATAAACCGTCGCTGCGATACGTTCTCTCCAAAGTGATAAGTGTTTCGATAATAGTAGGGTCCTGACGGGATTTGATTTACCCAACTCCCTATGTGAGTGGCAGATACGATATCTTCGCCATCCAGCAGCCCACCGCATCCAGCGACCAAGAACACTGACAACACAAGTGAAGCTGTGCATGCCATGATGGCTCCTCAGGTGTGGTGCCACTGCGGTAGAAAATCGAGCAGCCGGACTGTCAGCAATGCTCATCTGATGTTGCAGGACGAAAAAAAAGTTTCGACTCAGAACTGTGCCGACGAACTACCTCTCCAGCGGATAGCCCGATTGCGACCAGTCGCGTATGCCGCCGTCCATTGAGGCGACGTTGGTGTAGCCCATCTGTTGGAGCGCGTCTGCTGCTAGGGCTGAGCGAAATCCCCCGCCGCAGTAGAGTATGATTTCGGCATTGAGGTCGGGTATGGACGCTTCGACGTCGCGTTCAATGACGCCTTTGCCCAAATAGATGGCACCGGGGATGCGGGCTTGCGCCCACTCGGACTGCTCGCGGGTGTCAACCAAGGCGAAAGAGGCTCCTTCGTCCTGCATCTGCTTGACATCCTGCACATTGACTTCTTTAATGCGCGCCCTTGAGGCATCAACTATTTTTGAGAAACGTTCGGAATGGGACATATTGGAACTTTCGGTAGGTCACGTTGACTGTTGGACCACCTCTGAGTCCGCTTCTTGCCGGGTGGCCTGGTGGATGAAATATACCTTCTCTGGTCTATCGGTGGTCTCTGCTATCTCTATAACCTCTTTGACCTCTTCGGCGGTGAACGGTTCGCCGCCCAGTCCGGCTACCACGCTGTAGATCGCTGGGATGTTCGACACTCCAGCCCGGTGGATCGCTCCCATTGTCTCCGATGCGAAGATTCCTCCTTCGCCAGGCGAGAGGTTGCGGTCTATCACCACAATTTTGGACGCGTCGCCAATCGCCTCGACCAATTCAGCCACTGGAAACGGTCTCAAACTGCGGAGTTTTACCAACCGCACATGGGGGTATTTGTCGCAGTTGTTATTCAAAAATGCGCGCACTGTGCCCACTATCGCCGATGTTGCCACTATGACAATCTCAGCGTCATCGGCGCCGAACGTTTCCACCAGTCTGTAACGCCGCCCAAACCGCTCCTCAAACTCGTCAAATATCGGCTCTAGTTGGCCTTCAGGTAGACTGTCAATGAGGTTGTGGATGCCCTGGTAGAAATTGGAATATTCTGAGGGAGTGACCAACGGTGCATAGGTGACAGGCGCATCAACGTCTGGAAGCCCCTCGGTGGGAGGCGATTCCGGCAGAAACCCGGTTACGAGGGTTTCGTCGGGGACGCTGATCACCTCTTTGGTGTGCGATAGAAAAAAACCGTCGCCACACACCATCACAGGCAGGCGAATCTGTTCGGCTATTTTGTAGGCGATAATTATAAAGTCCAGTATCTCCTGAGCAGTTTCCAGATAGAAAATCAGCCATCCGGTGTCGCGCATCATCAGGCTGTCGTTCTGTTGTGGCCCCAACGCCCAACCCGGCCCTTTGAGAGCGCGACCAAAAATACCCATCACAATGGGAAGCCTGTTGCCGACGGTCTCCCACATCAGTTCGCCCATGATTATCAGGCCCTGGCTGGAGGTCACGGCAAAGACGCGCGTACCAGCCCATGCCATCCCTGACGCCAGCGACATCACTTGATATTCAGAATTGCCTCTAAACGTCTCAACCTTGCCGCCTTTGCTCAACTCCTCAATGACCGTGGTCTGCGGGGTGATTGGGAAAATAGGCGCGGCTTTGACGCCTGAGAGTTCTGCGGCGCGGGCCATCGCCTCAGACCCGTTCATTATCTGGTCCACTTTGCGAACTCCTGTTCAGGAACCATGCTCATCGCTGACCTGGGACACTCGGTAACGCAGGTGCCACAACCTTTGCAGTGTGCGGAGTCAATAACAAAAAAGCCTTGGTCGCCCTTCTGGACTACAGCCGAATCAGGGCAGAAATCAAAACAATTTCCACACATCGTGCATTCGCCACAATGAAAACAGCGCGACGCTTCGGCTATCGCTGTCTGCCGATCGAAAACATGTTTCACCTCTTCGAACCCGCGCCGTCTCTCTGGGCGCAGGTTAGAGCTGCTTGTCCGCTTGACTTGAGGGAAATAGTCCAGATTGATATTGGCGAATGGGATCACGTCGACAGCTCCATCAGAGCCGGTGAGCCTGGTCCGCTCTTTGGAGATGGGATCAGATTTAACGCCGTCATCCGAGCCGTCGTCGCTGTCGTCCATCTGGGCCAACACCTGCCGATAGCGTCGCATTGAGATCGCGCCTCGACCGCCCACAGTAGACTGGGCAAGCAGGGGTTCGGGGTCATAGCCCCGAAGATGACAATCAATTCCCACCGCTGCCTTCTTTCCGGCTCCTATGGCCTGCACGACGTTGTAGGAGCCAGCGATATCGCCACCGGCGAATACCCCATCAACTGCGGTGCGTCCCGCTGCATCCACCGCCACACGGCCATCGGGCCCAAAAATCTCTTCAGGTAGAAATTCCGCCACGGGCGTTTGTCCGATGGCGTAAAGAAAGTGATCAACCACCATCTCCATCGTCTGGTCGCCGACGACAGGAACAAACCCGTCTTTAATTGCGGTGACGTTGGCGAACTCGACGCGAATTCGGCCGTCATCGGTTGGTGCGATATGGGTGGCCGACCATTCGTCGTGAAGTCGGACACCTTCTTCCAACGCCTCAGACAGCTCTGCGGGATGGCAGGTCATTTCGCTTCTTTTTTCGAGGCTAGCGACATGAACTCCTAACGCTCCCAAACGACGCGCCGACCTGGCGACGTCCATCGCAACGTCGCCGCTACCAATGACCAACACTTCCCCGTCGAGTTGGCTGATCTCTACTCTGTTGACTTCGTGGAGAAACTCCAATCCCGATCTTGCTGTGACACTTTCTATGCCCGGCGTACGTAGAGCCGTTCCCTGACTAAGACCGATGCCCAGAAATACGGCGTCGTAGTCGCCTCTCAGCTCTGTCCAAGCCAGATCGACACCTATGTTCGTATCGGGCTGAAACTGCACACCCAATGTCGTGAGCCGACCGATTTCTTGGTCGAGAATCTCGGAAGGAAGCCTGTATTCCGGGATTCCGTAGCGCAGCGCACCACCTAGCTTCGGATGTTTTTCGATCACCGTGACCGGGTACCCCAATAGAACCAGATGGTAAGCCGCAGTCAGTCCAGCTGGTCCGCTGCCAACGACGGCCACCGTTTCTGAGTGGGTGGGGTTCTGGGGAATGGCGGGGGCGTCTGCGTAGTGAGACATCGCTCGTTCAAGTGCGTTGATCGCTAGAGGCTGATCGTGGTCACCCCGGTTGCACTTCGATTCGCAGGGATGGTAGCAGACACGCCCTGTAATCGACGGAAACGGGCTGTCTTCCCTGAAAAGCGCCAGCGCGCCTTTGAAATCTTCGTTTCTGACTAGGTTGAGCGCCCACGAGATGTCGTGCCCGGCTGGACAGCTCTGCCTGCACGGTGCGCTTTTTTGGGCAAAATCGTATATCGGTCCAACCGTGCGAATCCAACCGGTCTCTTTCTGCCAAGCCGGACCCACCGTGTGCGCACGGGTCTCAATCATGACAGGACCACCTGGTCGTACCCGGCTTTGACCACCCAAAGGTTTTCGTCAAGCTTGCGGGGCACGGTCTGTTTGATGATATCGGTGAGTGTTTCGATCGCCATATATTCAGTAACCCTCGCCAGAGCGCCCAACATAACCGTGCTGACCATCGGAATATTGGCGCGGACTAGCGTCGCCTCTCTAGCTAGCTGGTTGCCATCGACTGTAGCGACGCGGTGGTGAAGATGATGGAAAGATGAGGGAGGGGCTGCGGTGTTTAACAGCAGTAGTCCGTCAGTAGAAAGGCTGCTAGCAGCTTGGGCGGTAGCCAGATCGGCGTGCATCAGAACGAGCGCATTACGGTTGCGCATCGGCACACTGCGGTCGCCGTCAGCGTCAGTCCTGACAACGTATATGATATTGCCGCCCATCTGCTCCGGGCTGTATATAGGTAGCCCCTGGACAACCTGGCCTTGGCGAAACAGGGTCAAGACCATCATCTCACCAGCGGTCTCGCTTCCCTGGCCACCGAACCCTTCAATGACGATCTGCTGCAACTCTCGCCCTCCTTTTTTTAGGAGCTGGGAAGGTATTGGTTTCTGTCATGCTCCCGCCACCAAAATACGTGGTTGGCTGGTGTCTGACCAAGCGTCTGGCGATTTTTGGGCTGGTTGGAACATCCGAAGCTATCGGCGGGTATGATGGTGCGATCCAGCATGAGACCTGTGATCGGTTGCCGCCTGAGAAGAGTTGGGCGTATTTTATGTTGTCTGTCCAATACATTTTTTTTGTCGCTGGCACCAGCGCTTAGAGGAGAATACGCTAAAAGTGAGTTCGCTGAACGGAAATATCATGTCGTATGGGTGGTGGGCCGCACTGGTCGCTTTGGCACTTGCCAACGGATGCGGCGGCAAAAGCCAGACCCCCATAGGAAGCGAGCTGGTGGACACCATCGGTGGAGGATGGACCAAGCGCGATACCGTCGCTCTGAGTCTGTCCGGTAGTGACGCCATCACCGCCATTTCGTATTCACTTCAGGACTCGGTGCGGACGACCCCTCCTGTCTTGCTCGTGGGCGAAGCCAACGGGTTGCGCGCTGATATGGTGGTCAGGTTTCCAGCGGTTGGAGAGGTGTTCGCCGATGGAATCATTCTGCGAGTTCGCGATGCCGGGGAAAAGGGCGGAATCGCCATTACCGACACCGCCTACATCGTGCCTGTGTCGCTCGATACGACTCAGCCCGCTCGGCTGATCTTAAGAACGATCATCACCTCCTTTCAACTTGGCGCTGTGGCTACGTCAACGCCGCTTCTGATTAACGGCGCGATAATAGACCCCGACTCCTGGACTGACGACGATACGGTGCTCCTAGCGGTGCCGCTGCTGTCACTTTTTGATGGCGTCAGTGTGATATCCGACGGTCAGACTTCCGTCAATCTGCCCGGTGCGGCGCTGGCCGACGACTACCCGATTCTCGAGTCCGGCGTGTCGATAATGCTCAGCGCACCAACCGCAGATGAGAGCATGGTTCGGCTGGTGGGAACAGGGCTGCAAAATTTCGATGCTGGAGCTGCTGGCCTGGAGCCACGGCTCGTTGTTACCTACTCCGCAACAGTCAGCCACGTCAACAACATCGGCGAAACAGTCGCTGCGGTGGACACAACAGTCACCGACACGCTGCTTGCCAGTAGCGATACCTATCTGCTGACCAGCACCGGAGCGCCACCGACATTTGGGCCGGATCGATTTATGGTCGCCCGGGGGCGCACCATACGCACTTTTGTGCGCTTCGACGGACTCACGATTCCGGGAGCGATAGATGGAATCGATACGTTGTGGGTTATTAAAGACGGCGAGGTGATGGATTCGAGCGTGGTGGTCCACGATGCTGTCCTGGAAGTGGAGTTGAATAGTGAGATTGATGGTGGTGGGACCAGCTACGGACTGGATCAATCGCAACTGGTCGCAGAAGTATTGGCTGACGATTTTGACTCGGACTCTGCCGGTTTGGACAGCCAGGGGCCGATTACCAGGTTTCTGTCATTTCCCGCCAACGAGCTTAACTCCAGCGAGCGAACCACCAGACGCTTTGCCTTGGTAGACCAGCTAAATAGGTGGTTGCGTATGCCAGACACCAACCACGGCCTGGTGCTACGGATGGCGCAGGAGGTTTGGGGAGTGGAGTCTGCACAGATAGTGGGAATGAGGCTTTTACTTATCTCAAGCCGTCCCCCTGACTTCGCCAAACCAGCGAACGGGAGGTTGCCGTGAGTGGTCGATGGTTATTGGCGGCGGTCTTGGCGGTGGTGTCCGCTTCCGTGACGAAAGCGGACTCGATGTTCTCGTTCGGCACCGCGACTTTGGGTTACTGGGCGTCAGTAGTGGACGCCCGCGCTCTGGGCATGGGCGGCGCAAACTTCGCCGTGGTGGATGATGACAACGTGGTTTTGGGCAACCCGGCTGCCGTCACTGGACATCCACATACAACATGGAGTGTCGTAGGCGCGTTTGAGAGACGTGAAGTCGAAGATATTTCTGGATTCCAGCAGACTTTCCACGACGATTCGCCCAGGTACTTGCGCATCATCGTTCCGCTGGCTTACGGCGCGAAGATGACCGCAGGCTTGGCACCGGTGAGCGATCTGGCGTTCAGATGGGCTACAGACCGCTCGCGGGATGGCGTTGCCGTCAATGAGGCTATATGGGCCGATGGAGGCCTCTGGAAAGGGATGTTCGGCGTTGGCCGAGCTGTAGGGCCGCTGCGGTTGGGACTTGATCTGGGGTTCATTCGCGGACGAATGGAGACAGAATGGCGGATTGATGCTGGCTCGCCAGTTGTGACGGATAAGATACCTCCACTTTTTGGTGTGGACGCCGATCCGATAACTCAGGGGACCCACTACAGTTTGATGCGCACAAGAACAAACAGCCCGATTCTCGAAGCGTCCTACCTCATCTCGCGCTCGTTTAACGGGTTGCAGTGGACTTTGGGTGCGATATACGATGTGAACGAGGAGCTATCGACGGGGCTGCACTTTCGGCCTAGAATTGCACTTGACGAACGCAGAATAAGCTCTTCAGGAGTCCGATTTCCCACGTTGGACGGACGGCACAACGACCATCAAGCGGAGTTGGTCGCCCCGGACTGGAATGACACTACCGACGGCTCTGCGGATCTGCCGAGGATGATCGGGGTGGGGCTGTCGTGGCAGAGGACGCCGGTTCAACGGATAGCGGCGGACCTGACATACCAGGCGTGGTCCGGCCTAAACGACGCCTTTGACGACGTTGTCAACTGGAATCTAGGTGCTGAGTTGCAGTGGACTGACGACTATCAGGCTCCTTGGTGGCAGCGGCTGCCAGTGAGGATTGGAGTCAGAGGCGAGTCGCACTACACGGCAGCGACCGTTGGAGGTGGCCGTCCAGAGGCTACTTTCTTCAGTTTCGGCACCGGTTTCCTGCTTGGTGGCGATACCGGGCGTATAGATTGGGCTGTTGAGTGGGGCACACGGGGAAGCGTGGGCGACACAGGCGCGAAAGAGAGTGTCGTTCGCCATGTGATTTCGGCTGTTGGGTGGGACAAGTGGTTTGAGAGGCGATCAAGACGATGATCTACCGATGTTGCCGAGGGTTGAGATTTTGGCTGATGTCTCTTTGCGTTTTGGCCACATCAGCGATGGCCGACGTAGCGTCCGACGTGCCCACAAACATGGCACTTATGCGGCGTGTGTTGGCAACCACTGTTGAAAAGGCGCTTGAGACCTGGCCAGCAGGCGTAGGTACCGTCGCTGTCGTAATACCCACGCAGACTCATGCGTTGGGATGGCTAGGTGAGGTCGTTCTTACCGAGCACCTTATTGCACGAGGGGTGGCGATCCATGGCGGCGATGGCAAGAAAGACAGTATACGTGAGCTTGAATGCAATCTGGGTCAAGCGCAGGTCGCCTACGAATCGTATAGCGGCGGGTGGTCGCTCGGCGATGGTTCTGTCGAGCGAAGCGCTGAAGCGTCTCTCACTCTCACTCTCAATGCCAAGAGTGGTGCCGCCGAGTGGATTGAGGATACGCACAGCCGCGCCGCTGACGTGATCCCGGCATCGACGGTACCGGATGTTGCCGGAGACCCTGTCGTCCATCTAGCACCGGTGCTGCCGACCACTAACTGGGCTCCGTACATAGAGCCGGTTATCGTTTCAGGCACAGTGGGCGGGCTGATCTACCTCTTTTTCACCCGATAGGCAGCGGGTGTCCAAAACAGAAGTCTGGGCCAATAACTGATGACGCCAATAGATGTCTCAAAATTTTTGCGATCTGATCGATTAAAAACAATCGTCGCGACAAGTTTAGCCTGCATGGTGTGGGCGTGTGGCCCGAAGATCGGACGGGAGTTCTCGTGCGAAGATCATTTCGATATAGGGGCGAAAGCGCTTGAGAAGAGGAGCTTTCAGAACGCAATTGAGGCGTTTGAGACCGTGACGCTCAACTTCCCTGGATGCGACATGGTTGACGACGCGCAGTTTATGTTAGGCGACGCCTATTTTGCTCAGGAAGACTTTATCACCGCTGCGTTCGAGTACCAGCGTGTTGTGGAGGATTTCCCCTTAAGTCCCCGCGTTGAAGAGGCCAAATTCAAGATAGCTGGCTGCCATGCAGAGGATGTGCTAGTCTCGGCCAGGGACCAAGGGCCCACTTTCGACGCGATATTCTACTACCGGCAGTACCTCCAGGACTATCCCTCAGGCCGGTTTGCCGAGGAGGCCAGAGAGAGGATCATCGCGCTAAGGAGCAAGTTGGCAGTAAAACTTTTGGACACATCGAGGTTCTATCTGCGGATGGACTACTACGAGGCCTCTCTAATTTATGTGGATGAGGTACGGGATCGGTACCCTGAAACGACACAGTCCGAAAGTGCGCTGATTGTACGTGCCCAGGTGTTCATGGGCCAGAAAAAACCGACAGAGGCGATGGGGATACTCAAAGGCATTGACCGCGGAACACTGCCGGAAGACGAGCATGGCAACGTCGATGAACTGATAGGTGAGTTGGATGAACAGCTCGCGGCACCGCAAGAGACCAATTAGGGCCTTACCAAGGCTATGAAGCTGCGGCGGATCGGACTTCTCGGGGGCACCTTCGACCCGATCCATTTGGGCCACATCGCGCTGGCCCGAGTCGCCAAAGACCAGCTTGACCTTGAGCGCGTAATCCTGATTCCTGCTGCCACTCCTCCACACAAAAATCCTCAACAGGTCAGCCCGTCAGAGATTCGGCTGGCGATGACACTTGCTGCTATTGAAGATCAACCTGGATTTGAGGTGAGCGATATTGAGATCACGAGGCCAGGGCTCTCCTATACCGTGGACACGCTCATGGAGCTCAAGAACGGGTTCGGCGATGGGGTGGAACTTCATCTAATCGTCGGTCGTGACAACGTGGGTGAGATGCACAGATGGTACATGCCTGAGCAGATATTTGCGTTGGCGAGGGTGGCGGTTGGATGGCGCGCCGGTTTTGAGGCTAGCGGACGGGAGGACCTAGTCTCCCAGATGCGGTTTCTCCATGGCCCAGAGTTGGATGTTTCGGCCACTGAATTGCGGCAGACTCTGATAGACGGTGATGACCCTTTCACCCTTCCGCTGCCAAAATCGGTCGCAGAGATCATTGAGCGCAACGGGATATATAGAGACACGTCAGATGGTGGGTGAGTCGCGACATTCTCCATTGCGGTAGGGCTTTCACTGATGTCGCTGGAACCGATTGGGCAGTTTGATTTCCAATGGGTGTGACAGATTGTTCGTATGGCACCAGAACTTATAAATCGCGAGAAAATAGATGCTTACAGATACTCACGCGCACCTAGATCTGCCTCAGTTTGACGACGACAGGCAAGAGGTCATCAAGCGGGCTAGCGAAGTCGGGATAGATGCCATTATCAACCCAGGTATCAATATCGAATCGAGTAGAGCCGCCATAGAGTTGGCGGCATCCGATAGCTTGATACACGCGGCGGTGGGTGTGCATCCGTCTGAAGTCGGTTCATTCAGTTCAGCGACGCTTGACGAGTTGGCGGATTTGGCAGGCAGTCCCAAAGTTGTGGCGATCGGTGAGACCGGGTTGGACTTTTTCCGGGAGTACCATCCACGCGAGGAGCAAGAAGAGGCTTTTCGCTCGCAGATTCGGTTGGCGGTGGACATGAAACTGCCACTCATTATTCATTCCAGGGGTGCTGAAGAGCGTGTGCTGGAGATACTGAAAGAAGAGCGAGGTAAAAGGGTAGGAGGTGTGCTTCACTGCTGGGGAGGCACAGAGAAACAGGCCAGACACGGCCACGACTTGGGCTTTCTTTTGGGGTTTGGCGGGACATTGACATTTAAGAACGCCGACCATTTGGCGGTGGCCTCGTCTCTGCCGATAGACTGGGTTGTGCTGGAAACCGACGCCCCATACTTAGCTCCGGTGCCTCATCGGGGAAAGCGATGCGAACCGTCGCATGTGGCGCTTAGCGCGAAAAGGCTCGCAAGCGAAGGCTCGCTGACGTTGGACGACGTGCATCGGGTGACTACGCACAACGCAAAGCGGCTGTTTGGCCTTGATGACACATCGCCGACGAAGATAGCATACACAATCCGCCGTAGCCGCTATCTGAACGTCACCAACCGATGCACGCTTGCGTGTGCGTTCTGCCCGAAATTCGACGATCCCAATGTCAAAGGCCATGATCTGGCTTTGACGACCGAACCCAGCGTCAACGAGGTATTGGCTGCGGTTGGCGATCCAACCCAGTGGGATGAGGTGGTTTTCTGCGGTTTCGGTGAGCCGACACTGAGACTCGACATGATGTTGGAGGTGGCGACTGAGCTCAAGAAGTCTGGCGTAAAACGGATTCGCCTCGATACTGATGGGTTGGCCAACCACGTTTACGAGCGCGATGTGACACCACGTTTCGCTGGCCTCATCGACGAGGTTTCAGTCAGCATGAACGCGCCTGATGAGGTCACTTACGCCAAGATCTGTCGCCCTGGTAAACCTGAAGGCGCGTGGAGCGGCGTGCTGGATTTCATCCGGTGCGTCAAACAGCACGTCCCCAGCGTCACTGCGACAGTTTTGGCGATGCCTTCAATGGATATAGAAGCGAGCAGAAGAATAGCTGAAGACGAATTAGGTGTGAGCTTTCGCGTCCGCGAATATGACGTTGTGGGGTAGCTAAGCTGGGCGAAGGCGTGGTGCCTGAGTCATCGCCGTCGCCAGATCCAGGGCGGGATGGGGTTTGATTGGCTCCGCAGATCGAGGTCGGCGCTAATGCATCGCCCATCCACGGGATCGCTCCACGGCTTCACGCCAACGGCTGTATCGGGAGTCACGCTCGCTTTGAGCCATTTTCGGCACGAACTCCCTGTCCAAAGCCCAGTTGTCGGTGATGTCGGTTATATCATCCCAAAAGCCCACAGCTAGGCCTGCGAGATAGGCCGCACCTAGCGCAGTCGTTTCGACAACCATTGGGCGTAGTACGGGAACACCAAGTAGGTCGGCTTGAAACTGCATCAGCTGGTCATTTACCGTGGCACCGCCGTCGACTTTGAGGTGATCGAGCGAAAGGCCAGCGTCTTTCTGCATCGCTTCAAGTAAGTCCACACTCTGGAACGCGATTGAGTCAACGGCTGCCCTGGCTATGTGGGCGGCGGTCGTTCGCCTTGTGATGCCAACCATAGTGCCGCGAGCGTATGGGTCCCAATAGGGCGCACCCAACCCAACGAACGCCGGAACCATATACACGCCATCGCTATCTGGAACAGATGAAGCCAGCTCTTCGACTTCTGTTGACTGGTCGATGATCCCAAGACCGTCTCTTAGCCACTGAACAACCGCCCCTGCGACAAATACCGCCCCTTCCAAGCAGTAGGTCACATCACCGCGTAGACCCCAACCGATCGTGGTGAGCATCCCGTGGTTGGACTCCACGGGTGTGGATCCGGTGTTTAGGAGCAAAAAACAGCCTGTGCCATATGTGTTCTTGGCGGTGCCTACATTGAAGCAGGCTTGACCGAACGTGGCGGATTGTTGATCGCCTATGGCGCTGGCGATGGGGAACGTGGTGCCGAAAATCGCGGCGTCGGTCTGGCCTATGAGATCGCTAGACTCACAGACTTCGGGCATGATGGACCGTGGGATATCCAGAATGCCCAATAGCTCATCGTCCCATTCTAGTGTATGGATGTTGAAGAGCATCGTGCGGCTGGCGTTGCTGAGGTCTGTCTTGTGGACCTGCCCAGAGGTAAGCCTCCAGATTAGAAACGCATCCACGGTACCGAACGCGATCTCACCAGATTGGGCCCGTCTTCGCAGTCCAGGGATCGTTTCAAATAGGTATGCGATCTTGGTTGCTGAGAAATACGGGTCTATCACGAGTCCGGTTTTTTCCCTGAATACAGACTCCAGTCCATCGGCCTTCAACCGCTCACATATCGGTGCGCTGATCCGGCTCTGCCAGACGATTGCTCCTGCGACCGGTTGACCGGTTGCGCGATCCCACAAGATGGTGGTCTCGCGCTGATTGGCTATTCCTATGGCAGCGATGTAGGGTGCGGTGGTGCCAGCCCTGTCAATCGCCTCCTTGGCTACGGCCAACTGCGATGACCATATGTCCCTAGGGTCATGCTCAACATGGTCAGGCAATGGATAGTGTTGTTCGAACTCCATCTGTGCGCTGCTGACTACACAGCCTGAGTGATCAAACACGATCGCACGGCTGGAGGTAGTGCCCTGGTCTAAGGCGAGTATATAGCGCTTCATTTTGGGGCTACCTGACGCGGGGATAGCGCAATTGCTCATTGACGCGCTGTGAGTTGTTTTCACGAACATATTGTCCGGCGGAATACACGTCTGGATGGACGTCCCACGACGCGTGCCCGGCTTGGTTTATGTATCTACGATCTCTTTGGCTCGCGAGGATTTTTTCTCGCTCTAGTTCTGGCTCCCAGTTGTGGTGTACAAGCTGTTTCAGTTCGGACAGACGCTCAGAATAGTTGGGGTCGTCAACTACGTTTTTGAGCTCGTTGGGGTCGCTTTTGAGATCGAACGCCAGCGGCGGCTGATCGTGGACAAAGACGTATTTAAGACTGTTCCTGACCGCCATCCGCATCGGTTCGACAACTCCTTCAGACATATATTCGCTTATTGCGTGATCTTTCCAGCCCTCGGTGCGTCCTTGGAGCAGCTCGCAGAGGCTGTCGCCGTCTGACGCATCCACTATCTCTTGAGACCCGTCCAGATCGGTAAGTTCGGCGAACGTAGCGAACAGATCGACGAGGCTGACCGTCTGGCCTGACCTATGTCCTTCTCTGATTTTTGATGTCCCAGCAAAAATCAGAGGCACGCGAGTAGACGGATCGAAATATGTCCGCTTGAACCACATTCCGTGTTCGCCGAGCATCTCGCCGTGGTCGCTGGTGACAACGATGATGGTGTCGTCGGACATCCCCAGCCGATTGAGTTCATCAACCAGTTCCCCAATTTTGTGATCGAAGTAGCTCACCATCCCGAAGAAGGCATGGCGCGCGTTTTGGATGCTCGCTTCGTCTGGGGGATAGACATCGACCATATGGTGAGTCTGGAGCCACTGATCGTATGGGTGTATCTCGTCGATCGGTATGGGAGGTGTTGTAGGCGGACCGATATCACCATGGTCATAGACATCCCACCACCGCTGCGTCGTGATAAATGGATCGTGGGGATGGGTGTAGCTGGCACACAGGAAAAACGGTTGATCGTGGTGGCGGGCCGCGTTTCTTAGATATTCCAGCGACCTGAAGTGCACCTCTTCATCATAGTCGAGCTGCATGTTCCACTTACATAGCCCCGCATCTCGAAGTTGATCGACGGATGTTCCCGGATTGGGAATCGGACCTTCGGTCCAGTCTGGGGTCCAAACCGACGACGACGGGTAGATGTCGGTAGTCAGCCGCCGCGCAAAACCATGATGCTGATCGGGGCCGATAAAATGCATTTTGCCCGACAGCGCAACATCGTAATCCGATCGAGTCAGATGGTGCATAAACGTCGGTGTCTGAGATGGAAACACCGCACCGTTGTCGTATGTGCCGAGGTTGCTTACCAGCCGCCCGGCGCACATGCTCGCTCGGGAAGGTGCGCAGATGGGGCAGTTGGTGTAGGCGGCATCGAACTTTACTCCACGATCTGCCAACTGGTCGAGATTGGGTGTCTTCACCACGGGATGACCATAGGCTCCGGTCAACTGCGCTGGTAGTTGATCGGCCATTATCATCAATATGTTCGGTCGTCTCTGCGCCATCGTAGCTCCGTCAACACATCTGGGAAATCTGGTTGGTGATCGACATGAAGTCAGATCACGCTATGCACCAAGAAGATAAGGTGACGGGGTGGTAGAATGTGGTGGGGGTTAGGTAGAGTTTGACATTTTGAGGCGGATGTGGATTGGAGCCGGGATGGAGCAACCGCTGCTGCCCCTGACCCCAAATCCCGCCACTAGCGGACCAGAGCGGATGTCGGCACGCTAGTTGATGTAACTGCTCTGTCTGACGTGGCGGCACAGGCGCTAGCGACTGGGAGCACTTCCCAGCTCGTTACACTGGCGGCTGCCGTTGCGATCGGGGTTGCGGCGTGGGGTGCAACCCCGATCGCCGAGCCGGTTCGATCCTAGCGCAGAAACTCCCGCCGGTTGGTTCCCAGGCAATACTGTGGCTATGAACTGAGTTCTGCCTGCTCTCTTTAGTATCCCACCACTCCCCAGATTGACCTAAGTCTGTAATTGGCGTTGGTGCCTGCCGTTAGGCCATCAACTGGTCGCTCTGTATGGTTGGGCACCAGAAACTTTCGATGTAATGAACTACCAGATCGGTGCCCTGTTCGTGGCTGACATAGGGCGACTTCGCAGGGTCGTACATCGTGTCTGTCAGATCGCTAATCAGCGCTACATTCTGGCCCCGCCTCACCATCTGCTTGATCGCGAAAGAACGGTTCAGCACGCACATGTTTGTGTGTACTCCCATAATCAAAAGCATTTCGCATCCGGTGTGCTGTAGAAAACTGTAAACCTCGTCTCCATCATCAGAAATCACATCGCGATCCTGGTCGATTGTGATTGAGGGGTGTTCGCGACTGTACGCCCTGACCGGATCGGTCTCGTTGGTGTCGCTCCCACCTTGGGTGTCGTCGATGGGAAGTGGCGGATCGGCGTGGTCTTGGGGTGGTGGTGGTTCGATTCGAGGGAACTCCTGCATCCGCTTGCGTGCGGGGGAATCGGAGTAGAAATTCATCGTGCCTGACGGCGAATGAATGATTTTCGCCCCCTTATCTCGTGCTGTGGTCACGACATCGTTCATCCGTGAGACCATTAGTTCCAGGCGCTCCCTGGCACCTCGGCTGTAGTGTGAGTCCCACACGTCGCACAGCACCAGGGCCAGCTTGGATGCATCAACCGAAAAACCAGCTTCATCTGCTGTCCAGACGTTCCTGCCATCGGAATTCAGCTCCAGTGATCGCGTTCGCAACACAAAATCAAAAGTCGCGCTCAATGTGTACCTCCTTCTTCCAAAAGAAATCGTGTTCTACTGCCTGGAGTCTGTTCCGGTGAAAGGCATCGATTTTTCAGACGAGTATTTTGGCTTGTCTACATATGAGTTGATTCCCTCGACAGGTCTGCCTCGAAGGAGGATTCCGTCCGGTTCATCGGCGCCACGTTTGATCTGCGTTGTCGTCGGGACGTATCTGATTGTTAAACCTTTGCGCCAACTGCTCGATGTGTTGGCGTCGGAGGCATGGACCAGGTTTGGATGGTGAAGCGATATGTCGCCGGGATTGAGAACTACATCAACCGCCAACGCCTCGTCTACATACTCCAGCGGCATCTCCGAACTCAGGACATTCGGCACGTCTTTGCGGGGGATAAGTGTTTTGAGGTCTGTGACGTGTGTGCCGGGGATCACCCGCATGCATCCGTTCTCGGGAGTGGACTCGTTTACCGCTAACCACCCTGTCACGACTTCCATCGGCTCCAACGGCCAGTAGGAGCCGTCCTGGTGCCAAAGAACCTGCTGCCCCTCCCCAGGAGGTTTGGCTATGTAGTGCGAGGCGAAAAGCGCGATGTCCGGCCCGATGATTTTCTCTGCCAGATCCAAAAGGCGGCCGTCAGAAATCAGCCGTACCCAAAATGCGTCCTCCCAGACCAGATAGTGATGAAGATGTTCAGGCCGCAGGTCAGGGTTCTTCTCCATAAGCCAATCGACGTGCCGACCTGCTTCGTCGATCAGGTCAGCGTCCAGCACATCGCGGCAGATCACGAACCCATCGCGGTCATACTGCGCCTTCAGGTTGTCGTCTGAGTCTATCATGAAATGTCCACTCTATCGTCGTCCGGCTGGTTTTGCGATCTCATTCTCCAAATCGAGGTAGTGTGAGATCAGTTCATCGGCTATGCGTCTACTGTAGTCGTCCCACTCGAAACCTGGAGGCCTCACAGTTGCGTCGGCGAAAACTTTTTTTGCAGCCAGAAGCCGCTTAAAAAATGCGATAGAGGTATACAGTTCCTGGTTGGCGAACGACAGTACCGGGACGAGCTGGCGAAAGAGGTCCACCGCACGTTGGCGGTCGCCTAACCTGAATGCACGGTCCACGGCTTTGTAGACCCTGACCATGGCGCTCTCAGGGATCATTGCGTCAACTCCCCGGTCCAACGTTTCGATCATCTGCGGCACCGCCCAGCCACCAGCTATCCAGACCTCTTCGCCTAGAAGTTGGCGGACCGCTGAGTACTTAGGTCCGGCAGGCGTGGTTTCAATCTTAAAGCCAGCCAGTGATGGCAAAGCACGGGCAAGTGCTGCGATCGTGTCCAAATCCATCCCAGGCCCATTGAACTGAAGGTCTTGGATCACCAGCGGCAGTTCGGACCCTTGGGCTACATCTAAAAAAAAGCGCACGATGCGGTCGCTGGCTCGATATAGATCACTAGGAACCGCGACCAGGAACGCTGTTGCACCGGCGTCAGCGGCTTGCTTAGCGAACCCTCTGCACACGGCAGGCTCGTCCGATGACGCACCAACTATGAGAGGCACGCGCCCTTCTGTGGCCCCTGCGACCAGCGATATGATTCTTTGCCGCTCGCTGGCGGTCAATGCCGATAGTTCGCTGGCCACAACAGGTGCTAAAAAGCCGTCCACACCGGCAGCGATGGCGTCTTCAACGAGGCGCAACAGACTGTCTTCGTCTAGTTTCCCATCTGGAAAAAACGGAGTCTGCAAGACCGATATGATCCCTTTGGGCAGCTTTTGGTAGCTCATATATCGTGGGTCAGCATCCTACTCTCACTGCGAGATTTTGTCGCAGGTATCGAACAGAAACTTTACCCTTTCATCAGGTGTGTGGGTCTCAATGTCGGCGAACACCACGTCACAGGGTCCGTAGAGATTCGCGATACGCTCAAGGTCGCCCTTGATGGCGTCCGTAGTTTTGTCGACGACGTCCATCGGTGTGTACATGATCGCCCTTCGAGCGCTGCCGAACGTCTGCCTGGCGGTGACCAGATCAGAATCCTGACCCATGTCGATGTAGCCCAAACCCGGAATCGTAGAGTAGTCTGGGATGTATGGGTCGGCGGTCCAGGCACAGTTGTGGACGCCTATGACACCGAACGTCTCGGCGATCATTTTATCCCATGGTAGTAGGAAGCGTCGATAGTGTTCGGCGCTAACCATGTTTACCAGGCAGTTGCTAATGGTCGCATGGTGAACATCAACGTCGCTGGTTTTCTGACGGGCGTATACCCGTTTCATTCCATCGACCATCGTCGTCGCCACGCACTCAAACAGATGGTCGACGCGTTCGGGTTCCAACGCCATATCTGTGAAAATCTCATTGCCTCTGATTCTCAATGCGGTGTTGAGGACGCCCTGCCAGTTGATAAAACCGTCAATCCGCCCGTTCTCATTGGCGATCTTGTCGAGCTGGTCCATCAGGACTGAGAAAAACTTGTTGTGGTCCAAATCCGGAGGCTCCAGCTTCGCGATCTGCTCGCGTGTCAGGTAGTCGTGCGTCGAGTTGGGCCAGTTGTTTTCGGCGTAGAGGATCGGGATTCCGTAGATCGCAGCTACCGGACACGCTCCAAAAGTGCCTGTGAGAAGGTCTGGCGGGCCGTCGGTGTCGCCATTGGACCCTATGGGCAGATCGCCAAAATGCTCTCGTAGGGTGTCTGTAATCTGAGAGAGACAGGTGAGCCGATGGGCGACGTCAGTGTGGAATTTTTGTCCGAAATCGATTCCCAACCGGTCGTGGTACCATTTGGGCGTAAATCCGACCTCCGGGCGCAGATAGGGTTCATCACCAACCCCAGGACGCCGCGTCGCCGGAGCGGACGGCGCGATGTAGCTTATGAGTTGTGTATATCCGTTCGGGGACATCGAGGTCTCCTACTGCGTCTTGATGAAGGTCCGTGTGGCAACACTAAAAATACCCCACTCAATTCAGATAGAGAGTACCTTTCAATGTAACCGCTCGGAAGGGCAATACGTACTTGCCCAGGTGAGCGGACGAGGCGAGAACGATATCGGCGAAGTGCAGATCGGGAGCAGACGTGATGTTTAAGCGACTAGTGTTGTCCAGCGGAGCGGCTGTACTCGTGTCTTCCCTCATTGGATGTGGGGGTCTGCTGGGGCTAAACACCGCTTCCTCGGTGGAACTAGGTTGGGAGCGTACCGTCAAGCCGGAGCCCGAACAAGACAGCAGATCTGGAATCTCTGCGACGACGACAGAGGCCGAAGACTATGCGATACTAGCCGCCGCGTTGGAACAGGTGACACTCTTGATGAGAAATCGAACCGCGGAAAGTGTAGATCAGTGCGGCTCGATAGGGATTGGGCACAACCCTCGCGGCGGTCCTAGAAGTTATCTGGCGTTTTCAGAGGGCGGTTTCGATGTACACGCACTAAAACAGGCTGTGCTGTTATACAACGGTATCGAAAGAGAATTGAACCATAAATATGGCGTTATGGGGGTGTGTACAGTTCTACCGCCGCCGCGACTTGAGTTGAAGGACGGTCTCTGCACGGGCAGTCCAGGATATGAAACAGTTGTGATACCGTAGTTCCCGCCGCCGTTGGAACTGCTGGTAGATCAACGCGTCTCAACGCGAAGGTGACGTGGGTGTCGTTCGCAGTCAACGCACCAACGTGGATGTAGTGCTTATGAAATCAAAAGTGGTCGTGGGAGTCGCTATATCGCTCTGTTTCGCTGCGTGTGGAGCGCTGCTTGAACCAGGCGGCGACGGAAAGGTTGATCTTGAGTACGAGACTGTCTTGGATGGTCATGTAGAGTGGCTCAGACAGGTCGTCGCAAGTAAGCGCGCCCCTGATGATCTGGCTCTGCGTTACGATATTGAGGAATACGCATGCCTGCTGGGCAAACTTGAGCGGGTGAGGCTCAATTTGGGCGATGGTACGGCGGACAGTGCTGTGCAATGCCGTGCGATCGGATTCGGACACAAGGCCTGCGGCGGACCACGTACCTACCTAGTCTATTCAATCGTGGCGGCGGATTCGATTGGGCTGGCGGCGGCTGTGTCGGTCTATAACAGCGTCGAGAGAGACCTGAACACGAAGTATGGGCCGGGTTCTGACTGCGAAGAAGAGATGCCGCCCCAACTCTCATTGGCGGAATGGCGCTGTGCAAGCGGCGGTCGGCGCACATTCGACAGGTTCCGTGACGCCGCCGAGTAAGCCGCTTCAGGTCCATGCTGCAATCCATGATTTGCCGCTCTAACCACCCGTTCCGTCATTTTTTACGATCAGGCCAGCGGTGGCGCTGGGGTCTCCAACCACTTCAGATTAAACGCGTAGTGCTGCTGGCTGCTGATTAGGTGAATCACGCCGTCCTGCGCCTGACATGTCGCCATGTATCCTCTGGGTTCGGCGCTGCTGCGGCTCAGTGTAAACAGATGCCCGTCCATCGCTGGCAATTCGCGGGGGTCTCCATCGTCGGAGATCAGGCGCATTGATGTCCAACTCCTTCCCTCGTCGCGGCTTATAGCACCGAAAAGACCCGACACAGCCCGCTCGGTTCCCGACGCGTCGGTTATCAGCATATTGTCAGCGAACGACGCAAAAAACAGCGGACCCTCCTGGAGTCGAAGCAGGACCGGCCTCTGTCCGCCTCCAACAGGCTGAAACTGGCTGGCGCTCCACTCCCAAGTTTTTCCCATATCGCCCGAAACGCTTTTGGGCATCATACCGTCAATGTCGTCACCGCGACCATAGGCCAGCAGACGACCGTCCCTTAGCTGCGTCACCCCAGCGTGAATACCTGCGATGTTTCCGCCTGCGTCGCGCCAACTCTCACCGTCGTCGTCGCTGAGCCAAAGCGCTGTGCCTCCCTCACCGCCTGTAACCGCGTCGCAGGGCAGCACTATGGTTCCATCACGCGTCCTGAAAACAGACGGAATCGGCATATGCCTGATGCCATGTTCCGGAACTATCATTCGTGCGTCTGACCAGGTAGCGCCGCTGTCGGTTGATGTTCTCAGGACAGTCGCCAGATTGCCCCATGTCGCCGCCACAGAAAGGCCGACGAACTGATACATGGTGGTTTCGCCGTCAAAAAACAGCGCAGGCGCGTGGTTGTTTCTGTCTGGGACATCCCAGAACACCGACGCCCCATCCCACTCATCCTGTCCCAGGCGCAGCCTCGACGCCAACAGGTTGAGCTCCCGTCCACGCTCCCTTACGCAGCTGTACCATATTGCCAGCAGGTCACCGTTGGGACATGGAGCAATCGCCGGGTCGTGGTTGTGCTGCGAAAACATCGGCCCCATGGGCCCATCGGGGATCTTTACATATTCCTTCGGCTCGTTGAAATAGGGCTTCTCCATGTCTGGGCTCCACATCAGCTCAGACGGGATGTACTGGAGCACGTCTCGGGCGTTCAGCTCCAGCGGCGGAGCGGGTGTCGGCTCGGCAGACGGTGCGTCGCCTATTACAACTCGTATGCCGATGACCCAGTTCTTGTCTTCAGGTACAGTGCCTGCACGGTTGGCCGAACGCAGGTATGGCAGCTCGGTGCTGTGGCTGCCGCCGCGAGCGATCTTGAAACGACCGGTCTCACAACCGACAGGGTCTGTCTGGTCGCCGGACTCATACGGTCCGTACCAGTCTGAGCACCACTCCTCGACATTGCCGTGCATATCCATCAAACCCCAGGGGTTAGGTGGTGTTTTGCCAACGTGAACCTGCACAATGTCGGCGTCGGCGTTGGCACGCCCAGGCTCAGGATACCAGCACTCGCGCTGATTTTTGTGAAACTCTTCGGGTAGATGATCCCCGGTCCAAAAAGTTGAAATGGTGCCAGCGCGGCAAGCGTACTCCCACTCCGCTTCGGTTGGAAGTCGATATGGGAGGTTTTCTTTGTCAGACAGCCATTCGCAGAAACCGACCGCATCGTGCCAATCGACGAATAAGACCGCCTCGTCGTCGTCTTTGGAGAACTCCATTTTGCCGCGCTCTGTGCGGTGAGAGGGGTCGAACTGCTCAAATTCGGCGTTGGTAACCTGACGGACACCCATATAGAAGGGGTTCGAGATAGTGACAGCGTGAACCGGACGCTCGTCGTGGTCACCGTGGGCCAGATAGGGCTGATCGGTGATACCGTCAGGCAGTGGAGAGCCGTCATGTCCCATCTGAAACGCTCCAGCCTCAATCCGTGCGAAACGCATCCCCAATGAGTTCGTATATTCACCGCTGGTGGGCATCTGTCCAGCCATTATGACACTCTCCTAAATTCTGCTGATATTGATCTGGGAACCGACCAGATCAGATGGATAGATTCATCTGCGACGAGGCGCTTTGATGGCAACGACATTTGTTGTGATGACCGACACCCACTTCCGACATCCTCCGGTTCAAGACGATGGAGTGTGGTGGAACCGGATGCTTCAATCAAAGACCGCCGAGCTTGCTGAGAGCTTGACCGCACTCGTGCGCAAGATCGACCCCGATTTTTTGATTCACGCCGGTGACATCACCGACCAAGGCGACGAGATGAGCCACGAATTCGCGGCCAGTTTCCTAAAAAACCTGGGCATCCCAGTGGTGGTGACACCAGGCAATCACGACATGTTCGAGCCTGGAGTCAAGCAACGTTTCCATGGAGATTACGGTTTTGACACCGACATCTGGTCGCAAGCATTCGAGATCGCAGGAGTCAGGATCATATCTCTAGACGGCTCAGTTTGGCACTGGAGAGAGGGTCCACCCACAGATGCCATCGACTGGATAAGATACAAAGATGGCAAGTCGTTGGGAATCGCCCCGTCCTCAGTCTCTTTGGAGTGGCTGGAACGGGAACTAAGCGCGCATTGCGAGCTGCCCACGGTGCTCGTCACCCACGCGCCGGTATTCACAAAAACGATATCGCCGCCTGCTGTGCATCATCCGCCTGACATGGCGATTCCGCTCAAAACCACCAACGCAGTCAGCGAAAAGATATTGGCGCTGATCGACCGGTGTGGTGGCGTTGATATGGTGGTTTCGGGGCACGGCCATTACCACGACTTGACGAGGAGGGGAAAGACGCTATTTTGCACCACTGTCGCCGTGGCGGAGTATCCGTGCGAAGTCAGGCATGTGACGTTGGAAGACGACGAATTTTCGGTGAATACGGTCGGTCTTGGGGAAAAATTCGCCGAGATGTCGTTTGTGGTGGAGTGGGATCATCGTTGGCTTCGGGGGGCTACAGAGGCCGACCGAACGCTCCGTACAAAGTTGAGGGCCGATCCCTCATAGGAGATCGACCCCACAACCGTAGTTCGTCCTGTCAGACGCGACCCGCGCCTTACTCTTTCTGTGTTAGAACGAGAACCGGGTCTCTATAATCGGCGTGCTGATCGGAATGAAGTCCCCTGGAACATCCGGGTTGGGGACGTAGGTCGTCTGTTGACCTGTGAGGATCGTCACGCCAGGTGAGAGCTCGTAACCGATTTTGAAGCCCCACACCAACCTGTCATCCCTCTTCCAGAAATTGAAGCCGTTGATCTTGCGATAGTAGACGATCGCCGAGTTCACCTTGGGGATCACACCCTGGGTATTCGCTTCGGCGATAGCTGAAAAGCTCCTGATTTTGGTATCGCCGTCGCCGGTCAGGTTCTGGAAGATCGCGGTGGCGGTGAGCCTGCCAAAGAGTGTCATGCTGGCGTCGCCGTAGATACCCTTGGACTTGGCCATCTGGTAGAGCAGAGCCTCTTTGGTGGACTGAGAATCGCGCCGCGTAGTCTCATAGATAGGATCAAAATATTCCGACAGAAACTCCTCTTCGAATATCCGGTACTCCAGACGGGCGTTGAACGGTCCGGCGATAAAGCGGGCACCAAAAGGCACTATTCCCAAACCGTGATCGACTAGTTGGGAGGCCTGACCGTAGAAAATCAGAGTTAGAGACGACCGGCGGATAATCGGTATCGCGATGTCTGCGCCAAAGGCGTCCACCGCGCCATCAACGTCCGACCACTGAACCATCGTAGAGTCGCCATCAACGCCTAAGACGTTGAACGACTCCTCAAGTGCGACACCCATTGGTGGACCGATGCCGTATTCGCGGGTTTCGCTCACTGCACTTATGCCAATTTCCAGGAAACGATGGGCTTTGAATGATAGCCGCCCACCGTACAGGTCGTGTTTGCGGATATCAGCCAACATCCCCTCGACCCCAACGGGGCCCCACTGGATGCCGGTGTGAATCCCCACGAGCCGGTCTGTCGGGAAGTTAAGCGCGTTGTTGTAGCCGCTCATAATGAGACCGTAGCCCAGTGTCACATTATCAACCGCTCCGGCGCGGACGTAGAACGAGTCGCCTAACTGACCCCAACGGACATAGTAGATTTTGTCAAGTAGGTCAGCGGGCTCATCCCAGTACTGGTCCTGAAAATTGCCATCGACGTCAAAATAGAGCGGTATGTCGAGCGCGACGCCCAACTTGCCCACGCGAAACTCAGGCCGAAAACTGATCTGATTGACCAGCACTTCGTCGCCACTCTCATCGCGGATTGTCGCAGCGCCGATCGCGCCGCTCATGCCGAAACCCTCGCCGCCGCCGTCACCTTGTTGCGGCTCAGGTGCTCCACCGGAATCGCCCTGCCCGTCTTGCTGTTCGTCAATTGGCGGCGGTTCGTTGGGGACAGGTTCACCCATCCAGTTCTGAAGCTCGCGCTGCCTGGCGCGGGACATCCGTCTCGCTGGAGGGATCGGGTCACCGATTTTCATCCGCAGCTCTTGGCCTGCGTTTACCAGCGTCTCCGTGCCCTGGGTCCATTTGGGGCTAACCCCCACGCGACCACTGAGGACGCTCACAGTCGCGTCGTTGCCATCGACGGTCATCGCCCACTCGGTGCCTCTGGTAGCAGCAACCGCTACTGGACTCTCGATGGTAAACGATGAATGGTCATCAGCGAGCTGTTGAACACTGGCTAGAAGCGTGCCGAAAAAACTCGAAATCGCCACTGTAATGCTCCCACCTGGGTCGATTTGGGCGGTTTCAACACGGATCGTGGATCGCTCGCCAACTTTGACAAAGCTGCCGTCGCTGAATTTGACCTCGGCCCTGCTCTGACCACCGGTCTGAACCCAGTCGCCGTCGTTCATGGGCATCTGGAACTGAGCTGACTGCCACCGGTCCAGATCGGCGCGCCTGATGTCCACGGCACCGACATAGAAGCTCAGCGTGGCGTCGCTTTGCGCCATGACGGGACCTGCGCCAACCGCCGCCACGATCGTGACTACGGCCAGTAAAGTTCTACGGGACAACCATCGAGAAGGCATGTACTCCCCCTGGGTCTAAGTGCGCGAGAGGTTTTGGTTCTATAGCCGGTGCGCACCGTTCGTTTTCAAAAATCTGTTACGGTGTTAGCACGCCTAATATAGCGCAGCACAGATAGGGTGTCAAACGGATTGAGACCTCAGTATCGAATCAATCTCTTTCTTGGGCACCGCTCCTGGGCGGATGGTTCGGGCGACACCGCACTCAATCGCCACGACGGTAGACGGAGGTCCGCCGGCAGTCTGTCCGCCGTCAACAATCGCGCTGATTGCGCCGTCCAACTGCTCCGCGACCACCAGGGCGGTGGATGCAGGCACCATATCGTGGAGGTTGGCGCTAGTCGCTGTCAGCGGCCCTTCGATCAGTCTGGCAAGTTTTCCGGCGATCGGATGGCTCGACACACGCACTCCGACGGTGCCTGTGCCACCAGTTATAGCGGGCGACACATCGGGGATGGCTGGAACTACCAGTGTGAGCGGCCCTGGCCAAAAGTTTTCCGCGAGCGCTTTCATCGCAGGTGTAATTTCTGGTGTGAGTATATCTAGGTCGCCTGCCTGTCCAATGATTAAAGCTATGGGTTTGCCATCGGGCTGGCCTTTCGCTTGCGCCACGGCAGCCACCGCGTCTTGAGACATCGCCAGTGCCCCTAGGCCGTAGTACGTTTCTGTTGGATAGGCGACAACACCACCGGCGCGTACAATCAACGCTGCCCGTTCAAGATCGGTGTCAGATGTGCCCAACTGCTCGGTAGTCAACTTGGCGACTCCGTAATCCGCACGCTTTCGAACCGTTTGCGGCCGGTGGGATGGAGGTGAAACCCTTCTACACCACGTCTGAATAGCACTACCTGCTCGGTGTGTACCAGCGGAACCCACGGGGCATCGGAGTGAATTATCTGCTGCGCACGTCGGTACAGCTCTGCCCTCGATTTCTGGTCGACGATTCTTGCTGCGTCCGCCAGTAGCTGGTCAACCTCTTTATTGACGTAGAACGCGATGTTCTGCGACGGGGTTTTGTCGCCGTGGGAGAGAAGCACCGTCACGAAATTGTCAGGATCGCCGTTGTCCCCTATCCACCCCAACAGCGACATAGGGTGCTCACCTTTTTGGGTTTTGTCCAGGAACACCCCCCAGTCCATGCTGACTATCCTTGCTCTAATCCCCACATCCGCCAGATTGGCTTGAATCGCGACTGCGACTTTGTGTGGCTGTGGCATATAGGGCCTGGGCACCGGCGGGGTCCACAGTTCGGTGTCGAAACCAGCAGAATAGCCCGCCTCTGCCAAAAGCTTTTTTGCGCGATTTGGATCGAACAGGTAGGGGGTTACGTCGTCGGCATAGCCCCAAAGTGTTGGTGGAAGCGGGTTTTTGGCTTCAATGGCGAGACCGTTATATAGAGTCGCCACAAGCGATGCTTTGTCAACTGCGTGGTTCACCGCCACGCGCACTCGCGGGTCGTCAAACGGTGATTTTCGAGTGTTCATCGCCAAATAGCCCACGTTCATCCCCGGCTGAGTGAGCACTCTGTATTTAGGGTTGCCTTTCACCTGGGCTATGTGATCGGGGATCGGGTTGTCCATCCCGTCTATCGCACCGGACGTGAACGCGATCAACCTTGCGGTGTTGTCGGGTATCGACCTGAATACAAGCCTCTCAACCGTTGGCGGTTCGCCCCAGTAGTCGTCGTTGCACTCCAGTGCGACGAACTGGTCTTTGACCCACTTGCTGAACATAAACGGACCGGTTCCCACCGGGTGCTTGAAGAAGTCGTCGCCCCATTTCGTCACCGCCGTTGGGCTAGCGATCGCGCAGAAATTCATCGCCAAAGTGCCCAAGAACGGTGCGTAGGGTTTGGAGAGATGAAAAATCACAGTGGAGTCGTCTATTGCTGCCACCGAATCGACTAGATCGTCCATCGCCAGGCTGGTCCAGTATTTGAAGTGCCCCTCTATATCGTGCGCGGGATGGTTGGCGTCATACTGCCTGGCGAAAGTGAAAACCACCGCGTCGGCGTCGAGTCTGGTTCCGTCGTGGAATTTGACGCCGCTGCGCAACCGAAAAGTCCACACCGTACCGTCTTCACTCGCTCTCCACGATTTGGCTAGTGCGGGAACGATGTCGGTTGTGGAGTCTGACCACGCCACCAACGTATCGTAGATGTTGTCGCATACCTTCATCGATTCGCCGTCGTCTTCGAGAGCCGGATCGAGGCCGTTTGCATCTCCGCCACGCCCGAACACGAGTGTCGCAGCCCGCCCAGGTGACGTGCCCGACGAGCCACACCCAATCATCACTGCCAAAGTAAGGGCGGTACCGATCACTGCCTGTATTTTGAACCTATCCACTTCAAATCCCTCGTTTTGGAGCTGATCTGCGCAAATCGCGGCGGGTTCCGCACAGCTTTGCACGCAGGGAGGGGCTGTCGGCTTGGCAGCTAAAGGTAAGTGTTGCCGTCAGTTGGCAGAAGACTAGCTCCACATAGCCCGAACAAACTCCATCACCGTGTCGCGTCCTTGGCGGAAGCCTTCGAAGGTCTGTTTGACCCAGTGGTGAGGCACGACGCCAGGTAGGTGATCCATGTCGCTTTTCGGAAGAAAAAACATCTTGGCGGACACGATGAGGCCGAGTCTGGTGCTGGGTAATTCAAAAGAAAGGTAGTTCCCTGGCACCGAACCGCCGCCGCCAGTGGGGTCACCAATGAATGTTCCGATCCTGCTGGCGTACAGCTGAGCGGCTAGGTATTCGGCTACACTGGCGGTTTCGGTATCGGTCATTACGACAACCTCGCCCTGGAACTGCTGCAATCGAGCCAACCGCTCGTCGTCCAGACGCGATGGTCCAGGGTATGTTATCACACTGCGAGAGTCCTTTCGAACGGTACCAATAACCTCATCTGCAACCGTGGTTTGCACGCGTATCTGCTCGGACAGTTTGATGTGTATCTCATAGGACTCGATCTGAGACGACATGAACTCTCCTTACGATGTTGGCTGGTCGGCGGCGACCTTATTTATTTGGAGATGCACCGGGTTAGCTAGTTGGAAGAGGCAGACACGTCAACGTTATTATAATACCACGAAGGACAGTCTGGCAGACCACGCAAATCACCGGCAGGAGAACCGATGGGCGCAACCTATGACGATCTGACCACGGCAGCGAAAGTCGCAGTCGATCAGTGTTTGAAAGTGCAGCCTGGCGAACAGGTAGCGATTGTGTTTGATGAGCCGTGCCGATCTGTGGCTGTCGCACTCAAAGAAGCGGCGCTGGAGGCTGGGGCGGAGGTTGTACTGGCAGAAATGACGCCCCGAAAGCAGTCGAGTGAAGAGCCGCCCAAGCCCATCGCCGCTCTTATGGCTGCGTCCGACGTGATATTTGCGCCGACCTCTAAATCTTTGAGCCACACCGACGCAAGGAGGCAGGCGTGCGAAAAAGGTGCGCGGGTGGGGACTCTGCCGGGGATTACGGACGACGTTTTTGCGCGGACGCTAATCGCCGACTATGACCGTATCGCTCAGAGGGGTAACCAGCTCGCTGAAAAAGTAGACGGCTGCACCGAAGTCACCATCACTTCACCACAAGGGACCGATGTCACGCTGTCGCTCAAGGGCCGGAAGGTTATGGCGGACACAGGTTTGGTCCATGAATCAGGTGGGATGTCCAACCTGCCCGCTGGCGAGGTGTTTTTCGCTCCGGTGGAGGGCACGGCCAACGGGCGTGTGGTGATCGATGGCAGCATAGGTCAAAGCGGTATTTTGGAATCGCCGATTGTGGTGGAGATTGTTGATGGACTGGTGGTTTCGTTGTCTGGAGACCCTTACCATTGGACGCTCCAAAATGAGATGGATGCCGCTGGTCAAGAAGCCAGGAATGTAGCCGAGGTGGGGATCGGAACTCACGATGGTGCCGGGCTGGTTGGCAACGTTTTGGAGGACGAAAAGATTCTTGGGACTGTCCATGTAGCGTTCGGGGATAATGCTTCGATGGGCGGCAGAGTCACAGCGCCGTTTCACCAGGATGGTATCATTCTCCACCCGGTACTGGCTGTGGACGGTGAGGTTATTTTGAAAAACGGACAGTTTTTGATCAACCTGCCGTAGATAACCAGATCGCTTGGCCATATGTGGACGCCGATTGGATAGGAAAACCGACAATGCCGTCAATCATCGACACATTCAAAGAGTTTGTAGAGAAAGACCCCGACAACGCTTTTGCGAGATATTCGCTGGCGATGGTGCACAAAAGTGCGTCAGAGTTTGATGTGGCTAGAGAGCAGTTTGAGACACTCATGGAGCGTCACCCGGACTACCTGCCCGCTTACTACCAGGCCGCCCAAAACTACGAAGCGCTGGATGAGATTGATCTCGCCAGAGCTACCTACGAGCGGGGTATAGAGGTTGCAGAGGAGCAGGGCGACAGTCACACCGCATCGGAGGCTAGAGAGGCGTTGGAGATGCTCGATTGACCTCAACGGGTTAGTTGGATTGAGATACCGTGAGCGTTCTACGATCCGTGCAAAAGGTCCAGTCAAACACGCCCAGGGCTCTGCAAACCATTCGCCCCACTATCTGTCTGGAGAGGCTGCGGCGACAAATTCCCCTAATCAGTTGAGAAAAATAGCTCCCGGCGTATGGCCCGAGCCAGGACATGGTGCGGGTTTCGTATTCGTTCAGATGGAAATACCGGTCGGGAACAATGTAACCCAGATAATCTCCTCCAAAACTCGTTGCTACCAACCGTGTACCGTCCCTCCTGGCATAGCGTTTGAGCGTGAGCCACAGTTCGCCACTGAAGGCGACTGGCACAGAGATCATAACCGTCGAATCGATTACAACAGCGTTCATATATGAGTCGCTAAGCGGAAGCATCCATCCAGTGATGACCGGCGACAGCCTGTATTTCCCTGTTTCGCCGAAAACATCTTCGGGGCGCCACTGCGTCGGGGGAAGATCCACGCTGAGTCCGAATGACCACACTGCCGAACTGTCTTCAAGCGATAACCTTGACATCGTAGCAATAGCACTATCCGCCAGCGGCTCAGCTGTAGATTTGGCACGATCGTATCCTCGACCGTCGCCCCGTGGACCGTGGCTTCCGACGCCCCCTGCGGCAAACATAGCCAGATCGGCTGCTGAGTCTTCCAAAGCTTTTTCCCAGAGCCCCGGATAGTCGCCGGACACCAGCAGGTTGTCATCGCCGAGTGTGGTAGCATGGGCGGCGAAACTGCCCCACAGAGCCTGGTCGCCGTCCAGTTGACGGACCAGCATCATGGAGAACTCACCGTCCACATCCGTTGTCGTCCGAATGAGGCGATTTCTGACATAGGGCGTAGCATCGAATGATGCGAACCCCACCGAGGCTGGCTCCATTAAGGACACGGCTCGCTTAATCGCTGCGGCGGTGGAATCGACAATCGCTGCCAGTCGGTTCTCATCGTAGGGTCCGGCGAACCTCTCGCCGACGTAGCCCTCGGCCCACGCCCCTGGGCCGCTGTGGGTGTGAGTCGCCGACAAGAGAAGTTGATGGCGTTTGAGGTCCACTTTCGCCATCAGCCCCTCGGTCATCTGCTTGCTGACGATAAGAGCTCCAAGGGACACCAGAACCACGGTGTTCTTACCCGCTCTCAGCGCTAACGCTTTGGCAAAGACGCTGTCGGTCCACAATAGGACGCCGTCGACAGTGGTTATCGTCGCATTTACAGACGAAACAAGAGCATCTCCACCCTCTGCCTGGATGGCGATCGGCCCAGCCATAGAAACTGCCATCGCAACAGAACAGATCGTTTGAATAGATCCGATAGCGGGTCTGTACATCTCAACACTCCTCTTGACATAGCGCGACAGCACTTCTATCCCACGCAGTCACCACAACACACCAGACTCCGCGCCTTGATGTTGAGGGCGTGATCCGCCTATAATCTAGTTAACCGCCGACCCCCCCCCGTCGACTGAACACGCTCCATGCCCCAAGACCTACCACAACCCAAAGTGCCCTGGTACGTCGACTGGTTCGGCGAGGATTACCTCCTGGTGTACGCCCACCGCGACGAGGCCGAAGCCAAGAAGATGGTCGATCTGGCCGAGCGGTTGTGTCCAATCGCTGAGGGAAGCCGTGTGCTCGATCTGGCGTGCGGCGCTGGCAGGCACGCCGTGGAGATGACCAAACGCGGTTTTCAGGTGACCGGCCTCGATCTGTCACAGACTCTGCTTGCTGAAGCTGCGCGCTGGGCAGGCGAATGCGACGAAGAGGTCACCTGGGTCAATCAGGACATGCGCCAAGTTGTGACACCGCTCGGGTTTGATCTAGTCGTGAATTTTTTCACCAGCTTCGGATATTTTGACACCGATGACGAAAATCAGAGAGTCCTCAGTGCTATCCACGACAATTTGAGGCCTGGCGGTGGATTTGTCATGGACTACCTGAACCGCGACTGGATTATCAAGAACCTGGTGGGCCACGATGATTCTGACATCAGAGGGGTCCATATCGTACAGGACCGTAAGGTAGATAGAGAGGCAAGTCGCGTGGAAAAAACCATCAGGATTGAGAGTGATGGGGTCCATCGGGTGTATAAAGAATCCGTTCGGATGTACATTTATCCTGAACTTATGGCGATGACCCAACGAGCAGATCTCACGATTGACGGCGTTGTTGGCGACTATGATGGCAGCCCCTACACACTCTCATCCCCCCGAATGATGCTGTTTGGACACCGAGAGGACCAGAGCGAGTGACGAAGGACTCTGCGGCCTATCTTTCGCCCGATCCGGTTCTAGACGGCTCGAAACTGGTCGCTGACTATTTTTCGGACCCCTCATCGCTCTTAGATTGGTACGGCCGCTCTCCGAAAAGCGACGGCGATTTGTCAGAATTGGCAGAATCGCTTGTTGCTGCAAACTACCCCCGCGATGAAGCCGCCCAGGTTCTCCGTCGGCAGCAGACTGCATACACGACAGACCCGACAGTTGACGCCAACATCGGGCGGTTGACTGACGGAGCGTTGGCGGTGATTACAGGCCAGCAGGTCGGTCTGCTGACAGGGCCGGTCTACACGATCTATAAGGCTCTGACAGCCATAGCGTTGGCAGACTCGCTGGAAAAACGGCTGGCGCACCCTGTAGTGCCCATGTTCTGGATGGCTGCGGACGATCACGATATCGACGAGATTGACCATGTGGACATCTTCGATTCTGATGGCCGCATCAACACCATGTCCTACAGGCCCGCAGCGGCCAAAACAGGCACCCGTACCGGTCATATTCGTCTGGACGATAAGATCACGTCTTGGAGGAAAGAGGTCAGGGCGGCGCTGCCGAATGCCGAATGGACGCGGCAGATCGCCGATATGATTAATGACGCATACCGCCCAGGAAAGACACTCGCCGAATCTTTCGCCGCTCTGTTATCCAGCCTTTTGATCGGGCGCGGTTTGGTGATTATTAACCCAGCAGATAGCGAGCTGAAGCGGCTCATGCTGCCAGCATTTATGAAAGAGCTGGATGAACCATCGGCCTTTGGCGTGGAGATGACGGCAAGAAGCCAGAAGCTTGAGAGTGATGGTTACCATGCGCAAGTGGCGGTAGCGACTGGCTCCACAGCTCTATTCTGCGACTGCGACGAGAATATCAGGCGCCGGGTAGACATTTTGGATTCAGGACTGCTGAGGCTAAACGGAACAGCGCGTCTGCATCTGCCCCAGGAGTTAGCCAGAATCGCAGAAGAAACCCCTGATGTCTTGAGCCCAAACGCTCTTTTGCGTCCGGTGTGCCAGGACACTGTGTTTCCCACTATCGCGGTTGTGATGGGTCCAGCGGAGATCGCATATATGGGGCAGGCCGCCCCGATATACGAGCGCCACGGTGTTACTATGCCGATGGTGATCCCCAGGGCACGGTTTATTGTGGTGGATCAGAGCTCTGCACGTAGTTTGGAGGTATTAGGACTCCAGGTGCACGATGCGATGAAGGAACCGGACCGTCTTTTTGGTGAGGTTGTGGGCAGGCGCACCGACGGAAGCTGCGATCCATCGTTTGAGGAGTTGTGCCAGACAATCACCGACGGTTTCGGAAGGCTTGAGGAGCGGATTGCTGGCGATATGCCGGAGATGGTTGACGTGATACATTCGCGGATGAGGACGGCGTTGGCACAGGTGTTTCGTATTGAGATCAAATTGCGGCAGGTGCAGCGCAAACGCAATGGCGACCTAAGGGTCGCGGCCCATCGCTTAGCACAGTACTTATACCCCAAAAATGGTCTACAAGAGAGGGTTTACAACGTGGTACCGTTTTTTGCCGCCTGTGGGGCCGAGTTTATTGATCGTGTGGCCGAAGCGATTGATGTTGACGATTGGCGACAAAAAATATTGTGGCTTTAACGCGCTTTGTGCACTACCTAAAAACCCCTATGAAAAGGCAGTTGACATGCATGTTGGAATGCTCACCGCACCATTTGGTAGCGAATCGCTGGAGACCGTAGCCAAATTCGCCGGAGAGGCTGGATTCGTCTCTCTAGAAGTGGTCGCCGGACCGGGGAGCAATCATATTGATCCCGCGAAATTCGACGATGCAGAAAAAGCAAGAATCCAAAAAATACTCGACGATAACGGTTTGGAGATCTCGTCGCTCTGTCACTATGGCAATGTCAATGAGCCAGGGCAGTCAGACGACATTATCGCCCACTTCAAAAAAACCATCGATGCCTCTGTGGCGTTGGGCGTTGATGTTGTCTGCGGGCTGGCTGGTCACCCGGTCGAAGGAAAGAGCAAAGCCGAGACGATCACTGAGATCGTGCCCATCGTCTACAAACCGGTATGTCAGTATGCCGCCGACAAAGGCGTCAAAATAGCTCTTGAAAACTGGTTTGCTACCTGCATCCAGCATCTTGGACTGTTTGATCTGCTGTTCGAGACCATCTCAGATGAGAACTTTGGTCTCAACTTTGACCCGTCCCATCTGATCTGGCAGGGAATAGACTACTTAGAGGCGGTGGATGTCTACGCCGACCGGATTTTCCACACCCATGCCAAAGACACCGAGATGAAGCAGCATGTTCTTCGCAAAATCGGCTGTCTTGAGGGCTGGTGGCGCTATGTCATCCCAGGTTACGGCGATATCGACTGGGGTGTCTACGTCGAGCGGCTTCGGGGAATAGGGTATGACGGGGTCCTCTCGATTGAGCACGAGGACGGTTCGCAAGATCGCGAAGAGGGTTTTGTTCGTGGCCTGCGTTATCTGAACCAGTTCGTGTAAACAGCAATATGCCCGCGCAGATGCGCGCATCTGCGCGGGACTTAATCCAACACCTGATATTGAGCCAGAAAATGTCCGACGAAATAGTACATCTACAGGGCACCGACCACACGCTTGCAGTTGATGTGGCACCTGGTCGCGGAGCGGAGATAAGCGGCTTGCAGGTCTACCACGAGGGACGGTGGACCGAAACTCTATATCGCGCCAACGACTTCAGCCCCACCGACGGTTGGCGGGGTCGAGCACCGTGGTTGTGGCCAGCGGTGGGGCGTAGCTCTTTGATGCAGCCGGGTGACACCAAACCCAGAGTCGGTACCTGGTCCACCGGGGGCGAAGAGTTCGATATCCCCATTCACGGCTTTGCCATGAACTGCCAGTGGGACGTGATAAGGCAGGGCGCAACGTCGGTCACGTGTGGTTTGACGAGTGATGATCAGACCAGGGGCTGGTATCCGTTTGACTTCGTGTTGATCCTCTACGTCGGACTGTCAGGCGATTCGGTTGAGTGCATGTTCTCTGTGACCGCAGACGCCAAGAACGTAGCGCCGATGATCTGGTCGGTGGGCAACCATATCACGTTCGCACTGCCGTTTTGCGATGAATCGTCGTGGAAAGAGTGCACGCTGTCCCACACAGGAACAGAGCAGTACGGCCTCACCGAACACGGGTTCATATCGGACGAACGAATAGACTTAGGGGTCACGACAGGTCTCTCGGTCGAAGACAGATCGCTGCACAACGGGGTGTTAGGCGGATTTGAAAATGGCGGATGGGAAGCGACCTTAAGCAATCCGAATGCTTTTGACCTCACTGTTCGGCAGGAGTGTGTAGTGGGTCCTGATGAGGCCATGAAGGGGATGTTGCCTGAACACTATGCGCTTGTGCTGTGGGGAAGCGAAGACGAACAGTATCTATGCCCCGAACCGTGGGCAGGACTGCCCAACAGTCTTAACAGCGGAGAGGGAGTGGTCTCGCTGCACCCAGGCCAAAAAGCGGCTTGGAAAATGACGATAGCGGCGGCTCGGGCTTCGTAGTCACCGTCGTAAACGAGTAGTTCTGTTTTTACCGCACCAACCACCCATCGCTCGGAGCGCAAACTATGAACCGGGTAAGAGTTGCCGCAGTGGGTACCGGAGGGATATTCTCCGGCGCCCATCTCTCAAACTATCACGGCTTTGTGGATGATTGTCAGCTCGTCGCCCTGTGCGACGTAAACGAGGCCAGCGCAAAGCGTGCCCTCGCACGGCTGAAATCGAACTATGAAGAGGCAGCCGTAGCGACTGAAGAGGCTGGAGACCCAGACAAAGCCAAACAGATCAGGGATGACGCCGACAGTGTTGCGATCTACACCGATCATAAAACGCTGATAAAGAAATCCGGCCCTGACCTGGTTGACCTCTGCACACCACCTGCGTTTCACGCCAACCTAGCCATCGAGCTGCTCGATTTGGGCGTCAACGTTATGTGCGAAAAGCCGATGGCGGTGAGCTATCTGGACTGCCTCGAAGTCGTTAAAGCGGTGGATCGCACCGGCAAGTTCTATCAGCACAACGAAAACTGGTTGTATGACGGAAGCTGGTATGGTGCCAGAAAGGCGATCGACGCGGGACTGATAGGCGAAGTGCAGCTTATGTTCCTAGCTACAGCGCACGGGGGGCCTGAGAGCGTGGGTTGGTTCTGGAACCCGGAGATAGCAGGCGGCGGTTCTCTGTTGGATAACGGCATCCACGCCCTGACGACTTCGTGGTATCTAGCTGGATTTGACCGCCAGCCTGCAAAGGTCAAGGCTGCTGACCCGCAGGGCATTTCGGTACGGATGAAGAAACGGATCATTGATGGACGGTACCAGGACGTAGTAGTCGAAGATGACGCTCACATTCTAATTCAGTACGAGGACAAAGTGTCTGGTGCATGGGCCACAGCCCACGTTGAGGGATCATGGTCGCATCGAGACTCAATCGACACGATCATCATCGGCACCACTGGAACCATCACTTTTACGAGCGATGATGGACGTTCAGCGATCAAAATCACCGATCCGTTCGACAACTCGCGCCTCGTTCACACCTCTGGCGGAAGCAGTTTTGGCGGTGAGATCAGAAACATGGTCTCGTGCGTCCGGGAAGGGGTGGCACCGATCTGTGATGAGCACATCGGTGCCACTTCGACCGCTCTTGTGGGTTGCGCCTATCTCTCAGAGAAACGAGGCCGCAAAGCCGTGACGCTGGCTGAGTTCACCAGGTGGGCTGAGAAGATTCGACAGAAGGAAGGTGCCAACGCCTCCAAAGTGCTTGTTGAACAACTTCTTAGTGGCATCTCTTAATACTTGATAACGGAATCCCGGCGGGAGTGTTGGAGATGGCAGCCTCTCGCCGGGATTGGGACAGAGGGGTTTGGCAAAAGTGCGAGATTTGGTAGAGTTGATAAACGGGGCAGAACCGGTTGACGTTCTTGCGGTGGGTGCTCATCGCGACGACGTGGAGCTTACTGTCGGCGGGACTATACTCAAGCTGGTCGCACAGGGTAAAAAGGTCGGCATCGTCGATCTAACTGAAGGGGAGATGGGTACCAGGGGTACAGTGGAACAGAGAGCACAAGAGGCTCGCTGTGCAGCCCAGATTCTCGGTGTCTCCTGTCGGTTTAACCTTGGGCTGCCCGACGGCAATGTGACCATCACGCCTGAAGCGGTAGAGAAGGTGATCGCAGCGATGCGAGCCACCAAGCCCAAGTTGGTCCTGGCTCCTTACTGGGTGGATCGTCACCCGGATCACGCTGTAACGGGCGAGCTTGTCCAGATGGCCGCTTTTCGTGCTGGCTTTGCCAAATGGGACACCGGTCAGCCTCACCACCGTCCCAGTCGGATATTCTACTATATGTGTCATCACCAGTTCACGCCTAGCTTTGTAGTTGACGTGAGCGAACAGTGGGAAAAACGCTCAGATGCTATCGCGTGCTATAGCTCGCAGCTTTTCGACCCAACTGGAATGGATCAATCGAAAGACGCCGCGACGTTTATCTCTTCGCCAGCGTTCCTTAGGCACATCGAGACCAGGGCGCAGTTTTATGGCGACATGATCGCCGCTGAGTTCGCCGAGCCGTTTTTTAGCCGTGAGATGATCCGAATGGACGACGTTTTGGGACAGGCGTCAGCCTCTGTGGAGCGGTACGCTGGTGACAGCCAGAATCCACGCAAAGGATAGCCTCCCTGTTGAACCTATATACGCTTTGGGCCGTTTATTGAAACTGGCGCACACTATTCCCCTTGTCCGTCTCACCTGTCGTGCCCATCGCCGTGCCGCTGCACTCTTGAGGACTTTGATCTATGTCACTCCACACCACTGCTGAAGAGTTCCTGTATCCAGAACGTGCGATCTTGGTGGGTGTGCAACTGCCAGATGTCACGGCGTCGGAGACAGAGGAGTACATGGGGGAGCTGGCTCTGTTGGCGGATACCGCTGAGGTGGAGGTGGTGGGGCAGGAGGTCCAATCGCGGTCTACGCCGCATCGGGCGACCTATATCGGAAAGGGCAAAGTTGAAGAGATAGCGCAATTAGCCGAAGACAATGAGGTTTTGGTGGTGATCTTCGACGACGATCTGACTCCGGCGCAGGCGCGGAATCTGGAGAAAGCGTTCGGTTGCCGAGTTTTGGACCGCAGCGGGCTGATTCTGGATATTTTCGCATCCCGCGCCAAAACCCGTGAGTCTCGCGTGCAGGTCGAACTGGCACAGCTCGAATATATGCGACCGCGACTGACGCGAATGTGGACGCATCTGGAGCGACAGGCCGCCGCCGGGGGCGGTGGGGCCGGTGGCAGAGCGCCGGTGGGGATGAGGGGGCCTGGAGAGATGCAGCTCGAAACCGATCGACGCTTGATGGGGCGGAGAATCGCCCAACTCAAAAGCGAACTACAGAAGATCGAACAGGTGCGAGAGACCCAGAGCAGAAACCGCCAGGACGTTTTTCGAATCGCTCTCGTGGGCTATACGAACGCCGGGAAATCGACGCTGCTGAGGTCGCTCACGGGTGCAGACGTGCTCGTGGAAGATCGCCTTTTCGCCACTTTAGACGCCACGACCAGATCGCTTCAGTTGGACAGCAACAAACACGTCACCATCACCGACACTGTGGGGTTCATCAGAAAACTTCCCCATGACCTGGTCGCATCGTTCCGCAGCACGCTCTCAGAAGCCAAGCAGGCCGACTGTATTCTGCATGTGATCGATTCAAGCCATCCGTCTGCTGCCGACCACATTGCAGAAGTGCGAAAAGTGCTGGGCGATCTGGAGATAGACCAGAGCGAGACGCTGCTGGTGATGAACAAGAGCGATCAGGTGGATCACGAGGCGGTCGCCAAACGGCTTGCTGACGGAGAAGCCTTCGTATCTGTATCGGCGCTGACCGGTGTGGGAATAGACGAATTTAAAGACCGTCTCCGCTCTCTCATTGAGCTTCAGATGGTTGAAGTGCAGATGCGGATTCCACAGACTGAAGGGAAACTGATCTCGGCTATTCATGAGTTTGGCGAGGTGTTGAGTACCCGCTACGAGGGAAACGACGTCTTGATGACCGCCTGTCTTCGCAAGGACGATGCGGGCAAAATTCACGGCCTCAGTCAATACGCCCCCGCCCTTTTTGCCTGAGTGAAAATGGGAACCTGGACGGTTTGAGCGGCGTTCGATTATTTTGGTATGGTGTTTTTTTTTGGAGGAATCGGTGTTTCGAATCCCAACGCGAACTGTTATAACTGTCGGAGTTCTTGCTACCGCCAACTGGTTGGGCTGTGGCCCTCCCGCACCCCCAGCCGTTACAGCACCCCCAACCGCCACAGCGCCACGAGAACCGGTGGGCTTCAAGTTGACCAAATCACGGTCGAATATCAGAAGCGGTTCTGGAACTGACCACGCCATCGCGTTTACGCTAGACCCCGACCGACAGGTTGCGCTGCTAGATTCTACAGTCGGCGACTGGTTGAATATTCGCGTCGATGACCGGGAGGGGTGGATATACTCAGCACTGCTAAAACCACGTCCCCAAGACCGCTGGACAGGGGCGTTCGACCTGATTAGGGAGGACTTGAACGCGATGCCGTTTGTCTCTGGGTTCTGGTCTGAAGAGGACCAACTTAGGGTGGGGATCAAGCAGTCGTGGCAGAACTTGAGTAGCTCAGCTAAGACCGACGCTGTAAATGCGATAGCTCGGCCTTGGGCTCTGGCGGCTGGTCGCTTGGGTTTTGAGGAGACGCCACAGGTGGCGTGCGTAACCAATACCGGCGCGTTGCTGGCAACGTGGCACTTCTTCTGGGGCGTCAAAATCCTACATTAGGAGTGTTGTTCAGGCTGGCCTGGTTCTGGACATATCCTGCCAAAAAGCGCGTGAAAGTGGTATATTCTTCTGGCTTGAACGTTTTTCTGTCAACCGTGACGCCGAGTAGATATAGTTAGGAGCAGATTTCAGTGATGGCACCCCCTTCCAACAATCCCGATCAAAAACGCCCGCTGAACGTAGAAAAACGGGTGCATTTTTCCATATGGTATTTCCTGGCTGGACTACTCATCTTAGTACTCATCCAGACCTCACTCAATCAACCGGATCAACCGCTGGCATACAGCGAATTCCGTCAAGCGATCAAGAACGGCGAGGTTGAAGCGGTCCGCATCGCTCCTGACCAGATCACCGGCACATACCGCGAGGGCCGCGACGGCAAGGTGTCGAGACGGTTCGTTACCACACGCGTGGAAGACCCGGACCTGATTAAGGATTTGGAGGCATCGGACGTTGAGTTCACCGGTGCGCGGGAAAGCCCGTGGGTGGCGATCCTTTCATACCTGCTCCCTGCGTTGGTGTTCGTCGGGCTATGGGTAGTGCTTCTAAAACGCATGGGCGGGGCGGCCGGCGGTGTGATGTCTATCGGCAAGAGCAAAGCCAAGATATATGTTGAAACATCGACTAAGGTGACATTCGACGATGTGGCGGGGATCGACGAGGCTGAAGACGAAGTAAAAGAGGTGGTGGAGTTCCTACAGCAGCCGGACAAGTTCCAGAAACTTGGCGGACGCATACCCAAGGGGGTGCTTCTGGTTGGCCCGCCTGGGACTGGCAAAACACTACTGGCACGGGCGGTGGCTGGGGAGTCGGGCGTGCCGTTTTTCAGCATGAGCGGATCGGATTTCGTGGAGATGTTCGTTGGTGTCGGTGCCGCACGGGTCAGGGATCTGTTCCAGCAGGCCAAAGAGCGCGCGCCGTGCATCGTGTTTATTGATGAGATGGATGCGCTCGGTAAAGCGCGCGGCATCAACCCGATGGGTAGTCATGATGAGCGTGAACAGACCCTGAACCAGCTTCTGACAGAGATGGATGGTTTCGACGCCAATACAGGCGTCATACTCATGGCGGCCACCAACCGCCCAGAGACGCTGGACATTGCGCTTCTTCGCCCTGGCCGGTTTGACCGGCAGATTGTTGTGGACAGGCCCGACGTTGTGGGGCGCGGTGCCATTCTGGACGTCCACAGTGGAGATGTGGAGCTTGCAGACGATGTGGACATGTCCATCATCGCCAGACGCACGCCTGGAATGGTTGGAGCCGATCTTGCCAATGTGATCAACGAGGCAGCGCTTCTGGCGGCGAGAAGGGGCAAAGACGAGGTGACAATGGCTGAGTTTGAAGAGGCCATTGATCGTGTGATAGCTGGTCTTGAGCGGAAAAGCCGCGTGCTAAACGACAAAGAGCGGGAGGTGGTGGCGTTTCATGAGGGTGGCCACGCTGTCGCCGCCGAGTGCCTCGCCGAAGCTGATCCGGTTCATCGTGTGTCGATCATCCCTCGCGGAGTTGCCGCACTGGGCTACACCATGCAGCTTCCCACTGATGAGCGATATCTGGTGTCCAAGCAGACGCTGTTGGACAAACTTGGGACGCTGCTGGCAGGTCGCGCAGCCGAGTCGTTGGTGTTCGACGAGATATCGACCGGCGCTGCGAACGACCTCGATCAAGCGACCAAAATCGCCACAAGCATGGTGACACAGTTTGGAATGAGCGATTTGGGGCTTATCTCTTACGGTCAAGACGATCAGCAGACTTTTCTGAAGGGCGCGTTCGGTTCTTCGAAAGAGTACAGCGAGGCCACGGCTGGTGAAATCGACAAAGAGGTCCACCGAATATTAGAAGACGCATATCAGCGCGTATACGCCTTGTTGGAAGAGCGACGCCCGCAACTTGACAAACTGGCTGGCGTGTTGATAGACAAAGAGCTCATCCACCGTGAAGAGCTGCGGGCGATACTGAACGGAGATTGCCCTTCGGAGGACGATCCGCCGTCAACAGCACCGCCCTCTCCAGAATCGGAAGCTGCGTCTTGACGACGCTGAATCCTGTCACCCCACGTCCACAGTTTCTCGTCACTACCACGTTTTCTTCGGTAAACCCGCCCATGAGCCTCCGTGAACCTCACCAAAACTGAGCGCCGAAACTTTTCGCTAATTGTCGCTAATGGTGCCATTTTTTTTGGGGCTGGAGCGCTTTTTGGCGGCAACACTGTTCTTCCGGCTTTCATAATGCACCTAAGTGGTTCGGCGATCCTGATCGGTGCCGTCAGTGCGATGATGCCGATTGGTTGGTTGTGGCCTCAGTTCCTGGTTGCCGCTGGTATAGAGTACGCCCCCAAGAAGATGCTGTACTACACTTTGGGTGCCATTGGGCGCACCGGGTCTGGAGTCGCGCTGTGTGCGTGTGTCTGGTGGTTCGCTGACGATCGACCATACCTGCTGGCTTGGCTTTTATTGGCAGGTTTTTTTGCGATGTGGTCTAGCGGCGGGATAGGTGCGATCTCCTTTATGGATATCGTAACCAAGGCGATCCCCGAAGAGTCGAGAGCACGCCTGTTCGCCTGGAGGAACGTACTCGGGGGGCTCCTGGCTATAGGCGCGGGATGGGTGGTCAAATGGGTACTCAGCGATTCGTCGGGCTTCTCACTGATGAGCGGCTATTTGCTGTTGTTGGGTACTACGGTGTCTCTATGGGCTGTGGCGATGGCGATATTTATTGCGGTGAAGGAGCCGGTGGAGTCGATCAACAACGGCAAACAGTTGCTAAGAGAGTCCCTCAAGCGCGGCCCACGCCTCTTGAAGCACGACCCGGATTACCGTATTTTACTGCTGGGAAGCCTCTCGATGGCGTTGACTGTGATGGTGCTGCCGTTTTTCGTGCCGTACCTCATTGAACGTGTGGGCATGGAGACCTCTTGGATCGGCACGATCGGCGCGGTGACCGCTGCGCTAAATGTTGTCGGATTTGCCGTATGGGTCAGATGGAGCGAGCGGCGGGGAAACAGAACGCTAATAGTCAGAGCTGCGCGGATTGTCGCTCTGGCACCGGCTCTGGCGTGTATGGCGGTCTGGGGTCCAACATGGTCGGTGTTTGGGGTTGATGGCCGAGTTATTCTACTAGTGATGGGGATGATGATAGCTGGTGCGGCGGCGAGGGGAGCCTACCTGGGGCGGATGACCTACGTGATGGAGATCGCTCCGGCGGGCATTCGTGCTACCTATTTTGGTTTCATGAACAGTATGGGCCTTATTCCCGCCACGGTGCCCATCGTCGCTGGGATAGCGGTGGAGACTGTCGGTTACAACCTGATATTTGGCGTAGCGATGTTGTTTGGGCTTATAAGCTCCTTCATATACCAGAGGCTCTCACTTCCCGATGAGCGCGAACAGATCGAACAGATTCTCAAAAAACACATCTGAGGTATATCGTTTGGTGCAGATGTCTGAGGGCAATCTGGGTCGGTTCGCACACGACGTCAAGTGAGGAATTTGCAGTGTCCAGTACTGACGGTCACGATTCGTTCGACGAGATTCGAGCCAACTCTCCGCGTCACTTAGCGCAGTCGCCGGCTGAAACAACTCAACCGATCGCACCGGCTGGTGGTTCGCCGTGGCGTGGGGTTGTGGTTGGCCTTGTCGGTGTGGCGTTTCTCAGTTCCATCATCCCCTACGTCGATGTCTATCTCCAAGCTTCACCTCTGGCATCCAATTTTCTGCCTACCGGTGTTTTTCTGTGTTTCCTGGCGATTTTAGGGGTCAACACGCTTCTTCGGTCCGGTCGATTGGCGCTGACACGTCAGGAAGTTCTGCTGGCATACATCACGATGCTCGTACCATCGGCTATCCCCGCCGAAGGATTAGCCACGCGGTTGATCCCTACCCTGGTAGGATTGACGTACTACGCAACGCCTGCCAATGAGTGGTTGATGCTTTACGCCAGGCACGTCCCTGACTGGATGGCGATCACCCACAAGACGACTGTTCTTTGGTTTTTTGAAGGGGCTCCAAAAGGGGTGTCGATTCCGTACGAACTGTGGATTGAGCCGTTGGCATGGTGGACGACTCTAGTTTTTTCGCTCTATCTGATTCTCATGTCGCTCACATCGGTGCTGCGCCACCAGTGGATGGATGCGGAGCGGCTCCAGTTTCCGCTCGCACAGATCCCGCTGACGATAGTCGGCGACGATCCCCACCCATCATGGGCCAGCGAATTTTTTAGAAACCGGTACGTGTGGATTGCCGCAGCGATACCGTTTGCACTTCACGGAATAGCGGGTCTGGCCCAATATTTCCCAGCGGTGACCGTTCCATCGCTCAGCGGTGTCCAACTGGGTTCGTTTATGAGCGGCTCGACGTTCCTCATGGACCCACCATTCAACGTTCTTCGTGACATCAAGTTCAACCTGTACTGGTCGGTATTGGGAGTCAGCTACCTGCTTCGCGCCGAAGTGTCGCTGAGCGTTTGGGTGTTTGAGTGGGTATATGCGGTTGAAGAGGTCCTGTTTCACGCCACAGGCATCGGAGGGGGCACGCAGTCGTGGTCGCCTCTGCACACGTTTGGCTACGATCTGGCGTCGCGCTATCAGAAAGTTGGCGCAACACTCCTGGCTGCTGCGTTTTTCCTCTATCTTGCCCGTGGAAGGATCAGGGAGCTCTGTAGAGCGGCTCTAGGACGCTCCACAGGCATCGTTAGAGATGAGCCTCCATATGAGGGTTGGGTGATCTGGGGGCTTCTAGGCGGTACAGCGTTCTTCCTGGGGTGGACCACCTCCGCTGGGATGGATGTGTTGGTCTCGGTGCTGCTGCTGATTTTTTTCCTTGCGATTGCCATTGTAGCGGCGCGAATTGTCGCCGCCACGGGGCTCCTTTGGGTTTATGATAGTTTTGTGCCGATGCACGGCGTTTCTAAAGTCATGGGAACAGCGCGCATCACCCCACAGACGTACACGATGGTTGGGTTCATCGATTTCGTAGCGCTTTTCGACCGCTCGAATATTATGCCGCAGCAGTTCGACAGCCTGAAAATCGCCCATTCAAACCGCATAACTCAGAAACATGTCCTCGTCGGCGTCGCGCTGGGAATTCTGGTGGCGTGTGTCGTCTCCTATGTGGCGATCTTGAACCTGGCCTACGATCACGGCGGGATCAACTTGCAGGATTGGCCGTTTCGGGGAGGCACCAACTGGCTTTGGAAAAGGATAGCGGCGCTTAGGCGTCACATGGTTTTCACCGACTGGACGGTTCTGGCGACAATGGCTGGCGGCGCGTTGGCGATGGGTGGGCTTCTGTTCGTGCATCGACACTTCCTGTGGTGGCCAATCTACCCTTTGGGGTTCGTCATTGGGGACACAGTGGCGTCGCGGCAGATCTGGTTTCCGGTATTCCTTGGTTGGCTCGTGAAAACATTGGTGCAGAAATTTGGTGGCCAAAGAGGTTACACTAATCTCAGACCGGCGGCGATGGGGCTTATTTTGGGAGAGTTCCTGGCGGTCTTGGTGTGGCTAGTAGTCGCGGCGGTATTGGGGAGGATAGACCACAAAGTGTTTCCTGTTTTCGCGCCTTCGTAACTGGGGCTAGTTAACGCGATCTGTTACCAACCGACACTGTATCGCTCTCTGTTGTCACCGCGCTGGTACCGCTCTCTTTTAGAAAGCGGTTCATTTCGGATGCTTGGTACGTCCTAAGTCTGCTATCCGACCCAGACTGTAGAGCGAAAAGGCCGACCAGAACCAAACATACACCAACCGGCGTCAAACCGGTTTTCCAGGGCAGCCGTCTCTGTTTTAGTAGTTTCCCTGTCATAAGTAGGCAACCCACCCAGACTACCCCAGGCATCACCACCAGCCACCAAACCGTTGCGTCGATGAGGCGGTAGGAGTCGCTGGAACCGCTTAGATTTGCCGCGACCGATACCGCCAACAGATGGACCGCCAGAATGCCCAGGACACCAGGCAGCGTCTCTTTTTTCATAGCCCGCACGTACCCGGGGATGCTCATCAAGAACCCCCAAACAATGAGCCTTTGTAGCCCCATCCCAGGCGCCAAGCATCCAACGCCAGTACCGATAGTTGCCGCCAATCCGATCCATATCCAACCGTTGGCGCTTTTGGAGATGTAGGCTTCTTCGCTGTACCTGATTTGATGCAGGAGTGGTTTGAGGGTCAACAACCACCACAGAGAAGTGATGACCGACGTCGACAGAAGTAGAAGAGCACCGCCGAACCACGCGCTTGAAGCAGCAAAGTAGTTACTATCGGGATTTCGGCTTAGAACATCGCCTGCGATCAACACAGCCGCCGCTGCGATCGAAAACAAAGTCGCTACTTGTTTGAGAAGCTTGGCGAACTTGGATTCAGCGATTTCCGGTTGAGGAGGTTTATGGTTCATATAATTCTATCCTCTCAGTGAGGCGGTTCGGAAGAAAAAGGGTATTGATAGTTTGCCGCGTTGATCCACTGCGCTGGGGTAAGCAGGGGCACCAGAGCTGGTTCGTAGTTCCAAAGAAGACCAGACTAGGCGTTCGGTCCAGCAATCGCCAGCGCGTAGTTAGGTTGGCCCAGGTAGCGCATTGCTGTCTCCATCACCTGATCGGCGGTTATCGAACGTATCAGCGAAGGATATCGCTCGACGTAGTCGAGGCCGAGCCCGTACCACTCCATATCGCCAAGGGTTTGCGCGACACCACCGTTGCTCTCAAGCTGCATCGGAAGCGATCCTGTAAAGTTGGAAGCGCAATCGTCCATCTCTTCACCAGAAAGAGGCTCACTCGCCAACCGCTGCATCTCGCTTCGGCACAAACCGACCACCTGATCGACACTGTTTGGGTCCACTCCGGCGTACACCATCCACAAACCAGGACCAGCACCACCGTTGAGGGCGCTGGATGCGTAGTAGGCTAGGCCGTGCTCTTCACGAACCACTTTCCCCAACCTCCCCATGAGCCCGAAGCCGCCCAATGCGAGATTGCCGATGCGGGCGGCAAGGTAGTCATCATCACCACGCCTCGGACCAGGGACACCGATGATCAGGTCGCTCTGTGTTTTGCCTGGGATCACCAACCGCTCCGTTGCGACCTCTGAAAGTGGCGGGGCGTCCGGCGTGTTTTGAGCAGATAACCGAGCCGCTACCCAACTACCGAGCGTGGTCCGCACCTGGGCTTCGACCTCGTCAGGTTCGATCGCGCCTACAACCGTGACAATTACCGGTCTGCGACAGAGGTGCTCGCTGTGATGCGCGACTAAGTCGTCCCTGGTGATCGCTTCGACGGTATCAAAAAACCCATCAGGTGGCCGCGAATAGGGGTGGTCCGTGGGATAGGCAAGCCGATGCACCTGCATCACAGCAGTCTGTCTGGTGTCGTGATCGCGTTCAAAGAGGCCGGTTAGCATCTCAGACTTGACTTTTTCAAGCTCTGAATCAGGAAACTTGGGCTCAGTAAGCGTCTGCTCTATGAGGTCTAAAAGATGCGAAAAATCCTCAGCCAGGCAAGTTGCGGTGAGGCCCGTTGTATGGAGGCCACTCGCTGCGCCGAGGGAGGCGCCGACCGATTCCACCTCTTCGTTGAGAACGTCAGCGCTCATCTTTTCTGAGCCGCGCATGAGCATTTCTGCTGTACATTCGGCCAGCCCCAGCCGGTCATCTGGATCGTCCGCCGCCCCTGAGGCCACCGATATGCCAACAACCACCGAACGGGAGTGTGGGTGGCGACGCATCAAAAGGACCACCCCTTCTTCCAAAACCCGCCTGTCAATCGACTCAGCAGACAGGACTGCGCTTCTGTCCGGCAGTGTCATTCCCGACCTCCGGTGGCACCTGTCGGTCGATACTGCCCGACTACACGATTGTCATCAATCAGATATCGGTTTGCAACGCGCCGAATATCTTCTGTTGTGACCGCCGAGATCGCTCTGTCATACCCGTCCAACCATTCGAGCGACGCCACCGTGGCTGCCATCCCCAGCGCAAGAGCTCGATTAGTGATAGTCTCGCTGCCGAGTACCAAAGCGGCTCTACTCTGTTTCTTGGCTTTTTCGAGTTCCGCTGCTGGCACGACACTCTCGCACATATCGTGTACTATATCGTCTACTGATTGCTCCACCGCCTCAAGTGACACTTGAGGCAGCGCCGTTGTCCCTATTACGATCAGACCTGGATCTATCGTCGGCTCGAACGAGACCGAAACGTCTGCTGTCAACCCGCCGTCGACGAGCGCTTTCCAGAGCCGCGAACTGCGCGAGTTGGGTCTGGAGTCAAACATAAACGAACCGGCATCCCCTAGGAGCGTACAGGCGACAGCCGTCGGGAAAAAATCGGGATCAGAGGCTTTGGGGCCATGGTAAGCGATCTGCAAATAGGATGTCGCTCCATCGCCATTCACGACCACGCGGCGCTCACCGCGCTGCGGCGGCTCTACACATCTGGCTTCAGGTATCGGATCGCCTGCGAGGATTTGGCCGAAAAGTTCGGTGATCCGCCCCAACACCTGCTTCGCTTCGCAGTCGCCAACCACAACTATGGTCGCGTTGCCTGGAACGTAGTAGCGGTTGTAGTGGGATAGAAGGTCGTCTGGTGTCATGGTCTCAAGGTCGCACAAGTGACCGATGGTGTCGTGTCCGTAGCTGTGGACGCGAAAAGCTGCTGCGGACACCTCTTCACTGAGGAGGAGCGTGGGCTGGTTCTCTCCGCCCTGCCGCTCGCTGATGATTACTGTTCGCTCTGTTTCGATCACTTCTGGATCGAAAACCGAGTTGGCGAGCCGGTCGGCTTCTATCCTGAACAGAAGATCTTCATCCCCTTTGGGGACGGTGGCGTAGTAGGTGGTTTCGTCGAGCCATGTGAATCCGTTGGCAACCCCGCCAGCGCACGCCACCTGCCGGTCTCTACTGTCGTCGGGGAACTGTTTGGTGGGCTTGAATAGAAGGTGTTCAACCCAGTGTGATGCTCCGGTTATACCGCTCACTTCGTTGCGCGAACCAACGCGGTACCATGCCCATCCGCTTACTACCGGGGCGTAATGAACCTCTTCAACTATGACCGTCAGGCCGTTCTCAAGGGTTGTGACCGTACGCGGTGGGCTGCTGGGCAAATCAACTCCCCCAAATTTTGTATCCATGTCTGTCGTCAGTGAGGTAACACGCGGAAACCAACGCGCGGCGACTACTTCAACGGTACGTGGCATACGTCTCAAACCCAAGGAGCGATCCCATATCTCGCTGGCGGACACAATATCTTCCGGGACCAATCCGTTCTAGTGTGTGAAAGAGCAAGAAACCTATTTCAATCACGGAGGTGATGAGATGAGAACGACCAGAACAGTGGCATTGGCGGCGTTGGTGGTGCTTGCAGGGAGTTTGGCACATGCACAGCGTGGGCCTGGCCGAGGGGGCCGCCATCAGGGAATGAAACCCGGCGGTGACGGACCTCCAAGGCGCGAGAGGATGATGGCCGACCTAAATCTCACGAACGAGCAGTACAGCCAGATGCGCGCAATCAAGCTCGCTCAGCGCAAATCCAGCATCGAACAGCGCAGTCAGGCTGAGTTGAAGGCAGTCGAGCTTCACGAGCTGCTGGTAACCGGCGACCCGGATATGGGACGGGTGGAGTCCAAACTCCGCGAGATCGCTGATGTGCGCGTGGGAATGCGCATGGCGCAGATTCGTGCGCATCAGCAGATCCGTTCTCTGCTCACTGACGAGCAGAAAGCGAAGTTCGACCGATTCAAGCCACACATGGGTATGGGCGGCCCTGAGAATAGGGGCCGACGGCATGAGAGACGAGGTGGTGGAGAACGGGATTGGTTGAGGTAGTAGTCGCTGAAGGGCGGTCTGTAGCTTCAGGCCGCTCTGATGTCTAGGAGGGAACTCGCTGTGAAATTTCGTAGAAATGTGGAGATGTACGTCGCCCTGTTTTTGGTGAGTAGCACACTGATTTCGTGCTCAAACTCCAGACGTTCCCGAAGCAAACCATACGGTTCTGGGTCGAGGTCAGCAATGGCGTCACAGATTCCGGTTGGGATGGGTGTGAGGGTGCTTGCCAGGCTCGCAGCGTTGGACTTGAACGGCGATCAGCGTCGCCAGATCGGGCAGATACAGAAAGACCTTCAAGAGTCTCTCATCACCAGTCGAGCAGCGGTCAGTCGCACCGAGTTAGACTTGCGGGGCGCGATGGCCGAGTCGCCACACAACATACCTGCGATCCAACAGAAGCTGGAAAGCAAGTATGCGCTGTTGATGGAGATAGACATGGCGAGAATTGCGGCGATTCACGCTGTACACCCTGTCCTCACCGACGAGCAGCGCGAAAAATTTGACGACCCAACATGGCAACCGTGCGGCGGCGACGGGCGACCGCAGCGCCAGATGGGCGGTGGTAGGCCATCTGGTCGTGGCCCAGGTGGCGGCCCGCCTGGCAGGTGGTAGCTACGCCAAGGAGGGCAGTAGTTCGGGGCAGATTAGAAGGATGGCGATCAGACCAGCATCTCCGATCCCAAACCCGATAAATATGAATCGGTGCAAGGCTTTCCCTCGAAAAAACCGCCTTCGCCACCACACTTTTGATGGCCGAGCTAACCAGACCGGGCGGTCGTCACTTCTCACTTGCACCGGGCTCTTGGGCAACGCTAGCTGGATGATTCCATCCATCACCTCAAGATTGCTGTACCGTATTTCGCGGTGTCGCATCACGATGAGCCATACCAACATCGTCCACACAACCCCGATCACCAGCAAGAGCAGCGCTACCCTCTTACATCGTGCATCCGTAAGGCTCCACCAACAACAACGAGTTGAAGGGCCATGAGCGTGCAGATCCGATTCCATATTGATCCGTCCTGGTGAAAGTAGTGAGTCATCAGCGCCCCATAGATACCTGCCAAGCTGCTGTCGGTTTTTTCCACGTTGTGCATTGCGTCCTCCCGTCGTGAACACTCGGTGTTTGGCACGAAACTCCAATGAACTATTCGATCCGCTCCAGAAGAAAATGGGTGTCGGTTTCGCCGAGGGGTATGAATCCCAAGTTTTGATAGAACGACATCGCACGTGGGTTGACTTTCATTACGCGGAGGCGGACAGGTAGCTATTGTTGGGAGGCTTCGTCGATCACCTGGGCCATGCACTGGTCGCCGATGCCCTGGCTGTGGAAACTGGGTAGAATAAATAGCTGGTTTACCCGGGGGCAGTCGGGTTCCTCAACGATGTCCATGAAACCGACGTCTACGTCGGCCACGACGACTATCCTGAAGCTCTCGGTACTGAACCGCCGGTCGTGAAGGAGACGCTGCTCTTGGTCATCCCATCCCCACTCTTTCTTTAATGTACTCCCTGAAAGCGCTTTCCTTAACGGTGAATGCAAATTCGCTGCCCTCTTCTTTCGCATTCCTGAAAGTGACTTGGTTCATGTTGGCAGACTCGGAATAACTCGTGCAGTACGCTTCTGCTGGACGGGTTATGATGCCCAGTGCGCCAAAGAGCTAACCGATCGGGGTTCTGTTTGAGATCGGCACCCGGCGGTCTTTACCGAACGCGCGGGGGGTGATTTTGATACCTGGGGGTGCCTGACGGCGTTTGTATTCGGCTCGGTCAACCATGCGAATCACATCGCGAATAACCACTTCGTCGAAGCCCATCGCCGCAATCTCGCCCAAAGATGCATCCTCTTCGACGTAGGCCTCCAAGATCGCATCCAGAACATCGTAGGGCGGCAAAGAGTCGTCGTCGCGCTGGTCGGGTCTGAGCTCTGCTGAGGGTGGTCGGTCGATTGTGGATTGGGGTATCACTACCCCGCCGGGTTGCTGGTTTCTCCACTTTGCCAGCTCAAACACTGCGGTCTTGTAGACGTCTTTGAGAACCGCGAAGCCGCCTGCCATATCGCCGTAGAGCGTGGCGTATCCCACCGACATTTCTGACTTGTTGCCTGTAGTTAGAACCAACCAGCCGAACTTGTTGGAGAGCGCCATAATAATCAGGCCCCTAAGGCGCGCCTGAATGTTCTCCTCCGCCTCGTTTGGCTCGGTTCCCGCGAAAGGCTTTTCTAGGATATCCAACAGAGTGACAAAAGGCGGTTCTATGGGAATCGTGTGAAACTCCAGCCCGAAGTTTTCAGCCAAGAGTTCGGCGTCCGATCGGGCGCCGTCGCTGGAGTACCTGGAAGGCATCGTGACGCCCAAAACGTTTTCGGGTCCCAAGGCATCGGCGGCGATGGCGGCTGTCAGAGTCGAATCGATCCCCCCTGAGAGCGCCACTACAGATTGCTTGAACCCGTTTTTCTCGACGTAGTCTCTCACGCCCAGACAGAGCGCTTGATACATCTCCGACAGTCTTTCGAGGCGCGGTCCCAGTGGTGCAGTGACGTTGCTCAGGTTCGACGGTGACGCAATCTCTATTGGGATCTCCGATATCGCTTCAGGTTTTTCCTGCTTGGCTTTTCTGCGGCGAGTGTCACGCAATCGCTGACGGAATATCCCGTCGAGCGGGATGTCCGCCACCACCAGATCCTCCTCAAACTGCCGCCCAGAGGCGATGGTTCGGCCTGTGGGATCCACGATAATGCTGCCACCGTCAAACACCAGCTCGTCCTGCCCGCCTACGATATTCACCAGCGCCACAACAGCCAGGTTGTCAGTCGCTCGTGTGGCTATCATCTGGTCGCGACTGGCGATTTTGCCGGCGAAATAAGGTGAGGCAGAGAGGTTGAATATCACCTCAGCGTTGCCTGCAAGAGCCTGCTCATCAGCTGGTCCACCTGGATGCCAGATGTCCTCGCAGATGTTTACTCCGATGACTGTTTCGTCGATGCGGTAGACGCAACCGCCGGAACCGGCCTGGAAGTAGCGGTTTTCATCAAATACACCATAGTTGGGCAGCAGCTGTTTGTGGTAGGTGCCTATAAGCTGGCCGTCAGCGGCTATGGCAGCTGCGTTGTACAGATCGTCAGTCGCGTCGACGAATCCGAATAGGGAGACGATGCCCGATGTCGCGGTTACGATCTCATCGCGCGCTGCCAGGTTGGCGTCGATCACATGGGGCCGAAACAGAAGGTCCTCTGGCGGATACCCCAGAGTGGCCAGTTCGGGAAACGCGACTATATCGCAGCCAGCATCCCGTGCGCGGGCCGTCCACGCTATGATTTTTTCCACGTTGCGATCGAGGTCGCCAACTCTGAGGTTGACCTGCGCTAACGCCAGTCGAAGATGTTTCATCTTGGCGTCCTTCTATTCGGATGGGCAGATGTGTTTCGAGAGATGTTCCACCTACACACGCCGTGGACAGTAATCAGGTTCCATGAAACATAATCGTTTCCCAACAGCACCGGGGCAGCGTCAAACCGCTGGAGCGTGGTTGTGACCCACACGCCAACATGAGACGTGACAGGAAGCTCCAGGCCCAAAGTAGCCACTCCGGTCTTGGCTGGCTTAATCTCCACCGCCGCAGAGCCTGTGATCTCCATGCGGCCGTAGCCTATCCCTAGCTGACCGAAGAGGCGTGAGCCCGCTGGCAATAGACCGTCGAGCATTGTCCAGTGAAGAACGCCCATCGCGAAGAAGTGCGAGCCGCCGAGGTCGTTGCCTCCTGTTCGGTAGGGCACAATTCCTGCTGTGAGCCCCAACGACGTGCCGTCTGATTCTCGGTTCACCGGCCACAGCAGTGTTGTATGGAACCCGCTAGAGGTGGCGATCAGGTCTTTCTGCGTCGTCGGGCGAGCGATGCCGACGCCGACTGCCATCTGACCTGGAGGCCACGGAGCGCTTTTAGAGACTGTAATGCCAAAGAGTGCGGAGAGTGCCACACCGGTCAGTTTCAAAGCTGTCCCGGTGGAACCGCAGGTAACCTCGAACCACAATCGGCGAGACATCAGAAAGTTCGGCTGTCAGCGTGAGAACAAGTGGGCCGCCCCGGTCGGCGCGTCGCTGACAAGCAGCGATGCCCCAACGTACGGCCATGGGGCAAGACGGGTCAAGGCGGCTAGCAGCCATTTGACGGTTCTGGCGATATCGCGCAGTGCTGTCCACCGGTTCGCCTGAGGCTGGTATGCGGGCTATCTTATGAGCCTTGGATTGATCCTTTAGAACTCTAACGCCGCTTGCGGAGCGAAAGAACAGCTAGACCCATGGACCAGCCGACCGACGTCTTGATTTTGGGTTCCGGTATCGCAGGCCTTTCGTGCGCACTCATGGCCGCACAGAGCGGTACTGTGAGGATAGCCACAAAAAAGGAACCGGTGGCTACCAACACCAACCGTGCGCAGGGCGGAATCGCTGCGGTTTTTGGATCGGGTGACTCCGCTATGCAGCACGCCACGGACACTCTACTCGCTGGCGCTGACCTTTGCCATCCTGAAGCTGTGTCGATAATGATTGAAGAGGGCCCAGCGATAGTGCGTCAACTGGTGGATTGGGGCGTTGAGTTCACACGCTCAGAGGCTGGGAATTTTCATCTAGGGAGGGAGGGAGGGCACTCCCACCACCGAATAGTCCACGCCTCTGACCTGACCGGTGCAGAGATTGAGCGGGCGCTTCTCAGGCAGGTGCAAGAGCACCCAAATATTGAGATATGCGAACATCACGTCGCTGTGGACCTGATTACCGAGCATCACTTTCCAGATAGACGATCGCGAACCGGGAGGATAACCTGTCTGGGAGCGTATGTGTTGGAGACCCATTCAGGTGAGGTCCGCACTATGGCGTCCAAAGTTACAGTGCTGGCGACTGGAGGTGCTGGGCAGATTTGGCTGCACACTACCAACCCTGAAATAGCTACAGGTGACGGTGTCGCCATGGCATACAGGGCCGGTGCGCGGGTTGGGAATTTGGAGTTTATGCAGTTCCATCCCACGACTCTGTATCATCCAAGCGCAGGGTCATTTCTTATCAGCGAGGCCGTGCGAGGGCACGGTGCAGAACTCATCGCATCAGATGGTGCCAGGTTCATGGATGAGTACCACGATTCTGGGTCGCTGGCACCGAGGGATATTGTCGCTCGTGCTATCGATAGGGAGATGAAGCGTCGAGGCGATGACTGCGTATATCTGGACATAACTCACAACGACTCCGACGACACCCGACACCACTTCCCTAACATCCACCAAAAGTGTTTGGAATATGGAATCGACATCACCAGCCAACCGATACCGGTAGTGCCTGCGGCGCACTATATGTGTGGTGGTGTCGTGACCGATCTTGAGGGGCGGACCGATATTCGCAACCTTTTTGCGGCGGGAGAGGTGACTTTGAGCGGTGTTCACGGCGCGAACAGGTTAGCATCAAACTCGTTGCTCGAAGCTGTGGTGTTTGCCAAGCGGGCATCAAGAGCGGCGATCGAGTCGCTCAGCGGGATACATAGCGCGTCAGCCGATATCCCGCCGTGGAATCTTGACGACACCATCAACGCCGAGGAGTGGGTGCTCTTGTCGCACGACAGTGATGAAACCAGAAGGCTCATGTGGGACTATGTGGGAATTGTGCGCTCCGACGTGCGGTTGCGCAGGGCGTCGATGCGGCTTGAACTGTTGTGGAAAGAGGTGGAGGAGTTCTACCGCCGAACCAGAATATCGCCAGAGCTGTTGGAATTGAGGAATATGGTGGCGGTGGCGACGTTGGTGGTACGGTGTGCGATGCAGCGAACTGAGAGCAGGGGCCTGCACTACACCACAGACTACCCAGAACGCGATGACGCCAACTGGCGCAAAGATACTGTCGTCAAAGCGCGCCGCCGCCGACGTCCGCCTGAGCGACAAGCCAACGGCAAGCATAACCGCACCCACCACATCCCATAGCTGCGCTGTGTAGGGATGAGTTGTCCCACAGATGCTGCTGCTCTACCATCCCGCGCAACCGCCCCAATGCCTCTCTTTTGGAGTTTATCCATACTAGCAGACTCCGCAAACCCGTTGCTATCGTTGCCTATTGGTGCCAACTGTCGTATTTTTTGGAGGTTCCGGTCTGCCAGTACAGCAACCGGTGATGGCCCGTTCGTCTAGGGGCTTAGGACATCGGCCTCTCACGGCGAAAACACGGGTTCGATTCCCGTACGGGCTATAACACAGAAAAAATCCGGCACTTTGCCGGGTTTTTTCTGTTCTACGGATGGATAACGCTGGTAGAACTACTGCAATAGGGTTTGGCGTCGCTGCGGCTTAGTTGTACGATCCAAGCTCTTTGGCTAGGGCGATAAACTCGCTAAACTCCTGGAAACTCACCGAGTCCGGTACCGAGTGATCCGAACTGATAAGATAGCCGCCATTCTCCTTCATTTTGGGAATCACTGCGGTCATCTCATCTCGCATGGCGTCCATGTCCTCGAACAGAACCGCGTTGAGGCCGCCATGAAACGCCAACTGGTCTCCATATTTTGCCTTCAGGGCCACCGGGTCCATGCCAGCTTTGACCTCCAGCGGGTTGAGCATGTCTATGCCTACATCGATAAGGTCGGGCACCAGTGGGTTAACATCGCCGCAGGAGTGCAGCCTTACTTTCGCGTCTTTAGCGTGTGCCCACTCTGCGGCGCGCCGATGCGCAGGTTTGACCAGTTCGCGGTACATGTCAAGGGAGAAGAACTGGTTGTATTTGTAGCCCATGTCGTCGGGCCAGGACACCTCGTCGAACTCGTAGCCTGCGTCCCACACCATGTCGTACAGGGTCAGAGAAACATCAAGGCAGTGATTGAAAATATCAGCAATCCACTCAGGGTCTTCGACCATCGCCATCAGCACTCTCTCAGTGCCTAGAAACCACGAGTGAGTGACATCAAACCCGAACCACAGCCCTGCTGACAGCCATTTGCCCTCTTCGAGCCATGTCTTGTAGTTGTCTTTGAGGCTATCCCAGTTCACGCGGTCGCGTGAGGGTGTCATTCTGGATTTGGCGTCTGCCCAGGTGTCCCTGTCCTTGACTTTGAAATCGAGAAATTCGGGAACGCCGCCTGCGTGGCTCCAACTTCTAAGGGTGGCACCCCAAGACGTGGTGTGAACCGAGTATTCGTCGGTTTTTTCGATAGTCTCGGACGGAAATTGAGGGCTGTTGTCAGCGCCTATGCCAGCGAACTGGTCCAGATCGAAATACTGTGCCCAATGGACATCTTGAGGCAGACCCTCGGAGTGCCACCTCTCCAGTGTCGATCCCCATGGGCCGTCGGTAATCGGTACCCGGTCGGCCTCCTGATGGGCGTACATCCTGGTCATCCGCTCGTGCGTGGTCATTTTTTTCTCCTGAATCTGTTTGGCGAAAACCCGCTGGTCAGTCGTCCAGCGTTAATCGCCTGATCTCCCGTTCATCCACAATGCCTGCTTCTACCGCATCATCCAGCGCCTCAGCAAGTTCTCGTCTGTCCACAACGCCTATCTCCAACCGCACGATGTCCCTAACCGCCTGATATACCCCTTCAGGCGATTTCGATTTCAGACTATCCAACTGATCTGATTTCAGACGCATGGCGCTCTCCAATCGGTTCTTCCGGTGCCTACCTCGCAAATCTGCCCTGCCAAATGTACGCGTGTTAGAGGCATCGTGACCCGTCCGTGCGACCTTGCCCCACCCGAAACATGGGACGGAACTTCGTTGCTACATGTGCTCATTATGAAACCCTCGCAATCGACTACATATCTACATGAACGGATCTCTTACCAGTGGGCGACAACTCCGCGTTAGCCCTTTCGCTCTTGCTGGTTGGGCAACGCTGTATCTTCTGACACCGTGGGCGTGGGCCAAGCTGCTTCTTTTCGTATTGGCGATAGTCTACGGTGTGTGGAGGTTTGGCGAAGGCGGTTCGGTCAGCAGAATCGCCTTCGCAACGGTTCTACCGCATCAGTAACATCCGCCTGACCTGCGCGCCGTGGGGTGTGGTGAGTCGGTAAAGGTAGATCCCAGAGGCGGCGGGGCGACCACTGCTGTCCCTTCCATCCCAAAGTAGTTCGTGGTAACCCGGTTGCAGTGGACCATCCACCAGACGAACGACCTCCTGCCCACCCGTTGAGAACAGGGTCAGCGTTAGCGGGACGCTGTCCGCATTTTGGCCTACCGTGAACCCGATGGTCGTCACCGGGTTGAAAGGGTTGGGGCTGTTCTGAAACAGCGCCGTTTGGGAGGGAACGCCGCGTATCTGCACAGGTGCCGTCAAACTGATATCTATCACATTTTCGTCGATCTCCAAAGAGACGAGCGACACGCTCCCCATATCCCCGCCCAGCGCTGATGCTAGGCGCACGGAGATAACCCTTGACCCCTCACTGATCGCGTCGGCGGTGGCTATGCGGACCACGCCATGGTCGGCGCGAAACTCCACCATGCCATCGACGACTTCCACCCTTTCAATTCTCGCTAGTTCATGATCGTAGGAGAGGGTCAAATTAGCGCTCTGCTGTTCGCCTTGGAGTAGCACTGTGACGGTCGAACCATGCGCCTCAAGAGATACCCCCTTAGCCGTGTAGCCTGTTGCGGGTTTGTTGCCAGGTTCACCAGGAAACGTGTCTATCTGGTCGGCCAATAGCGCCAAGATCAGCGCTACGTCGTATGAACTGACCTGCCCACTGCCTGTGACATCCGCCACGTTGGTGCGCAAGTATGGCCACAGGGTAGAGTCGGTGAGACCCACAACCGACTTGAGAATTACTGAGGCATCCAGCATTGAAATCGCCCAGTCGTGGGTAACGTCACCCAGATAGAGACCCTCGAATGCCAAGTGACTGGAGACCAGCGTAGGCTGTGTCGGGTGCTCAGGATAGACGTAGCCCATGGAGCCTTTTGGTTCAAGATTGAGACTGACAATATGCGAACCTACCACGTCAAGCGCCTCAAACCCAACGTAGAACAGAGGGCCTGATCCGGTCATATAGTTGACGCTGGCACCGTTGACCACCAGCGAGCTATCCTCGCCGGCGACCAAAAGGTCTCCACCCGCCTGCTGAACCAGCCCGCTGAGTATCTCAACGCCAAGTGGGCGGAGTATATCTGGTGGATAGAATATCACAATCTGATAGGAGTTGTTGCCGCAGCCCAGGTCTGTGGTCACAACGGGAAGCCAAATCTGGTCGCCAGCTCTGATCGACGAGTCGGGCAGCGACACGACCGTCGGAGGAAGCCACTCGGTTAACTCAATCCGCCCGCCAGCCATCAGCGGCGGGTCAGTCAATCCGTCAAACACCGCCAAACCGCCACTGACAGGTGAAGCAGAAATGTCAACGTGTGTTATTGCCGACACTGGATACTGCCGACTAACAAAAGGATGAGGGTACGCTCGAAAGCCCACATAGAAGAGGACACCGGAGCCGATGAATTTTATCGTGCCTGAATAAGAAACAATAAAACTGTTGGCGGTCGCTGAAATGATTTTGAGGCTATCTGGTTCGGGAAGCAAGCCGCCCGAAACCTTCGCGCCGAGACGGGTGAGGGTGTCTGCATTGAAGGAAAACTTCAACCGCAGAGAAGTGTAACCTGTGTCCAGGTCAGTGGCGACAACCGGTAGCCAGAACTCGCAGGGCGACACCGTGGTGTCAGGTGTCGAAAGGGTCACGCCCGATTGCGCTAACGCGGCTGCTGGTACTATCGCGAGAGCGCAGGTCAGATACCACGACCTGGCACGCAAACATATGGATGTATCGGGTTTCAGAGTAGGCACCTCAGGGGTCAGCAGATTTTCATGGTTGTGATCCACCCCACATCAGGCGACGTCGTCACCCTATCTAATTAACAGCGTCGGTCAAAAAAGCGTATCCCGCCCGGTTCGAACTGCTCACACCGCTCGACCGACTCAAACGCGCCATTGGCGTAAGTTGATCGCCTGTACACCTGTTCGGTACTGAATTGGGACGCGGCTTGCGACCGCGCCCCAATTCAGCCCTGCCAACATATGTTACAACGTGATTATTTTGTGTTTCCTGATCGATTCATTGACCGCCAGGCTGACTTTCAAGGTTTTGAGGCCTTCAGCGTAGTCACAGAGAATGTCAGAGCGGTCACCAGTCGCCACCGCTTTTAGAAACGCACGCTGTTCTGCATCGGTTGCGTTGGTCGAGTTTGATCGTGTTTCACGCAGGCCCGGACGGTCCCTCTCAAAATCTCCGGTGACTGTAATCGAGTCGTCCTTCATGTGGATTGTCAGGTTCACTCCGCCGCCTGGACCAACGACGCAACTGCTGAAAATAGTTCCAACAGCCCCTGACTCGAACACCAGATTTGCCGCGCTGGAGTCGTGAACGTCGTAGTTTTCCACATCGGTCATGTTGCCTGTGGATGCTGTGGCGTAGACCTCAGTGACTTCCCCCACTACATAGCGAGCAAGATCAAAAATATGGGTCGTCTGTTCCACAGCTTGCCCGCCTGACTCATTCATGACACGCCACCACGCAACTCCAGGCATCCCACCGATCCATTGGCCCTGAACGAGCGAGATGGTCTGTCCTTTGACAGCTTCACGGGCGAGTTTGGCGCTGTCCTGATAGCGTAAATGGTAGCCGACTGCGGTGACGACATCCTTTTGTTTGATAAGCTCCAGATTGCTTTCGCAGCGACGCACAGAGAGTCCTACCGGCTTTTCTGTGAAAAACGGTAGATCTACTTCTATTACGTCCCTCTCCTGCGTCTTGTGCGCAAATGGCGGGACGCAGATGACAACCGCGTCAAGGTCCACTTTGGCGAGCATAGTCTTGTGGCTGACGAACGCTTTGCCGCCATAGAGTTTCGCGGCGGCTCTGGCGCGAGAGACATCCACGTCACAAAAGGCGGTGAGCACAGCATCAGGGTTTGCTGACATCGTGTTCATGTGGTGCCCTGCGATTCCTCCTGCGCCGATAAAACCCACTTTTACGGCCATCTGTCGTCCTTTCACACTCGTAGTTGCGTCAGTTGCCTGCGGTGTCTTGCGAATCAACCCATTTGAGGTCAACACGCAAACCATAACCCTGGTTGAGCAGAACATCCAAGATGTCTTGCGTAACTACATCTCTTGCGGTTATCGACATGTGATTCTGACCTGGGTGCTCCACCGCCAAGAGATCATAGATCGCATCGCAGCCGGTCTTGGCGATACTTTCAGCAGGTTATTCGTGTTCACGCTGGTGTGCGACGAAGCCACTCTTGCCACGCGATTCAACAACGATCCAGGTCGTGGAGCCATCACCGAACGCGCCGTTGAGCGACTGCAACAGACACGCGACCTCGCCACCCGCCAGATTGATACGTCCGATCTGATACCACGGGAAATAACCGAATCAATCGGAACCGTCCTGTCTTTTGACTCTTCAGCGGCAACCTAAATCAGAGGTAACGCCACGTCCAACCGATCAGTGCTGATCGCGTCGACTCCAGAGTCCAACAGCCGCCTCACGCTACGTCTGTCGTTGGCGGTGCCGACGATCAACCGAAGACCTTGCCGACGAACCATCTTGGGGATCGGCCAACGGGCAAAATGATGGAAAATTCCTACCCCGTCAAATCCTGCTTGCGCTGCCAACGAAATGGTTTGGAAAATCCGGGCACGCCCTAACAAGATCACTTTCGCATCAGGACGCAAGTGGCGGACAATCGACAGTAACCCGCAAGAAAAGGATATAAACCAAAGATTCGACCAGACTGGGTAGTCCGCAACGACCTCAATGACACGGCGCACGAGTGTTTGGGAGTTTTCGATAGACACGGGGTATTTGAGTTCCACCCACATCTCTCGCTCGCCTAGCACCAGACTGACCGCGTCCAACAACTCGGGCAGCGTAGATATCGCCCCGCTGCCAGGGGGCAATAGTTGGACACCGGTTAGATCGGCGGTGGACAACCGCTCTACCTGCGAGACCCCCTCTGCCGCAGACAAGGTGGTGGCGCGCCCAAGCGAACTATCGTGATGCACAATCACATGGTTGTCAGAAGAGAGACGTACATCGAACTCAATCCCTTCGGCACCAGCTCCAAGCGCTGCTAGACACCCTTCAACGCTATTCTCGGCGTGTGTGGATTCTGAGCCGTACCGCCCCATCCCACGATGTCCGACTATGTGTGGCCTTTTTGACATGACCGCCTAGACAGTCGCCCGCTTTATGGTCATTCCGTCTCGCACGGACTGCTGCGCCATCAGCGTCGCACGGGTTGATTCAATGGCATCGCTGGTGCTTATCACCGACGGCGTGCCCAGATAGATACTGCTGAGGACGTCGTTTAGAATGGGCACCGATTCGGCTGTGCGGTCGAGCAGACGAGGTGGTTCGCTGTTTGAAAGAAATCTGATCTGAGTGCCGTAATCGCCCTTGGGGTTGTCGAAAATATCGCCAGCTGTCATCACCTCAACCGTCCCTTCGCTTCCAGCCACCAGATAGCGGCAGTCGCCGTGCACAGGCGATGTGGCCGGCGTCAGCCAGTCCGTCTTCGCCAGACATGTAGTGCCGTCACTCAGCCTACCCAACGCCACACCGATGTCTACAAAATTGTGGTCGCTCTGGTTGGCGACATTGTCTTCATAGGCTGTGATTTCAGTGAATTCAGCGCCAGTGATCCAGCGACATATATCCAGATCGTGGATCAGAAGATCAACAATGATCCCACCGTATCTGTCGTAGTCAAACATCCAGTCCGGCCGGGTCGGACGACCCAGTCTGTGCGGCCTCCAGGCCATGAAACTCGCAATTTTGCCAAGCGCGCCATCGTCGCAAAGCTGCTTTAGCTGCTGTCCGTACCATCCGTAGCGCTCGGTCAGCATTAGGCCTACATGCCCGTCATGGGCTTTGACAGCGGCGTCCAGACGGTCAAGATCAGCCATCGCTGTGACCAATGGTTTATCGACGATAGTTGCTTTGCCTGCCTCCACAGCCTCCGTGAGAATGAGCCCTTTGTCAGCGTTGACAGCAGCGGAGGCGATAAGGCTTACAGCGTCGTTGTCAAATAGACGGCGCTTGTCATCCATGAGCGGCAGATTAAACTCGTCGCAGATCGCTTGGGCTGATGCGGTTTCGTCGTCGTAGACGCCGGCGCATGTCACGCCTGGCAGCTCTTCGAGTTCCTGTATCATTCCTTTTAGGTGACCGTGTTGCGTTCCCACGACACCGTAGGTAATTGGAGGGATTCCAGCGATCATGTGCTTATTCCCTCGTGATCTTGAAGCGTGTGAGACTAGTCTGCGGAGCTTTCTTGCTACGCGTCGTATAACGGACATGGTGTCAATCCCACTCCAGCACGATTCCCATCGCCTGGGTGCGATCTTCTAGCAGTTCGCGGTAGATATCTGGTGCGTCGGTATAAGGCGATCGTCGGCTCACAAGCCTCTCAATGTCAATCGATCCCTCGGCGAGCAGATCAAAGAACATCTCGGTGTGCCGGTGCTGCGTCCAGGGGTTACCTGGGGTTTCTACAGGCGGATGAGAGAAGTTGTGTGCGCCTATGATGGTGTAGCTTGGGGAGTTGCATAGGTCAAAGAAATCAAACTGCGAGACCCCATCTGGCGAACTGAGGATCACAAACCTGCCTTGGGCTTTTAGTGATGACGGCTCTTCGGGTATCAACTTGCCGTTGCCAGTAACCTCAAATACCACATCCGCCATCCGATCCCGTGTGTGTTCTTTGACGGTGGCGACTAAGTCATCCTTCTTCGGATTTATCGGAATGATGCGTGGGTCGTCGGGCAGCAGCGAGAGTCGGCTGTCAGCCAGGTCAACGACGAACACAGGTCGCGCACCAGCCAGCCGACAGAGTCGCGCCGTCAGCTGTCCCAAAAGCCCTGCGCCGTAGATGACGACGTGCTCACCCCAGATAACCTCACCGCGCCTGACGCCGTTCATCACGATCTCTGCTATGGTGAAAAACGCCGCGTGGTCGTCGGTAATGGAATCTGGCGGGATGGACCTTGCATGGTCGGCGGCCATTGTAACGTATCTCGCGTGGCGACCATATGTACCGACCCTTTTGCCTATGTAGGCCGAGTCTACGTTTTTTCCGACGTCGACAACTTCACCGACGTTGTTGTACCCAGGCTTGAACGGAAACCGACCATAGGTTGCCCAGGCGGATTTCTCGCCGGATTCTCTTTTTAGAACCGTGAGCTCTGTGCCGGTGGAAATGAGCGAACGACGAGTTCGTATAAGCAGCTCGTCAGGATCAGGGACCGGAACTTCCAGCTCCTCAATAACGACCTGTTTCGGCGCAGAGAAGACTATCGTGGGGTTGGTATCCATACGGGCCACCCAATGTGTCGCATTAGGGATTCACGGGTTCAAGATCGTTTACGGCAGTCGCATCGGCCCCGCACCGGCGACGGGCACGCAGACCTCTGCGAACGGCTCCAGACTCCGAGAGGTAAAGTACTTGGAATGCATGGTGTCGATGACCTCATCAACCACCTCGTCAGCAGCCATCACCAACATGCACCCGCCCAATCCCGCGCCAATCAGTCCCGCCGCTGCGACCCCCTCTATCGATCGGGCGATGTCCACCATCTCGTCCAGCTCTTCACAGCTTGCTGTATAGCCCCCTGGCTGATGCCAAACCTGCGCCACGAGCGCCAACTCAGAGTCACCGGAATCAAGCGCAGCGATAAGCCCGTCTATCTCGTCGTCGTCCACGCCGGGATTAAACGCTTCACGGGTGCTGTCGCCGTCGATGGCGGTCACGCGGTCGCCATCGTGGGACAGATCGAGTAGCTCCCCCGCCCCGTCTATGTCGCCTTCTCTTAGCCGACCCTCCAAAAGCCTGCTCCTGGCGCACTCAGCCAAACCGTAGAGACATACATCGCGAACATGATAGCCGTCTGGCGGATCGTCATGGAGCGAAAACCACCTCTCCATCGCTTCCACATCGTCAGGCAACGCATCCAATATCTCGCTGCGACTGGCGCGGGTCGGCAACTGCTTCAGAACCTCGTAGATATCCGTGTCATGTACTCCAAGTGTCTCGGAATTGACGTCGCGGATGTGCTCAAGGAGGGGTGCCCACTTAGGCCGCAAACGTTTGACCCAAGACAGCGCGACTTCGTAGGTGGCAACCCGCTGGTTGAAGGCGCTTTGGGCGTTGCCCGATTTCGCCGCCTCGACGCGTGAGTGGAACACTATGATCTTGATGCCAGCTGGCATGGGCGACCAGCTTGGTACCATTGGAAGCATATCAATATGCGAGACCTGCCCCTGACGCCCCCAGGTGATAGCAGCGTGATCGCCCGCCCCACCCCTGGTGCCGACGTACCACTCCGCTCTACCACAATCTTCGATGAACTGCGCTTCGTCGATGGGCAGACTGTTGAGCCGCAGCATCAGTTGTGCTGTGCCTATCACCAGCGACGAAGAGGAACTGAGCCCAGCAGCCCGCGGAATATCGCCGTCTACCATAACGTCAAAGCCGTGCAGATCCTGATCATGTCGGTGTCTGTTGACAAAGTATGCGACAGCAGCCTTGACGTAGGTGCTCCAACGGCCTGCCCAACCTTTCTCGCCGAACGAGTGGCTGTGCGCGATTGTCCAGTTTGACCAGTCTTCCTGGGAGATCGGGCCGTCTGGCAGCAGATCGTCGAAAGACGCTTCGTCGTCCATGTGCGCAGGATCGGTGCTCGACGCTCTTATAATCTTGTCCGAACGTAGAGACGCAGCGAGAATCGTTTCGTTGATGGCGATTGTGTTGACGCGTCCGCCCCTGTGATCGACGTGAGTGCCCAACAGGTTCACCCGCCCGGGGGAGCGCATGAGCATTACCGATGCGTCGTCTGCCAGTTCGTAACTCTCCTTGAGGCTGTTGATAAGTTTTAGATACCAACCTGCCAGCCGCCTGGCCTCATTCTCGTCGCAGCCGCGGTTGGCGATGACTATTCCCAGGACCTGACTGTCAGGGTCAGCGAGACGCTCAAGCCATTCGGATAGCGGATATGTTCCATCAATCACACCAGTACCTTGCCTGTCTGGAGGTTTTAGGCTGCGGGGTAAGACCGACCCATGTCATCCACGATCGCACCGTGGACCTGATCGTTGTTGGCGATAGTCGCGCCGTCCATAAGAATGGCGTTGCTCACCTTGCCACCTGCTCCTATTGTGCAGCCGTTCCCCAAACTTACGTCGGGACCGACCACTGCGCCCTCGCCAACGATCGCGCATTCGGGAATCTTGACTGCGCCGACCACGTCAAAATGATCGGCTGAAAGAGGTGCGACTGCACTTCTTGATAGAATCATTCGGTTAGCCAAAAGTAGATCACCGATATCGTTGACGTTCATGCGCCAGTCATCCACTGGGACCCACTGCAACGGATCGCCCTGGTCCACAAGGATTTGGAACGAATCTGGAAGATAGTATTCTCCTGTTTTCGATGGCTTGGTTTTGGATATAGCATCGAATATTATCGGCTCCAGGATGTACATCCCCGCCAGGTTGAGGTTGCTCTCCGGGCGATCAGGTTTTTCATCGAATTTGATGACGTAGTCGCCATCGACGACCGCAGCTCCACCCTTGCGAGCATCGTCAGTCACATGCAAAGCCAAGGTTCCTGCCTCGGGATTCTCCCGGTGGCGTGCCACGAGATTCTTGACAGACCATGTGGTCATATTGTCCGACCAGCAGATTAGAAACGTGCCGCCGTCCATTGCACTCTCAGCCAATCCGATGGCATGCGCTGTGCCAAGGTGATCTTTTTGGACGATATAGGAAAGGTTGACATCGAGCTGCGATCCGTCACCCAGTCGCTCCTTTACCAAAAATGAGTCAGGTGACACCACAATCGTGATGTCCGTGACCCCTGCATCGGCAAGCAGATTGATGTTGTAGTGGATTAGCGGTTTGCCTGCAATCGGCAGAAGCGGTTTCGGTGTGCGCATAGTGAGTGCGTCAAACCGTTTTCCCCGGCCCCCTGCCAGAATTAGGCCTTTGATCGAATCAGTTGGCATAGATACAGTCTCATCCATCTCAATGTTTTTTGTCGTCTGCGAAATGTTTTCCCGTTAGCAATAACACACCTTTATCCTTGAGGAAATTCGATCTGTTCAACGAACTCATCTACTGTCTGCGCCATGACGATAGTTGCTTCGGTGAACCCTAACGGGACGAGTTGGTATATCTCCGTCCAGTTGGCTTGGTCACGGAATGAGCCTGGACCCACCGAAAGAAGCTCGCCGTCAATCGAGCGGCGGACCGACGGTTGACAGCATCACTCTAGCGCGGGGATTAATCTCCGCGTCTGCATCGCACGAGAAAGTCACGTTGTGGATGCCGGTGGCTATCGGCTGCGCACCTTCGACGTTCACCTCCGCAATCTTTTCGCTGGATTTGCCATATAGAATACACTGGTCCCGGCCGTCAAATTCGAGATACTGTCCACTCTCTATATCGGTGTCGAAACTGAAATCCGTGTAGCCAATGGTTATGACAGGTTTCTTGAGCGTGTGCGAAACGAGCGGCAGTGCCCGTATCGGGCTCAAGTAGTTGACGACCGACGCCCCTGGGCTGATGTCGTTGTACCAAAGAGAGAACGATTCGATCTTATCGTATGAAATACCCTCGCGATATATGGCGTAGGCGTTGCCGCTATATGGCCACTGGTATTCATCCACTCTCTGGCCTTCAGGCTCTATCAGTTCTACGTAGCGCCAGCCCTCAAAGTTGATTGCGATGTAGTGGTCGCCGATCCCGCCGATCATATGTGACGGGCACCTGAGCTGAAGGTTGAGGACCTCGCCTGCGCCATCGCCGTAGATCCAGAACCCAAAGGCCTCGTGTCCGCCAAGATCGAGCGGCGGATCGCTGAGTATCCCTAATTTGGCCCAACTCTCCGCGCTGCCCTCACTCGCCCGAATCCCGTGCTCGGTCAATGAATACTGGTCCTGAGCGGACTGCCCATCACCAGGTCGATTTACATTTTGCGCTGAGAAGCAGCCGCTTTGCGCGCCGATCTTGACAATATCGGCGGAACTGGCAATTTCGGCGGACATCCCTGGACCAAACTCACGGTCGGAGAACCGGCTTGAATCGGCGAAATCGGTGACCTCAATCGCCTCGGCGCTGTCGTACGGAGCAGCGGACATCAGCGCCTCGATTCTGACGCTAACAGGCTGTGGTCCATAGGGGTTGCTTATGTGCCACCGGTTCTGGCCGTTTGAAAGTGACAGCACTTTGAATTTGGAGCGTTCCACCGGACAGAACACCGAACTACCATCGTCAGCCAGCACAAACTCTCTACCCGGCTCGCGGAGCTGTTTTTTCACGGACTCCGGAACGGTCCCGGCGTGGCGAACGTCTTCATAACGTTTTATAATCGCCGCCAACCGCTCCATGACCGGCTCCTCGCCTATGTTGCTCGGATCGATCCCCATGAGCGACAGACCCGTGTCGGTGCCAATGGCGGTGCCGCACAGATACTCAACATCGTCGGTCATCGTCGGTTCGCCTTCGTGCCCAGCCCAGGTGTTGACCCCCCACCAGCCCAAATGCGCTGGCATAAACATCTGGCGGTACTGGTCGTTGGCGGCGTTGTGCACGTCGATAAATCGTTTGTAGCTTCTCGCCGGGCGATCCCAAGCGCCCAGTCGGGAGCGGACGTACCACAGGTGATGATGGAACGTGCTCATCTCCATCATTGATGGTTTTTTCAGCCCTTTCCACAGCTCAAACACGAATTTAGAGCCGTAGTGCCACCCGTTCTCCGGTCCACCCAAGATGTCCTCACCGTCCAACGCGTCCAGATACATCATATCAAAACCGCAATAGTTGAACATCTCGGCTGATTTTGCGGCTACTTCGCTCAAAAGATCCGAGTCGCCCCCAGGTGTGAAATAGCCAAAACACTCCTTCAAATGATGAACTTTGGCACCAGCCTGGTGTGGAACGACTTCGGTGCCGCATGCGCCTCTTTCACATGCAGTGAATGCGAACGGTGGATCTCTGTCCACGCCAGAGTAGACGATTAGCTCGTTGTCGATCTGGAGTGTTACACTGTTGCGGACGAAGAAGCCTGTGATAGATGACATCGCTTCGGTGGACTCTTCGACCAGTACTTCGGTGTTGTCGTTGACCAACGTCTCCGCGAGTGTGAACTCTGCGTCCTTGCCGAGACCCAAATGGGGAATTGGAGTCACCCACCGGCATTTTTTGTCGAGAAAAAATGCGTACGTGTGAAGTCCAGCTGAGATGCCAGCGTCATGCAGACGGTCAATCACTGTTTTGAAGCTGTCCATCCCTTCAGGATAAGTCTCCGGGTTTGGAAGGCAGTCACCCATCCTGAACGAGTTGCCGCCATGGAAATCTATCTGATTGAATCCGACAGAATCGGCGAGGTTGATCCAGTCGTCAACTGCATCAATCGACATGTCGCCGAAATTGAAGAGGTACGAACCACGGTTTGATTCCGAATCCAGCGCCCACGGCCCACCAATCGGCGAGGTCGGGATGTCGTCGGAGCTTAAGACGACTTCCTGCATTACTTCGCGCATGTCGGTGATGGCACATCCGATTATCGCTACTTTAGCTCTGGCAAACCCAAATCGTGGATAGCATGACGCCCTTAGTTTGCCAGTGGGTTTGGGCAGTTCGGTGACGTTTGTCAGGAGGTTGAGGGCCAGAGCGCACGCCACAAACGGTTCGTCAGCCACTCCGCTTAGGCTAAGGTCAACATTCAGAAAAACGAACTCATCTACGCCCTCGTCGCTGATGGAAGAGACCTCCACCACCACATACCGTTCGTTGGCAGATATTTCCAGTTCAGCGGTGACACCAGCGCCGCCGAACTCCAACACGACTCTATGACCGTCCACAGATGCCTTCGTCGCGGGATATTCGATATCGCCACGGCGAACCAACGCGCACGGCGAGTTCGGGGACTGGATTGAGTAGTCAACTCCAGATGCTCTGTCCACTAGCTCTTCAGTGAGTCCACCTGCGCCGATAGCCCATCTCATTGTGCCCGTTTCAAAACTTGCTGACATCGCTCAACTCCCGACGAATGCGGTCAAATGGTCCGTTACAGCTAAGAGAGCGCCAATTGCACCAACCTGATATCGTTGTAATCCTCCGATTCGCAGCCGACACCGCGCGTTCCGTGTGTATAAAGCAGGTGGGGCACGCTCATAGACTGGTGGGAGGATGCGATCCGCTCAAGATTCGGCAGCCAGTTGGGGGTTGTTGGGTCTGGCTCAGAGATCGGCAGCACCTGGAACCCGTCGTCGCCCCCAGGGCGGAACAGGAGAACTACTTCCGAGGAGACATCGCCCCACTGGCTCGGATCATCCACCACCTGAGTGGAGACATAGAGGTTGTCCGAGCCATCAATACTGATGCAGCAGTCCATGGAAAAAGCCCGGTTTGGCTGTTTCTGGCGCAGCGCAGACAGCAGGCCTGTCGAACTCCATTCAGATCCGTCGTGGGACCACAAAACATTGTCGCCGGTCTCCCTGTGACACGCCAGCAAGTGCGGATGACTTTGAGAGTCGGCGACGACGTTGCTCACACGAACGTCAATATCATCGCTGGATTCGAGGATGTCCGCAGTGTGTTTTCCCGCTGGCAGCGGCATCTCTTTGCCGTCGGCTTTGGTCCAGGTATTACCACAGTCTGCGCTCACCAGATATCCAAGGGTGTGGCCGCGTTTGGTCTTCGTGTCGTCGTATATGTGAAATCCCAAGTGAACCCGCCCACCTATGTCGACGGTCAAAGACGCGCCAAACTGGGTATACCCATCTGGGGTATCAGCCACCACCAGGTCTACAGGCGGGGTCCATGGGTGTCCATCGAGCTTTCGCTGGTAGGCCAGTGTGAACGATGGGTTGTAGTTTTTAGGCTCATGGGGAGTATGGTAGCTCAGCCTGTATACCAGGTGTAGTGTGTTCTCTTTGTCGCACACGATGCTGGGATAGGTCGGGTTGTCGCCGCCTGTGAGATTCGGTTCGGACCACCATCTAGCATCCGCTGCAAACCGCGAGCGTCTGTGGAGAAACGGGTTTCGGTGGTGACGACCAACGATCCAGTGAAGGTGCCCTTCCTGATCAATGGTGATCGCATGACCACAATGGTTGTCTGGTCCCTCGCCCACGGTGATGGGCTCGGTCACCGGTTGACCACCTGAATCCAACGTCTGCACGCGGTTGATTCCAAAAGTGTCCAACCAACCAGCGTGAATAAGGCCATCCTGTGTGATGATCTTATTGCTCGCAGCGTAGCCGGTGCCCCGCGTGGAGCCTTTGGTAGATAATGTGCGCTCCCAATCAATCGATACTGTCGCTGGCATTGATGCGTCCTTTGCAGGTGGATTCCAACGCGCAGATGTTACTGAATGGGAGTGACAGTGGAAAGGCGTGCGGAGATGATGTCAAATATTACATATTTCGCTGCGGATGTGGCGCTACCTGATGTTGATCGTTACCGAATCGCCGAATCTGGTTTCCGTAATCGAATCGCTGTCTTGCGCAGACAGTCAGATTTCACCGCCCGAATCGTCGCCTGCGGTTGCGGGTGACCATAAATGTGGAGATGGGGATTCTGTTTCTGCGGCATTTGTGGACTTCATTGATCGTTTCCAGGCCACCAGAGTTGTAGTACAGCCGCTCTTTGTCCCATATGACTGAAGGTTTGCCGTCGGTGACCATGAACACCTGCTTGTTGCCGGAGCGGGATTTGAGAAGCAGCGCTTGCGAGAGTTCCAAGGCTGCTTTGGAGTTGGTATGATAGGGCCCAACTGAGGCGTACGGAAGCTCTTCGACGCTGATCTCTTGCGCATCGTCGCTGAAGGCGCTTCACCGTTGTGGTGCTGAGTATTCATACTTATGTTCTTGGAAGTTGGAACTACAGCAAGAGGCCCAGCGGCAATCCCACAAAGAGAGACCGCCTGGGCAAACAACGCCTCGAAAAAGCCCACCCGACGGAGCCTGATTCTCCATGACAGATACAACACCACCGATCTCGATCCCCACCGGGGGCGATGGTCGCCCAACCGCTGTTGTCCGCACTTCTGAGTGGTACGACGACGCTGAAATGACACTCCCGTTTCCAAACGGCTGGCAGGTCGACGTAAAGAAGATGGGCGGCCACGACTCCCCAGCCCTCACCGATGAGCAGGTACGCGGGGCGCTACACAACCCCATCGATACAAAGCGGATCGCCGAGATCGCTGACGGAAAAAAGACCGCGTGCATTACTTTTGATGATTTGGCGCGCCCGACACCCTCTGGTCGGGTGATGCCATTTATTTTAGAAGAGCTGCACGTTGCTGGAATAAAAGACGACGACATCATTTTCCAATGCGCCGCAGGAACCCACGCGCCGCTCTTCCAGCCAGACATGGTCGCCAAACTTGGGCCCGAGATCGTCCGTGACTACGAGGTGTGGAACCACGACTGCTTCCATGGTGCAGTGCCGGTGGGTACAACAGCGCGGGGCAATGATGTACGGCTCAATTCCAGATTTGTAAACGCCGATGTCAAAATCTGCGTGTCTGGCGTCAAACTTCACAGTATGACCGGATATGGTGGGGGAGCCAAGTCGATTGTTCCTGGCATCGCCTGGATCAAGACCGCCTACCACATCCACGAGGTAATAAACCCGGATTGCGAAACCACCAAAGGGTTCCTCAGCAATGAGGTGCGTCTGGACATGGAGGACGCAGCACGTCTCGTGGGCGTTGACATGAGCATCAATATTGTCATGAATGGCCACAGACAGGTCGCCGGTCTATTCGCCGGGGATATTGTGTCCGCCCACCGTGCAGCGGTGACGTGTTCTCACGAATTAGGCAGCACTCCGATGCCAGATAACCCTGATGTCGTTGTCTGCAACGCCTACCCGCAAAGCGTTGAAGCCAACAAAGAGTTCGATCTGGCAAGAAAGACCTTGCGCGACGGTGGAACCGCGGTGCTGATAGCCGACACACCAGCGGGCCAGCGGAAAATCCACTACTTGGGATGGATAGAGAACGGCGGTGGAGAGCGCCCCAAAAGAAAAACTGGGCTTCCTGTCGGCCAGGCGGGTCAGGTGATCGTATTCAACCGATATCCTGCAAAATGGGACGACCTCGAATACTCCGAGGAGGTCCACATTGCATCATCGTGGGACCAGGTGGTTGAGCAGTTACAGGCCGCTCACGGCGAGAACACACACGCCGCAATCTTCCCGACTGCGGCGCTCCAGCACGAGCCGTCGATGCCGCTAAGAATGTAGGATTTCGATATTTCGGGGGGTAGCTCTCGGCCACACTGGCTACCGCCGCGACCAAAAAAAAGGGGGTTGCTTTGTCCGATGTTCAGCCCCGGGAAATCACCCGCCGCGAGTTTTTGGCAGCGAGTGCCACCACACTTCTCACCGGAGCGTTCAATCCGATGGCAGTCAAAGGTTCAGTTGATTCAGACGACCATCCTCAGACGACCATCAGAACGGCCGAATGGTTCGGCGACGACGAAATAGTTTTGGATTTCCCGCTGGGTTGGCAGATTGATGTCCGTTGGATGGACGGACAATCAGCCCCTGAACTGTCTGACGACCAAATGCGTCAGGCGCTGCACTCAACCATAGACACCCCCCGGATCGCAGAGATCGCTGATGGGGCGGGACGTGTCGTGATCACGTTTGACGACATGAGCCGCCCGACGCCGACATACCGGGTCGCGCCGCTGGTGATTGAGGAGCTGCACACCGCTGGAGTTAAGGACGAGGACATAGTTTTCCAAGCGGCGTACGGCACCCACCCACCACTCTATCAGCAGCAGATGGTCCAAAAGCTTGGTGGGGATATTGTCAAGAAATACCAGGTCTGGAACCACGACTGCTTTCATGGATTGACCGCTCTGGGAACCAGCAGTCGGGGAAACGATGTGAGGCTCAATAGCCGGTTCATGTCGGCGGACGTAAAAATCTGCATATCTTGTGTCAAACCACACTACATAGCTGGATATGGTGGAGGCGCTAAGTCAATCGTACCTGGTGTGGCGTGGATCAAGACCGCGGGATACATCCATCATGAGGTAAGCCCAAACTCCGAAACCGGCTACGGCATAGTAAACAGCGACGTCCGGCTGGATATGGAGGAGGCGGCGCGGATGGCTGGGCTGGACGTCAGCGTGAACATTACTATGAACGGCACCAGGCAGATAACCGGGCTGTTCGCTGGGGATGTAGTCTCCGCGCACCGCAGCGCAGCCAAGCTGGCGCATTCCATAGGCAACACCCCGTCCGGTCCGTTGGCTGACGTGGTGGTCATAAACTCCTATCCACAGGGGATGCAGGCCACCAAGGAGCTTCGGCATGCGAAGACAGGGCTGAAAGACGGGGGGAGCGTCGTCCTGATCCAAGATACGCCGACCGGGCAGTCGAAGATGCATTTCGGGGCGTGGTTTGCCACCGACGGTTGGAACCAGCCGAGACAACCCAGCGGCCTGCCTGTGGCGCAAGCGTCACAGGTCATAGTCTTCAATCGCTACCACTCGAAGTGGGATGAGCGGGAGTTCTCACCGGATGTCCACTTCACGACCCAGTGGGAAGAGGTGGTGTACCTGCTCTCGGCATCCCATGGTGGAAACACCTTAGTAACTGTCTACCCCACTGCGCCATTCCAGCACGAGTCTCTCGCGCTACGTCTGTGAAGCAGCGTGTCGTCGGCCTAAGTCTGGCAGCGCGTTGCATCGCTAAACCTGATCGACACATATCGGCCAAAACCGAAAAGAATTCACGCACCAACCAATCGAACTGAGAGGGAAACAGATGTCTTACTGCATCCGTCCTGAAGATGTCATCGGGCAGCCCGGCGGCGAATCGGCAACTACTGGACTCATCGACGAGAACCTGTTGGATCGCGACAACATGCCGCAAGGCAAAGCAGCGTTCGTCGGCACTCAAAGGCTGAAGATGATTCGCCAAGTGTACGAACCAGGCGGTACGCATTTCCCCCACGATCACCCGGCAACTGAACAGGCTTACTACATTATTGAGGGCAGCGCACGCGTGCGAGTGGGGAAGGAATGGTTTGATGTGGAGGAGGGAACAGTGTTTTACCTGCCGCCGAAGGTGGAGCATGAACTTTTCAATAATGGGGACGGTAGGCTTGTCAATCTGCTGATCTGCGTGGATTTGGAAGACGAGCCGGGCTAGTTAGGACGGGCTACAGCGTAGCGTTTTGGAAAAAAGAGAAGGGAGCTGAGCGTTCTCAGCCCCCTTTCTGATATATGCCGCTGACCGTCGGTGCGAACTAGGGCGTCAGCATGTCAGCAAACTCTTTCTGGCAGTACTCTGTCAACTCAGCCTGCGCCTCGTCGGTGGCGCTTATCATCGGTTTGCGATTTTTGCCGCATCTCAGCAGCCCAGCGGCGTTGCAGCGGGCTTTGAACCTGGCGATGCCGTGGAGGCCGTTCATGGACGAATGACCAGTCAGAGCTTCGGTTGCTACGCTGAGCCGTTTTTCCAATTTGAGCGCTTCTTCCCAGCGCCCTTCTTTACAGGTGTTGTACAGCTTTATCACAAAGTGCGGGAAGTGGGCCGCAGCCATCGAGAATATCCCCTTGGTGCCCAGCATCATCGCCGGAACAAACCAGGTGAGCTCGGTGGCGGTCATGATGGCTAGATCAGTCTCCTCCATGAGGGCTTTGAATACATCGAAGTCGTTGTGGCCCTCTTTCGTGCCACACAGGTTGGGCAGCTTCTGTAGCTCTTTGAGGATGTGTGGGCGGTGCATCTGAGCGGTGCCAGGGTTGTTGTAGATGATGATACCTATGTCTGGGCAGGCTTCTGATACATCGGTCCAGAACTGAAGCAGCTCCGGGTCGGTTAGGTCGACATAGTATGGACTGACGTTCATCACAGCGTCCGCACCAGCTTCCATGGCGAATCGCGTGCGCTCAATCGCCTCTTCGGTGTTTACCGCCGAACAGCCGACAATGGCCTGGACGCCTTCAGGAGTCTCGTCCACCTGGGCTACGATGAGCTCCTTCAACATGTCGAATGTCATCGTATGGAACTCGCCGTTGCTGCCGGTTGTGACGATCGCATCCACGCCAGTGGCTGCTAGAGCTCGTACATTGTGTCTCAGGGCATCTTCATCGAATTCACCGGATGCGGTGAACGGCGTCGGCGGAAGGGCATAGACGCCTCCCATGGTCTGACGAGTCAACATTCTTCCTCTCTCCTTACATATGACGGGAACACAAAGGGGCCTGACCAGGCGGCGATGCCGCAACTTTTTTTTGTGATACCCAAATGGACGTATGGCGGCCAGGACCGGTAGCAATCAGTGTATGCCCCTGGGTGGTCTAGGTCAACGCCTGAGGCCACTTTGAGCGATAGCGAGAGAAACATACTCAAGGCGCAAAGTGTCTCATATCGGCGTTTTCGACTCACACACTTTTTTGTGCGTCAAAAAAATTGATAAGTATCACAACGGCTTTTAACATATCACAAGTCCCTTATTATTCTGGATGTTCCGCCAATGTATGCGCATCGAGTGTTTGCGAGCGGTCCTAAATAATCGCAAAATGGGTCTTGACGCCTTTCCGCCCAGCCTTTAGCATTTACTGCGATGGTCGCCAGTTCAGTCTTTGCCGAGTTTCTACGATAACAATGTATCGCTTGGCATTGAGAAAGTCTGGCTTTATATTTCCCAAGCATTCGCGTTGCCGCGATCCGACATCCTCGTAGGAGGTGGGTTATGGCGCACGGTTCAAAAAGACCTGCGTGGTTAGTTGCCGGAATCCTCTTCATATGCTCCGTGTCCGTTTCATTGGCCGGAACCACTGGCAAGATTGCCGGTAAGGTTTCTGATGTCGATGGAGCGCCGCTGCCAGGCGTAGCGGTTATGGTCGAGAGCACCCGTTTGGGAGCTACGACTGACACTGAGGGCCGCTTTGTTGTTCTGCAGGTACCCGCGGGTGTACGTACCGTCACCGCACGTCTGATCGGCTATCGTTCGACCAGCGTGACGAACACAACCGTCAGCGCTGATTTGACTACCCAGCTTAATTTTACCCTTGATGTACAAGCGGTTGAAACTGAAGCGGTCGTCGTTCAGGCGACACGGCCACCTATTGAGAAGGACGTTACATCGTCCCAGATCATCATTGGTGCAGAGCAGGTAGCCAATGCTCCTGTTTCCGAGGTTCTGGACTATCTGGCCTATGAGCCAGGTGTGGGAATCCAGAAGGAGAATGAGCTTACGATCCGTAGCGGCGGCCCTGAAGAGATTCGATTTCAGGTTGACGGAATGGATCGTACTGACGCTCTGACGAACAAGGGTCTGACACATTTAAATCAGACACTCGTGTCAGAGGTCACCGTGCTTACAGGCGGGTTTAACGCTGAGTACGGGAATATGCGTTCGGGCGTGGTCAATGCGATCTATAAAGATGGCACAGAGAGATCTTGGGGACTTCCCTGGGTCGCAGCTGTTGTCAGCGGCGCCCCCGCCCAGAAGAAACATTTTGGTCCAAGGGCCTACTCTCCAGATCAGTACGATTTCCAGATCATGGCTGATCCGGCAAATACAGGCGCCATGATGCCCAAACGTGAGGATTTAAACAACGACGGTGTGCAGGATGCGGACGAGCCGATTGTCTACAAGGCCGACGGTACACCTGAGCTGGTCCCTCTGGATAACGTCAACACGATTTTCTGGAGCGATCTCTACGAAGTCACGCGCAACGACACGGCAATCCAATCGATGCGCGAGAACAATTTCTCCCTCTACAAACAGCTCTTCCAGCTTAATACGTTCCCCGGCTGGAAAAAACGCAAGGGTGCATTCGGGCGCGGTGTTTACAATTTTCGAGGGTGGGAGCCTGAAGAGCTTCGAGAAGTCTGGGAATGGACCTCGAATATGAATGAGGTCGCGTGGACCTACGGCGGTTCGCCTGACTACAACATAGACTTCTCAGTTGGGCAGGCGCTGCCGAACAGATGGGGCGGCATTGTCTTTGGCTATAGCTATGCCAAGGTTATGACCGCTCTCCCAGCGGTCCGGAATTTTTACAGCGACAAAACGATTGATGTGAAACTGACGCTGACCCCCACCGACAATCTCAAGCTCATGGCGAACTACCTGATTGGCGAAGGGTTGTCCTCAGGCGCTGCTGCTCACGGTGCTACCCGCGGTGCTGAATTGGAGCTCGGCGGCTCGGTCGCAGGAAACGACCCGATCAGCATCAGGACTCCAGGCGCGCTTAGCGGGCAAGTGAACCACCATTCCGAAGATCGCGAGAACAATAAATCAAACCTGTCGCTCAACGCCGAACTTAACGGCGAATACAGGCAGGTTGGCGGTTCGCTGACATACACCCTATCTCCCACCACAATCTTTGAGTTCGGCTTCAGCCGCCTGGAAACAGAGTGGAATCAGCCCCGCGTCGCGCCTCGCGCTGACGTGACTGATTTCAGGGGCGGATACAAGCATCAAAAATCTTATGCCTGGGGTGGCAAAGGCGGGTTACTCGATTACCTCAGCGGAAACCATATCTACACCTGGGTGAAACTACCTAAATTCGAGCAGCAGGACGACGGCTCGTTCGTCAAGGTGCTAAAGGATGGCTCGACCGTGCAGGATTCGGCGAACTACCCCACCCACCCAGATCACGTGAAGAGTTCCAATATTATTCCCAACAGCCCTTGGGAGTGGCGTGAGCCGTATCCACCAGCGGACATCGAGGAAGTCCAGGCTGAAGCTGCCGAGATATTCGTTTCGAAGCAGTTTATCTTTCCTGACACGGTGTTCTCAGATGTAGGCGCAGTAACCGAGATCACGTTTGATACGGTCAATGCTGTGTCGCCACAGGGTTGGTACGAAGGCGACATAGACGATTTGAGCGGCTACTATAACATTGGTGGCCACCATGCTGTCGTAATGAATAATACCAGCGACCGTACGCTTTTTACTGGCAGTCTGACCCATGCCGCAGGCCCGCACACAGTGAAGCTTGGCGCTGAGTGGGCCCACGCCAACCTCTCTTACGACATGGTGGAGTTTGAGGCCGTCTTGGGCATGTACAGTTTCACTCGTGACTTCACAGGTAGTCCGACAGTAGCTGGCTTTTATTTCCAGGACAAATATGAGTCCCGTGGGTTGATTATAAACGCAGGCGCACGCATCGACATGTTTGACGCTGGCGGCGACGTCTACACCCCTGACAGCATCTTCACCATTAGCGTCTGGAACCCAGGGGCGGTCAGGGGACTGCGGGCACAGCTTGATGCGCTCTATCCGGAGCGCGTTTGGGAAGGTGGATACACCGATCCGAGTCAGGTGCCCGAAAACCCCCTCACGTCAAAGGACGTCGTTGATGCAATAGATTCCAAGCCTTCGGACACATTCTGGCGAGTTTCGCCCAGAATCGGGCTATCGCACCCGGTTGGCGAGTACTCCAAACTCTTTTTCAACTACGGGACGCCTTTGGGGACACAGGTGGGCGAGTCTTCTATTCGCGACGCTGGGTATGCCAACTTGCGGCCAGCGAAGACGGTCATGTACGAGGTGGGGATAGAGCGTTACTTCCCATCGCCCAAACTGACCCTCACACTTCGTGGTTACAGCAAATACAACACCGACCAACCCAGTGAGGTGAATATCTACCCGTACGACATTCCGTCGAAAACCCCTGGTGGGGCCTACGGTTCGTTCCGCAACAGCGCGTGGGAAGACGTCCGGGGGCTTGAGATAAAGATCAACAGAAACGGTCGGTTCCTGTTCGGTTGGGCGACCTACAACTATTTTGCCAGGGCTGCTGGTGGTGTTGGGCATCAAACGCTCAAGAACAGGCCACTTGAGACAACCACAACGTGGGAGGGCCAGGCCGGTATATCCTCCATACCTGACAACTTCTCTATTCTAGTCGGTGCGAGGACGCCGTCCACATGGGGTCTTCTCACAGGTGGTTGGCAGGTAGTACTCCACCAAACATGGTCCGAAGGCAGCTCTTGGTGGCACAATCCTGAGAATTTGCAGGTCAAGTTCCTGGATGAGTCGGCCCACCTGACGAGCCTCGACACCTGGCGATCCAACATGAAGTTCAGCAAAAGGCTACCGTTGGGTGGTGGTCGGTCTATTAGCGCCTATGTGGACGTGACAAACGTCTTTAATAGCAAAACATTG
>CAZVGZ010000001.1:171474-276175 GCA_964627605.1 uncultured bacterium | reverse complement strand
GCCCAACGAACTGTGTGGACGGACCGTGTTGTATTCGTGCCGCCAACGCTCGATCATCGCCTTCGCTTCCTTCAGTGTGTAGAAGATCTCGCGATTCAGCAACTCGTCCCGTAGTTTGGCGTTAAAGCTCTCGTTGTAGTCGAGCTTCCCGGCTCGATAAACAAAGGTCCGACACCAAGACTGGCGAGCCATCCAGTTGGCGATTTTCATTGGGCGAACTCCGCCAACTAGTTGGAAATCAAACCCCGATTCGACAAAAAACATACCCGGCACCCTTCATTCAGTGCTTGTCAGTATTGACAATATGCATCATCTCGAATATTTTTTTCCCGTTGTCAGAGGGGAATCGACCATTCACATCAATTTGATCGAGGTTGAAACAGTGAAATTTCGTCTTACTTTGCTTGACTACTTCACCACTGCAATGATCGTCGGCTACGTCCTGGGCAAGGTAGTCTAAACACCGCAGGCTATCTCTATTCTCCGAGCCTGTCTCAGTTCACCACCTGAATCGACATCTTCCACCTGAGCGCCACCTACAGATTACCGTTGCACTCCAGTAGCTTACGCTACGACCTTACATTTTAACAAGTTTATCCTTGCTAAAGTGTCAAAAGTCCCATATATTCCTTTGTGCATGATCTGAACTTTGTCGAACCGACAGGCGATACAGAGGACGCTACGCGATGAACACTCCCATCTATATGGATGCCCACGCCACGACCCCGATGGACCCGCAGGTCGTAGAGGCGATGCTACCCTACTTCACACAATCATTTGGCAACGCCGCCAGCCGCACACACTCATTCGGACATGACGCCGAAGCTGCGGTGGATAGCGCTAGAACAACGCTGGCAGAGCTTATCGGAGCCCGACCCAAAGAGATCATTTTCACCTCTGGCGCCACCGAGTCCGACAACCTTGCGATCAAAGGTGCAGCGGAATTTCACCGAGAGATGGGCAACCACATAATCACCAGCGTTATCGAACACCACGCCGTCTTGGACTCCTGTAAAGCGTTGGAGAGAGCCGGTTTTGAAGTCACATATCTGCCCGTCGACAAGTACGGTGCGGTGAACCCAAGTTCGGTTGAAAAAGCCATCACACCTCAGACGGTGCTGGTCAGCATCATGCTCGCCAATAATGAGATTGGAACTATAAGCGACCTGGTCGCCATCGGTAAGATCACCCGGCAGGCCGGTGTGCTTTTCCACAGCGACGCCACCCAGGGCGTTGGGCGCGTTGGTGTGAATGTCGACGAGATGAACTTGGACCTAATGTCGTTTTCAGCGCACAAGATGTACGGCCCGAAAGGAGTCGGCGCGCTTTACGTTAGATCGCGCAGACCTCGTGTCCGCATTCGCCCGCAGATGGACGGTGGCGGCCATGAAAGAGGCATGCGCTCAGGCACCCTCAACGTCCCAAGCATTGTCGGGTTCGCCAAAGCCGCTGAAATCTGTATGTCGGAGATGGACCAGGACGAAGCTCGAATTGACACGCTCAAGGAGCGCCTCTACCAAGGCATCACATCAAAAATCGACTCTGTATTTCTCAACGGGCACCCGACCAACCGTCTAGCTGGAAATCTCAATCTCAGTTTTGCCTACGTCGAAGGCGAATCGCTGTTGATGGGCCTCAAAGATGTGGCGATCTCTTCTGGGTCGGCCTGCACCTCCTCAACCCTGGAGCCGTCCTACGTTCTCAAAGCCATCGGGGTAGAGGAGGATCTGGCCCACACGTCGCTCAGATTTGGGCTGCATCGTTTTACCACCGAAGAAGAGGTGGATTTTGTCATAGCAGATGTCATTGATCAGGTGAGCCGCTTGCGGGAGATGAGCCCGCTCTACGAGATGGCGCAAGCCGGAGTGGACATGAGCACTATCGAGTGGCCTGAAGATCATTAGAGAACCGGTCGCGTTTGGATATGCAGTAGTGGCTGGGTCTAGGAGGACAGGTACCAAAAGGCGGTGACATTTCTGGCAGTGAGAGGTTTGGTAATAGATAAGCCTCTCGATGTGGTGGCTGGGCCGCTAGGGAGCTGGAGTTCAAAAGTAACGTGACATTATTGGTGTGGCGATTTTGTTGCAGCCGATAGACTTCTTGAGGTGGTGGCCGGGCCGCTACTTGATAGATAGAGAATCTTTTGTAGGAGAGAGCAATGCCGTATTCCGAGAAAGTCATCGATCACTATGAAAACCCACGCAACGTCGGGTCGTTTGAGGTGGATGACAGCACCGTGGGCACCGGGATGGTGGGCGCACCTGAGTGCGGCGATGTGATGAAGCTGCAACTCAAAATCTCTGACGGTGGGGTAATCGAAGACGCCAAGTTCAAAACGCTCGGGTGCGGTAGCGCCATCGCTAGCTCCAGCTACGTCACCGAGCTGGTCAAAGGAAAAACGGTCGATCAGGTAATGGGAATAAAGAACACGGAGATCGTCGAGGAGCTATCGCTACCCCCGGTCAAAATCCACTGCTCGGTGTTGGCAGAAGAGGGGATCAAGGCGGCGATTGAAGACTACAAATCCAAACAGACCGACCCTGTGGCTACAGAGGATCAAACAGCGCAAGCATAACAGAACAGCCGCAGACGACAGGCGGCTCGGAGACAGAAAATGATTTCTATCACAGATCAGGCGGCGGAGCGGATAATCGCGACCCTCACTGAGAATCCTGACCAGGGCGACGGACTCAGGCTCAAAGTCAGAGGTGGCGGCTGTTCGGGCTTACAGTATGAGATTCTCTACGACTCCGAGGGCAAACGCGACAGGATTTTTGAGCATCAAGGCGCAAGAGTTTACGTGGATGTCAAGAGCCTCATCTATCTCCAGGGAAGCGAACTCGACTACAAACGCAGCCTGATGCAGGAGGGTTTCCAGGTTGGCAACCCGAACGTCCGAACAGCCTGCGGTTGCGGCGATTCCTTTACGGTCTAATCAGGCACACCATGGATGGACGAGCAGATGCACAATACAGACCTGAAGGGCCGTGAGGTGGAAATACCCAGCGCTTCGGCGGACCATTTTGATGCGTTGGCACTTCCCCCCCATCTTGTAGTCGATCAGGACGCGCTGGAAAAGACCTACCTCAATCTTAGCCGAACTCTTCACCCTGATTACAACTCAGAAACCGATCAAGCGACGGTGGTAGCCGCCAGCGCTGCCCTCAACAACGGATACCAGACACTCAAGGACACCGTCTTGCTGGCCAAATACTGGCTGGCACGCAGCGGCGTCTCCCTTCATAACGACGACTACAAAGTTCCTCCGGCGTTGGCGATGCGGGTGTTTGAGGTCCAAGAGAAACTCGAACAGCTTGGCAACTCCACACCTGACCCATCGGCCACCCTTGAATCGGACATTGAAGACGAACGGACGGATATCACCAGCGAAATAGCCCGGCTAACCGATGGCATCGCCGGGGTATTTACCAAGTGGGACGAGATAGACCCAGACAAGGCATCCGATCACCCCGAACTCGCCCAACAGCTCAAAGACGCAGTTAGTCAGATCAACTATCTAACTACGCTTATTCGCGATATAGACCGAGCCAGGTCGAAGGAATCGGCATAGATGGACCGCATATTTGGCATAGACTTGGGCACCACCAACAGCCTCATCGCCGAGGCGGTGGATGGCAACCCCCGAATCATCGCAGACCCGGCTACCAAGAAGACCAGTCTGCCTTCAGTGGTGCATCTCGAGTCTGATGGGGCGGTGCTGGTTGGGGCGGCGGCGAAACGGCGTGAAGCGACAGAATCGGGCCTTACCGTGGCTTCGGTCAAACGGTTCATGGGCCTCGGTATGACATCAGTCACCGACGACGACCGACGGATGTATCCGCTGCCGGATAACACGGATGGCAGCGCAGAGTTTCTGGCAGGCGAACGCAGCTTCACACCTCCGGAGATCTCTGCTGAAATCCTAAAAGAACTGAAGCGACGTGCCGAAGAGGTTACAGGCGATAACTGCGCTGGGGTAGTCGTAACGGTCCCGGCCTACTTCGACGACAGCCAAAGGCAGGCGACAAGGGACGCCGCAAGGTTGGCGGAGCTCAGAGTTTTGCGGCTGGTAAACGAGCCGACAGCGGCTGCGCTCGCCTATGGCTTGGATTCAGAGGGTGCCGCTGAAACCGTCGCTGTATACGATCTCGGTGGTGGCACGTTTGACATCTCTATTCTCCAGCTCAAAGAGGGTGTTTTCAGAGTTCTGTCCACCAACGGTGACACCCGTCTAGGCGGCGACGACATCGACCGCGCTCTGGCTGATAAGATGCTAGAAAGGGCTTCCAATGAGCCGAGATGCGATGGGTTGACGGGTGAGAGGACGGTTCTAGCACTTGCGCGGCAGGAGGCCGAAAACGTCAAAATACGGCTGACGACAGCCGACGAGACTATTTTTCGGCTGGAATCGAGTTCAGGCGATCTCGTATTCGAGAGTATTGTATCCTGCGCCGATTTCGAATCCGTGGCACTTGAGACTATTCGGCGCACCGAAACGCGGTGTCGTCAAGCTCTCAGCGATGCGAGTCTGGCGGTCGAAGACATCGACCAGGTAGTTCTGGTAGGCGGATCGACCAAGTCGCCACTGGTGCGCAGCGAAGTCGAAAGGATATTCTCCAGAGAGCCGCTGACATCGCTCGATCCCGATCAGGTAGTGGCGCTAGGCGCAGCGGTCCAGGCCGATATTTTAAGCGGCGGCAGACGCGACCTTCTACTGTTGGATGTGGTGCCGCTCAGTTTGGGAATTGAGACAATGGGCGGCACTTTCACGCGTCTGATACATCGAAACACCACGATTCCAGCCAGTTTCAAAGAGACATTTTCCACTCCGGCAGACAACGTCACCGCCATCGACCTCCACGTCCTGCAAGGCGAACGCGAACTCGCAAACGACAACCGCTCGCTAGCGCGCTTCGAGCTCAAAGGAATTGTACCTCAGCCAGCAGGCGTTCCCCGCGTGGAAGTGACATTCCTCATTGATGCTAACGGCATTCTAAGCGTAACAGCGATAGACCAGAACACCGGCAACGAGCACACGGTGGAAGTAAAACCGTCATACGGCCTCTCCGACGAGAGGATTGAGGACATGCTGATCGAGAGCATGGATCACGCCGAGGACGACGTCGCCCAGAGGCTTCTCATCGAGGCCCGAGTGGAGGCCGAGGATGTTCTAAAGAAAACGCAGCGACTGTTGGAACAGGAGACCGACGACCTGCTATCAGGCGATGAACGCTCAGATGTCTCGTTCGCCGCCGACGAGCTTGAAGAGGCGACTAAAGGCAGCGACCGGAAACTGATTTTGGAAGCATCTGAAAAACTCGACCAGATCGCTCAGCCGCTGACAGAGCGGCTGATGACACGGGACATTCGCAAATGGCTTCTCAAAAAAACATTGACAGAAGTTACAGCGTCGTAACACCTTGAGCCTTGATGAGTTACGACACAGGCACACCGACTAAAGAGCCAAAAGCAGGATTGCATCTACACCATGCCTTTAGTTACATTCATACCGTTGGGGCTTGAGGTTGAGGCTCAAACAGGCGAGAGCATTCTTGACGTCGCCCTTCGATCCGGCGTTGCGCTGGAACACAACTGCGGCGGCGTTTGCGCATGTACGACATGCCACGTAATCGTCCGGCAGGGCGACACTGAGCTTTCGGATATAGAGGACGACGAAAACGATAGACTCTCACAGGCCGAAGGCCTTACGCTCCACAGCCGATTGGGTTGTCAGGCGCTGGTGCTGGGAGACAAGGACATAGAGATTGAGGTGCCAGCGCATGTTGGGTACGTAATGGAGACGGGCTAGTCGTGAGCCTGACATAGCGAGATGCCGACGAAATCGGCTATCAGTTGTTTGAAAAACATCCTGAAGTGAACCCGCTTGAGATTGGATTCAAAGAGCTCCACTCCAAAGTGACAGCGTTGGACGAGTTTGAAGATGATCCGAAGCGGTCGAACGAGAGTCTGTTAGAAGCGATTCAGATGGTCTGGTGTTAAGGTTACGACGAGTTATAAATCGTTGTCGCCTGCAGGTTTGTGGAACTTGCGCACAGATGGAGGCGTAAGCGAAGTGGATGGAGAACCGCCGGCAAAGAGCCGCTGCGGATACATACGGCACTACGAAGTGTTAAACCTATAGGTTGCAGAAAATGCTACTAAGAAAACCACGTCGAAAGTGCAACTACCAACTCACCAAGTGGATACGCGGCGAAGAGAATGTTCAGTTCGCCGTCAGTCAGCTAGAGCGAGCCGGAAGACCCTATGAGATCCGCCGTTCAAGAAACGGGATGCTTTCGGTCTGGACCGCTTTCGACCCAGAGGAACCAGGTGGTTCCAGCTCCAACTAGAGTTATGCCCCCACGTCTATAGGGGAGTTCATGCGTAGAAAACAGCGGGGTGTTTTGGATAGAAAAAAATATCCGAAGCACCCCGATTCCTTTGCCTCACCACACCAAACGGGAGCTCCGTCAGTGAACGACATCGTCCGCGACCCCGATATAGAGGAACCGCCCACCTCAAAGGGCGCTCACGAAACCCGAAGCCAGATCATAGCTGGGCATGTGACCGGAATCATGCAGGCGCTGGACTTGGATCTGACCGATGAGAATCTGAGAGACACCCCTCGACGCGTCGCAGAGATGTATCTGGAGGTTTTCTCGTCCCTCAAAGACGGTACAGAACCCAAAATCACAGTCTTCGACAACACCGAGCACTACAGCTCGATGGTGACCGTGAGAGACATCCCTTTCTACTCCATGTGTGCACACCATTTCGTCCCGTTTTTTGGTATCGCCCATGTGGGATACATACCCACCGACAAGATCGTCGGTCTTAGCAAAATTGCCAGGATAGTTGGGTTCTACAGTCGCCGACCTCAGATTCAGGAGCGGATGGCCGAACAGGTCGTCGATTTCCTGCAGGACCGCCTCTCGCCAGAAGGGGTGATGGTAGTTTTGGAAGCGCGGCATATGTGCATGGAGATGCGCGGCGTCAAGTCTGCCGGTGCCAAAACGATGACAGACGCGATCAGAGGCAGCTTTCACAAGCTCGAAGTTCGCTCGGAGTTTCTCAACTTACTCAAGACAACGCGATGGGATGGCTAGTTACGTATCTGATACTGCCAAAGAGAGCGCGACGCTCTTCTCAAGGGGCGAGAACAGCGCAACTATCAACAGGGGTCGAGCGTGAAACCTGGCGCGATGTTAATCCCGACACTGCTGCTGGCTGTCATGGCGCTGGCGCTTCTGATTGTGGGATACGACCGAGGTGGCGGGGAGCACATAGTTGGCCTCAAAACCGCCGCCACACTAACCTGGCGCATCGCACCGCTTCTCATCTGCGCGTTCGTCGTTGCTGGAATGCTGCCGGTTCTGCTTCCCAAAGAGCAGATCGCCAACTGGGTCGGAGCCGAATCCGGCTTCCGTGGGATACTTGACAGCGTGGTCGTTGTGGTCGGTTGTCAGGCTGCCGATGGAGGTGGGCATTCTGGGTTGGCGGCTCACACTCGTTCGGCTAGCGAATACGTTTGTGTTCCCGCCGCTCGCTGGATTGATCGCCCACATGTTTTTCGCCAAGCCCTAATCCCACCAGCAGCGGGTCGGTGAATCTCAGTTTCATATTGATGTTGAGATAGATCGATCTTGAGGAGTCAAAACAAAGACTCAGTTGAGCTCGTCGATCGCGCTCAACATCCGCTGCGCATCCTTTGTCATGGGCACAAACAAATCGTCCAGGTCCTCAGATGTTTCATAGCCAAGAAACTCGTCCAACGCCGCCTGCGCTCTGTCCACCTCACCAGCCATGAAAGCCGCTTCGCCAGTCTTGAACAGCAGTTCTATAGCACCGTGGCAGTGACGTTCAATCAGCGAAAAGGTGTTAAGCGCGGCCTCAAACTCAACCCACGCTAGCGGCCACATCTCCAACCCTTTCAAAGCTTCAGCCTTGGCCCACCGCATGCTCCGTCCCGACGGATGCCTGCCAACCGCCTCGCTTGCCAACCGTTCAGCTGAGACGAACTCCTCATTGGCGATATACGCCCACACCAGCATACTCTCGGCCATAGAAGATGACAAAACGCTCTGGGTCATGCACCTCTTCAGGTCGTCAAGACCTTGAGCGCGTGTATCCTCAAGAAACGGCAACCAGATCACGTTTCTCGCGGCGTGGGAGGACCAGAACCGCCAAACACCAAGACCGAGATAGGCGTCAGCAAAGCTCGAATCGACCTCCACAATCTGCTCCAAAATCCTCACTCCCCGCCGCGCTTTCCAAAAAGCCGACCAGTACCGACCGTTGTGCGCCAGATATGTTCCTTCAAGGCCCAGCGAACATCCTAGAAAAAAACTAGCCCATCTGTCCGCAGGATTTGCCGCAACATAACGTTCAGCAGCATCAATCGCACGACTCAAAGCCCAAGAAGCCGTTGTATCACTCTGGCTTACCTCGCAACCCCTCGAAGCGACCGTAAGAGTGGCGGCTTGGTAGAAATAGCCGCTGGGATGGTGGGGGTGAGTGTCAATGAAACTCTGAAAGACCGAATCGGCGCTCTCAAAACGCCGCTCAAGAACATGGTCGCGGCCAGACACGATCCACTCAATCTGTTTAGGCGTTGGGAAATTCTCAGCGGCCCACACCGGACAGAAAACGGTCGCGGTCCAAAAACAGAGCCGGAAAGTCATTGGGCGGTCATTTCACTTAGGCTGTTCACTCTACCTCCTGCGCCACAGAATCCGAGAGCTAGCCGATTTCGGCACCTTTTTTTGGGCGGGATCCCAGTGGTAGGCATGACGCTCCAGTTCCGTCAATATCCGGTGCGCTGGACACAGACGAGCAAAAGGACGATACTTGAAATTGCGACTTCAAGTCAGTGCAGTTTCAGCAAATCGTGGGTTCACCAAGGACCGAAATGCCACTGCCCCTCACAGCCCGCCAGCAGGAAATCTACGAGTTTCTCGCTGACGAGATACAACACCGTGGTCGCCCCCCAACTATTAGGGAAATCTGCAACCGGTTCGGAATGGCTTCATCTAACGGCGCCCGCGAAGCTCTGGAAGTGTTAGTTCAAAAAGGCTGCATCCGCCGCCATAGCAGGGTTGCCAGAGGAATTGAGCTCGTAGAGGGATCAGGCAATAGCAGCTCCAGCGATGTTCGTGCAGTTTCGGTCGTCAGCTCCATCGACCCCGAAGACCCGTTTGCCGCAACTCGAGAAGGGTGTCCGACAGTCCTTCTGGATGCTAGACTGTTGCCAGAGGGCCACGTGATGGCGATCCGCGTTGGATGCGATGCGATGTCGGAACTGCTCCCTGGCGACCTTACCGTTGCGGCATCAAGTGCTCCTGTTGAAGACGGCTGCCTTGTTGTGGCGGTCATTAGCGATACTCCTTGTGTCAGGCGCTTCAAACGCAAGGGACGGGCAAAGTATCTAGCGGCTGACGACCCGGAGATTGCAGACGTGAAAATCGGGCGTACCAACCCACCTGCGAGCATCATCTGCCCGGTCGTGGCGGTAGTGCGTCAGACAGTAGGCAGACCGATCCACTCCAACCACCTTGTATAACACCCGATTGCAGCACTATCTTTAGGACTATTCGGGTCTTTCGGTATGTCTGATAATTGGGCTATGTGACACGTTGTCAGGAACGTTATATTATTGCAGCGGGATCGCCACAATTGAAACGCCTTTAACACCGGTACTTTGAAGGTTGTTCTCTTCGGCTGCGGATGTGGCCGCCCTCATGGGGCGGGACACTACTATATTGTCGAAGATGGCTTAAAAGACCTTTACTTCTTATTAATCCGATAGGAAGCGCTGTTTCAATTGCTCGCTATCTCGCTGCCTAGAGCACCCCAGGAGTATTCTCTCGGGGTGCTTTTTTGTGTGTAGCCTCGGTGTTCTAACCAAAATAAGGGCTGATCCACTCCTGGGACACATCCAGCCCAAACCCAGGCGCGTTCCCAATCTCAATCCATCCATCCTCTGGCACTCTCTGCCCTGGCAGTTGCACTCCCTCTGCGAGCGGCACCCCTGGAGGTGAGCCCACAAAAAACTCCAGGCCAGGCACAGATGGCGTCGCGGCGCTGAACTGCTGACCCGTCGGGCTGTTGCCACCTCCATGCAGATAGACACTGATACCAGCAGCGTCCGCCGCCGCTGCGATACGGCGACACGCGCTCACGCCACCGCACCAACCTATGTCCGGCTGAATAATGTCCACAGCACGATGGGCGACCGCCCAAAGAAATGGCACATGGGTGTACCAGTGCTCCCCAGTGGAGAGCGCCTGCCACGGCAACCTCTCTCTCAGAGCCAAATGGCTGTCAAAATCCTCCGGCACAAGACACTCCTCCATCCACGTCAGTCTATAGGGCCGAAGCCTGTGCGCCAACTGCACGGAATACTCCACGTCAAACGCCATCCAGCAGTCCAACATCAGGTCGCTATCATCGCCGATTATCTGCCGAGCGTTCGCCACAAACTCCTCATTCTTCTTGAGTCCCTCCAGACCGTCCGCCGGACCGTAGGGACACGCCAACTTGAACGCTTCGAACCCCAACTCTCTGTACCAATCCACGTCGTTGCCGGTGGCGTAGCACTTCATCCGATCCTGTTGAGGTCCGCCGAGAAGAGATGCCACCGACTCGCCCAAGAGCTTGCCTTTCAGATCCCACAGAGCCAGATCGACAGCGCTGACAGCGTAGGACGCAAGTCCGGTCGATCCGTAGGGTTTGGTCATCCTGTACATCATGTCAGCCATCTTTTCAGTGGCCATGACATCCTGCCCCACAAGGTGCGGTGCCAGATGGTCCTCAATCACGGCAGCGACTGGACGACCGTTGGAGGTCTGCCCCAATCCCCAGGTGCCATCCTCAGCGGTGACTTTGCACCAGGGAGAATCCCATTTGGGCAGCCACAGACCACGGTTCGGTTTGACTGCGGCAAACCTGGACATGGGGTTGGCCACCTCAGCGTCCTGCGCCCATGAGTTCCTGCGCGGTGGGGTGGGCGTGTGGTTAGGTGGTGGTATAGTGACCTTGACCGCAGATATCTCGGTGATTTTCATGCGGACCCCATCCATCTAACTGTTTTTGACTACAGCGGAACCGAAACGCAGAAGGCCGCTGGTGGCCGGACGCCCCCAGTGGCATAATTGAGCCAGCATCAGTCTTTGTCGATCAGAAATCGGGCCAAATCGCATCCGCATCGTTGGATCCGTCAGGGGCATATCACGCATCGGTTACGCGAGGTCCGAGATTCAAGCGTCACGACGCTGGCCACACTGTCCGGCACGTCGGGGGATGCGGGCTTGGTGATGGGAGAGAAGGTGTATGTGGAAACCTCACAGCTTTTGCTTGCGCTCCATGTAAATGTCTTGCTAATCCCTCGCGACCACCACTAGTAGCTGACCGAATGTAAATCACCATAGTCGTAAGTGTTGGTCTCTTGGGGCGAGCCGTACTTCTTCCGGGCCGATTTCATCTCATCGCTGCAATCCATGCTGCAACCCAACGACATAGCGCAAATAAGAATTCCAAGCAACAGTGAAAATCGCATCGTCCATTTCCGCAGTCAGTGGCCGAAGGAAACGGGAATCGCCTGAAAGGGCTGACTACCTCGCTATCAACCGAGTGTCAGGCGGCATCTCCCCTGAGCTGATGCAAAGCGCCAATATTCGCGCATTGCGATCGACCGCGTCCACGGCAAACATGTTCCCCGTACTACACTGAACGTTGATCTGGATGTTGTAGTCGGAGACAGTCTGAAGCTTCATCGAAGAAAACCGCCCAATCCAGCTCTGGGCACGCCCCCAGGCAAGCTCCGACTGGCTGGCCGGTATGACAAACTCCAAAGGCACTATATTGACCTTTGCTACATAGGCCCGTTCCTCTGGCGTTCTTGGTGCCACCGCCATGCAGCCTGCGACGACGACACACAGAGCGAGATGGTGACTACGGATCATGACCGGCCTCCTTGCTCCGTCAATTTGCAGACCCCTACACCTGCAGCAGTTATATCGCCGCCGTGGCCGCGCACCTACCGATACAGGCTTTTGACGCTGCCCCAAGTCGATGACGAGACCGCCACGGCCCCATCCAAGGGGGATGCGTCATACGTCGTTGCGCCCACTGTGAACTGTTTCGTCACCTTGTCGTAGGTGATCGTCTCTCCGCTGGGAACCACAATGGTACCCTCGGCGTCGATCTCCCTGGTCATGGTGTCTTCGTCCCAATCCACCGGTCCCCAACCTAGCATAATATAGCCAGCGTCTGTAATCTCTTCGCCCCACTCACCCAACGGTACAGGCGACTCGATTATCCCTGCAACACCAACCACATCACCCCTCTGGAACGCTTGCGACTGATCCGTTGCGAAGATTATATCCCTTAGACCTGACAACTCGGCACTCGCTTCGAGCCAGTTCGCGTTTGGGCCGCCTTCGACACCGCCGTCACCATCATAGCCCAAGACGAACTCGATGAAATCCAGATCAGTCCCTACAGGAAGGTTGTAGCGTCCGTTTACCTCTTTGCCTCGCTCAAAATGCGATCCATCTGATTTGTCGTCAAAACTTGTCTGGATCGATAGATCAAAGCCGATGAGCGGGTAGGCGAACGTGAGTCCACCGTGATGGTTCTTGTCGGTGAGAGCCCCGGTCTCTTGATCGTTGTCTACATCAAAGGCGATTGAGGGATGTGACCTGTTGCGCATACCTTCTGCATAGGCCCACTGGGCGTTGGGGTAGAACTGAGCCCAAAGCCCTAGCGTCCAATAGACTTTGTCCTGGTCCATGTCGAACCAGACGTGAATAATGTTGATATCCTCATGATCGTCAAACTCAACGCCGCCACCGGAGGTGATCCGCTCGTCGTTGTTGTCATTTACGACGATCAGGTTATCTGTCCATTCAGCACCATCGCCAGCGATGTTACCATCAACCACGAACTCCACCTGAGCATTTGCTACGGCGGCATCTATCAGAAAGAGCGCTGTCGCAGCCATCAACATTCGAAACATATCCGCCTCCACTTTGGGTATTGTGTCACCCCCCAAACCGCGCGATACCTGACCAGAAGTCATCCGTCCATCAGATGACGTCTGGCGCAAACTGGCGCTAAGATAATAAATTCAGAGGTGGATGGAAAGTGTTGCGGTTCCAGTGGACAGCCGCCGCCATTTATGTGTATCGTTGAAGCGACCCCTCCACACTCTCACGAGAAGGAACGCCGTGCCCGTCGAGCGACAGATCTTAGCTAGAAACGATGATGTCTATGAGTGCTTTCCCGATGTCGCCCAGACCGAGTCGGGTCGACTGGTCGTGGTCTATAGGGAAAGCGACTCGCATGTCGCCAGCGAATTCACACACCTCATTGTCCGCACAAGCGATGACGATGCGGCGACATGGAGTAAGCGGCATGTCTTGATAGAGTCGTTCAAAAACGACGGTGTTCTTGAGAAATGGAACTGTCCCAGGGTTGTCCTGCTGTCTGATGGACGGCTTCTCATCGTGTGCGATCACTACCCCCATCCTCCTGGCGAGGTCGTAGGCAGGCATTCGATCAACGCGCTCTGGTTCAGCGACGACGATGGGAGCACATGGACCGGGCCGCAGGAAACGACAGTGACAGGCATCGTCCCTGACCGCCCGCTGGAACTGCCATCAGGAACCCTTCTGCTAGGGAGCCACGAGCGAAAACCGGCGACCGGCGACATCGTTCAGTTCGTCCACCGCTCACACGATTGTGGCCTTACCTGGGAAGGCCCGATCACCATCGTCGATCAGACTGGCCTCAACCCGTGCGAGTGTAGTATCGTCATTCTGCCAGACGGTAATCTGGTCGCCTACATGCGAGAGAACTCGATGAAAGGCTTGCCAGGGCCCAAAGCGTTTTCTAACGACGACGGTGAGACGTGGGACGGGCCGTATGAATCGATAATCGACGGCTGTCACCGACCGGTCTCAGGATTCCTGAAATCTGGCAACTTTCTTACAACCTATCGCCACATGCCGCTTTCAAAAAAAACCTGGGCCAAAAACACACTAGCCATGCTCGAACCTATCGAAAGCGTAGTGACCAAAGAGCGTTCAGAGCAGAGCGGCGTCATACTCCCACTAGACCACGACGCCAGCAAAAATTCGGATTCGGCCTATACTGGATGGGTTGAGAGGCCCGACGGCAGCGTGTTTGCGGTAAACTATATCAACGACGACGCTCCGATGGCCCAGATACGTGGCTATCGGTTTGATGAGAGCGATTTCTAGTACCGCACAGTCTGTACTTAAGCACCTATAAAAAACTTGAAACAGCGAGGAGTATGAAGAGATGTCGGAGCGATACGCACACTATATCGGCGGCCAGTGGGTTGCAGGCGATGGCGAATGGTTTGACAACATCAACCCCGCAGACTCGACCGACATAATCGGGCAGTTCCCGCAAGCAACGGAGTCTGATGTAAGGCGCGCTGCCAACGCTGCGCAGGAGGCTTTCCCTCTGTGGAGATCGCTGCCAGCGCCGTCCCGTGGAGAGTTTCTTGCCAAAGCCGCAGATGTGCTCGAACGGCGGCTGGATGAGGTCGCCACCGCTCTGGTCCGTGAGGAAGGCAAAACCAAAGCAGAGGCGATGGGCGAGACCAATCGAGGGGTTGTGATCCTTCGCTATTACGCCACCGAGGGTCTACATCAGGTTGGTGAAGTGATCCCCTCTACCGCACCAAATACGTTGCTGTATACCACCCGCACGCCGCTTGGTGTCGTTACCCTAATAACCCCGTGGAACTTTCCGGTGGCTATCCCCTACTGGAAAGCCGCCCCAGCGCTGGTCTACGGCAACACTGTGCTTCTGAAACCGTCGGGCCTGTCGCCGTTGACCGGACATCTGATGGCAGACGTATTTCACGAGGCAGGGCTACCTCCTGGGGTGTTTAACCTTATTCAAGGGCGCGCCCGTTCAATCTCTGACACGCTCATCGACAACGGATCGACCCGTGCGGTCTCATTCACAGGGTCTGCAGCAACAGGCAAGAAAATCGCCGTGACCGCTGTCGGTATCGGGGCCAAATACCAGCTTGAGATGGGCGGGCAGAACCCTGTCATCGTCATGGACGACGCCGACCTCAATCAGGCGGTAGAGCTGACGGTGAGCGGGGCGATGCGCTCAGCAGGGGAGAAATGCACCGCCACGAGCCGTGCGATAGTCCTCGACGAGATCGCTGATGATTTTACAGAGAACCTGGTGGCGCGGGTGAAATCGCTCAAAGTTGGGCCTGGCACCGACCCTGACTGCTACTTGGGACCGGTCATCAGCGAAGACGCCAGGCAGTCAATTCTGAGCTACATCAGACAGACTCAGGATGAAGGCGCGACACTGGCGTGCGGTGGCGGTATTCCGTCAGGTGAAACGTATGAAAAAGGTTTTTACGTCGAGCCCACAGTGTTCACAGATGTCACGCCAGCGATGACATTGGCCTGCGACGAGGTGTTTGGTCCTGTTTTGGCGGTTATTAAAGTAAGAGATTTTGACGAGGCGCTTGAGATTGCCAACGGAGTGACCTACGGTCTTTCGGCGAGCATTTTCACCCGCGATCTAAACAGCGTGCTGGCCTACACAGATGGAATCGAGGCCGGACTTATCCGGGTCAACGGCGAGACCGCAGGCGTAGAACCACAAGCCCCGTTTGGAGGGATGAAAGGCTCAAGCTCCTACTCCCGCGAACAGGGCCGCGCCGCCATGGACTTCTACACACAGATCAAAACCGTCTACCTCCAGCCGTCAGATTAGATTATTTGATTGCGAAGTAGAGAGTGTGCGCGTAGAAAAAGCCTGGTATTCGCCAGCATTGCCCAGCGGCGTATCCCATAGTTCTTGCGTTGCTGTCGTTCGCTTCTTAACCGCAGATAACTTATAGAGAGCGGCCAATGACCAGTGTTGATCCCGCCGAGTTGATTGGCGCACTCTCTCAAGAACTCAACAATCACGACCATCGATACTACGTTCTTGCTGAACCGGCGATCTCGGACGCCGAATACGATCAGCTGCTCAGACAATTGCAAGAGCTTGAGCGCGAGTACCCCAACCTGGTCCGTCCCGACTCCCCATCCCAGCGCGTCGGCGGTGCACCGACCAAAACATTCCCAACAGTCACCCACGATCCGCCAATGTTGTCGCTGGACAACACATATTCAGAAGACGATCTAAGGGCGTTCGACACCCGTATTCACGGCGGCTTGGAGGAGGACGAGAGGGTCGAGTATGTCGCTGAACTGAAGATTGATGGCATCGCGGTGAGCTTGACGTATGAAAGCAGCGTTCTGGCGCGAGGAGCCACCAGAGGAAGCGGCTCTGAGGGTGACGACATCACAGGCAACCTCCGCACAGTTCGCACGATTCCGCTTTCGCTTCAGCAACCCCTAGTGTCAATTGAAGTCAGGGGCGAAGCGTATATGCCTCACGCCGCGTTTGAGAGTCTCAACAGTGCGAGAGTGGATGCAGAAGGACCCCTGTTCGCCAATCCGCGCAACGCCGGTGCCGGGACACTAAAAATGCAGGACCCGAAGATCGTCGCTAGTCGATGGATGGCGATGTTCGCGTACGGGCTTGTGACCGACGGTGACGAGAGTTCTCATACACATTGGGACGATCTGGACACTCTCCAACAGCTTGGATTTGCGGTAAACGAACACCGTCGGAAATGCGCTGAAATCGACGACGTGTTGGAATTTTGCCGCGAGTGGGAATCCAAACGCGACGATCTGCAATATGAGATCGACGGCGTCGTTGTTAAAGTGAACGATCTGGAGCAGCAGTCGCGCCTGGGTCACACCTCAAAAAGCCCCAGGTGGGCGATCGCCTACAAGTTCGCAGCGAGACAAGGCACGACGGTGTTGACCGATATCTCGCTCCAGGTTGGCCGCACAGGTGCGGTGACCCCTGTTGCCCACTTAGAACCGGTGTCAGTAGGCGGTACGACCATCAGACGCGCATCGCTGCACAACCGCGACGAGCTGGTGCGCAAAGACATCCGTGTCGGCGATACTGTTATCGTCGAACGCGGAGGCGACGTCATCCCCCACGTAATTGGTGTAATTATGAGCAAACGGCCCAAAGGCACACAGCCGTTCGACTTCCCCAAAGAGTGCCCAGCGTGTGGCCAGTTGCTGGTCGCTATGGAGGGTGAACCGGTGGTAAGGTGTGTATCGGCAGAATGCCCGGCGCAGTTGAGGCAGCGGATTATCCATTTCGCATCCAGAGCCGCGATGGATATCGACGGCATGGGGCCTGCGGTCATTGATCAACTTCTTGAAAAAGAGCTCATTACCGACGTCTCTGGGCTGTATGAGCTCAAGTTTGAGCAGATAGCCAACATGGAACGGATAGCCGACACCTCTGCGAACAACCTGCTGGAAGCCATAGGTGATACCAAGGACCGCCCTTTCCACAGAGTTCTGTTCGGGTTGGGCATCCGCCACGTAGGCGCAACGACCGCAACCATCCTGGCGCACCATTTGGGGTCGATAGATGAGGTGATGGACGCTGAACTGGAGCGGCTTCAGGAGATCCCCGATGTGGGGCCCATAGTGGCAGTCAGTCTCGTCGAGCATTTCAGCCGACCAGCTCACAGAGAGCTCATAGAACGTCTGCGTAGCGCTGGCCTCACGTTGGTAACCGATCCCACGGAGGTTGTCATAAAAGACATCTCTTCGCCGTTTTCAGGCAAGACGGTCGTGCTGACCGGGACGTTGACTACTCTCTCCCGACAGGACGCAACTGAAAAAATAGAGTCCCTCGGCGGGAAAGTGACTAAATCGGTCAGTAAGAAGACTGATATCGTTATCGCTGGAACCGAGGCGGGGTCCAAGCTGAAAAAGGCGACGGACCTCGGGGTTGAGGTGTGGGACGAAGATCGACTCAGAAGCAGCCTGGACTAAAAAGTCGCCACGCTGCTACACCAAAACCCCACGCAACCGGCCCACCCTTGGCGCATTATTAGCCGCCACGTAGTTTTGAGCGAAGTTGAGACTCGACGTCTCGATGTGCAGTTTTGATGACACACCGCGCAAAGGAGTAGCCCATGACCCGTTTTACCGGTATTGCGATAGCCTCCCTGTTATTGGTGATCTCAACCGCGCAATTCTCAGCGGCTGGAGAGGGCTCGCTGCACGGAAAAATCTACTTCGACTACACGATGGATCTTTCTGGAAAACCCCAAGGACCCAACAACACCTTTGATTTTCGCCGCCTCTTCTTCACCTACGACACCCCCCTCGCCGGGCGCGATGACTTGAGGGCACGTATTCGCACGGACATAAAGAAAGACACCGGAATCAAGGTAAAAGCGTGGAGGCCCTACGTTAAGCGTGCGTGGATCAGATGGCAGCGCTCACCTACGTCCCACCTTGCTTTCGGCCTGCTCCAGAACAACGGCTACCGCATTCAGGAAAAGCTGTGGGGGCATCGTTGGCTCGAAAAGTCTGCGTTGGACAAATGGGGGATCATCAAGTCGGACGAGACGGGGATAGAGATAGGAGCCAAACTCGGCGAGGGCCTCAAAGTGGACTTTCAGATTACGAACGGTCCTTCCAGCTACTACGAAAACGACGACCAGAAGCGGTTTGGTGGCGCGTTTCAGATGGACGGCGGGCCGCTCACGATAAGGGTATATGCCGGGTTACAGGACTACGACGACAAGGAGTTGACACTGGCTGGCATCGCGAGCGTTAGCATTGGCGACATCGCCGTGGGAGGCGAATTTGCCCAGCAGAACAATCAGAACGGTACGAACGGTTTGGACGAACGGCTGATATCCGCGTTTGTTCGTGCGCCGCTAAAGGGAAAAATGGGTGTTTTGGCGCGGGCGGATTTCATTGATCTTAACTATATGGACACTGATGACAACGAAACCTTGTATGTCATCGGCGGAATCACCTACCAGGCAGCCGAATCTCTGCGTCTGGGAGCGACTTATAGGTTCACCGACAGCGACGATGTGCTGCACAACGTCCACGCGCTCTTTTTCACCACCGAGGTGCTCTACTAGGCACCAGTAGCTATCTCATCGGATCCTGCTTGGCACAATGCGTTCGCTGACAGAACTGTTGAAAACCGCAGCATAAACATGAGAGGGCGATTTGGCTCTGTGTCGTATATCTTTGCCTGACAACACATTCCGTCTGGGCTGGTGCAGAGGTGACGATGTGTTTGATCTCACCGCAGTCGACCCGGTCGGCTGCTCTGACATTTCGGCTGTCTTCACCAGCGACGACCCGATAGCATTTGTGCATCGACAAACCGAGCAGGCCGAAAAATCTGCGCCGACGTGGAGTTGGCCCGAACTGCTAAACAGAGATTCCGACCGTCCCCATATCGTCGCGCCGATAGACCGGCAGGAGGTCTGGGCTGCTGGGGTCACCTACACCCGCAGCCGCGACGCGCGGATGGCTGAGTCTGAGACGTCCGCATCGGTCTACGACCGTGTCTACGATGCCGATCGGCCTGAACTGTTTCTCAAATCAACACCAGAGCGCGTATCAGACCCGCTAGAGCCTGTACGGGTCCGCCACGATTCCAACTGGACTGTCCCAGAGCCGGAGCTTGCGCTGGTCATCTCGTCCAACGGAAAGTTTTTTGGGTTCACCGCAGGCAACGACATGTCCGCCAGGGACATTGAGGGCGACAACCCACTCTATCTACCGCAGGCAAAGACCTAATATCGGATGCTGCGCCGTGGGGGCCAAAATCGCACTGGTGGACGAGGTGCCCGATCCCTACGACTTGGGCATCAGCATGACAATCCACCGAAGCGGATCAGAGATTTTCGCAGGTTCGACATCGACAGCGAATTTTCACCGCACTTTTGATGATCTGATGGGATGGCTTTGGAGGGAGAACAGATTTGACCAGGGCGTGATTTTGCTGACAGGCACGGGCGTCGTGCCGCCCGATGAGCTAGCGCTAGCCCCTGGCGACAAGGTCTGCATAGCAATTGACGGGATCGGCGAACTTGTCAACCCGGTGGAATAGGCGTTGGATTTAGGGGTTCGTACACCAGACCTCAAACTCTCGGATCATCGCTCGTGGCGGCATCTGGCAGACATCAACCACCGCCTGTGCAATATCTTCTCCCATCAGCCTTACGGCTCTCCCCGACTGCTGAACCAGTGATGGGTCTTTGACACCTGTATCAACAGCGCTTGGGCAGACCACCACAACGCGTATGTCGTCCCGCCGCACCTCCTGCCTCAGCGCATCCGAAAACCCTATGAGCCCATATTTGGATGCCGCATATGCAGATGATCCAGCGTCTGCACGTTTGCCTGACGTTGACGAAATCATCACCACTGAGCCACCGCCTGCTTTTGTCATCACTGGCAGAAACGCTTTTGTCGCCAGAAACACACCGCGCATATTGGTCGCCATCACCTTGTCCCAGATAGCGACATCCAGATCAGCGACCGGCCCGCCGCCGAACTGAGCGGCGTTGTTTACCAGAATCTCGATCGTCCCGCACGCATCGACCGCTATTTTGGCGAGGTCCTCGACCTCTATTTCATCACTCACGTCTGTTGGGACGACGTGCGCTATCCCGCCGAGGGTTTTTATTTCCAGGGCAACCGCCTCAAGCTGGCTCTTGGTCCGCGAGGCGAGCACCACCTCCACACCAGCAGCTGCCAGTGCTAATGAGATTGAACGCCCGATACCGCGCCCAGCGCCGGTGATGACCGCGTGTTGACCCTCGATTGTCATTAGGAAAATCTCTCTGCGGCCTCGATGGCGTGACGGGTCCATACATGAAGCCTGTCCAGGTTGCCGGCGAGCGTTTGAAGCTCTCTAAGGACAATCTGGTAGTAGTGACCCTTCAGGTTTTCGGCTCCTTTTAGCAGATCATCGCGAACACGGCTCTCCTCAGAGTAGACCACATCACTCGCTTTCTGCCGCCACATTATGCAGTAGTCGGTGCCGATTTTGCTCAGCACGGTGCCCAGATCAGTCCAGGCGCTGCTGACGAAAATCCGCAGGTTGGGAATGGTCAGCACACCGTCGATCTTGTGTGTCAGGTTCTCGCAGCAGCCATAGCCCACAAGGCCATATCGCTCAAAAATCGGTTTTTGGTACTGTAGACAGAACTCGTCCCACATCTGGGGCGAGACCTGATCGAACTCCTGCGAGTTGGCCATACACCAGCAGTTCTTAAATGAACCCCCGGAACCGTCTGACACATCGCCGATGGGATCGCTGGCGGTCATAGCCCCAACGTTGTTCGGCGTCACCATATTCATCTCTTCAATCTGCTTTACACCACCAAGGACCGCGTCGCTCATGTACTTCATGAGGCGGTGAACCAGCTTCGGCCTGTCAACCATGTCGAGCATCATCTGCTCCAGGCCAAACAGGTCTGACGCCATATTCCCCAGCGTCGCCGACAGCGGTGCGCCAACCCCCAACTTGACCGGAGCGATGTCGCCCAACAGCTCCGACAACTCCTCGATATTGGCTTTGGTCTTAGCGTCGTTATAGACGTACTGCGGAAGTTGAAGAGCGTCAAAATCCTTTTCGGTCCTAAGCGACGCGTCGTACGCCCAGGCACCGCCTTTGACATCCGTAGGTACGCGGCGAATCTCCACGCCCCAGACGTTGGGAGGTGTCACGTCGAAAGCCGCCGACGCGGAAAAATAGCCGTCGATGGGCGTGTCGTCGCCAATATCACGCTTGTGCAATATCTGGCGAAATCTGTACTCAAAACCCCGTAGCCACGGGTCTTCACACTGAATCGCCTCAGCAGGCAGAATCTCACTCCAGCAACCCACCGGGCGGCAGTACACCGGCGCTCTATCGGGCTTCCTGAGCGCGTTGACATCGGCCCAACGCTTGACGATTGGGGCCATTTTCGGCTCGTGCGCACACTCGATCACTCTGCGCGCCAAATCGCGCACAATCTCCCGATCCTGGACGCTGTATACCATAACCAAAACCCATCTTTCTGTTGACGAAACTCAGTCGGCACTCCCTGTGTTCAAAACGACCTTGATGGAAAGCCATCGATTGTCACTATGATCGGTATTGATCACTACCGTCGAAATGATAGCCATCACGATCTGACTGGGCAAGATTCCACCACACCGAACATTGTATATTTGACCGCGTCGCGACCCACATTTCTGAGAAGTAGGGGAGACACAGAAGTCGTGAAGATATATCAGGTAGACGCTTTCACCGACAGACAATTTGCTGGGAATCCGGCGGCGGTGTGCATACTCACCAAATCCCTTGACGACGCATGGTACGCCAACGTCGCAATGGAGATGAACCTCTCGGAGACGGCATTTCTCGTTCGGCAGCCAGACGGTTTTGATCTGCGCTGGTTCACCCCGACGGTGGAGGTCGATCTGTGCGGCCACGCCACACTCGCCAGCGCGCATGTGTTGTATGAGACCGGCGTGTTACTACCAGACGATACCGCGAGGTTCCACACACGTAGCGGCCTTCTAACGGCAACCCACCGTGACGGTTGGATCGAAATGGATTTTCCGGCGCTGCCTGTTGAGCGTGCTCAGACACCCGAAGGTCTGGAAACCGCCCTTGGCACTGCACTCAAATACGTAGGCCTGAGCGCACACGATTACCTGGTGGAGATCGAGTCCGCTGGCGTATTGAGGAAGATGCAGCAGGATTTCGCCGCACTAAAATCGCTCAATGTCAGAGGCGTCATCGTCACCAGCACATCAGACTCCCCCGAATACGATTTCATCTCCCGCTTCTTCGCACCGGGAGCAGGGATCGACAAAGACCCGGTCACCGGCTCAGCCCACTGCGCCCTGGGACCCTACTGGCAGCAGCACCTAAACAAAACCGAATTCACCGCCTATCAAGCGTCAAAGCGCGGGGGTACAATTGGCGTTCGCGTCGAAGATAAACGCGTGCTTCTCAGAGGACAGGCCGTGACCGTATTTGAAGCGGAAATATCAGAGTGATCTCAGCAGTGTGGAGGTACTGTTGCCCATTTGGCTGGCAAGAAATCAGATCGGCCAAAATTGGAGAGATACCGTTCGTACAACGCAAAGCCCCCGACCGATCAGATATGTCGAGGGCTTTCTGAGCTACGTTACGCGGTGCTGGCAAAAGAAATCAATTAGCGGAATCGCTCACCTTCTGCTGGTATTGCCGAATGCGTTCAGTGAAGGTATTCAGGTCCCAACCGGCGCGGATGATTTTGGCCTTTAGCTCGTCTGACCACTCCTCTGGCGGGATAGCCAACGCCTCCTTTTTGACCTGACGCTGGAACTCGCGGAGCCTGGAATCGCCGTCGCTTCTGCGGTGGCGTTTGCGGCGGACCGCCCGCATCTTTCGTCGGCCTTCCTCTGGCGTTATCTCTCCGCTCTCGACCGCAGCCCTGATACGCCGCCTGATCCCGTCCAGATCGCCGCGCCGGTGCCTACGCCTCTGCATCCTATCTGCTATCTCTTCTATCGTACTGCCAGGCTTAATCTCTAGCAGTTTGGATTTGAGTTCGTCCGACCACTCCTCAGGGGCCATCTGGGATGCTTCACGCCACACGCGGCGCTTGCGAACCCCCTCGGCGATCTCTTCTATCGTACTGCCGGGTTTTAGCGCGAGCAGTTTGGATCTGAGTTCGTCGGACCACTCGTCAGGATCGGTGGCCATCGCTTCACGCCAGACAGGCCGGTCTCGGTGATGTTTCATCCGACGTGCCACACGCGCCGGATCGTGCCCTGATGCTATCATCTTCGCCTTTAGCTCGTCCGACCACTTTTGTGGCGGTGTGCTTCGAACCGGCTCCCAATCAATGCCGTCGTCTGACTCTTCGCCTGCGGCTTTCGCGGCGGACGTGTCCACACCCAGGCTGTCGCTCCCTTTTTCGCAAGAAGGCAGAACCAGACAGCATACTGCGACCACAGTTGACGCGATCAACACCCGTACCAGATGCGAACTACGATCTACGGACTCGATAGTCATGAAGTCCTCCTTAATCTGTCAGGCCGACAGAATCAGCCCTTCATACCGGTCAGGGTTACACCCTGAATAAAGTACTTTTGCGCACTGAAAAACAGCACGATCACAGGCACGATCATGATTAGCGACGCTGCCATCAGCGGACCCCACTCAGTGCCATGCGCGCCTCTGAACATCTGAAGCCCCAGTGAAAGCGGCATCTTGTCCATGTCCGTTATGTAGATCAACGGCCCCATGAACTCGTTCCACGAACCCATGAACGTGAAGATAGCGATTGTCGCCAGCGCCGGTTTGATGAGCGGTATTATGATCGTGGTGTAGATGCGGAAATGTCCGCAGCCGTCGATCTTGGCGGCGTCTTCTAAGTCACGGGGGATTGTCAGCATAAACTGCCGTAGAAGAAAAATATAGAACGCGTTTCCGGTGAACGCCCTGAACCACAACGGCTTGTAGGTGTTATACCATCCGAGCCAGTCGTAGATCAAAAACACCGGGATCATCGTCACCTGCCCAGGCAACATCATTGTCGAGAGCACCAGAACAAACAGCACATCCCGGCCACGAAACCGCACCCGTGAGAACCCGTAAGCAACCAGACTGCACGACAGAAGCTCGCCGATGATGTTCATAGCAGCGATGTAGGCCGAGTTAAACATCAGGTTCCAGTATGGGATGTATTTGAGCGCCCTATCGAAGCTGATCCAAAGCGTATCCCAAATAATCGGCCAGGTCAGGAATTTCCCTGGTATCCAGATCGGAGGGAACGCCGCCATCTCCGCATCGGACTTAAACGCCGTGGTCAACAGCCACACAAACGGGATCGAAAAGACAACACTTCCCGCCACCAGCATGGCATGAAGAATCAACTTCCTAATCCGCTCCCGCTGCGCTTTAGTCAGCACAGCAGCAGATGTCGTAGTTTCGACTGTCTCACTCATTTTGCACCAATCTGAGCTGATATGGCGTGCTTGACAACAAGTGTTTTTCACCTGGTGCGGTCATCCGCCTCATTGCCCCGGACAGCAGCTGCTGCCGATCATTGTGTGGACAGGCCACTATCATTCTCATATCCGCCTCCGGTTGGCGGACCGAGTGTACCGGCATTTTGGATAACCAGTGCAATAATAGGAAGAACCACGCCGACGGTTGATTTTGCGAAACGGCCGTCGGCATTTGGGGCAATACAGGGAATCGGTTTCCGGAGGCGTGAACTTATCCGGTACCAGGCTGTTCGCCGTGAAGTTTTCTTCAATCAGGGTGCGGAGCTCGTCAAGCTCTATTATCCGAATGGGTTTGCCATCCACCCAGCGACGAGCCTGGTCTGAGACTTTACCGGTCGTCATGACAATAGCAGATGTCAAACCACTGGCATGCATAGTCCCAAACAGGTCTCGAAGCACCGGTTCACCAACTGAGCCCTTGACCCTTTTACATTGCATTACGGTTTTCTCGCCGCCCCTGTACAGGTACCCGTCTGCTCCGCTGTCTCCGACATACTCCGTTGGCTCTACTTCATAACCGAGCCGCTCGAAGAGCTGGCACGCCAAATCTTCAAAATCGCGTGGGTCCATCGTTTTGAGGTATTCTGGCAATCGAATACTCTCTACCCATTTTTCATAGGTGCGTTGGCGTTCCGCCGCTTGGCGCTTTTGGGCTGCTTCGGTCTGCGCCTCCTAGGCCGCCAAATCGGCCAAACAAAAGGCGCATTTGTCAGGCGCGAGGTTGGCACCCATTATGCCGTGTTCGCAGGGGGCATACTTGGCTACGACAGCCTCTCTCGCCCGGGCAAGCTCTTTGTTCTTCTCCTCTTTCGCCCTCTGGACTCGGGTGTATTGCCTGATAATGTAGACCGCGCCACCGGCGATCGCTACAAACGTTATCCAGCCAATGAGTTCAGCGACGCCGATCAAGACCAGCACTACGATGACTCCGGCCGTCACTTTTAGGTCGCCTTCTTTCAGCATGTTAACGGCCTCGCTTCAACGCTTTCTGGTCACTGTCGTCACTCATAGTGCACCCACCGTTTTGACAGCCAGAGTTGGATCATTGTCAGAACGAAAATCACTAAGAACAGTATCCACGCCATCGCCGAAGCATAGCCCATCTTGAAATAGCTAAATGCGTTGTTGAAAAGGTAGTAGACGTAGAAGAGCGTACTCTGCGCCGGGCCGCCCAAGGTCATAACGAAAGCCTGGGTGAACACCTGGAAAGTACCGATAACGCCGGTTACCAGATTGAAAAAGATGTATGGCGATAGCATTGGTAGTGTGACGTGAACAAACCGCCTCCACGGGCCAGCACCATCGAGTTGAGCAGCTTCGTAGAGATGTTCAGGTATCCCCTTGAGACCTGCAAGCCAGATTATCATGCTAGCACCAGCACCCCACAGCCCCATGACAATAATCCCAGGCTTCGACCAGTCCTCGCTCTGCACCCAGAGCCAGAACTGCGTGTCCACCGCTGCCACGCCGAACAGCCCGGTGACATCATTGAACCGCTCAACAAACCAGACGATGATAGGGGTTATCCCCCAATCGGCGAGCATGATGTTGAATACACCGAGCTTGGGGTGAAGCACCCACAGCCAGAGAATGGAGCTAGCGACCATCGGGACGATGGCAGGCAGATAATAGATCGTCCGGTAGAACGCCATGCCCTTGACTTTGGAGTTGAGCAGCATGGCGATGGAGAGCCCGACAGCCATCCCAAACGGGATCGCCAGGGTCATATAGACAGTATTCCAGAGCGATTTCCAGAACGCCGGGTCTCGGCTGAACAGGTTGATGTAGTTCTCAAACCCGACCCACCTGGCGTGGCTTATAACCTCGTACTCTGTGAAGCTTATTACGATGGAGAACAGGAGCGGCCCCAACGTGAAAATCAGGAACCCGAAAACCCACGGACCAAGAAACGCCATACCGGTCCAGAACTCGTTGACGCCTGCCCCTGCCGACCCGCTCTGCTTACGACTCTGCCACCAGATGACGCCGATGCCCACAAGGAACACCGCGAACAGCAGAAGTGATACACGCGCCCAGTTGACCGAACTGATCTGCTTCTCGCCATAGTAGCGCGACAGCTCCTCGTCAGTCTTTACTTGCGCTATCTCCAGCGCCTCTTCTATGGGCCTGATGCCGTATGTCGCATCAGCAAACGCATCTTCGGTCCTGTCCCATATAAAACTGGCAACAGCGGTAGTAGCTGGCGACCAGACATAATCCACGAACTTTGTGACTTTCTTGGCCTCCACGCGCAGTGCTGAGTCAGGAGGCAGAAACTCGTCGTGATAGACATTCAGTGTTCGCCGGGCATGCGCGCCGCCGTACTGCATCCCTTTTTCGCGCATGTCCCGCTCGGCGATAGCTCGTTTGTGAGCCAAAAAACCTTCAGACGACTGGAAGAACTTTATGAAGTCCCACGCCTCTTCGACGTGTTTGGCGTTTGATGGAATCGCCCAGACCCCGCCTCTGCGGTACATCGACTGAGCCGACGAGTCGGTTGGCATCGGCACCAACGCAAGACCCAAATCAAGAACGTCCTTGTTGCCGTATCGCGCTGTACGGTATATGATAAAATTATCGTCGATGCCCATGGCGATCTTACCGAGCTGGAACGCATCGACATTCTCAGCCTGCGTTGTCGCCATCGCAAACGCAGCGACTTTGCGCCTGCCTCCCTGTATGTCGAAAAGCTCCTTGACGTATTTAAGCGCCTGTATCGATTCTGGGCTGGTGAACCCGCTCTTCGTACCAGCCGAATCAAGAATCGAACCACCTAACTGATGGACCCAAAACGCGAACGGGTCCATCCCTCTGAAATAGGGCATAAACCCGACCCTCTCTAGCTGACCGTCTTCGTTCCACTTTGTGAGCTTGACAGCGTACTCCTTGAGCTCATCCCAGTTTTTGGGCGGTCGTTCTGGATCGAGCCCCACCTCCCTGAACGCGTGCCTGTTGTAAGCAAATACGCACGGATCAGCACCGTAGGGGATTCCGTAAGTCTGACCTCGGTATCTCATCTCCTCCCACGCGCCTTGATAGTAATCGTCGGGGTCGATCCCGCCGGGCTTGTCTCTGTCCCGCTCTACTAAGTCGTCCAGCGATCGTACAATCCCCCTGGCGGCGAGATTGCCCAGAAAACGGCTCTCCCTCAGGATTACGTCAGGTGGATCGCCGCCAACGTAGGCGCACAGAAGTTTTTGGAGGTCCTGTCCGCGTTCTGGGATGGCGCGGACTACTTCGACATTGGGGTATCGCCTCTCATAGGCCGCAGAGAGGCTGTCGTAGCCAACCTTGCCCTCGGATTCAGTGGTGCCCCAGACTACCAGTTTTGTTTTTTTGTCGGTCTGCGATCCGCCGCACGCTGCTAACGCGATCACACAGACCGAGAACAGGTAGGGCACTAGACGGCGCACAGTTTTTCCTCGCTTAGAGACTTATGGTCCTGGGCTACTGAATATGGGGATCACGCTGTGTATTACAAACCCTGCGATGGCGGTGGAGGGTTTGAGAAACACGCGACAGCAAAGAACCTGTGTAAGCGACGCTGCGTCGAGGAGGCGCAAAACTTCTGAGATATTTGCGCAAGATGCGCCGTCTGCGCGACGTTGGCGCACGGCAGGCTTGCTCGGTCGATATATCGCAGTTGTATAGATCGGCTTACCGAAATAGCATGCTGCAGTACGAGACTACAGAGTCTGTGGTCTCGTCATGGTCCTGCACATATGAAAGCAGTTCGCCAGAATGCGCGTCGATTACATTTAGCATCGTCTACAATGCTGGATATCCGCACATCCGCCGCACGTCTTGGTCGTCCAGCATGGACTGGCACATCGCGTCGGGATCAACCGATACGACGTGTTCCAGCATCTTGCGGTCATCCCGCTCGATCTGGGCGCGGCTCTTTATTGTCGTCGGTTCGCTGTCACCAAACCGACCACCAATATGCGCCAGATCAATCCCAGCGATGACGCAGACCGATCGCCCCTTTTCAGCGATCATCTAGCGAAGTGTACTAATGAATTCAGCTATTTGCTGGTCATCGGTAGGTGGGGTTTCGGTGATGAGATATGGATAAAACGAACCACACAGTATCGGCACAATTCTTATCGGGCGATCCGCCATCACATAGCGCAAGAACAGCGTTTGGAACTCGATTGAGTGCTCTCGCTTGTGCGCAAACTCGCCCATCAATAGCCGTTCACCGCCTCTGTGGCTCACCAGCCCATCAATGAACTCGTTGTCCTTACCGACAGTACCCAGCGGCGTCTCAAACGGTTTGGCGGTTAGCGTAAATGGCTGCCTGGTCCCAGCATGGGCGATCCCAAGAATCACAAAAAGGTCTGTGGTGCTACCGTCATGGAGAGCCTGATAGCTCTCAGCAAAACAGTCGGCACCGCGCCGCACACCTATATGCGGCGCAGCCACAGCTCTGATCTCTCCCGCCGCGAGGTCCTGTGAGGACGACCGTGCGGACTCAAACGCGGAGTCCAGCTCTTGCTTTAGTTCGGAAGGATCGTCTGAATAGGAGGTACCAGCATGTGCTGCCGGCTTTGTTGGGTGAGCCAGAAACTCATCAATCCGCTTCTGCCTCTCGCCCTGAATCGAGGAGTATCAAGCAGGAAGTTCTTGTCGAGGGTGTTGATGATCGATGTGACAAAATCGGTGGGTACTATGCTCCCGGTGCTCGTTGCGAGCATCGCGACGATCTGCTGCACCGGGTGGCGACCGTCGAATACCGACAGAAGACCTGTTAACCCCTCTGGGACCACAAGCGTCTCAGTTGCGATCTCCTCCGGGTCTCGAAGCGCCAAAAACTCTGGCCATCGGACTCAACAGGAAACGTTTCCACCTGTCTTAGGTTTGGATGGTCGATCATATCACCTCAACGCAGTTTCTGTGAGCCGCAGGGGTCCGCCACGGTCGTTTACCATACTTCGCAAAACACCCTGGCTGCAAGATGAACCGCTTGCAGCAAGATGCCACACAGTAGTAACTTTTTAAGGTTAAGCTGGGTCTGCTCAACCAGGTTAGGGATTCGGTGGCATTTTTTTGGCCGCCTGGATCAGTTTTGGTTCTGATGCGCGAGGAAAACAGATGAAGGTCCAACGTTTTTTTACAACATACCCTCCAACCTCTGATGCGTTCCCAGAAATTGAGATCATTGAGGCTGACGCCAAGACCATCACCGTTCGCGGCGAGGAGGTCAGCGGGTGGATAATGACAGTGGCGTCCGATGAGGACCACGTTCATCCAATGTCGAGTATAGTGGAAGACGGAGAATAACCCGAAAGGAACTGCTCATGGCTCAACATCGTTCAGAAAGATTCCGCGAACTCCGCCGCCGCCGCCGCCGCCGTATGACGAGAATCAAGGAACGTCAGGCCGAAGCGCGTAAAGAGGCCGAATCGGCACGAATCGCCCAAGGACGCAAGCGCCCGACGCCTCGCGTAAAAAAACCGGCCAAGGCTAAGCCACAGCCTGAGATCGCCGAAGAGGTCGCCGTAGCCGACGAAGACGACGGCCAAGCGGATGAAAAGACCGACGATAGCGCTGAGGAAGACAAAGAGGCCTAAGCAGATGAGGCTTTATAAGAGATAGCCTTGCGGCCACATTGTATGTACCGACCGCCATTCGCAAATCGTCTGATAACTTAGGGACGCCTCCAGCGAACGGTTGAGAAGTCTCAAGGAGTTGTGAGTGAGTGAGCAGAACGGTTCTCACCACAAACTGGTCATCATCGGGTCGGGCCCCGCAGGCCTGACCGCCGCCATCTATGCTGCCCGCGCCGATTTAGAACCGTTGGTTATATTGGGGCAGCAGCCAGGCGGACAGTTGACCATCACAACCGAGGTCGAGAATTTCCCTGGTTTCGTTGAAGGAGTTATGGGCCCGGAGTTGATGGACACCTTCCACCGCCAGGCCGAGCGGATGGGTACAGATTTCATCTGGGGCACTGTTACCAGCGTTGAGATGTCCCAGAGGCCTTTCACGATAACGGTGGACGAGCAGTATGAGGTCACCGCCGAAGCTCTGATCATCTCCAGCGGCGCTACTGCCAAAATGTTGGGCCTCGAATCCGAGAGTAGGCTTCTGGGTCGAGGTGTGTCGGCGTGCGCGACGTGTGACGGCGCATTTTTCCGCGATCAGAAGGTTTTGGTCGTCGGTGGAGGCGATACCGCTGCCGAAGAGGCTCTTTTCCTAACGAAGTTCGCAAAAACAGTGACCCTGATTCACCGCCGCGACGAGCTCAGGGCGTCCAAAGTCATGGCCGACCGTCTAAGCAAACACCCCAAAGTCGATTTCATGTGGGACACTGTAATTGAGGAGGTTCTTGGCGAGGATGTCCTCACGGCAGTTCGCGTGCGTAATGTCAAGACTGATGAGGTGGCGGATGTGGAGTGCGACGGATGCTTCATCGCCATCGGCCACAAACCCAATACTGAGTTTTTCGACGACCAGCTTGAGACTGACGACGAAGGGTATCTAGTCACCAAGGCTGGGCACGATGCAGCCACGCTCACCAGTGTGGAAGGCGTGTTCGCCTGTGGCGATGTCCAAGACCCTTACTACCGGCAAGCAGTCACCGCCGCCGGTTCAGGCTGCCAAGCCGCTATCGACGCTTCGAGATGGCTAGAGTCGTTGGAAGATCCTGGTTAATCCGCCCAAATCGTTGATCGCAGTAGTGGTAATCGAACCAGACACACCCCCTTTTGGATAGATACCCCTCCTCAGACGTTTTCCTTCAGTTCACTGTTTTGATCCTTTTTGAGTGGTTTTTGCCGCGATATGCGTTTTAGGCATACCGCTTGCTTCGCATCGGTTTTTAAAACGGTGTGATCTGTTCTTTGAGAAACACCGAAATCTTACCTTCTAGCTCTGGAAGCAGACCACAGATGCGGTCAAACATCCACCAACCGGCCAACTCAAGCCCGTCGGCGGTGGCGGTAAACACCCATCCCGCAACAGTGCGCTCTTTTGTGGCTATACTCGTCATGGCTTTGGTATCAGTCGTGATAGCAGAGGGCCGAACGCAGAGTGTTGTTATCAACGATCTTGACGCCAACGGTGTGTCAACGTAGATCGATCGGACGATAACTGAGCACCTGAGGGTCAAACTTATAGAATCAGGGCGGTTCTACATCCCTGAGCGCGAACAGATGTAGGCGATCTTGGAGGAATAGACCGTCGGTATTGAGTTGGACGAATGTTTCTCTCAGGAATGCGCGATAGAGTTAGGTAGACTACTCCAGGCCAATAAATTGATGGTGAGCACCGTCGGTCGTTTAGGCGAGATGTTCGTGGTGACTGTGCGTTTCTTAGACCTTGAACGAGGTGTAGCGGAGTTCTCCGCTGAGGAGAAAGCAGACCGCGAAGACGATCTTTTTCTGTCGGCGGAGAGGCGAACGCCTACAAGCGCTGGGAATCGCGGATAGAGGTTGTAACTGGCGAATCAAACTCGGTGCCCGTCAATCTACGCCCGATAGTCCATACGAAGCCTTTCGGACTTGGGAAAGCGACACTGGGAAACGTGAGTATGAAGCCCGGCGACCAACTGTTCGACGGCTACCTCAATGGCTCAATGACAGGCGTCAAATTTCTGTATGGGCAGGTGTGGAGAATATTCGCTCTGGAGGCCGGTGCCTCCTGGATACAGCAGATATGAACATTTGGATCTCACGAGCAGGAGGAGCAACACAATGCGGATCAAAACGATCGGCCTACTAGCAGTGAGCGCCACGCTCAGCTTGTCAGCTTGCGGTGGCGGGCAGTTGAGCCCAGGTGAGCAGCAGATAGTCGAGCGCGTGCCTGGAGACCGCCCAGATTGGGCTTTCAGACCACCGCGCGACGACGACGGCTTCACCTTTTTCGTCGGCCTAAAGACTCATGCGTCGAGCTTGGATAACGGCAACACCGACGCCCGCCAAAACGCGATCCAGAAGATAGTTGAGTGGATCGGCGGCACCGGCAGAGTCGATTACACCAAAGCCCGCGTCGAGGCAGGTCTGACCGATGAAGACGACGCCGGAAACTACATTGAAGACGGGTACCGGTTCGTCGCCGAAAGTATCGCTAGGGGCATGCGCGAGCAGGAGAGCTACTACGAGCACGTCAAGCAGATGGGGCCAGGCGGACGTCTTACCTATCACTACAACTACTACGTTCTGTTCCGCATCGAACTCTCTGAACTCGCAAACGCCCAGAGCGGAGCTTTGGACCGCGCTGCCGATGAGGCCAGAGCCGCCAACAACGCTGCGGCGGTCAGGCTTGCTGAACAGATGAAGACGCAGCTCACACAGGATGCAAGCGGCCCCTGAGTGATCCAAAGAAACGCGCTGAAATAATGGAAAGGGGGGCGTGCTGCTATGCGCCCCTCCCCACTTGATTAGCAGTTGCAGGGGTAGGGGCGGCGATGGCTCAGGTAACGGTTCCACGACAACGACGCACAAGCAGCGGCCCAATGTTCGGGCTGACACTGCTGGCCATGATGTTGGTATCGTGCGCCGGGTCGACGAGAACGCCTATTGAGGGCACCAGACGGCTCGTGGAAGAATCGGAGGATGACCGTCCTGATTGGGCCACGAGAGAGCCAAGCAGCGACGATGAGTTCCACTACTTTCGAGGCATCAGGTCTGGTGCCCTGACTCTAGAGGCTGGCGAAACCGACGCCAAGCACAACGCACTGGCGCGGATCGTGGAGTTTTTGGGACTTAGAGTGCGTGTGGACTACCAGAGACTCCGTACCGAAGAACTAACCAAAATAGAAGACGTTATCCACTCTATCGGCGGTGCCGACATTTTCGGCACACGCCTGAGCGAACTCTATTTCCAACGGTTTGAAGTCTACTCCGGTGGACGCGTGCATCAAGAGCACGATGTATACGTTTTGATCCGGTTTCCCAAAGCCGCGATAGATCAGTTCTACGAGTCACAACAGGCCAAAGTCCGACAGCTTTTCGGCCTTTTGGGCGCGCCGATTATCATCGACGTCGACCGGGTCTATCCATCACTTCTCAAGACAGCACAGGTTTTGGAATCGCTGTCGCAGTGGGAAAACTCGCTCACGATCACAAGCCGCGTGGAGAACGAAGTCGAAGGGCTCAAAAGAAAATCGATACAGCAGCTATCGCGGCTTATAAGTCCTGTTCGCATATCGGTTTCGACTGAACGCGACCCGATATTCCCAGGTCCACAGACGCCACCCCTCGCCATCAAAGCGACTGTCACCCAAGAGAGTCGCGGCGCTCTTTCGCCGATGCCCAATGTGCCTGTGAGTTTTCAGCTAGGAGAAGACGCCTCAGCTCTCAAAATCGTTGTCACGAGTGACGCGAACGGTGTGGCGACATGGGAGATAATCCACATCCCTTATAGAGATGAGGTGGAGCTCACAGCGACGATACAGCTTCCCGATGCGATAGCCGGAAGCGGGTTTGGCGGCGCTGTGCCGACCGCCACGATACTCGCCCCGATAAAGGATGTGGTCGAGAGCACGACAGTGCTGGTTGTTGTGGAGGAGCGACGGGACGGTGTTGACAGCGGGAATCATCTGGTTGAAGGTCGTCTGGTGGCAGCGCTTGCAGACGCCGGTTTTCGCGTTGTCTCCTCGAGCGAACTGCCCACCGATCAACCGCTTGGCGACCCGTGGCGCAACGCTGGACAGGCCAGAGCGTTGGCTCAAGCCGTGAAAGCAGACATCGTCGTTACAGGCCAAGCCTCCACGGGCCCGGTTGAAAGATCAAAAATGCTCCAAGACACTTTCTTCTGGTGCAGAGCGTCGATGCATCTCCAGGCGATCAGGACCTCTGACGGAGTAGTTGTCGCCGCGATTGATCTACCCAACGACCAGGTGCGCGACACCCGTGGATACGGGCCAAGCGCCGAACAGGCCGCAGATCAGGCATTTGCCCTCACCCGCAATCGCGGGAGCCAACCCTCTGGTTATCCTTACGTGGCGAAGCTAATAGAGAGTTCGGTGCGCGGGCTGTAGCACGATCTCGGCACGGTCCGTTGCTGTAGGGATCACCCTATCAGATGAGAGTGGACCTTCAGAAACGCAGCGATAATATCATCGGCATCTGAATCGGTGAATTTTGACCCGATGGGCAGCACAATTCCTCTGGACATCATCTCTTCGGTCTTCGGACACAGACCGAGCCCGTACTCCATCGCCTGCCCATCTGGCGTCTCGAACGGGTATCCCCGCCCTGTCAGAGTCCGTTTCTTCTGAACGAACTCTCTGGTATAGAGTATATACGACCCGGTTGAAGCACCGCACGGTATCCCCTCAGCAGACAGCGCTTTGTGGAAACCCTCCGCCATTTCAGGGGAGTCCAAAAACACCCGCTCCTCTATCCCCACATCGCCTTCAGGATCGGGTACCTCACGAAGCGTTATCCCATTCAATCCATCTATCTGCTTGCGCACACGGTATTTAGCGCTATTGCACGCGTTTTTGATCGTTTCCAGCTTGCGGAACTGCGCCAAACCGACAGCACCAGAAAGCTCATTCATCCTGTACTGGTTGCCGCAAAAGTCCTCTACCTGCGATTCGCCACCGATAGCTTCAAGGTGGGGCGCTCTTAGCATCCCCAAATCGTGATAGCGGCACGCGCGCTCGTAGATACCAGGATCGTCGGTGATAACCATTCCACCCTCGCCAGATGTAACTATCTTGCCCATCTGCAAACTGAACGTCCCAACATCCCCCATCGACCCGGCAAAACTGCCGCGAAGAGATGCGCCACAGGATTGAGCGGTGTCTTCGAGCACCAGCAGGTCGTGGCGACTGGCGATCTCTAGGATAGGGTCCATTTCGGCGGCGACGCCTTGAAAATGGACAGCCATGATCGCTTTGGTACGCGGTGTGATCTTGGCTTCGACATCGGATGGATCAAGCGCCAATGTGCCATCGACCTCAACAAAAACAGGCAACGCCCTCAACTGCACAATCGCTGTGAAGCAGGAGATCCAGGTGTAGCACGGCAGTATCACTTCGTCCCCAGGCCCGATCCCCAATCCTGCCAGTCCGACATGGAGCGCGGCGGTACCCGATGTTACTCCCAAGGCGAACTTGCAGCCAGATTCCTGCCTAAACAACTCTTCGAGTTCAGCAACTTTGGTGGGGTTGCCAGGACCGTAATAGCGAAACGGCGAGCGCTCTGAGATGACGTCGGTCAGTTCGGCCAACTCCTCCTTACCGATGTAGTTGCCCCCTGTCTCTCCAACATGGAGCGGTTCCGCTCTAACTGGAATTCCGCCGTTTAGCGCCAAAGGCGCGGTATGCATTATGTTAGCCATTCTCAACCTCCACAACTAATTCGATTCGTATCGATGATAGCTCATCTATCACCACTCTACATATCACCGCCGCTTGCCCACACGTTCTCTTGGGGTTTCTCCCTCGCGGCAGATTCAAAAACGTTTTGCTTATTTTCGAGTGGATATGTGGGCGCCCCCACATGAATTCACAACACCGACAAAGAAAAGATTCGCCCCTTGGATATCGCTGGAAAAGACGACCCGCCGTGCAGCTAGCACGGAAACGCGACGGTCACAGTTGTTCCTTTCGGATTATTACTTAATAGCGTTGGAGAGAAGATTGGTCAACACCAGTCGAACAAGCTTCTCGTCTACATCGGCTATCGCTTCCCCTACAGCGGTGAAGTTGATGTGGTGGGTTCCTGCACTCTCTTCCGTCTATTCGCGCCGAATCGAACTCTAGATGATTGGCGTCTGCCCTGCCGATCAGGAGGATCTTCTCCAGCCTCTCGGCGTGCTGCTCCGCGTCCATGCGATCGCCGTATCTAGTAATCATGTCTGCCGACGACATTATCATCGACAGTGGCGTTCTAAACTCATGAGATGCCATTGAGACGAATCGTGACTTCAAGGCCGCCGGCTCTTTTTCGGCTTCCAAAGCATCTTTAAGCTCTTCAGCCAACTCGCGCTGCCGCTCAAAAGAGTTTTGGAGCTCCCCCCGACCCCACACACTCACGATGGCCCAATACTAACTTTCAAAGTGGACCGACTATGAGGGGCAGGTCAAGAGCGTTAAGCGTTTTTGGTGTTACACCACTTTCAGATACGCTCGCCAGCGAAATGTTACACACCTGCCAGCACGAGACGATGCTTCTGTTCCCCATCGACAGACAGGTTCGCTTTCAGTGCGGTCTAGTTTTACCTGGAGTCCGGCGCGACGGCATCGCTCCCCCTTCTGAAACAATTGACCTTGCCATCGCCAAATGGTACGTTTGACAAGTTCAAAACGTCGGCCCTGCACCTACCTCTGTAACAAGCATATGATCGAAACTGCACTACTCCGCATCGATGCCTTGCGACAGCAGTTGTCCAACGAGGGTTGTCAGGCTGCGCTAATCTCTAAACTGGAGCACGTAAGATATCTCTCCGGCTTCAGCGGGTCGTCAGGTGCTCTGCTTGTTTTTGAAGATGGTCAGCACCTCGTTACTGATTTCAGGTATGAAGAGCAGGCCGCAGGCGAATCACCTCACTGCGAGCTGGTCATCGCCAAAGATGGCATGATCCCAAGGGTAAAAGAGCTTGCCACCGAGCGCGCGAGCGGTTCGCGGATCGCGTTTCAGAGCGCGATACTCTCCTACAAAGATTTCGCAACCCTTACAGCTGACACTAATGGGATTGAGTGGGTACCGATAAGCGGGCTGGTGGACCCTCAAGCCGCGATCAAGGACCAACATGAGATAGAGCTTATCGCCAAAGCGCAAGAGATCACCGACGCTGTCTTGCTGGAGGTGGTGGACCGCATTAGAGTGGGGATGACGGAGCGAGAAGTTGGTGCCGAGATCGACTATCAAGCCAGGCTGCGCGGTGCCGAAAGCACCTGTTTTGGCACCATCGTCGCTTCTGGGAAAAGGGCGGCGCTACCTCACGGAGTCGCCACCGAAAAGATCGTCGAATCTGGCGAAATGGTAACGATTGATTTCGGAGTATTTTATGAGGGGTACGCCTCCGACCTTACCCGCACCATCAGTATGGGGCCGCCGAGCGACAAGCTGGTAGAGGTTCACGATATAGTCGGACGCGCGCAGGACGCGGCACTGGAGATGGCAGGTGAGTCGGTGGCGGCCAGCGATCTGGACGAATGTGCCCGTGAGGTGATCCACGATGCTGGTTACGGCGACGCCTTCGGGCACTCGCTAGGGCACGGCGTCGGTCTCAACGTTCACGAGGACCCAAGAATCTCTGCGAAAAGCGAGCAGATTCTCAAAAACGGTATGGTCATCACCATCGAACCGGGTATCTATCTACCAGGGTGGGGAGGCGTGCGGACAGAAGACCTTATAGTGATAACCGGGAAAACCCACCGAAATCTTACCACCACTCCAAAAGAGCTGATGATTGTTGATCACTGACAGAGTAGAGGCGATCAGATAGGCCGACAGTAGCTCGGCCACTGGAAGGGGAACAGTAGTGGCGACAACCAAGGATTTTCGCAACGGCTTTACATTTGATCTGGATGGTGCGACGATGACAATAGTCGAATTTCAACACGTCAAGCCAGGCAAAGGCGGAGCGTTTGTCCGCACAAAACTTAGAAACGTCGAGACCGGGTCGATCTTGGAGCGAACATTCGATTCTGGCACCAAGCTCGAAGAGGTGCGCGTGGAGCGTCGGCAGATGGAGTACCTCTACAACACCGGCGATATTTATTATTTTATGGATCAGAACACCTACGAACAGTCGGCGGTAAATCAGGCGCTGGTCACTGACATCATCGGACTGATGCGTGAAAATGAGATATGTACTGTCGTCGTGGGCAAAGGCCGCGCCCTCTCGGTAGAGCTGCCAGCCCACGTTGAGCTAAAGGTGGTGCAGACCGACCCTGGTGTTCGCGGTGACACCGCTCAGGGCGGTACCAAACCAGCGACATTGGAATCAGGAGCGACGGTTATGGTGCCTCTGTTTTTGGAGGAGGGCACCACCGTCAGGGTGGATACACGCACCGGCGATTATATGGAGCGTGTCAATTAGCCCTATCGCATGGAACTGTAAGCCAAAAAAAACGCCCAACGATGGTGCAGCTAGGTTCTAGAAAAAACCATCTTGGCGGGGAGATGTTTGTGAAATTGGCTGAGATTCGCGCTCTCATTGAGCTGGTTGAAGCCAGTGAGATATCTGAGCTCGAAGTCGCCCAGGGCGACGAGAAAATACGGATAGTCAAATCTTCTGGTGCGCCGCCGCATATCTCCTATACGCGGTCTGCCACAGATTTATCTCAGGCTCCGCAAACGGTGCAGGAGCAGCCTTCGGCCCCTGAAGAGGCCGACGGCCACGCGCTCAAATCACCAATGGTTGGTACATTCTATCGCTCGCCCTCACCAGACGCCGATCCTTTTGTGGGTGTCGGCGACGGAGTTCAGATCGGACAGGTGCTGTGTATTGTCGAAGCCATGAAGCTAATGAACGAGATCGAGGCCGACATAACGGGCACCGTCGAGGCGATACTGGTGGAGAACGGCCAGCCGGTGGAGTTTGGACAACCCCTTCTTACGATTCGCCCAGGTTGATCCGCTCTTGATGATGGTCTACTAGCCTGACAGCCATATTCTTGCCTCCGACGACCACCTGGTCCCCGACGACGAATAGAAAATATGTTTGACAAGATACTTGTTGCAAATCGTGGTGAGATAGCGCTGCGGGTCATCCGCGCCTGCAAAGAGATGGGCATAGGAACCGTCGCCGTCTACTCCGAAGCCGACGAGATGAGCCTCCACGTCAGGTTGGCCGACGAAGACGTATGCATCGGCCCAGCGCCGCCGGACCGCAGTTACAACAACATCCCGGCCATTATCTCGGCAGCGGAGGTCACCGGGGCGCAAGCGATTCATCCTGGCTATGGATTTCTCGCAGAGAACGCTCGCTTCGCAGAGATAGCAGAGGCGTGCGAACTCTCGTTCATCGGTCCAACCGCAGCCCAGATCAGGCTTCTAGGCGACAAAGCATCAGCAAAACGGATAATGGCTGAAGCAGGGGTTCCGGTGGTTCCAGGCTCTGAGGGTGTTGTGGAGTCGGTCGCCCACGCCCGTGAGGTCGCCGACCAGATCGGCTATCCTGTTGTTGTCAAGGCCGTCTCCGGCGGCGGCGGACGGGGCATACGCTACGTTGACAGCTCCGATCAGATAGCGCGGGCGTTCGCTGTCTCTAGCGCCGAGGCGGAGGCGGTCTTCGGAGATGGATCGCTCTACCTGGAAAAACGAGTCGTGAACCCACGGCATGTTGAGGTACAGATTTTGGGCGATCAACGCGGCGGCACCATCCACCTTGGTGAGCGAAACTGTAGCATCCAGCGCCGGAGCCAAAAACTTCTTGAGGAAGCGCCTTCCCCAGGTATATCTAATGAGGTCAGGAAAGCGATGGGAGAGGCTGCGGTGGCAGGGGCCAAAGCGGTTGACTATCGCAACGCTGGCACCATTGAGTTTCTCCTGGACAGTGATGGTGAGCGGTTCTACTTCATGGAGATGAACACCCGGGTTCAGGTCGAACACCCGGTCACTGAAATGGCGACTGGGATAGACATAGTAAAAGAGCAGATCAGCATCGCAGCAGAGGCACCACTGTCGTTTGGGCAGGAAGATGTGGCGCTCACCGGGCACTCCATCGAATGCCGAATAAACGCCGAGGACACCAAAGCCGATTTCAGACCGACGCCTGGCACGATCACCTATTTCCACACACCAGGCGGTTTTGGCGTCCGCGTGGATACCCACGTTTACGACAACTACCAGATTCCACAGTATTACGACTCGATGATCGCTAAGCTGATAACCCACGGCGACTGCCGCGATGAGGCGATCGCTCGAATGGAACGCTCTTTGGAGGAGTTCTACATCGATGGCGTCCCAACAACCATCCCGTTCCACCAGGCTGTTATGGCCCATCCAAGCTTTCGCGCTGGCGACTACGACTTGACGTTCGTCGAGTCCAAGCTGGGCAACTGACTTTATACTCGACGGTTTCTCGAGCGCCAGTTGACCTCCACCATCCGCAGCGACTACCCCGACCGACTATCATCATGCATCAACATGATCACCGGCCCCAGCAAAACAGCGGACATTGAGCTGAATCTGATGATCGGTGTCCACGGTCCTTCGGAAGTGCACGTGATGCTCCTTGATGACACTGGAACTAAGTAGTTTTTCGCGCATTTCTGGCGCAATCCTGCGCATTCTGCGCACATCTGTTGTGCGGCCGCGCATTTATAGACGTATGGGATCGATCAGGTGGCAGAGGTAGGCAAGAACACCATCGCATAGATTGAAACACTAACCGAAAAATAGGGACAGACACCAATGACAAACGACATCGTTCTTCAGCTTGACCCGACAGGGAACAACCCGCGCAACTCTGAGGGCAGTTTTCTTACGCTGAGCGACGGTCGGATTATGTTCGCATATACACACTTCGTTGGCGACGATGGCGGTGACAACGCGCCAGCACACATAGCCGTGCGCTATTCTAATGACGACGGCAAGTCGTGGGATGACAGCGACCAGATTTTGGTCACGAACCAAGGCGACATGAACGTGATGAGCGTCTCGCTGCTGCGTTTAAACGACGGTAGGGCTCTCCTTGGCTACCTCATCAAGCACGGTTGGCACGACTGCCGAGTGAGGATCAGTATCACAGCCGATGATGCCGAGAGTTGGAGCGATCCGATTTTGGCGATTGCAGCGCCTGGATACTTTGTCGTAAACAACGACAGAATGATTCAGCTTTCATCGGGGCGACTTGTCGTGCCAGCGTCGTTTCACCGTATGAAGGCCGAAAGTCGGTCAGAGTGGTCAACGATGGACAGTCGCGGGGTGTTGTTTTTCTACCTATCAGACGACTGTGGCGAGACCTGGACCGAAGCCGAGACATGGTGGGCGCTACCTGAACACAGTAGCGCAGGGATACAAGAACCTGGAGTTATTGAGCTCAAAGACGAGCGGCTGTTCTCGTGGCTTAGGACCAGCACCGGCAGACAGTGGGCGAGCTGTTCCAGCGACCAGGGTCAAACCTGGTCTCAACCTGAGCCGACTGAATTCCACTCTCCGACATCCCCAATGTCCGTGAAAAGACTGCCCAGCGGCGACCTGCTGGCGGTATGGAACGATCATTCAGGCAGGTTCCCGCATCCAGATAACAGCGAGCAGCGCACCCCGCTGGTCTCAGCCATCAGCAGCGATGACGGAGCCACCTGGGGACACCACAGAGCTCTTGAAGATGATCCTGACGCTGGATATTGCTACACCGCGATACACATGCTTGACGACGCCGTACTCCTGGCCTACTGTGCCGGATCAGCAGAGGAGACCGGCGGCATTCTCAACCGCCTCCGCGTTCGTCGTATTGGTGTAGACTGGTTTTACGGTTAGTATGCTCTTCGGGACGCATCAAGCAAGAACCCTCTGCGGCCCAGAGAGAACCTCTGACCGCCGGCTGGCTGCCAAACATATTTGCGACGTACCTGCGACGATTACCACCGCTGTCGGGCATCCTCGTGCCATCGTTCTAGAGCAGTTCTCCACTCTTTTAGCTCCGCAACGGTACCCTATGCGAGAAGCGTATCGTAAACCGCTCTCTGTCCTGGCGGTCGCCGATAACCGGGAGAGTCGGGAAGCGGAGGAATCTCAACTGCTCGCGATCGTGCGGTCGAGCCCGCCAATGAATCGGCCAAGGTGAGAACTTGCTGGCGTGTCTGCAGAATCTCGTGATACGACTGGAGCTCGTGTCGCCAGCGCCCGTGGTCCTCACCAAAGATCCTAAATCTCCTAACAAAAACCGCCGTTGCGCTGCTGTCGTGCCGCTGCCATCGGAGAATCACTTGGCCTATGGGCATCGCGTTGTATTGCTCGGGTACCTGTGGAAGAGGCGCGGGAACGGAATCGGATAGGTTGGGTAGAATAGGCAATACCCCCAGGGCGCGGCTAACCCCAACGCGACTGGCCAGTTGCATAAAGGCGTCGGGATTGAGGTCTTCGGCTTCGTCGGTACCAGGCAGAGGTGAGAAAGCGTAGTCGGGGATTCTCATCAACCGAGGGATGTAGATTGGTGCTCCCTGAGCTCGTCGGCTCGACCTCATCATCAGATCGCGGATCTCTTCCTTCAACTCGTCGGAGAGCTCGGATGGACCGACACCCGATACGAGCGAGGGATCACCCTCTGGGCCGATGTAGGTGCGGATATCTATCTCTACCGGTCTGCCTGAATCCACCATCGCTGCTACCGTCGGATCAAGGGGGCGTCGAGATATCGCGGCGATAATCGCCCTGTCAAATCCGCCCTTGGGCCCGGACCTCAAAGGTTGGCCGTGTGTTACCGCGACATGCGCCCGCCGGTCCAAAAACTGCTGCCACAACGCTTTGAACCGTGTGTTGCCGGTGGCAAGTTCGCTCAACACTTCACGAGGCCGTTCAGCCATCTCCGCAGCGCGCACGCCCGCCTGTACGGTGTTCGGTCTGATAACGGCGAACCTGTCGTGCGAGTCCAGCAGGTTGGTTATCTGTGCCCAGAAGCTATTCGTGGTGGCCGTTATATCCGTTTGGGTTTGCGCTGGCTGAGAGTGCGACGATGGAAGATCTTTGGCTGTCGGTGTTCATCGGGTGGTAGATTCGCGTGATGATTATCCGATTTGCTGGAGGCGCAGATACCTCTGGCTGTTTTGGGGGAAGAGGAGGAGCCCACGTTCAACAAACGGCTCTTCTCTGACTGGGTCTTCTGGCTCGCTGTAGGGCTGCCTTTCCTCCTCAGGCTCCTTGAAGGCCTTCATTTTCACTTTCCCTCAGTGCCATATCTTCGTCTGGGAACTTTCGGGACCGTCCCCATACTGTTCAACATCAAAGACGCTGCACTCCGCAGCCTCTTCGATACCACATTTGTGGAGATTCACCTAGCCCTGATCGGCATCGCGATCCTCATGCGCGCCGATGTGTCCGCTGGGTTCTGGGGTTTCGAGCTGGGGATGCTATTCGTCGGATGGCTTATGCTTTTGGTGGGCATCGGGCAGGGCGAGCAGGCATATACAGCGCACTGGACTTTCGGCTACAGCATGCTGATTCGGTTTAGCAGGCTTGGTGCGTCGTTCGCCGCAGTCGCCTATATGTTGTGGGCGGCTAGAGAGCGTCTCTCAATGGCGTGGCGCCTTACATGGCATCCTGGTGACGCCGAATCATCTGAAGACAGCGCTCTCGGATGGTCGCTCTGGGGGATAGTCGGTGGATGCGCGATCTATCTATCTTGGGCGCTCGCTTCTGGGATGGGCTTTGACACAGCGATGGTGATGCTGATCGTGCAGATCGCGATAATCATCATTCTTGCCCGCGTCATAGCCGACGGGGGAATATTCTGGTGCAGCGCGAGCCTCGACCCGATGATAAACACATCGCTCATCACCGGCACTGAGCACATGACGCCGCGAACAGTCAGTATGATGGTCATGAGTAACCAGATGCCCATGGCGCCCCGTGGTAATATCCTACCAAACATGATGGACGGACTCAAATTGGCGTCAGTCCTCAAAATCTCGCCTGGTCGCATGATGAGCTTCATGTTTGCCGGTGTCGGCTTGGCTTCCATTTTCAGCCTCGCTGCTGTTCTATACATCGCCTACACCCACGGCGCCCAGTATCTAAACCCCCAAACATTCAATTTCACCGCAGCATGGCCCTGGGAGACCGCAGAGAGGTATATCCTTCACCGTAGCGGCCCCAACACAGCCGTTCTTCTCACCATGATCGGCGGCGCGGCGGCGATGCTGCGGTTCATCTGGCTTCACCGCAAATTCCAGTGGTGGCCCCTCTACCCGTTCGCCTTCGCCCTCGCCGAAAGCGCAACGATGGAAATGCTCTGGCTATCGCTACTCATCGGATGGGTGATCAGAGTGGTGGTACTTAGAATGGGGGCGCAGCCGGATACCGTAGAATAAAGCCCGCCGCCATCGGGGTAGTCGTCGGCGACTTCACCGCCATCGGCCTCTGGGCGCTCATCGACACGATAATGGGACAGATCGCCCACCCGATGAACCACGGCGTCTCCACCTGGTGACACGCTTCGCGTGGTTTTTGGGCCTGCGTCTCCGCCGCAGGCCTGGTTTTCCTTGAGCGGTCTGTTTGGTGCGACTGGATGCCGCCATGTAGGTTTGGCGTTCGAGGATTCGCTCCATCTTCAAAACCACGCGGGCGGCGTAGACGCCCGCAAAAAAAGGCGCGAAGCGTCCGACTGTGTTGTCTCTAGTAAATTATCGTTTATATTTGGGTGAGTGCTTGTCATTTCAGATTTGGGCACCCTTCCGCACGCCTCTTGTTAGCTCGTTTTGTGCGACGAGTCCCGCGCAGCTCGGGCCGATGATATAACGGTCACAGGCCCCAAGGTTAGTGGTCATATCAGACGAGGTGCGCGATGAATCGTCTTGCCAATCTGGTAGGTGTAGGGGCCGCTGCCTGGGAACATGTATCTTCTCTCGCTAGGTGTTGGGGAACAGACGATGGGCGTGGTGATCCCGGATAACTGACGCGAGACCTACCTTTAACGACAACGCATTTGGTATAATTCATCCGTATGATCTCTCCGTTCTATATACGCGGGGGATCACGCGGATTGCCGCGAGGAGCGACCACGTGAACCAGGAGCATAGGCGATGACCGATCGGACGCCGTCTGAGGAAGAGCTGAAAAACGCCGACACCGTTCAGGCGATTCTGCTCGAAATCCCGGACCTGATAGTGCGCCGCGACCAGCCGGACATTTTTTCCGTTGAGGATCCGGAAACAGGAATCATTCTGATTATCGACGCTGAGCCCCACGTGATCTCGATTTTCGCAGATGTGGCGCAAGTCCCCAACAAGGGGCGTGAACCGTTCTACGAGAGGCTGTTGACACTGAATGGCCAAACCGTACACGGGGCTTTTTACACCGACCAAGGACACGTCTTCATTATGGAAAATCTGGAGGCGGAGAACCTTGACGCAAACGAACTTATCGCCGCGATCAAATCGATGATGTTGGCGATAGTCCAACTAGACAACGCGCTTGCAGGTAGCTCTGCGGCTTGATGCAGAACGGGCATTGAGCGCCGAGTGAACGGCATGCGGGTATGGCGGCCTGCTGGACCAACCGGCGGGATAAGCCACTGGAGGTTACATGGGGTTTTTGAGTAGAGTGCTACGCCTGGGCAAAGCTCAAGGCGAAGCGGTTATTACGAATCTGGAGGCGGGCAAAGAGGTTGAGTTGACAGATGTGGATATCAAGGAGGCGGAGGCGGACGAGCACCGTGTGATGGGTAGCTTGGGTGAGGTGAAGGCGACGATTGCCGGAATAAAGCGGCGGACCACCGAGCTTGAGACACAGCAGGCCCAGTATGAGGGTCGGGCTGTCGCTCTAGCCCAGAAAGACGAACGCGAGCTTGCCGAACGCAACGCCCAGGAGGCGCAGCACGCAGCCGAGCAGATCGCGGTTCAGCAGGGGATGCTGGCAACTCAGGACGAAATGGAGCGGACGCTGCGGACCCGGTTGAGCGAGATTCAGGACCGGATTCGCCAGGCGAAAAACGATCGACAACTCATCGCGTCCATGGATTCAGTAGTCAAAGCAACCAACACCGCAAGAAGCACCTTGGCGCATGGGGAGTCAACAGCGCTTCAGCGGATACAGGATCGTCGCAACAGGCTGCAGCATCAGATGGATTCTGCGTCGGCAGCCACTGACCTGGAGCGGGAGTCGTCAGGCGACTCGCTTGAGGAGGCTACCGAAGCTGCGTTGGGCAACAGTGGCGGCTCTGCGGCACTGGATTCTCTGCTCGCCAGAAAAGGTGGTTCTGAGGCGTCGGCAAACACATAGGCGGAGAGATAAACGCGATGGGTATGCAATATCTATTTGACGACCCTGTAGCATTCGCAGTCGAAGACCCAGATCATTTTGAGTTTGTACTGCGATTAATCCGCAGAGAAGCGGCACCCGACTGATGCCGACACGTATACAATGGGGCACTGATTTAGCCGTTTGGAATGGGCTGGAATGGGTTACACCTAATCCGTCTGTCCAGGCTGCGCTCAATGTAGCGGGACCCCGCTATCCATCGGCATGGTATTCGCCCGATGAAGGGGCAACCCAGGCGGTATGGTTGGCAGAGCGGTTTGACAACCTCACAATTTTGGAACTTGCAGAGCCGCCCGGAGAGAATGATCCACCAGGTACGATATACTGATAGACCGCGGAAGGCGTAAAGAGATAGAACCTAGCGAAATTCATTCCTTGTGGAGGCGGCCCAAAATAGCGTCGCCGGAGCGATCGTTAACTTCACTTTTCTTGGCCATGGTGGAGGCTGTCTGGCGGCACTATTTTTGCTTACGCTCGTTAGCGGTTCCAATCATCACCAACTGACAGAGCCGACACAGACCTGATTCGCTAGCCGCACTAGAGCCCCAACGGGTCTAGCGGTTAGGCGTTCTCAACCTGAGGACTTTTTCATGTCGTCATCTGGACCTTCGCGCCAAGCTCTCTATTCTCCCTGAAATCTACTCGGCGTTTTCGCTGCGCTTGTGGCGGGAATAGTCGTTACTGGCGTTGTTTTCCATCAGCACCAGAAGCGAGCGTTTCGCCGCGAGGCATGGGATGAACTGTCAGCCATCGCCGACCTGAAGATCAGAGAGATAGCGTCGTGGCGACGAGAGCGTATAGGGGATGCGCAGGTTATCGCCCACACGTTGGCCGCAGTAATACAGGGTGCGCTCGACGACGCCGCTGATCCAGCGTTGCCTTAGTTTGCGGAGGACTGGATTGTTGAGCAGCAGAAACATCTGCCTGACTTCACCGTGGGATTAGTGTATGATCGGCACGCAACCCTCAGACTGGTAGTCGGCGACGTCGATGCAGACGTTGTATCGACGCACGAGATACCCCTGGTCAAAAGGGTCTTAGAGATAAAGAAGCCAATCTTCACCGACCTGCATAACGATTCCGGCTCGGATCATTTGACCATCCTCCTGCCCATGCCCAATCCCCGACCTCGCCGCGTAGTACCGGTTGTTGCCAATTCTAGCAGTTCGATTCGTGAGGATTACCGCCACTTCTGAGGCGAGGGTTCTCGACGCGGCCAAGGAGATTGAGACGATTCTGAGGGCTGAGCGCGGCTTGACCCCAGGCGAAAAGAACACCTTCGCAATTCGAAACGAATCGGAAATGATGGAGATGGAGGCCGATGTCGCCCGCAATTTCGGCGACTTCCTTCTTGGTGTCACGGCTGTGCGTCTTTTGGTCGGTGGCATCGGCGTCATGACGGTGATGTTGGCTACTGTGAGCGAGCGAACCAAAGAGATCGGTCTTAGAAAAGCGCTTGGGGCAAGACAACGTTCCTGACCATCCGGAGCAACCGGTGGAGAAACCTCACAATGGACGATGTCCTCGCCCTCGAAGAGACTAATACTGGCGTTAACTACATCGTTCCTCAGGCGCCTGACTGGAGTTTGACGGTTTTTGGCACTCATCAGATCAGACCCACAGTGATAGCCATATGGGCGGATTTTTTTTCGCTGTATCGCCGCGAACTTTTAGCTGGGCGTTTTTTCACCGACACCGATGCAGAAGACCGCAGACGGGTCGCTGTAGTGGGGATAGGTACAGCTGAAACATTAGGCTTGGGAGAGCATCTGGTGGGAGAGACGATACGCATTAGCGGTGTGCGGTTTGAAGTCGTTGGAGTTGCAGCAGCGAAAGGTCCAAACGGCAATTTTGGCTGTGTTGGTAGTCAGATTATAATACCTTTGGAGTCGGCGATCGGGCGAACATTGCGCTCCCCCGGGTTGACTTCAATCTACGTGCAGGTTTCCGATCCAGAGGCCATTATCGGAGTTGCGACACAGATCGAACGCACCATGCGCCAGTCGCGATCTATTGAGCTAGGTGAGAAAGACGATTTCAGAATTCAAGACTCTTCGCAGGACTTGATATTGAAAGTGGCGGCGACGACCACGTTTGAGCAGCTTCTGATGGTCATCGGTGTTGTCAGCCTGGTGGTGGGCGGTGTGGTTGTGATGAAATATTATGCTTATCAACGTAACCGAGCGGACGCCAGAGATCGGGCTTAGAAAAGCGCTTGGAGCGACAGAGGGTGCCATACTCTTGCAGTTCGCCTTAGAATCGACTGCGATCTGTGCTCTCGGAGGGTTGTTGGGAGTGGCTGTAGCTGGATTGGCGACTGACACGTTCGGTTGGGTGACGACCATAAAGACAGGATCAATGTTGATGGGTTTCGGTGCAGCCGTCGCTGTGGGCCTGGTATTCGGAATCTATCCAGCGGCGAGGGCGTCGAGACTCGATCCTGTGAGGGCTCTTGGAAGTCGCTAGAGCAGAGCGACCACCTGCGACTGATTGGTGGAGAGTTGACACGGTGCTACACATGTAACATGTTAGAGGTAGCGTACCGTACGCAAAAACGGTTGCTTTTGCGTAACATTGGGATTGTGCTTTGAGTCAGACTTTTTGGGGAACCACTTTGATGTGTTCGTCAGATCGTCTCATCAACGCCAGCGAACCTACTTGAGAACCGTGAGGCGATTCGTCGCCGACGACTGCACGAAACGGAAGGATCGGTTGTGTCGGGTCTACTAACAGTGTGTGCCGCACTGCTCGTAGCCATGAGCATAGCGTCTGCCCAGCAACCCAAAAGGCCACAGGTGGCTCTGACGCTAGAGGACTGCGTCAAAATGGCGCTAGACAAGAACATTGCGCTTCAGCAGACGCGTCTCTTTAATGATGACGCCAAATCAGACATCACCAGAAGCCTTTCGATCTACGACCCCAACCTGTCTATAACGACTCAGGGTTCCTACAGCAAGTCGCCAGGCGGGGATTTTGTGCAGATCGCGGACAGTGCGGGTAATGTCACCTACGTACCCGAACGCACTGTTGCGAAATCGAACCGACAGTCTCTGACCGCAAGGATAAGGCGCAAGATGTGGTGGGGAGCCGAGTTTAGCGGTGCGATCTCCAGCTCCAGGACCCATCGAGAGAGCGGCGCGTTATACCACAACTCCGTCACGGTAGACATGACTCAGCCTCTTATGCGGGGCTTCGGGCGGTTGCCAACTGAGAGCGATATCCGCGTGAGTCGATTGAACTTGGAGGAATCGAACCAGCGGCTGCGGGAGCGAACTATAACTACGATGGTTGAGGTGGAGGAGGCCTACTGGAGCCTCGTAAAAACCCGCGAGGCTGCTGCTGTCCAGATGCTGCGGCTTGAGAGCGCACAAGAACTGCTAGTGCAGACCCGCATTCGAGTCTCCGCTGGAGCGAAGGCCCGAACAGAGATTCTTAGCGCTGAGGTTGGGGTGGCGAACGCCCGCGTGGACAGCATCTCCAGCGCAACGGCGGTCAGAGGTGCTGAAGACCTCCTCAAGCAGCGCACCAACCTGGTCGACAACGCCGAACTTTGGGATGCCGCCGTGATTCCGCTGGACGATCCTTCATTGGGATCGGCACAACCCGACCTGGACAACCTTATCGCGTCGGCTCTGGCCAACCGCCCTGAGTATCAGCGGCACCTTCTTGCTCACCGGCGCTTGGAGATAGCGGTGGCTATGAGTAAAGACAGGCTCAAGCCACAGCTCAATGCTGTCGTGTCGCTGAACCTCGATGACAGTGGCGACGACATAGGTGAGGGAACTGATGAGCTGGTGACTGCGCAGTTCCAGAACTGGTCTGGCTCACTTATTTTCAGTATGCCTTTGGGCAACCGGGACGCCAAAACCCGTTTGGCCAACTCAAGAGTGGAGATCAGACGAAGCGAGCTAACCAGGCAAGCGCTGGAGCAGCAGATTTTCGCAGAGGTGAGGACCGCCGTGAGGAAGTTCGTCTCGGCGCAGCGGACTATTGAGGCGGCATCAGAGGCGGTGCGACTGGCAGAGACCCAACTCGCCGCGGAGAAGGAGCGCTTGAGGCTTGGACTTGCGACCAACTATGAGGTGCTTCAGATTGAGCAGGATTTGGCCCGTGAGAGAAACACCCATCTCGACGCGGTGATCGACTATCAAAACGCCCTCACGGATATCGCCAAAACCACCGGCTCTATCCTCGCTGATCGGGGAATTATCATAGAGTAGACCGGTTCCTCCTGTTCGCGCCACGGGTAGACTCCTAGATGACACTTTGGGTCTACCCCTTGCCAGGCGTGGTTTCTGTGCGCTCATTGTTCCCGATAGCGCGAGTGATCTAATCCCCCTAAAAACACAGGTACTGACAGATGGCTGACACACCGCTTCGTTGGGGTATTGTTGGATGCGGGGTCATCGCCCCGTGGCACGCCAAGGCGATCACACACTCTGACGGCATAGAGCTCTCGGCCGTCTGTGATATCGTGCCTGAAAATACCAGAACATTCGCCGAGGATTTTGGGGTGGATACAGTCTTTGGCGACTACCAAGAGATGTTTTCGCAGGCGAGCCTTGATGTGGTATCGATCTGCGCGCCGTCGGGCATTCACTCAGAGATTGCAGTGGCGGCGGCGGGGGCGGGGGTGAACGTCCTCACCGAGAAACCGATGGCGATCACGCTGCCTCAGATCGACGCTATGATATCGGCCTGCGATGATGCTGGAGTGAAGCTCGGATGCATTTTTCAGCGGCGGACCACCAGCGCTTCGATCAGAGTCAGAGAGGCGGTGAAGAACGGCGAGCTGGGCAAAATGGTAATGGGTGATGCCTATCTCAAATATTACCGCAGTCAGGCCTACTACGACAGCGCAGGGTGGCGCGGAACCTGGGAGCTTGATGGCGGCGGCGCATTGATGAATCAGGGCGTTCATGGGATTGATCTTCTTCTGTGGATCATGGGCGATGTGGAAAAAGTGTATGCCAAAGCGGCTCCGAAAACCCGTCGCATCCCTGTGGAAGACACGGCGGTGGCGATTTTGACGTTCAAGAGCGGCGCATGGGGGGTGCTCGAAGGGACGACATCGTGCAACCCCGGTGAGGCGACGCGACTGGAGCTTCATGGCGAGAACGGTACCGTGATACTCGAAGACCCGACCATCAAACGGTGGGCGGTCACCTCTGAAGAGGATGGTCACGCCGAGAATGTCGAGTTAGAAATTGAGGAAGATGAGGCTCCCGATGCGATGGCTGGGGACCCGCAAGCGTTCGGACTTAGGGGACATGTGATCCAGGTGCGGGATATGGCCGATGCTATCAGGAATGACCGCCAGCCGCTGGTCCCTGGAACGAGCGCTCGCAAAGCGGTGGAGCTTATTCTGGCGGTATACCGTTCATCGGAATTGGGGTGGGAGGTCACATTGCCGCTTGATGAGTAGTAGATGGATTGCGCCTGATGTGTGATCGCGTTTGGGGGGCTGGAGAGGGACGAAGAATGACGCTGGACGTATGGCGTTGGAGGCTTTTTTGCGGCTTGATTATTTTGGCTGCGTTCGAGCTCACACAGGCGACACCGCAATGCCCCAAACGGCTTGTTCTTAGTGACGGGGTTACCACTCTGGCTACCGGGGGGCTGTATCTGATCGACGCGCCCGTTACGGTGCATGCGGAGGATACGCTGATTATCGAACGTGGCGTGGACATTCTCTTTGACTTCAGGGAAGAAGATGACTCGCAGTTTTAGAGATAGCATTGTTACCATCGGCGGATTGCCGGACGAAATGGTGAGCGGACGGGCGTGTAGGGTTTGGGAGGCGAGTTTTAGCCAAGAGCTTGATGGTCGATGGTTTATGCGGGCGAAGTTGTGGGTGGACAGAGGGTTAGAGTTGGCTATGCAGCTTGAGACGTTCGACCAAGAAGGTCGGCGATATGAGTTTTACAGCTATGGAGAACTTAAGTTTGGGGGTGATGTGCCAGACGGGACGTTTGACCTGTAGACCCAGGCTGATTCGGTGAATTGTCGCCGTCAGATTACCATGCCGCCGTTGCCCAGAACCGGACCGGCGGCTTATTTTATGGTGTTGTTGATTCCTGATCTATTTTTCGGCAGCTAACTATAGTGGGAGAGGGTTTTTGTGGAAACTCCAAAGGCAGCGATTCAACCACCTCGTCTGGTGGGCAAAGCGCTCGACCCCAAATCAGTGCGACTGTTTTGTGATCCTCACAACCGGCTGAGGGCTGAGTTTGAGGGGAAACAGACTTTTCTTGATGTGCAGATTGTGAGAACTTTTCCGCTGACAGAGCCCAACCGCTATATCGGCATCCTGGTGGGACGGATCGAGGATTTGGGGGTGATTGTCGAGCCAATGGAGCTGGATGATGAGTCTTACAAAATCGTCCAGGCCGAACTGACGCGCCGCTACTTTACGACGATAGTTCATAGAATTGAGTCGATGCGCGAGGAGTTTGGGGCGACGTACTGGACTGTGGAGACCGATCGGGGGCGCAGGGAGTTTGTAGTGCGGCACATGAGGGACAATGCACACTACTTAAGCGCCACGCGGCTGCTGATAACCGACGTGGATGGCAACCGGTTTGAAGTGCCTGACATGAGCAAACTTGATTCCGAAAGCTACGACCTGCTCTCACGGGTGGCTTGAGAAAAACCCACAGATCAGAAATTCCACACATTAGGATTGAGCTAACATGCCGGTAACTCATCCCACAAGCCGCCGCGAATTTGAAGAGATTGGCGATCTGACAGGTCGGGTGTTTGGGGGATATTTCCCCTTTAGGGACTGGATGAGAAGATGGCAGGCGCACCCGAACAACCGCCCTGAGCTCACCAGAATCCTGAAAATAGATGGTCAGATAATCTCCCACGTCCTTATTGTCGATGTGCCGGTGAGGTATGGTGATGCAACGCTGCGAATTGGGGGAATCGGGTGTGTGGAGACCCACGGCGATCACACCAAAAAAGGGTATTCCTCGCAGGTGATGGAGGATGTGGTGAGGTTTATGGAGGCCGATGGCTTTGACCTCTCGCTGCTCTTCGGTATTCGGAATTTCTATCACAAGTTTGGCTACCGCACCGCCAGAGTCCGCGAGAACCTTTCGCTGACTACCAATGAGATAGAGGTCTCTGACACCCCAGATTTGCGGGAGAAGAAGCTCCGGCGCAAAGATATTCCAAAAATAGCTGCGCTGTTCGATCGGATGACCAGCGATTACCCGCTGGCCCCCATCAGAGATGAGTCGATCTGGAACTGGCACTGGCGTTTCGAGCATCTCGATCTGCCGCTGGGTATCTGGGAAGGCGATAACCTTGTGGGCTACGCGTGTATGGGCGGAGCTAGCGGTCGCGAAGTGATTGTCGAGGATCGTCTTGAGGCTTACGAGGCGATGTTGGGGCTGCTAAAACGACACGGCCAGAAGAACCTCTGCCCATCTATTGAGGTCAACTGCCCGTCAGATGGTGGGTTTGCCCGGTACATCTTCTACAACAAGCGTGCGTCGATGTCCCGGTCTACAGACGTAAATGGCGGCCCCATGATGCGAATGTGCAACATGGGCTCACTGATTGATCAAGATCGCGCCTGAGCTGTCAAGACGTTGGTCTGCCGCCGGTATAGAAAGCGGTTCGTCTGTTGGCCTGACGCTTGAGTGTCCGCTGGGAAGAGTGGCGCTGAAGGAGGATGGTGGAAGTCTGGCTGTAAGCAACGGCTCTTCGGAAGATGTTGGTGAGGTGGTTGCCATCTCGCAGGAATCGCTCACCGAACTGGTGGTCGGATTCAGGCCGGTGGAGATGGTGCTCCAAGACGAGGGCGTTGAGGTATCGACACCGGCGCAACGGCTTCTAAACGCTGTGTTCCCTGTGCGGGCGGCGTTCTTCCCGCCAGCCGATCAGTTTTAGGGAGCGATGGTCCGCCACTCCCTGCTGCTAGGTGGGGCGCGCTGCGTAGACACTGGCGTTGCGGTGAGTTACAGACTTTTGAGGGGATATGCCTAAATCGGGGCGATCGCCGCGTCAGCCTGATAGAGGCGGGCAGCGCAATGAGAAGACTGCGTCGTTCAGTCTACCGAAGCTGACTGCGCGGCAGACCCACGCCGTGGCGGTCGGTGTGATTTTGGTCAGTGTCCTAATATTCCTCTCCCCCCAGATCGAACACGGTAGTTTCCAACCCGCTGATAGTGTCGCCTACGAAGGCGCCAACAATGTCCTCCGGCAGTGGTACTTGGAGTGCGACACTACGCCTGATTGGGCCTGGTTTCTTGGCCCCCTAATGCTCCATCCCGAATGTACGCCACTCTGGTCTCCGGGTCTTTTCTCAGGAATGCCCTCTTACGGCTCGCTCATGTACTCGCGTGGCGAGATGATCAACAGCCTGTTGTATGAAGTCGCCAACAAGGGGCTGCGGTTTGTGGTCATACTATTTCTGGGAGCGATCGCGCTATATGCGTTTTTGCGTCGGCGTCAATTGGGTGCGACTGCGGCTGTAATAGGAACTTTGGTGTTTGTTTGCACGCCGTATTTCACCGGCCTGTTTTCCGCTGGGCACTACACAAAAATCTGGGGTGCGGCTTACATCCCGGCGTTGCTTTTGGGGTGCGACCTCCTTTGGGAGAGAAAGAACTTTGTCGCTTTCGCAGTGGCGAGCTTCTTTTTCGGTGGGCAGCTTGGTGTAAACCACCCTCAAGTGACCTACTACACATACATGCTTATCGCGGTTTGGTGGCTGAGTAGGACCGTGATTCACGTCAGGGGTGATAGGGGCTACAAAGCTCCTATAGTCGAAGCCGGGCTTACTTTAGGGGTGGTTGCTGTGGGGTTGGCGCTAGTGGCGCTGCCATATCTACCGCTGTGGGAGTACACGTCATACTCCGTCAGGGGCGCGCCTAGTGTGCTTGAGAGTGTTGGTGCCAGCGGCGGTGTTAAGGGCGCGACATGGTCGTTTGCAACACAGTGGTCGTTTCACCCCAAGGAGCTGATTTCGTTCGCGATGCCGTCGTTCTACGGTTTGATGGGACAGTCCTACTGGGGGTTCATGCGGTTCACGCAATCGACTCACTATCTAGGAATCGTGCCGCTGGTGTTAGCGCTGTTCATCCGACGACCATGGTCGCCGCTGATATGGGCGTGTCTGACGTTCAGCGGAATTGCGGTGGTGATCGGGTTCGGTGAGCATATGCCGCTTCTATTCTGGCCGATGTATCACTGGGCACCCTATTTCAACAAGTTTCGCATACCGTCCATGATATACATGATGTTGCCGCTGACAGTGGGAATTTTGGCGGCGTTTGGTGTTCAAGAGATCACCGACGAGACAAAACGCGCCAAAGCGACATCTTGGGCCAGGCTGCTACGGGGGCCTCTCGGTGGGTTGGCGCTGGTGTTAGGGATGATAGTGATATGGGCGATGTCTGTAACAGGGAAGACGCCCCTAGAGCTGATGCGGCGCGATCTGCTTTTGCGCTCAGAGTTGAGGGAGTCGCTGATTCGTGACTATGGCGCTCAACTTTCTAGCGTCCTCAGTCAGCTCTACCGCCAGTACTCCTCTGTGTTTCGGGTGAGCGCCGAATTCATGAAAGAGACCGCCTGGTTTGCCGCGCTTTGGTTGGCCGTGAGTGCTGGGGTCGTGGCGCTCAGGCGCAGAGCGGTGCTGTCGGGATCAGCCGCTGGGCTGATACTGTTGGTGGCAACCGCTGCGGATATCTGGCAGGTGGACTGGAAGTTTTGGCAGTTCCCAGAAAAGACACCAAAAGAGCAGCGCGAACCCACCGATGTTATAAGGTGGTTGACGACCAATCGGTCGGTACCAGACAGCACACAGTATCGGTTGGCAATTTTTGATGAGCGTGGTATGTCCAACAGCAACGCCTACGCCTATTTCGGCATATCAAGCGTCAGCGGCTACCACTCAATACAGCTTCGAACCTACAAAAACATGATGGAATCAGGAGCGCTTTCCCGCCGCCCCGTGCTCGACATGTTGAATGCGTCTTATATTGTGTCCCCAACCCCGCCAAAACTCGGCGACGGGTTGGAGCTGGTGTTTAGAGGACAACAGGAGAGCGTGTGGAAAAACAGTGCAGCTTTGCCCAGATCGTGGTTGGTGTGGAATACTAGAGTGGTGAGCGACGAGAGACAGAGGCTGTTAACGCTAAGAGATCCGACATTCGACCCGGCTCATGAGGCGATTGTGCCGCAGCCGATAGAGGGTTTGGCCGATTCTGGGAGCGGAACCGCGAGGGTGACGGCGTCAGGACTACACCACATCACCATCGAAACCGATTCTGACGCTCCGGCGCTGTTAGTCTCAAGTGAGGTACATTTTCCGGCGGGGTGGAGCGCGACCATCGACAATGAGGCTGCCGAAATCCATGAGACAAACTACATTCTCAGAGGGGTCAAAGTGCCCGCTGGGAACCATAGGGTAGAGTTTACGTTCAAATCGAGATATTTTGAGGCTGGCTGGTGGATCAGCCGCACCGTTGCCCTACTGCTGGCGCTGGTGTTTCTTTTTTCGGGGATTGACACGCTTTTGAGACTCAGAAGCAGGCGAACAACCGCAGTGGAAGTGGCGATGAATGAGGCGGACGGGTGAACGATACTGGCGAACGAGCGTTGATAATTGTGCCGACTTACAACGAGTCGGACAACATTGAATTGCTGACTGAGCGTGTCGGGGAGCTAGAGGCTCCCGGCGTGTCTCTTGATATGTTGGTGGTGGACGACGCGTCGCCTGACGGTACTGGTGATATCGCCGACAGTTTGGTCGGTAAGAGCGTTATCGCACATGTGCTGCACCGACCAGGGAAGCTCGGCTTAGGGTCGGCCTATCTCGACGGGTTCAAGTGGGCGCTTGAAAACGGCTACGATTACATCTTTGAGATGGATGCCGATTTTAGCCACGATCCGTCTGAAGTGCCAAATTTCCTCAGGATGATCGCCGACTATGATCTTGTACTCGGCTCGCGGTATATCAAAGGGATTACAGTGGTCAACTGGCCGTTGTCGCGCCTTCTTCTTAGCTACGCTGGCAACTGGTACGCTAGATGGGTGACGGGCATCCCTCTGAGGGACCTTACGGGTGGTTACAAATGTTTCAGGCGCAGCGTCCTCGAAGCTATCGACCTCGATACCGTCAGTTCGGAAGGCTACTCGTTTCAGGTCGAGATGAACGCCCGCGCCTGGCACGGTGGGTTTAAGATACATGAGGTGCCGATCGTGTTTAGGGATCGGACGCGCGGGGAGTCGAAGATGAACTGGCAAATCAACCGCGAGGCGGCATGGATGGTCTGGAAACTCAAATGGCAGGCATGGCGGGGACGGATGTGAGTGAAGCAACCCCTGAAAACCCTCCGGCTCTCGATACGCCCGACCAGGGCGACTCCGCAGATATTTCCCCCGATCTGACGGTAATCGTCCTTAACTACAACGTCAAAGCCCTACTAGAGTTGACTCTTCGAAGCGTGTTGGGTGCCAGGGGCGACCTGGGAGTTCAACTGATTGTCGTTGACAATGCGTCGCCTGACGGCAGCGTCGAGATGGTCCGCGACAGATTTCCTGAGGTCACTCTGTTGGCGCTGGACGAGAATCTGGGGTTTAGCGCTGGAAACAACGCTGGCCTACCGCTGGCCCGTGGCCGGTATATCCTTCTTCTCAACCCCGACACCGTGGTCCATCCCGACGCGTTCGCCCACCTTGTGGCCTACATGGATGCGAAGCCCGATGTCGGCGCTGCTGGACCCAGGATAGTCAAACCCGACGGGAGTGTCGATCTATCCGGGCGAAGAGGGTTCCCTACACCAGCCGCCGCTTTCTACAAGATGGTCGGTCTGAGCTATGTATTCCCTAAAAGCCGCAAATTTGGCGGCTACCACCAGGCGTGGCGCGGCGAGGATGAGGCTGGAGAGGTCGATGCGATCTCAGGCTGCTGTTTCTGTCTTAGACGGGAGATCCTTGAGCAGGTTGGGCCGCTGGACAGCGACTACTTCATGTATGGCGAAGACCTCGACTGGTGCTATCGGATAAGGCAGGCCGGATGGGCGATAGCCTACGTCCCAAACGCCGAGATCGTGCATTTCGGCGGACAGAGCAGCCGGACGATGCCCAGGTGGAAACAACTCTATGAGTTCCACAAAGCTATGGGCCTGTTCGTGCGCAAGCATTTGGCGTCCAAACATGGCGCGCCTGCACTCAAACTGATTGAGCTGGCGATACTGCTAAGGGCATTGGGCACAGTGGTGATCAGGACCGCCGTAAACATCGCACCGATGTTGATGGATACAGCTCTGGTTGGCTTGGGCATGGCGGCGGGTTTGTGGTTGAGAACCTTTACAGGGTGGACTGTTCCTGGGTTTCAGTCGTGGCAGTGGGCCTCGTTGGGGCTGTTGTGGATTGGCGGATGGGGGTTGGGAGTACTGTTGAGCGGACTGCTTAGGTCGCCAAGGAGCGGCTCCAAAGCGGCGGTGGCAGCGACCGTGGGATTGGCCACAGCTATAGTTGGGCAGTATCTGGTCAGAGGACTCAATTTTTCGCGGATCGTCACCGTTCTTGCGTGGGGTTTTACCGGAGTTTCGGTGTGGCTCTGGCGATGGGCTTTGGGCAGGCGCTCAGGCGTGCGGCGTCAACATCGCCAACGGACGGCTGTAGTGGTGGGCGCAGGGCACAGGGCCGAAGAGTTTTTGAGCGCGGTGGACAGGATCGGATGTCCCTACGAAATAGCTGGAGTCCTGTCGTCAGGACGGTCTGACAGTGAGGAGAATCTGCCTGGAGACGTAGTGGAAGGGCACCGGATCGTCGGCGCGATGGGCGACCTTGCTGCGGTGGTAAGATCCGTAGAAGCTGATGACATTATTGTGGCGCTAGACCGGTTCGAGTACAGCTCGCTGTTGGCTGCTGGCCGCAAAGCTGGAGCCCGACCACTGCGATTTCGCGTTGTGCCTGACGATTTTGCCGAAAGTCTTGCGGCGAGTTCGTTTACGTCCAACGTGTCGCCGGACCAGTTGCCGCTTATAGATATCACGTCGGACCAACGGCGTTGGTGGCAGGCTTAATGGTGCTGCGTGCGCTTCTTTTTCTGGTACAACGGGCCTCAAGTGTACCCATTCAGGAAGTGTTGACAACTCAAGCCGTTTCTTTACACATGAACGGATGATGACAATCAGGCGACACCGCTCAATCATTTTGATCCTGCTGGTGCCTGCGGTAGTGGGAGTTCTGCTTTTTGGCGGTTGGGCCTACGGGCAGGCGCGGCAGGTTTTCAGAAAACTCAAAGTGCTCCAGACCATCATGGTGTTGTCGCGCCAGGTATATGTGGATGAGGTGGATGCCAATTCGCTTCTGGACGGTGCTATCGATGGTCTGTTGGACAGGCTTGACCCTCACAGCAACTACATAACGCCTGAAGAGACCGCCAAACTTCGTGAGCGGATGGAGAGCCGCTTCTATGGTGTCGGCATTCAGTACGCGCTTGTGGATGGCACCATTACTGTCATAAGCCCCATCGACGGCGCACCGGCGAAAAAAGCTGGGATGTTGGCTGGTGATCGGATAGTGGCGGTGGACGGGGTATCTGCGCAGGGCTGGAGAAATGAGGAGGTCAAGGAGCATATAAGGGGACCCGATGGGACGACTGTGGTGCTTACGGTGGTGAGGGCCGGTGTTGCTGAACCGATTAAGATCTCCATCGTAAGGGGTAAAGTGCCTGTACGGAGCGTAAGGTCAGCGTTCGTAACCGATGACCATATCGGCTACATTCGAGCCACGCGGTTTGCGCGAACCACCGGGGAAGATGTGGCAACGGCGTGGGATAGCCTCACCCAGATCGGCATGAGATCGTTGGTGCTGGACTTACGAGACAACGGCGGTGGGACTTTGGGCGGAGCGGTCGCAGTTTGTGACCTGTTCTTGCCTGAAGGGACAGTGATAGTGTCCCAGAAAGGTCGATGGGCGGGGGCGACGCAGACTTTCTATGCGACCAAAGAGGCGACCAGGGCCTTAATTCCGATAGTGGTGCTCATCAACCACGGCAGCGCCAGCGCTTCGGAGATCGTAGCCGGTGCGGTGCAGGATACCGACAGGGGGCTTGTAGTAGGGCGCACGAGCTTCGGCAAGGGTTTGGTGCAGCGCCAGTTTGATGTCTCTCAACGCGTGGATGGTGCCGGATCACTTCTCCTGACGGTCGCGAGATATTACACTCCATCGGGGCGGTTAATTCAACGGGATTACGGCGAGAACAAACGACACTACTACCAACAAAGTTTCGAAGACGATCCTATTGACTCCAGTGCCCGCGAGCGTTTCGAGACACTTGAGCTAAGCCGCACAGTATTCGGAGGTGGTGGGATATCTCCGGATGTGCGCGTTGAGGGACGACGATGGGGCAACCTGGAGTTGACTCTGAACCGTCGGCGACTTTTCTTTAGGTTCGCCGATCACCTGACCGAAACCGGCCGTGCGCCGACCATGACCGCTGACGAATATCTGCGATCTGGTATGGTGGACAGTTCACTTTTGGGCGAAGCTTACGAGTTCGCAACCAAGTCGGGGTTGGATATAGAGCCGCAGCAGTGGCAATCGGAGAGAGACCTGCTGGCGACGCGGATAAAGATGGGAATCGCTGGGCGGACCTGGGGCGTAGACGCAGCTGACGCGGTTTTGCTGATGAAAGACCCGGTGATGATCGAAGCGATAAAACGTATACCGGAAGCTGAATCTCTTTTGAGAAGCGCCGAACAGGCGGGCAGACGATGAGCAACGAAGAGACCACAAACGAAAATCTGGTAACCGAAGCGGAGAGCATTCGTCGGGAGATTAGAGAACGGCTCGACAGCGCTTATGAATCAGCCGCAAAGATGGAAGATGAGAGACGCGGTGAAGCTCACTCCAACGAGATGGCTTCCCTTGTGAGTGCTGAGCGAGACAGGGTTGTCGAGGAGGAGGAGGATCGGTTCTACGCCGAACACGGCCTCCACAGATATGTCAACCACCGGGGCACTTCCGAGTGGATCACGAAGAAAGCCTTAGAAGAGCGGACAGTCAAGCGCAAGCGCAACCGAAGCCGTTCGGACTCCCGGCGCAAAGGCACAAAACGCAGAACCGAGCTGGCCATAAACAACCTCATCAACGTCGGACTTACGTTAGCGGTGTTGGGTTTGGCGGCTTACGCGATGTGGCGCGTCTATCAGGACCGCTCAGATGAGGCGCTGCAGATTCACGTTAGTTCAGAGCCGCCTGGCGCAGCGGTATTCATCGACGGCAAGGTCTGGAAGACCCCGACGCCGACCTTTTTAGCGGTTGACAAGCCAGGGGTACACAGGATTTCGGTCTTTAGTCCTGGGTATGTTCCGACTCCATCGGACACTATAATAGATTTGCAGCCGGGATACACCCCAAAAATCAATTTCTTGCTGATCCCGCACCTCCGCAACAAGTAGTTTACAGTGACTGAACCGCACGACCCGGTCCGGCGGGCGGCCTCCCTCTATCAAAGACACTTTGGGGTCGAACCGCGTGCGGTTGCCACCGCACCAGGTCGGGTCAACCTACTAGGCGAGCACACCGACTACAACGACGGCTGGGTGATGCCTATGGCTGTGCAGTTCTTGACTGCCGCTGCCGTGGGACCAGGCGAAGAGCGATGGTTTGAGGTTGTCGCCGAGACCGAGTCTGCACCCTTTCTCAGCAGCATCGATTTTCTGAAGCCTAATCCCGACAACGGATGGGCCAACTATCCCGCCGGAGTTGTTACCGGACTTATGGGATCACTGCCTGCTCCGTCGCCGCTTCGCATCGCGGTTGCCGGAGACGTGCCTGTAGGTGCTGGCCTGAGCAGTTCAGCGGCGCTTGAAGTGGCAGTAGCAGTGGCGTGTGCGGAGCTGTGGAAGATTGAGACCTCGCCACTTGATATAGCGAAAATCTGCCAGACCGCCGAGCACGAGTTCGCTGGAGTTCCGTGCGGTCTGATGGATCAGGCCGCGTCGGTATTAGGGCGGGAAGGGCAGGTGGTGATGATGGATTGTCGCTCGCTAGAGTTTGAGCACTACCGTTTGCCCCACGACCATGTAGTGCTGATAGTGGACTCCTGTCTACCAAGGCGGTTGAGCGATTCGGCGTATCAGGAGCGAAGGCAGCAGTGCCAGGATGGGGTAGAAGCGCTTGAAGCGCTCAGTGATACGCCGCTCGCGGCGCTGCGCGATGTCGATATTGAGATGTTTGCGAGATATTCCGAGCAGCTTGACCCGGTCGTTGCCGCTCGTTGTCGGCACGTTGTAACTGAGAACACTCGGGTTATCGACGGGCGTGAAGCGCTTGCGGATGGCGATGCAAAATCGTTTGGCAGATTGATGACGGCGTCGCATGAGAGTCTGCGGGATGACTATGGGGTGAGTGTTGCGGCGTTGGATACTCTGGTTGATCTGGCGCTGGTGCAACCTGGATGTTTGGGTGCGCGGCTCACTGGCGCAGGCTTTGGTGGATGTATTATCGCACTGATGGAAAAAGATTCCGCCGAGCGCGCCGCCGAAGCGGTATTAGCTGGCTACCTGGAAGCAAGAGGTATCGAAGGTCGCCACTGGATAGCCTCCCCCTCTGACGGGGCGACAGTGGTGACGGAGACTCCCAAGACGGATTGAGAGGGTTATGGCAGCTATATATGTCACTCGCAAGATTCCTCAGCCGGGCATGGATATGCTGTTGGACCGGGAACCAGAGACCGGGATCAACCCCGACAACCGTGCCCTGACACCTGACGAACTGAAAAAGGCGGTGGTGGGCAACGACGCGGTCCTGTGTCTTTTGACGGATACCATAGACGTCCAAGTGCTGGAAAATGCCGACAGGGCGGTCGTGTTCGCCAACTTCGCTGTCGGTTTCAACAATGTGGACGTTTCGGCAGCGACCGAACGCGGGATACTGGTGACTAACACTCCCGGGGTATTGACCGACGCCACCGCAGACATGGCGTGGGCGCTGCTGTTCGCTGTTGCTCGCCAGGTTGTCGCTGCGGACAGATATACCCGCGAGGGAAGGTTCGAAGGATGGGACCCGCTTCTGTTCTTAGGCGGTGATATCAGTGAGAGGACGCTTGGGATAGTCGGGGCTGGTCGGATAGGAACCGCCGTGGGGGAGCGTGCAGCAGGGTTCAGGATGAGAGTGATCTACGCCAGCAACAGCGACAATGACGCTATGGACAGATTGGGCGCGAAAAGGGTGAAGCTGGACGAACTGCTAGCAGAAGCCGATTTCGTTTCGGTCCATGTGCCGCTAAACGAAGAGACGACGCACATCATCGGAGCGCGGGAACTTGGTATTATGAAACCCACCGCCTATCTCATAAATACCGCCCGAGGGCCGGTGGTCGATGAAGCGGTTTTGGTGGAGGCTCTAGCCAAAAAAAAAATCGCTGGCGCTGGGCTTGATGTTTTTGAGGAAGAGCCAGCCATGGCGCCAGGACTGGCGGAGCTTGACAATGTGGTGATTGCGCCGCATATCGCAAGTGCTACTGTGATGACCCGGAACAAGATGGCGACTATGGCTGCTGGGAATCTTTTGGCGGCGCTGGATGGGACTCGACCAGATAATCTGGTGAACCCGGAGGTGCTTGGGTCACATGGTCTTCGCGCTGACATATCGGCGTAGCAGCGATGGACCTGCCGCTCCTTGGCCATTCGATCAACGAAAACTCGGTATTCACGCCTGAATCGCTCCTTGCCCGCGCCGCTGATATGCGTGGAGCGTCAGACGAACGGATTCTCAGATGCTGCGTCCTTGATGGCGACAACGAGTTAGGCGAGGTGGCGAAGTCGGTATTTGGGGTGACGAACTGCAATTCGTGGCCCTGTTTTCACACGACGATGCTCACGATCCACGCCGACGGACTCGAAATGGGGCTAATAGGCGGTACAGTAGGCGCGCCATTTGCAGTTTTGATAGCAGAACAGTTGATTGCACTGGGATACCGTCATGTTGTGGGTTACAGTTCTGCTGGGTCGATCAACAACACGCTGACATTGCTGTATCTCATGGTGCCGGACAGAGCGATAAGGGACGAGGGAACTTCGTTCCACTATCTGCCGCCGGCGGCGACTGTCGAAGCTGTAGGAGAACTGCCGTCGGTACTCGCTAGACAGGCCCAAAGCTGCGGGCTTGAGGTCCATCGTGGAACGACATGGACGACAGACGCGCCATACTGCGAAACGCAGACGCAGGTAGACCAGCACCGTGCAGGTGGCGTGTTATCTGTAGAGATGGAAGCCGCTGCACTGATGGCTCTGGCAAAGAAGCGTGGAGCTGAGATCGCCTCGCTGCTCCATGTCACCAACGCAATGGGCACACAGACCACCGACTTCAACAAAGGTCCCGACGACATAAACGAGCGCGTCATTAGATGCTGTCTGGCCACTTTTGCTGAGGCGATCGTGGACTGAGGTTTTTCGACAGCGTAAGCCGCATCGTTAGAATCGCCAATCATGGGACCCATAGAGCCAAACGCACCTGACCGCAGATCAAGCTGAGGAAAATGACAGAAAAACCGCATATATTTGAGGTGGATGGACAGCAGTTAGTGGGGATGTTGCATCTGCCGGATGGTGAGAGTCCGGCACCTGCCGTTGTTGTTCTCCATGGGTTCGCAGACACCAAGGCCGGGCGGAACTTTATGTACCGCACGCTTGCCCGAAAAATGTGCGCTGGCGGGTATGTGGTCTATCGGTTCGATTTTCGAGGGTCCGGCGACAGTGCTGGCGAGTTTGAGGAGATGACTTTCCAGGGGCAGATCGCAGACGCTTTGGGTAGTCTGGAGATGCTGGAAAAACTGCCGCAAATTGATGGATCGCGCTTAGGTATAGTGGGGCGAAGTTTCGGTGGCTGCGTTGCAGCGTGTGTGGCTGCTGAGTGCAGCGATGTAAGGTCGATAGCACTCTGGTCGGCACCGAGCGACCTTTCGGCGTTCGCCAATGCGCTGCCTGATCCGAGAAAACATCCTGACGCCTATCCGCTGGAGGCGGTGCCGCTATGGCCTGGAATCATGGTGGGGAGAGGACTTGCTGAGGGTCTGCCGCTGGTTCGCCCGCTGGAGCAGATAGCGAAGAGCAGCGCCGATGTGTTGATTTTACAAGGCTCAGAAGACCAGATAGTTCCAGTGGCGGCAAGCGACAGATACGAAAAGGCTTTGTCAGGTGCAGGAAACAGTGTCCGGCGGCACATGATGGAGGGCACCGCCCACTCGTATCTCTCCGCAGCGGAGCAGCGCGAAGTAGTAGACACGACTGCTAAGTGGTTTGATGAGAAGCTTCGAGACGCAGAGGCGGCGAAAAAAGAGCAGACCCATATCACGTATGCCGACTCCGGTGTGGATATCGCTACCGCCAACGAGACCAAACGACGGATTGCCGACACGATACGCTCAACATTCGGTCCTGAAGTCGTGAGCGATATCGGTACTTTTGGCGGGCTTTTCGCTCCGGATCTGAGCGACATCGATGATCCAGTACTGGTAGCGAGCACCGATTCGGTGGGAACAAAGCTCAAAGTGGCGTTTATGACATCGCGGCATGAGACAGTGGGCCAGTGTCTTGTGAACCACTGCGTAAACGACATCTTGGTCCAGGGCGCCAAACCGCTGTTTTTTCAGGACTATATCGGTATCGGACGGCACGAGTCTGAAGTCGTGGTTGACCTGATAAAAGGAGTGGCGGAGGGTTGTCGTCTGACCGGGACTGCAGCGTTGGGCGGTGAGATGGCAGAACTTCCGGGGTTCTACCGCGACGGTGAGTACGATCTCGCTGGCACGATTGTCGGGGTGGTGGATCGCAAGCGCATAGTCGACGGAACGGGCATCGGGGTTGGGGATATGGTGCTGGGATTAGCGTCGGACGGCCTGCATACGAACGGGTATTCGCTGGCGCGCAAACTGCTGTTTGATGTTGGGGGATATCAGCCCGATCAGGTTCTACCAGAGTTGGGTCGAACTGTTGCGGATGAGCTGTTGGCGGTGCACAGAAGCTATGCAGGGTCGATTTTGCCACTGTGCAGAGAAGGTGTTGTCAACGGTCTGGCGCATATCACAGGCGGCGGACTGTTGGAGAACATCCCCAGGGTGCTTCCAAGCGGTGTCGGTGTGGAGATAGCAGTTGGATCGTGGCCTAGGCCGCCGATATTTAAGCTACTGACAAAGCTGGGAAATCTTCATCAGGATGAAGCGCATCGCACATTCAATATGGGCGTGGGGATGGTTGTGATAGTCAGTGAAAAAGATTCTGGCGATGTCGCCGGAAAGTTGGAAGCGGTTGGAGAGACCGTCTGGCCTATCGGTCACGTCGTAAATGGTGATTCGGAGGTGAGGCTCTGTTCATGAAAACTCTTTCATGCCGACGCCGCAGGAACAACCTCCTCACAGGGTACCTACCGGTTTCTCTGTACATCGGGATGCTCTGGGGATCGTCGCTAATACCCGGCAACGATCCGCCTTCGATGCCCTCTGTTTTGGGGTGGGACAAACTTCAGCACGTCGCCGCGTTCATGTTTTTGGCGGCTTTGGTCGTGCGGGCGCTGAGCATGACACCGTGGCCGCAGGCTCATCGAAGGTGGGCTGCGCTGACGATGGCGATCTGTCTGACAGTAGGCGGAGTGCAGGAGTGGCTTCAGGAATTCGGCGGAGGCAGGACGCCGTCTGGTTGGGATGTTTTGGCCGACCTGGTTGGCGCAGCTATTCTTCTAGCGATTCTGGCTGTCGGCCGTAAGTTGGCGGCGGATAACTTAGAACCAGAGGAAACCAGGTGGGAAAAACAGTCTGAATCGATTCCGCTTGGGGAGTTTATGGAGGAGTATGGCGACCTGATCCCGGAGATTGAAAAGCCCGAATCGAAACCCTCTCAACCGACGAAAACTGAGAAATAGCTGGGGAGGTTGATTAGCGCCTGTCAGATAGAGGGTCCTGGAAGGTTAGGCTCTGGGAGGGACCAAACAAGATGACTGTAGCGTGATGTACCAACTACTCTGATGAATCGTCAGTTTGGCCGGGATCGGCAATCTTGCCGAACTGGCTCTCGTATATGCCCAGATTTTCGCTTAGAGCTGCCTCGAACCGCTTGGCTTGGGCAGGGGCCATCACTATTCGCGATCTGACCACCGGCTGCTCAATCCCCGGCAGACCGATGGCGAAATCCATTATCACTTCGGTGTCTGTGTGTGAGATGACAACTAGGTTGGCGTAGACACCCAGCGCCTCTTCGCCAGACACAGACATCTGGAACTGCGGCTGTTGTGGATCGTCTGGACCTATCATGTAACTAAGATACCCTTGATATCGAACCAGAACCAACACCACGCACCTATGACCTTACCGCATGATATCCGATCCACTATTGTAATCAAAAATCTTACCTCTTTGGCAGGCGACAAAACCATCCTGGACGACATCACTCTCACTGTTTCCGCAGGGGAGCGCGTGTGTATCATGGGAGCCAACGGCTCTGGCAAGACCACCCTGATCCACCACCTAAACGGCCTGCTTACACCGACCTCAGGAAGCGTGTCCATTGGCGGATACGACACCGCAGTCAACGATCAACTCGAACAGGTTCGCAAGCTGGTTGGGATCGTGTTTCAGGACCCTGACGACCAGATGGTGGCGGTAACCGTCGGGCGGGAGCTGGCTTTCGGCTTGGAGAATCTGGCTTGGGAGCCTGCGGCGATGAGAGATCGCGTCGATGAAACAATCTCCCGATTTGGCCTTATGGAGCTAAGAAATAGGGCGACGGCGGCGCTGTCTGGGGGTGAACAGCAGCGGGTGGCGATAGCCGCAGTGTGGATAGCTGCACCGGAGGTTCTGGTGCTCGATGAACCGACATCGATGTTGGATAGTGCGGGATCAATAAGCGTGATGGATGCGCTGGATGAGATTGACGGTCGGCAGACGGTGATCCATGTGACGCAATCGTTGGACGAAGCCATGAGAGCTGACAGGCTGGTTGTTCTTGATGGCGGTCGTGTTGTGATGGACGGACCGCCGAGAGTTGTCGTCCAAGACCGAGACAGGTTGGTGGAGTTGGGAGTCGCCAACCGGCTGGACACAAAAGAAAGATCATCAGCCGCCAAGAACAGACCGGCTTTGGTGGCCCAAGAGCTGTTCCATACGCTGATTGATGGTCCGAACAGAACAGAAGTACTAAAAGGGGTGAGCTTTGGACTGAGAAAGGGCGCGGTGTTGGCGATTACCGGACCGTCTGGCTCTGGAAAAACGACATGCGGATACCACGCCAACCGGCTGCTGAAACCAAACCAGGGCGACCTGACGTTGGCAGGAGTTCACTTTGACGATATTCCTATACACGAGTTACGACGCCGTGTGGGACTGACGTTTCAAGCTGTTGATCTCCAGCTTTTTGGCGAAACCGTGTGGGAGGACATTCGGTTTGGTTTGGAGCAGCAGCAGATAGACGAAGACGAGGGTCGCCGTCGTGCTGAGACGTGGTTGGGCCGACTGGATTTGCCGTTTGAGGAGTATATAGATCGCCGTCCTGCGACGCTTAGTACCGGGGAAAAACGCCGTGTGGCATTGGCAGGAGTGTTGGTACTTGAGCCTGAGGTGATCGTCATGGATGAGCCTACCGCCGGTCTGGATGCCAGAGGAGCGGATTCACTGGTGGGGATAGTTGATGATTTGAGAGACAGGGGTGTGGCGATGATGATTATCACCCACGACCATCACTTCGCGGCGAGGGTTGCTGACGAGATAGCAGAGATGCGCGATGGAACGCTTTAGCCTGCGCGAGGGCTTGGGGTGAAAAAAGCGATTCGACGTCGGACACATAGTTGGCTATCATTGTCCAGACTGGCGGGGTAGCGCGGAGCCTGAGCCGATAGTGCAGCAATGTGTTATATTATATAGATGCCTGCGGTTGGGTGGGGTCACACCTTGATCCACACGTCGCCAGAGTAAGAACGCTATGCCAACACGTTCGGAACTCATTGATCTGCTAAAATTGATGGTAGGGTTCTGGTCCCAGGTGGGTCAGCTCTCTGCCGAGGAGATATTGGATTACTACCAAGAGATGTTTTCTCTTGCCATCGACACCGCGCAAAAACCGCGTGGCCCAGCCTTTGATCGCGTATCATTCGTCGCCCAGATAGATAACACCTACGAACACTACCGCATGAATACCTGCGGCAGAGGAGAGGATTACTGCCGAAGGAAGGATTGCGTCAGTTACGATCCTGGATGCCAAACCCGCAAAGTGCGCGTCCAGATCAAGAGGATGATGCCAGCGATCCTCCAGTTCTTGGAATGCGACGAGGAGGGAGCGCTACCTGACGAAGAGGCTCTTGAGATAATCATCGCCGGCGCAGCCTCGGCATCGAGATTCGCGGAGCTGTCATTGAGTCAACTGCGTTACCTCCATTCGCGCTCGTACGAGACACTTGTGGAGGGGATCGTTCGCTACGAGGATTTGGACCAGCAGACTACGATAATCAGGGCTCGGCGGCTGATCGGCAACACCCTTGAGTACTGGAGTGCCCAGGGCTGTGGGCAGGATATCAATCTATGCACCCGCAGGGACTGCGACGATTTCGCGCCTGCATGCATTCATCGAAAAATATGTGCGCAGGTCATGCGGGCGATTGAAGAGCTGCACCGTTTGACCATCAAGGAGCAAACCATCCGCAAAATGGGCGTCGGCGCACCTGTGCCACCGCAAGTACCTCAAGATGTGCTGGTGGTCGCTTGAGCCGATACAACCCCGTCGATCGACTAGCATCCCCCGTTTTTCTGATACACTTTGAAACCAAACGGCCTCTGGGCAATCTACTGAAACGGATCGTCATAGCGCCTAGTTGGAATAGGCAATGATCGACCAACAGATATCCGACGTCGGGGTGCTGCGCACAGAGGGGTTAGTAAGGTCGTACGGACGGCGACGGGTGGTAGACGGAGTGTCGTTTGAGGTTGGCCCAGGTGAGATAGTTGGACTGCTTGGCCCAAACGGCGCAGGCAAAACCACCAGCTTCTATATGACTGTTGGGATGATCCGCCCTGAAGGTGGTACCGTGCACCTTGGCGGAGAGGATATTACGCAGAAGCCGATGTATCAGCGTGCTCGTCGGGGGATAGGCTATCTGCCCCAAGAGCCCTCGATTTTTCGCACCCTTACAGTCGAACAGAACATCACAGCTATTCTGGAAACTTTGCCGATCTCCAGGAGTGATAGAGCCGAACGTTTGGAATCTCTCTTGGGCGAACTAGGGGTCAGCCATGTCCGTTCGACGATAGGCGATGTGCTTTCAGGCGGTGAGAGGCGACGGACTGAGATCGCAAGGGCGCTTGTTATCGAACCTAAAATACTGCTCCTTGACGAACCGTTCTCGGGGATTGATCCCATAGCCGTGCAGGATATTCAGTCCATTTTGACGTTTCTGAGGGGCAAAGGTTTGGGGATGCTAATCACCGATCACAACGTCCGTGAGACGCTCTCAATCGCGGACAGGGCATATATCATGAATGAGGGGAAAATTCTCACCGCTGGCAGCCCCAACGACCTGGTGAACGACCCCCAGGCCCGCCAAGTCTATTTTGGCGAGAGGTTTCAGCTGGACCTGGATAACGGTGCCACACAAGAGGTTGTGCCATCCACTCAAAGCGAGGATGAATCAGGCACTGGCGATTTCCGCTGATGGTGAGCTTGTGGCTGGAGGGCACCTCCGAGGACGGATCAAAGTCTGGGGCATAGACGATGGCGGGTTGATCTTCACCCTGGATGGTCACGCTGATCGCGTCGCTTCAGTGGTTTTCGGTGAGGACGCAACGTTGGCGATCAGCGGCGGATACGACAAAAAGGTCAACGTGTGGAGCCTCAAGAAGGAGAGCGTTTGGGACCTTTCTGAGAATACTCTGACTCACTCGATGCACGGCCACGGAAGAGATGTGCTGTCCGTTGCGCTATCGCAAGACCAGAGGGTTGCCGTCTCTGGCAGTAGGGGGCGGACTCTGGCGATCTGGAACCTGGAGGAAGGTGTTCTCACTCACGCCTGCCAGGCGCACAAACGCGATGTCTCGGCGGTGGCTGTGAACGCCGACGGCCATCACGGTGTCTGGGAGCTACGACGGCACGATCCGCGTGTGGAGGACCGACACCGGGCATGAGATCGCGGCTTTGGCGGGCCATGACGGTCGCGTGTTTGCTCTGGAGGTAAGCCCTGATGGCCGTCTGATTGTGTCTGGCGGATCGGACGGGGTAGCAAAAGCGTGGCGCTCACCCTGGTAGCTGAAGAGACCGCCGGGAGATGATCCTTGCCCAAAAATAGCCAGCTAATCTATCGGCTCTGTAATCGGTGGATCGCGCTTTAGGAGCACCGGTAAGAAGATCAAAAAAGCCAGCACGCCCAAACCAGCACCGCCGCCAAACATCACGGCATATCCCCACGATGCCGCCACAATTCATGTTAGCCACCCACCCACAGCACCGCCGCCACCAAGGGCGATCGCAGCGAACGTCAACTGCGCGGTGCCTGAACGTCCAAGCGGAGCCTCTGCGGCGACGATTCGTATTAAAGTGACATGGAGCGCTGCAAACGTAAGCGAATGGAGGCACTGGGCGGCGAATATCACCCAAACGATGAGGTACAGAGCGTAGATGCTCGAACGAACGACAATTCCGATTAACTCCAACCCAAACAGTACCCGAACTCCGATCCGCTTGGTGATTGAGCTTGAGAAGAACATCATCACGACTTCTGAGGCGACACCTACAGACCACGCCAGACCTTTGAGCCCATCGTCCATCCCCAGGTTGTCGATGTAGATGCTAAAGAACACGTAGTAGGCCATTACCGCGACCCGTGCGACGAACATCGCCGCCATGGTGAGAACAAACCGCGCTGAGAGCGCTGATCAGAATGGTGTGTCGCCGATCTCATCGGCGTTGGACTTTTTTCCACCTGCGATCTTAAGCAGCCGTTTTGGAGCGCCGAACACCGCAACTATCGCCAACAGCTCAAAAGCGATGAAGACCGGAAACAGAACCGGCATGTTGGTGGCGTCCATCGCTCGACCTGTAGCGACGCTTGTGACAATAAACGCCACCGAACCCCACAGCTGCACCAGTCCGTAGTCGCTGCCGGAGCGCGAGACTTCGCGCATGGTGAGGTCATCGACCATCGGGATGATCGGCATAAAGACCACGCCGAGAACACACACCAGCCCAGCGAACGCCTAGAAGCTTGAGGCTCCCCACATGCCGCTGTAGACAACAATCGCGCCGACCATGGAGATCACTAGCAGCGGGCGACGACTAGAAAGTCTGTCGGAAAGCGGCCCCCTCACGCGCGGTGCAGCGACTGTGATGGCTGACAGGAGACCTGAGAGAATCCCGATCTCCTGGTGGGACAGCCCGATGCGGTCGAGGTAGAGATTTATGTAGGGCGCATGTGCACCGAACGCGGCGTAGTGCGCGAAATAGATCGGTTTGAGAGGAAGCATTTTTCTTTTGGGGCAAGAGCGGGAGGCTCTAGGTGGTTGGTGGAGTGGCGACCCTCTAAAGTGAGCCTTGGCGGAGCGGTCGTCAACGGTGCAACCGGTTGAACTGCGGTCAAAACAGCACGGATGCCGGATGAAAACAGGCCGCCGGACGTTGGCCTAAACAGGGCTCTGTGCGTATGAATTAGGGATTGAGATTCACCATTTCGCTGAGCGCTGACAGTGGACCACCTTTGATAGAGATCAATCGATAATGTCGTCACCAGTGCAACGATTTACAGTTGACGCGGTCCGCGCTGCAGGGGTTGTTGGAGCCGGTGGTGCCGGTTTTCCAGCGTACGTCAAGCTTGAGGCTGATGCCGATACAATATTAGGTAATGGCGCTGAGTGCGAGCCGCTTCTCCACAAAGACGCCAATATCATGGAGCAGTGGGCCGGTGATGTAGTGCGCGGGATGTCGCTCGCTATCGACGCCACTGGTGCTAAAAGAGGTATCGTCGGCATCAAGGAGAAGAACAGCCACGCTGTTGATGCTATGGCCGCAGTGATTGAGAGCGAACCGACGATTTCGCTCAAGCTGTTCGGCGACTACTACCCTGCTGGCGATGAGTTTGAGCTGGTTCACTCGTGTACCGGGCGGCTGATACCGCCTGGCGGGCTGCCGATACATGTGGGATGCGTGGTGAACAATGTCGAGACGCTGTTTAACATAGCAAAGGCCGCCGACGGAACACCGATGACGCATAAATTTGTTACGGTAGGCGGTGCGGTGGCTGAACCGGTGACAGTGAGGGTACCTTTGGGCATTAGCATAGGTGATGCGATTGATCTGGCAGGCGGGGCGACTGCTGATGAATTGGTAATTGGGTTCAGCGGGTTGATGATGGGGCGGACGACAACTGACCTGAGTCAGCCGGTCACCAAAACCTGCGCCGGCCTGATAGTTCTTCCTGCGGATCACCGGCTGTCAATGCGAAAGCTGCTTCCTATAGAAGCCAAGAACCGCATCGGAAAATCGGCGTGCGACCAGTGCCGCCTCTGCACCGAGCTCTGTCCTCGCTATCTTTTGGGACATGCTGTCGAGCCGCATCAGGTGATGCGTTCGTTGGGGTTCACGCAGTCGGTCAAAGCCAACTGGAACAAGTGGGCGGACCTCTGCTGTAGCTGTGGGCTTTGCACGTTGTATTCGTGCCCGGAGGACCTGTTTCCCAAGGAGGCGTGCGACAGCGCCAAAGATGCCCTCCGCGCCGAGGAGATTCCCAAGTGGACCGGCCCGACGGATGAGATCGAGCCGCATGGCATGAAAGATGGACGCCGGGTGCCGGTGAGTAGTTTGAGCCGTCGATTAGGTGTGACAAAATACGAACATCCAGCACCTTGGAGCGACAGAGAGATCGTGCCCAATAGAGTGGCGCTACCTCTAAATCAGCACGTTGGAATGCCAGCAACAGCGGTGGTTGATGTTGGCGAAAAAGTCACGATGGGCCAGATGGTAGCCCAAGTCCCAGCCGACAAGTTGGGCGTGGCTATTCATGCGAGTATTGACGGAACTGTCCGCGCTACCGAGCCGGACGTAGTGATCGAGCGGAGTTAGATGCATCATGCGATAGGGCTCATAGAGTTGTCCAGCGTCGCCTCTGGCTTTGCGGTGGGCGATGCTATGGTGAAAGCCGCTGGAGTGGATGTGCTGCTTGCACGCACAATCTGTTCCGGTAAGTACATGGTTATGATCGGTGGCGAGGTTGGCTCCATCGAAGAGTCTGTCAAGATTGGGTTGGAGATCGGCGACAGCGCCGTCATCGATCAGCTTGTCTTGCCAAATGTGCACGAATCGCTGTTTCCGGCCATAGGCGGGTTAACCGTACCTGAGCATCTGGAGGCTTTGGGTATCATCGAAGCTTTCTCGGTTGCATCGCTAATTGTCGGTGCTGACGCCGCTGCCAAATTCGCCGATGTGCGGATTTTGGAGGTGCGTCTGGCGATGGCGTTGGGCGGGAAAGCGTTCGTGACCATGACCGGAGATGTGGCAGCGGTGGAGGAGGCGGTGGAGGTTGGCGCAGCGCTGATCGCTGAGCGTGGAATGCTCGTCAACAAAGTGGTCATACCGCACCCCGACCCCGGTATGTTCCGCGAGATCGTCTGAGCGGGTGTCGGGTGCTGCTTGGAAGAGGGGCACAGGCCGAATTGCGAGTCCCGTGTCAAGAGTCTCTGGGATACTAGGAGCAGTTCGCTATTCGATCTGCTCGATCTCGGCCCGGCGATAGCGGACGGCGGGGGGCGAGCCGATCTATGAGCCCAACTCCTTCACTAGTGTGATGTCTGTTTCCGCCTCTGGGAACCGCACTATCGTGTTGTCGATCAAACACTTCAGCTGGTAACCAAGGCTGCGGTAGAACTCCACGGAGCGCACCTCGGAATTTGACGCTACGGTAAGCGCGACTACCCCCCTTTTTGCCGCGTGGCATTCCAGACTCTCCATGAGCTTGCATCCCAAACCTTGCGAGCAGTGCTCTCGACTGACGAATACAGCCACAACGTCCGCACCTCCGTCCCCACGCGCTGCGCCAAGAATCGCGAACCCCGCGATGCGTCCCTCTTTCTCTGCAACCAGAAAGAGCCCACCCTCCTCGATCTCGCGGCGCCACCATCTGGCGCGACGGCGCACACCTTCTTCATCCCAGCCTGGATTCTGTCGTGGTGGGTCAAACACCTCCTTCTCCATGCGCAACGAAAGCCCGTCGTCCGAACGCACGCAGACGTAGATAGCGTCGACGCTCTCCCTACGATCAATCTCCCCGATTCGCAGCATCTGATCGGGTTCAAGCAGTTCTATCTGCATGACGGCCTCTCTGTCGGTGACTACATAGCCCTCGATATGATTGCTGTCAGAAGCGAAACGTTTGGCAATGATCGGCGGTTCAATGGTGTCTGATATGGACCCACCGTAGACTGTCTGGTCGCCGCATCGGCCAAAGTGGTATTCTTGGGAACGAACATGGGGCTGCGTTGGTACGCAACCGGCCGTGGTGATACACCAGTCGCCGGGACTAAGTTGTGGAGTCCTATCGGCACCTGTCCGTTCTGTGGTCTCAGCCGTTCGACATAACCCTTTCAAGTGAGGTCCGATGACCGATACAGATCGCGTTGTCACTGGGACGCTGCTGTACGTAGTCTGCGCTCTGATCCACAGCGTTGCGGCCTCAAAGACAGCAAAAAGTTCGTCGTTAGGCGCGTGGGGCGAGGGATGGCGTTCTACCGTTTCATCTATGTCATAGTGAGTGTATCGACGTTCGGCGGATTGTCTCTGTGGTGGACGCCGCCTGAGGCTATTCTGTATCGCCTACCGCCCCCTTGGGATATGGTCGCTGGCCTTTTTCAGTGGCTCGGAATGGCGGGGTTTCTACTGTTGATGGGCGGTTTCAGCGGACGGGAGTTTTTGGGAATAAGTCAGCTAAGGCGTTGGAAAAGAAGGGAGTATGACATCGAGTCCGGCGACGAACTTGTCGATCTGAACCGCGCCGGTTTCTACGGGATCGTCAGGCATCCGATGTATTTCTTCGTTTCGCTGATCCTGATTTCTGCCCCGATGATGAGTCTGGGCCGGGCATGTTGGGCGATGTAGATTATTGCCTATTTTCTATTGGGCACACGGTTAGAAGAGCGGCGAATGCTAGGCGAACTTGGCGACAGGTACGTCCGCTACCGCCAGGAAGTGCCGTGGATGGTGCCTTGGCTGGTGTGGCGTTGGCGGAGAGGATGGGCAGGAGAATAGATACTTTGGCGAGATTTTTTCTGATGACAAACGATATTGCGATCCCCAAGCCACCTCTGTTGCTGCTGTGGGCGACGGCTGTCTGGACGTGTGCTCCTAGCACCGTCGCGGCTGAAGAGACCAGACACCAACTCTCGTGGCCTCTGACTAACTCATCACATGAGTTCGCTATCGGGATTGGCGGTAGTCTGGATGCCGAGAACAGCGGAGACTACAGGCACAACAACCAGTTCGAGGTTAGCCGCTTCATCCGCATCGCCAACAGAGGCGACAACCATATCGTCAACCCGAGAATTCGGGCTAACGGACATACGGATTGGTGGGATGTGGAGCAGGGGTTGAGGGACATCATTGACCCGTCGATGTCCGACAAAGAGAAGGCGCTGGCGATCTACTGGTTTGTCGTCTCCCAGAGATACCACAATCCAGGGGACGACGGAGACCTCAAAGATCCGATAAAGTTTTTGGGGGTCTACGGATATGGGTTCTGCACGAACACTGCGATTCTTCTAGCCGCGCTTTGGGGGTCTGCTGGACTTGAATCGCGGTTTTGGAGAGCGCACGGGCACGACGTCTCTGAGGTTTGGTACGACGGAGGTTGGCATCTGCTAGATGGCGACATCGAAGTCCTCTACAAGTTGCCAGACGGACACACCATAGCTGGCTATGAAGACCTGGTAGCCGACCCGTTTTTGGTCGTTCGGGCACCGCCATACGGCCAGGCATATCGAGACCCGTGGCCCGGTTCTGATCTAGCGGCACAGCGCCATTCGGGATACTTTGGTGGAAGAGCCATCCCAGACCAGCGATATGTCACTCGCCGGTATGCCACTGGACATACACTGGCGCTGACTCTGATTCCAGACGCGGTATTCACCTGGTCGTGGGTGCCTTTGGCGAGATTCTACACGATGCCTAAGTGGATAGGTCGGCCACCGAGGCGATACGGCTCCGGGCGATGGGAGTACGCGCCAGATTTTCGCAGTGGACGCTGGCTCTATGGGGCCGACATGGCCGAACGTGTGGAAGCCGGACGCAGCGGATCGTTGCCGATGATTCGCGGGACATCCGCCTCTCAACCGGGTCGCCTAAAATATTCGGTGCGGCTACCGTACGTCTGTGTTGATGGTCTGATGGTCGGTCAAGTGCGAGTGGGGGACGGCGGAGTGGTGTCGATCACTGCGAAAATGGACGGATCGGACCGGCGTGAACTGACGTGGAGATGGCAGAAGAAAGGTGTCATGCCGTTCGTCTTGTCGCTGAAAGATCTGGTCGCTCCCGACGCGCGAGGTGCTTCCTATGGGATGTCGTTCGAAATCGTCATTGAAGGAGGGGAACTTACAGGGTTGGATTCGCTGCGGTTGGTGGTTGACAGCCAGCTTGCTTCAGCGGCGCTGCCGAGGATGAGACTTGGGCCAAACACTCTTCGGGTCACGCACGAATCCGCTGCACCCATCGACGCCCTACTAACATACAACTGGAGGGAGCGCGCCAACGTCGGACTTCCCTATCAGGCGGCGGAGCCGGTTTTTCCTCTGGAAGGCGCGGTGGTCGATTCGCTCTCCTGGACGTTTGAGTGGACGCCAGCGCTTAATCCAGATGGAGACCCTGTAGTCGGCTACATTTTCGAGCTTAGCGAGTACCCCGATATGCGGTGGCCGTTCGGACCGGAGTGGGTATCGGAGATCAAGAAAGGTGTCACCAACGACATCACCTCCTTTACCCCACCACCTCATGCCCTCGTTGCTCCTAACCGCACATACTACTGGAGGGTTCGCGCTCGAACTACAGGGCGCTTGTGGGGGCGGTGGAGCGATGTCTGGTCGGTCTCTGCTAGAGGCCCTGGCGCTCCAAAGAGGGTTCGGATTGAGATGGTGGGCGACAAGCCATATCTGACTTGGGAACCGACGATTGAAGGGACGAGTCCGGTTAGGTACGAACTCTATGCAGGCGACGTCGAGGGGTTTATGCCGTCGCCAGAAAAGTACGGTTGGACCGCCTACGTACGAGAGGGGGTGCCCACGGTCATCACCCGGCCAGCAAACCTCATAGCGGCGACCAGCAGTACCTATTTTGAAGTCTCTGGTACGCTTCGCCCTGCAAGCCAGTACCGGCTGGTTGCGGTAGACGCCAACAACATCCGAAGCGCACCGAGCGCGCCGGTGTGGCTGCATCCCTATGTCTGGTCTGCCCCGCCGACACACGCTGCGCTAGGAAGCCTATATACTTACGAGCCGCAAACCACCAACCTGTTGAGCCACATGGAGTATCGCGAATCCAACCAGGTTGCCAGCCGCAAGGTCGATGATGTCAGATGGGAGATGAGTCACGGTCCGCTTTGGCTGTCGATGGAGGATGGGGTTTTGCAGGGGAGCCCAGCTGATACCGATCCGAGCTTTGCTGCGGTTCGGCTGGTTGGAACGGGATCTGTTACCAGCAAAAAAACCTCTCAAGATTTCGTAATTCGACTGAGCGGCATCTCCGTTGGGTCAGCGCGACGACGCCCTGCATCATTGGCAGCCATCAGCGCCGGTCCAAACCCGTTCAACCCGCGCACATCGATCTACATCCAGATGCCGCTTGCTGGAGATGTCACAGTCAGGGTGTATAACGCCCTTGGAATAGAAGTCGCGCACCTGATGGACCGTGTCCCCACCGATGCCGGAGTGATGACCATACCGTGGGAGCCGGTCGGTCTGGGTTCAGGGGTGTACTGGATCAAAGCGCAGATCGGCCCGCAGAGACTCACTGCGACTGTAGTGCTTAAGCGGTAGAAGACGGCTCTGGTGATGGTTTTGGTCCAGGAGTCCGCGAGAATTTGAGGCGGCGCGGGCCACGCCTGAGTCGCCGCAAGGATCAACAGAGCTGCTACTGAGAGGAAAGCTCTTGCAATCCGAGGGACCATAACACGCCTCCTTCAAACTGACTCACATCACAACAGAGGCCCTACACCACTCGATTTTCTTGAAGAAACGAGGATGCGCCTGCTACAGATATAACACCGATTGGCACCCGAAGGGCTGTCAGAAATGAATAAATGTTCGACTTTATTTTGGTGCGTATAATAAGCTACTGTTTAGCCTGGGATTACGACTAGCCGAATAGCGCGTCCACAAACTCAACGGGGTCGAATTCGCGAAGGTCCTCAACCCCCTCACCAACCCCGATGAACTTGACAGGAATGCTCAATTCCTGGCACACCGCAGCGACGATGCCGCCTTTGGCTGTCCCGTCGAGCTTCGTGAGAATTAGACCTGTCAGTGGAATAGTTCTGTGGAACTGTTGAGCTTGGACGATCGCGTTCTGCCCAGTAGTAGCATCCAAGACCAAGAGTGTTTCGTGGGGAAGGTGGTCACCATGTTTCTTGATAACTCGTGCGATCTTTTTTAGCTCCTCCATCAAGTTTGATTTCGTGTGAAGCCGACCTGCGGTGTCAACTATGACCAGATCTGCCCCTCGGACTTTCGCCGCCGAGATCGCGTCGAACGCCACCGCCGCAGGATCTGCCCCAGGCTGGTGCGAGACCATATCCGCACCAGCGTGTTCAGCCCACATTGCGAGTTGATCAGTTGCGGCGGCGCGAAAGGTGTCAGCCGCAGCAATCAAAACACGTTTGCCGTCTGCGTGGAAATGATGGGCGAGTTTGCCGATAGTGGTTGTCTTCCCAGTGCCGTTGGTCCCGACAATCATGATTACGGTTGGCGGATCGCTACTACCACCATCGGTCGACGTTTCGCTAGGGGGCGTTACGAGACGCAGAAGCTCATCTCGCACGATCGCTATCGCCTTATCGGGTCCGGCTCGCACCCCATCTAGATGTTCCAGCAGCGTTTCTGTGGCCTGCACGCCCACGTCCGCTTCAATCAGTATCTCTTCCAACTCGTCCAACACGCCATCAGTTAGTCCGGAGCCGCTTACCGCTGAGCGGATACGATCCGCCAGGTGAGATCGCGTCTTGGAAAGACCGGATTTGAAGCGTTCAACTATCCCTAGCACAATATTTCAAACCTTTTGGTAGTCGCGGTGACAAAAAGGGAGGGGTGACTACTGCAATATCGTCGAGAACACTATTCCGCCGATGGTTCAAAATGGTTGACTCGATTACGACCGGCTTCCTTGGCTTGGTACAGCCCAGCGTCAGTGTGCTTCAATAGCCTGTCGGAGTTTGTTCGCGAGCAGACATGAAAAGTTCAGGCCCCGATCTGTAAAGTTGCCAAACTTGAACCGGGGTCAGACTGTCATAAAATGTGTGTCCAGTATGTCTGCCACATCGTATTCGCCCTTTGCCATCATATGCTCACGCATGGCTGTCTGCTGATCCCAGAATGTGGGCCTCTCGTTGGCGTAAAGAACTCCGCACCATAGCCGCTCCTCATCGGTGGCCTTGTGCAGGGCCGCCACGCGGTCTGATGCGTCGTGATCGGGATCTTCCTCGTGAAGATATGCCACAGCTTCACGGTTCTCTTTGAATTGATTGGCCCCCCGGAACGTCGGGCATGGGCTTATTGAATTGACGAATGCGAATCCGCTGTGCTCAATCGCCTTTATGAATATGTCCCTCTGGTGTTTGGGATTCCCGGCGAAGGTCTGGGCGATGAACGACGCATTGTATGTCATCATCATCAGCAGTGGATTCATGGGCACGTCAAACGAACCATCCACGCTGGTTTTTGTTTTGACCCCCATCGGGGTGGTTGGCGAGAGCTGTCCTTTTGTGAGTCCGTAGATGCCGTTGTTCATAACGATGTAGGTCATGTCCAGATTGCGCCGCGCCGTGTGGGGCAGATGCCCCGCACCGATGGAGAACCCATCGCCGTCACCACCAGCGGCTATCACCGTCAATTCGGGATTCGCCAACTTGACGCCTGACGCGATCGGCAAAGATCGCCCATGAACGGAGTTAAACCCATAACCGTTCACATATCCCGCCATCCGGCTCGAACACCCGATGCCTGTCACCAGAGCGATTTCCTCCGGTGATATCTGGAGTTCCGCCAACGCCATATGCAGCGACTGAACGACGCCAAAATCCCCACAACCGGGGCACCAGACGATGGGAACGTCGGTCTTGTAGTCTTTGGCTTCGAGCGGACCGTCAGTAGGCTGTGATGGCTTCGAGTTCGCGCTGTTGATCGCTGACCGGTCGGTCATGCTGTATCGCCTCCAAAAGAACCGTCTGAATTTCAGACACAGTAAAAGGCATTCCGCCACTGCGTTTGAGCGGAATTTGTTCGCAAGGGATGTCGAAATGGCTTTTCAGGTATTTCAGGAACTGTGCGGTGTAAGACATCTCCACCACCACCAGCTTGCGTAGCGGCTTGAGGAAGTTCTCAAACTTCTCAAACGACAACGGATAGAGTACCTGCGGCACGAAGCCACTTACCTTGTGCCCTGCGGTTTCAAGATTCAGCACCGCCTCTTTCAAGACGCCTTTTGATGATCCCCAGGCGATCACTCCTACCTCGGCATCTTTCGGTCCGTAGGAGCGGCAGTAGTTGATCTCTTCGCGGATGAACTCCAGCTTCTTGAACCGCTTTTCGTTCATCCGGTCGTGCATTGAAGGGCGGTCGCACGGTGCACCATTCTCGTTGTGTTCAATCCCTGACATGACGTACTGGCCGCCAGGCATCCCAGGGAGAGACATGGGTGACACACCGCGATCTGTGAGTTTGTAGCGGTGGTAGTCGTCGAGTTCCCGGTGGTTCGGTTTGACCCTGTCAAAAAACTTGAATTTGGTCAGATCTATTCGAGGGATGCACTCTTTGCGCTGAGCGATGAAAGCGTCCGAGAGGATAACGACCGGAACTTGATACTTTTCAGATATGTAGAACGCTTCCATCGCAACGTCAAAACAGTCTTCGACATCCGCCGGCGCTATTACCACTCTGCAAGCGTCACCGTGTGTTCCGTATAGCGCCTGTTGAAGATCTGACTGTTCGACCCTGGTGGGCAGCCCTGTACTCGGCCCCCCCCGCTGCGCGTTTGCAACCACTAGCGGGATTTCAGCCATCGAGGCCAAGCCCATCTGCTCCTGCATTAGCGAGAAACCAGGGCCGGATGTGGCGGTCATAGACTTGGCGCCGCCCCATGACGCTCCAATGCACATCCCCACAGCGGCCATCTCGTCCTCTGCCTGAACCATTACCCCACCGAAACGCGGCAACTCTTTAGCCAACCACTCCATTATGTCGGTTGACGGCGTTATCGGATATCCGGCGAAGAAACGGCAACCGGCGTAGAGGGCACCGTATGCCAGCGCCTCATTTCCGGTCATTGCCAGTTTTGGCTCGCTTGAGGTATATGAGAAGGTCAGTTCTTCTCTGCGTTCCACAGATTTTCCGCGGTCAATTCCCGCTTGTAGCGCGGCCAGGTTTGCCCCTAGAACTTTCTCACCTTTGCGAGTCCACAACTTTCGAATTGCGTGTTCGGTACCGTCGGCGGGCAGATCAAACATCCCGATCAGAACGCCCAAAGCCACGACGTTTTTGGCCAGGGATGTTTTTACGGTGTCTTTGGCTATCTGGTCGAACGGAATCGGATAGAGGATTGGTGACAATGATTGATCGACTGGAATGTCCTCCGCCGCCGTGGTGTCCTTCGAGTCGTAGAGGACCACACATCCCTCGCGAAGCGTCATTTCGGCTTCAAATTTGGCGAAATCATCCCAATTGAACGCCACCAAAATGTTGAGTCCGTCCCCCTGCGTGAGCACCGGTTCTTGACACATTCGGACCCGTGCCGAACTTTCGCCGCCCTTGATCTGGGCTCCGAAGCTCTTGGTCATAAAGCAGTAAAGGCCCTCGGTCGCCGCTGCCGAAATGAGTATCTCCCCGACGCTGACCGCCCCGTCGCCACCAGAGCCGACAACGCCTATCGTGAGGTCATTCACGGTCATATTCGTGCTCCTTCACCATATTCACCTAGCCTAAGATTCTGTGGGGTGAGACGCGCCAGAGAAACCCCCTTTTCGCACCCTTCTCAAAACTTAGATTATATGCGCATTTAGCGAACGGGTCAAGGAATTGGTATCGTCGGCCAAACGTGCGGCGCTCACCAACATGCCACCTGTTGCCCCAGAGTCGCTGAAAAGAGTACCCTCTTGAGTCGGCGAACGGCAGCAAAAACCGTTCCCATCTGGTTTTGCTCTTATTTGGGTCGCAGGCGATTTGGAGGATTGGTTGATGGCGGTTACACACGACGATGTGCGTCACGTCGCGGCTCTGGCCAGGCTTGAGATCTCCGACGAAGATTTGGAGCCGATGCGCCGCGAACTGAGCGCCATTCTCGAATACGTTGGAAAACTGGACGAGTTGAATACCGACGATGTGCCACCAACATCGCATGTTTTGGCGTTAAACAACGTGTTTCGGTCGGACACCGTCGAAGAGTCGTTGCCGAGGGATAAAGCGCTCCAAAACGCCCCCTCAGAGGCGATGGGCCATTTTCGGGTGCCCAAAGTGATAGAGTAATCCGAGTTGGTGTGGCGCTGATGAGTGTCAATATGTATGGATTGACACAGACCCTTTGGTGGCCTGATCGATTTGACGCGAAACTGTCGTCGGGTCACGACAGACCGATACCGCGACTGGACGAAGTGCTGGCAGCGACCGAGATGCGAGATGGGGAAAGCCAGGAGGCGTTCATAGTTCGAATGAACGGGCTTGTTCATACCAGCACCGTGAACTGGAATCGCAGCACCTACCCTGGAGCACTTCGGGTGCCGGTGTGGGAGAACTACCTGCTCTACATCGCTGGCTATATCGCCCCGCAGCGGTATCTATTCGCTTACGCAAACTATTTCTACGCAGACTACAGAAAAAATTTAGAGCAGGGCACCGGTAGTTGTTCCTATTCGGCCTCGGTGCTCAGGCAGCTTCTAGACAACGAAGGCATCCCCAACAGATTCGTTGGCCTGAACAATATCAGGCCAGGACTTCCCCCGAGAGGGCACACAGTTGTCACCGCCGAAGTTCGCGAGGGCGTATGGCATCTCTTGGACCCCCACAACGGTGCGGTAATACCTCATAACCTGGAGATGGTCCAACAGGATACAGCGCTGATCCGGCCACACATAGCGCATGTGCGCAACCACAGCAGGCCAATATACGGCGATCCGATAGGTTTGGCTGCGGTCGATCTCCTCGTGCTGCAGTTCGGCGGTCCTACGTCCAAAGTTTATAACTTTCACGTCCATTCCCAGGTTTATGTCGCTGTGGAGAGGATCAGCTATTTCGCCAAATGGGCGATTCCGGTGATCTTCGCTCTGCCTGCGGCTTTAGGCCGCTCGCGCTCTGTGAACAGAACCGGTATGGGGGAGATCTGACAGACATGCGACGTGCAGAATCTTATACATTTCCGAAATTTATCGTAGTGGCTGGCGGAGTCATCGTTGGTGTGGCGCTGATGAGTGTCAATATGTATGGATTGACACAGACCCTTTGGTGGCCTGATCGATTTGACGCGAAACTGTCGTCGGGTCACGACAGACCGATACCGCGACTGGACGAAGTGCTGGCAGCGACCGAGATGCGAGATGGGGAAAGCCAGGAGGCGTTCATAGTTCGAATGAACGGGCTTGTTCATACCAGCACCGTGAACTGGAATCGCAGCACCTACCCTGGAGCACTTCGGGTGCCGGTGTGGGAGAACTACCTGCTCTACATCGCTGGCTATATCGCCCCGCAGCGGTATCTATTCGCTTACGCAAACTATTTCTACGCAGACTACAGAAAAAATTTAGAGCAGGGCACCGGTAGTTGTTCCTATTCGGCCTCGGTGCTCAGGCAGCTTCTAGACAACGAAGGCATCCCCAACAGATTCGTTGGCCTGAACAATATCAGGCCAGGACTTCCCCCGAGAGGGCACACAGTTGTCACCGCCGAAGTTCGCGAGGGCGTATGGCATCTCTTGGACCCCCACAACGGTGCGGTAATACCTCATAACCTGGAGATGGTCCAACAGGATACAGCGCTGATCCGGCCACACATAGCGCATGTGCGCAACCACAGCAGGCCAATATACGGCGATCCGATAGGTTTGGCTGCGGTCGATCTCCTCGTGCTGCAGTTCGGCGGTCCTACGTCCAAAGTTTATAACTTTCACGTCCATTCCCAGGTTTATGTCGCTGTGGAGAGGATCAGCTATTTCGCCAAATGGGCGATTCCGGTGATCTTCGCTCTGCCTGCGGCTTTAGGCCGCTCGCGCTCTGTGAACAGAACCGGTATGGGGGAGATCTGACAGACATGCGACGTGCAGAATCTTATACATTTCCGAAATTTATCGTAGTGGCTGGCGGAGTCATCAGCGGCGTTGGCAAAGGTTTGGCGACTGCGTCCATCGGCAAAATATTGCAGCAAGCGGGATATTCGGTAACCGCAATAAAAATAGACCCTTACATCAACTACGATGCAGGAACAATGAGACCCACGGAGCACGGCGAGGTGTGGGTTACAGACGACGGTGGTGAGATAGATCAAGACCTTGGCAACTACGAACGTTTCCTTGGCATTGAGATCCCTCGGACCAACAATATCACAACCGGGCAGATTTACAAGACTGTGATCGACCGTGAACGTCGTGGGGAGTATCTCGGGCAGACCGTTCAACCGATCCCGCATATCACCGACGAGATCAAACGGCGGATCACCGCCGCTGCCGCTGGCCACGAAATTGCGCTGATTGAGGTTGGCGGGACCATCGGTGATTACGAAAACACGCCTTTCTTTTTCGCGGTTAAGTCGTTGGAACGCGAGATCGGCGATGGCAACCTGATCTGCGTGCTGGTCACCTACCTGCCAGTGCCAGGGCACATCCACGAGATGAAGACCAAGCCTACCCAACACGGTATCAAGCTTCTCTCAGAACACGGCATCTTCCCCGATTTTATTTTGTGCCGAGGCCCACAACCGTTGGACGCCATCAGAAAGGGCAAGATAGAGACCTACGCAAATATCGACATCGAGCACATCATCTCTGCACCAGACGTGACATCCGTCTACTCAATTCCCCTAAATTTTGAGCAAGAGAATATTGGGCGAAAAATATTGGAAAAGCTGGAGTTGGAGTCGCACCGGGCCCCAGACTGGGTTCAGTGGGAAACTTTAGTGGCGAACATCACCGAGCCAACGCAGGAGGTTCGGATCGCGATGGTGGGCAAATATGCCACTTCCGGGGAGTTCTCCTTAGAAGACGCATATGTGTCGGTCAACCACGCTTTGGACCACGCTGGGGCCACTCTGGGTACCGGCGTTCGGATAGATTGGGTCAACGGCGCTGACGTCGAAACTGGTTGCGACTCTCTTGGAGAGTATGATGGGATACTTGTCCCAGGGGCATTTGGGGCTTCAGGCGCAGACGGTATGATAGCCGCGATCAGGCTGGCCCGCGAGGAGGGTATACCCTACCTGGGTATCTGCTATGGTCTTCAGATGGCCGTCGTCGAATACGCTCAGAATGTCTGTGATATGAATGGTGCCAACTCCACAGAGATTAATGCCGACACACCTCACCCGGTTATCGACCTGCTCGATTGGCAGCGCGAGGTGTTGGACCACACCGGCCTAGGCGGAACGATGCGTTTGGGGGCCTATGCCGCGGTACTCGTCGAAGGTAGTGTAGTCGAGACTCTCTATTCCAAATATGGACGAATGGACGCCGATGGGGTTCGGATTCAGCGGTTACAGGAACAGGATGCGCCACACCGCATAGGTCGTCTACCCGATGGGTGTAGAACCGTTTTGGAGCGTCACAGGCATCGCTATGAAGTGAGTCCACAGTATGTGCAACTGCTCAGCGACGCTGGACTGGTATTTAGCGGACTTCACGAAACCACAGAAGGCACCAAACTCATGGAGTTTATTGAGCTGCCGAATCACCCGTTCTTCGCGGCGACGCAGGCCCACCCCGAATTCAAATCCAGTCTTGAAGACCCAGCGCCACTGTTCATGGGGTTCGTAGAGGCAACTCTGAAGCAGCAGTCGGGCGGCGGCGATGCATAAACCGAAGAAACCTCAACACTTCCTGGCTGTATTGGCGGTCGTGGGGTTGGTCTTGGTTGGTTGCACAGAACTGCCTAACGGTACTGCACCACCACCAGAGACTCAGTCGGGTGCGCGCCCTGACCCTGACCAAGAGCTATGGGACTCCAAGATCATCTGGTCGGACGCCGGTCAGGTGAGCGCGATCATTCGTGCCGGGCATGTCCGCAGATTTGTTGGCGCGAAGCTGGTGGAGATGGATGAAGGTGTGACGGTGGACCTGTTTAAGAAAGACGGCAGCCAGGCTGGTGTGGTAACCGGTACTTCAGGAAGTCTCGACGAGCGACGACGAGTTGCCCGTGTGATGGGAGAGGTGCGCCTCAATCTTTTTGGCGACGCGGAAACAGGGCCGACTGTTCTCACCGCAGACAGAGTCGATGCCGACGACATCAACCACACGATTGTGGCTAAAGGATCGGTATCCATAGCGAATGAGGATGACGTCACGCTGGAGACCGAGGAGCTGAAGTGGGATCAAGACGCAGGGCGGCTCAATGCCGATGGTCGGGTAAAAATCAGCTCAGGTGGGACTGTCGAAGAGGGGATCGGTCTAGTGGCGAACAAGGATTTGAGCGAGTGGACGATGCGGTCCGTTACTGGTCGCACCGACCGGTCGTTTGGCGAGATTTCTGAGACGCTGGAGCGTTAGCGTCAAGTGGTGCGTCGTGGGACTCATTGAGGCGGGCAATGTAGACAGATGTTTCGATCCGATGGCCCATATACAGAGCGGATTCGGTTCGGCGGGTTGGTGGGCGTCGGCCTGGCTCTAGCGACGATCGTCGTAGTGCAAGGCGCAACACTGACAGTGACAGCCCGCAATACGAGGGTCAAACGGGCTGGCAACAGGTTCATCAAGACGTACCGAGGCAACGTCCGTGTCTGGGACAGTAGTCGCCGTCTGTCAGCGCGTCGAGCCACCTACAACGACCATTTGGGTGTGGCGTGGCTCGCTGGAAACGTACAGATCGTCGAAAAGGGCCGGACGATGTTCGCGGACTCGGTGGTCTACTGGCCATCTGATCCCCACAGACGTGGAGACGGTGCGTTGGTCCGGCTGATCGGCAGTGTCTCCCTCAAAGACACCAACCGAACGCTTTGGGCGGACACGCTCACCTATAGACCCGACCTCAAGTGGGGCGAGGCCAAAGGAAGGGTGCGCGTCATTGGCGATGGTCAAACGGTTGAGGCGAACAGAGCGTTGTACGACGACCGGGCTGGTACTCTGATAGCTGAGGGCGCGGTGATGTTGGCGGATTCAGCGGAGTCCACCATCGTGCGAGGAAAACGTATTGTGTTTGAGCCTGACCGCAATGAGGCTCTGATTACCGGTCGGCCGATGCTCTCCCGTGGCAGTCCTGACGGAACTCTGGAGGTCGAGGGTGATACCATGCGACTGTCTGGTGCTGACACGAGCCGCCAAGCCAGTGTTTGGGGAGGGGTGACCATCACGCGGGGCCTTCTTCACGCGACGTGCGATTCGCTACGTCTCAACCAGGCAGCAGGCAGGCTGTGGTTGCGCGGTCGGCCCCAAGCGATCCACAACACCGAAGAGAAGGACGGCCGCACCCGAAGTGTAGTGCTCGGCGAACGGATGGACGTTTTCCTCCACAAAGACATGCGTATTCGTCAGATAGAGGTCGTCGGTCGAGCAGAAGGTACTGCTGTGGAAACAGACGAGGCTGGGGAGGTGAGTGGCGAGGGATGGGTTGTCGGGAAATCGATCGCTTTTTCAATTGATGAGGATCAGGTGACCGGACTTCGGGTCGTCGGTACAGCCCGAAGCTGGTTCCGACCGGCTGATACCAATGAGTTCAACGAAGCCAGCGGTGACACGATCCAGCTTGGTTTTGAAGACGGTCGGATGCGGAGTGTCAACATCCGCGGTGGTGTGCAGGGGCTGTATCGCACCCCAACAGATACCACAGGTGGCCTGCGGCGATCGTCGGATGTTAGTGTTTTTGGTAAAACTGGTTTGACTCAGGGAGTCGCCCAGTGCTAGGGATGCGTATATCCCAGGAGATGCGTCAGCTTCAAAAGCTTGCGCCACAGTTGATACAGTCACTCCGGCTACTTCAGCTCCCCACAGTAGAGCTTGAGCAGGCGATCCAACAGGAACTCGAAACCAACCCCGTGCTCGAAGAGTTGGCCGACGGCGAAGTCGCCGACGACGAGGGCGAACTGCCGCAGGAGAGCGACGGCGAGGAGCCGCCTGATGACAGTTCGGACGCCGACGAGAGCGACCTCGAACTCGACGCTGTAGATTCAGCCGAGGAGCAGCAGACCGACGAGAAACTCGAAAACGACATTGACGAAGCTTGGGACGAGGCGGTCGATGAGTTTTTGATGGAGGACTCATTCGAGCAGCACCTCGGCATCCGCAAAGAAGTGGACTGGTCGCTGGAACTGCGAGAGAGGCTGCCAGTCTACGAGGCTTCCTTGGGCGAACATTTGACAGAGCAGCTCCATCTGGATGTTGACACTGAGACCCAGGTCGTTATTGGCGAGTACATCCTCGGCAACCTCGACAAGAACGGCTTTCTGATGGAGCCAATTGAGGAGATTGCTAAGGCTCTGGAGGTGACACTCGAGGAGGTTGAGGGGGTTCTTTTAGTCGTCCAAACCTTTGATCCGCCAGGTGTTGGTGCCAGGGACACCCGCGAGGCGCTTCTAATACAGTTGCGGGAAAAAGAGCTTGAGGAGACCACGGCCTATAGGGTAGTCGATGAACAGTTCGAAAACCTTCTCAAAAGACGGCTCAGGGAGATCGCTCGCAAGCTCAAAGTGGCGGACACAGAGATATCTCAAGCCTTGGAGATTATCTCTGCGCTAAGCCCCAAACCAGCGTCCTCCATGTTTGGTGCTTCAGAGCAGACCGTAGTGCCCGACTTGGTGCTAGAGCAGCATGGCGACGATTGGGAGATTATTCTCAACGACAGAAACACCCCGTCACTTAGAATAAGTCCAACATCTCGAGCGCTACTTCAGGGGCCTTATAGCGGTGACACGAAGTCTTATATAAGGGAGCGGATCGAATCGGCGAACTGGCTTATCAAGTCCATTGAGCAACGTCGCAGCACGATGCTCAAGGTGATGAAATCCATAGTCGAACGCCAAAGGGAATTTTTCGCCCACGGGATTAGCCGATTAAAGCCCATGGTGCTCCAGGAGGTGGCTGACGACATCGACATGCATGTCTCAACGGTCTCCCGCGTCTCCGACGGCAAATACGTCCAGACTCCCCACGGAGTCCACGAACTAAAATTCTTTTTCGATGGCGGACTGGGGTCAGCCGATGGCGACGATGTCTCAGCAAAAGCCACGATGAACCGCATCAAGGAGATCGTTGGCGGTGAGGATTCTCACAAGCCGCTGAGCGATCAAGCCATAGCCAAAACTCTACAAACCGAGGGCACGAACATCGCGCGCCGTACCGTCGCTAAATATCGGGATCGGATGCGCATCCCGCCTGCCAGAGGCAGAAAAGAGCTTTAGATGACCAGCCGGAATCTGTTCGCATGTGGGAACACCGCGACATCAACGTGTAGGTTGTGGCGTTTCGGGTTGCCGCTGCTGATTGCCCTGATAGTTACGCCCATTTGGGCGCAAGTTCCGTTGACAGGTGCGCCGACTTCTGTGGCGCTTGCCGAGGGGGCCACAGCACTGTCGATTAACCCTGGCGGCATAGGCATCCGGCGCTACGGAACAATTTTTCTCTCACGGTCTTTGGGCAACGACACAACCTATACGAACGTGCTTCTGGCAGGCGACGGTGGTGGGTTCGGTTTTCGGCGGGTCAATTTTGGCGACAACGGTAACATGAACCGCTGGTTGTTCGGATTCGGAAAAGAATCTAACGCTGGAGTCTACTCCGGCATGACCGTAAGCTACTCTGATCTGGACGGCGGTCTGGATAGCACCGATGGCTACTGGGCTCTTTCCGCCGGCCTGACTGCGCGACCTACACCATGGCTGTCCTTGGGCGTTGCGCTCAACGACATCTCAGCTCCAAAAGAATTCGGCACCTACCTCAATAGCGGATTAGCATTGAGGCTCCCTGGTGGCCGCTTTAAGGCCTTTGCTGACGCAACGTGGCAGGAGGACGACAGCTGGTCCGACCCTGGCGGTTGGAAAGTCGGCGGCGAGATCAGCGCGATTCCTGGCATTTCGATGGGCGTCCAGTACGATGACAACAAGAACGTGTTGGTGTCTGTTGGATTTGGCTTCCCCACGGGAGCGATGGGCGGTTCAATTGAGTTAGACAAGGATGGCAACACAGGTCGGTCATGGGTGGTTGCAGAGGGCCAGAGAGCGCGCAACACAAGGACCATTTTCAATCCCAGTGGCCAGATGGCCCGACTTCGGCTTCAGGGCTCAATACAAGATCAAGACCCCGGGTTTAGCCTTTTTGGTGCCAGTGCCAGGTCGCTGGTAAATATCTTGTCTGAAATACGCAACGCCACCGACGACCCCACTATAGATGGAATGTATCTTGAATTGGGTCCCATGGCGGTGGGGCAGGGCACCGCCTATGAGATTCGCCAGGCGCTGGAGAGGTTTATCGGCGTTGGAAAGTCGCTGGTAGTCTACGCCGAGGAGATGGATACCAGGGAGTATTATATCGCCTCCGTCGCCGATTCGATCGTGATGCCCCGACTGGGCACCTTAAATCTCATCGGTTTTTCTGCCACTGTGCCATTTCTAAAAGGGACGTTGGACAAGCTAGGTATCACACCGGAATTCGCACGAATAGGCAGATATAAGTCAGCTATGGAGACCCTTACAGATACCACTATCTCTGCGGCTGACCGCGAGCAGCTGGAATCTCTTCTCGACGATTGGTATGAACAGATAGTCGATCGCATTGCCCAAAGCCGAGGGATGATTCCAGACAGCCTGACAAAGCTGATCGACATTTCGCCAATGCTCGCCAATGACGCTGTATCGGTGGGACTTTTAGACAAAATCGGGTATCGCAGCGAGGCCAAAGATGCGATAAAAGAGATGGTCGGCGCAGGCGATTCTATAATTCCCCAAAAGTTTGTGGATGTGAGAAGGCGTCGCTACCATGACGACCGGTGGGGCTCCCGGCCTCAAATCGCCCTGATTTTCGCTAGCGGGACGATCGTCCTGGGAGAGAGCAGCTCAGACTTTTTTTCGGGTTCTCAAGGGATGGGTGCCGAGACCATCGGCAAGGCGATCCGCCGCGCTAGAAAAAACGACAGCGTCAAGGCGATAGTGTTTCGCGTGGATTCCCCAGGTGGCTCGGCGTTGGCGTCGGACCTTATCTGGCAAGAGCTGCATCAAGCTGTGGAAGATGGCAAGCCCGTCATAGTATCGATGGGGGATGTCGCCGCTAGCGGGGGCTACTACGTCGCCTGCGCGGCAGACACCATCTTAGCACCCCCAGGAGCGGTTGTTGGGAGTATAGGCGTATTTAGCGGCAAGATGGTCATGACCGATCTGTACAGCAAACTTGGCATCAACACCGTGATCCTCAAGCGCGGGCGGAATGCCGATGTATACAGTTCGCAGCAGAGCTTGACCGATGAACAGTGGGAGATGCTTCGCAAAGGCGTTCGCGATGTCTACGATGTCTTCGTCGACCGGGTCGCAGAGGGCCGAAATATGAATGCGGCTGATGTGGACTCGTTGGGCCGAGGACGTTTCTATAGCGGGGAATCTGCGCTGAAGTACGGCTTGGTGGATCAGCTCGGTGGTCTCTACGACGCTCTGGATATAGCGCTTGAGATGGCAGAACTAGAGGACGCAAGTCTGTTGGTTCTGCCTGAAACACCGTCGTTTTGGGATGCTGTGTGGCAGGCCGATGCAAGTGCGCTACTGCCAGCGATCTGGCGCCTTAGAGGCCAGTCGCCACTTCTGATTGATCCCTTGGCGGGGTCATTGGGGCAATAATCTGTCCAGTGGCACCGTTTCACTCGTTAGGAACAGAGTGGTGTCGAGTCGCGTTACATCTGTGCAGGAGAATCAAATTGATTCCGCGATGCTCGAACTCTCTGTTCACTTGGAGCACGCAGAAAGAGGGCTTTGCGCAGATCTAGCCGGATGTATGGCTCGCTGGGGAGAAGGGTTTTGGCGATGATTAGGAGATATTCGCGTCAAGTTGGGCGTGTGGCATCGGCGGCGGTGTTTGTCAGCCTGATGTTCACAGGGTCGCCAAGCCAAGCTCAGAGCGAGGTTTTTGGTCGCAACAAAGTCTCCTACGGTGGTTTTGAGTGGCGATCTGTCGAGACCGAGCATTTCGATATCTATTTCTACGATGCAATGGACGACATCGCTAAAGTGGCGATGGTTATCGCCGAAGACGCCTACGAGCAGATTTCCAAAATCTACCATTACGAGCTGCGCAACCGGGTTCCTATCCTCATATACCGCTCCCACAACGCTTTCACCCAGACCCACACCAGCCCCCAAATACTCACCGAAGGCACCAAAGGGTTTACGGAGTTCCTCAAGAACCGTGTTGTTATCCCCTTTGAGGGTTCCTATCCGGCGTTCAGGCATGTGATCCACCACGAGCTCTCCCACGCGGTGTTTCTCGATATGCTATTTGGCCGAGAAATTGCGCAGGGGATCTATTCTACCCCGATTCCGTTGTGGTGGATTGAGGGTTTGGCCGAATATACTTCCCAGCCGTGGGATGCCGAATCCGACATGTGGGTTAGGGACGCTGTCGTTGGCAACGAGATGCGGCTCGACGGCTACTTCGCCTACCGTGGCGGACAGGCGATCATCTACTACATCGCCGAGACCCACGGCCCTGAAAAAATTGCGGCGATACTGGACCACCTTCGCAGCAGCCGCAATTTTGACGCCGCCATAAAGAGCTCCCTCGGTGTATCCCTTAAAGAGCTGGGTGACGCATGGGAAAGAGACCTGAAAAAGGTCTACTGGCCTGAGGTCGCCCGCCGCGAAGTCGCCGACGAAGTCGCTGAATCGCTGACTAACCACCAAGAGGATTTCGCGTTTTTCAATGTCAGCCCGGCGTTTTCGCCCCACGGCGACAAGATCGCATTTATGACCGGCAAAGAGCTCTACACAAGCATCCATGTGATGTCGGCTATAGACGGCAAACATCTGTGGCGGGTCGTAACAGGTGAGCAGAGCGGCTCCTATGAAGGGATGCATTTTTTAAGGGGTGGGATCACTTGGTCGCCTGATGCGCAGCAGATGGCTTTCGCCGCGAAGTCTGGCGAGCAGGACAAACTGTATGTAGTCGATGCCAGATCAGGTGAACTTCAGCGTGAGTTCGCGCTCGACATGGATGGTGTTTTCGGTCCGAGCTGGTCTCCTAAAGGTGGCAGGCTGGCTTTTGTAGGAGTAAAAGGCGCACGCTCCGATCTCTATATTCTGGACCTGGATGACGAGCATCTCACGAGGCTCACAGATGACAGGTTCGATGAGTACAGCCCCTCCTGGGCGCCTGATGGCAAGTTCATCGCCTTTGCGTCAGATCGAAATCTAGACCGCAGCGACGATGCGATGTCGCTGCTATACGGCAACCGCGACATTTTTGTCGTGCACGCCCGCACTCAGCGCGTACGGCAGATAACCGATCACCCATCCGACGACAATTCGCCAAGCTGGTCGCCAGAGGGTGATAAGCTGGTTTTCACGTCGGATAGGAACGGGATCTATAACCTGCATATCGTTGGGATTGGGGTGTCAGGCGGACTGCCTGATGGTGAATCCACGGTCCGTCCGCTGACCAATCTACTCGGTGGTGCGTTCTCACCTGACTGGTCTCGCGGCGGCAACAAAATAGCGTTTGCCGGATTTAGAAACAGCGGCTGGGACATATTCGTACTGAGGGACCCGCTGGAGAAAGTCATCACCGATTCGTTGTCGAGAGCCTTTTTTGTCGACTGGGGTCACACCACTTTTGGCGGCCCGGAAAACGCTGGTCACCGACCGAGCCGTACCGGAAGGAGAGCAGCACCGAGTCACACTGTAGTAGCTGCCGACTCAGCGGTGGCTTCGGATCGAATGATGGGCCCTATCGTGCGGCCAGACAGCCGCGAGCAGCTGAGCGAACTTGTGAGCAGGTCGGCCAAAGACTCAACAAGGTTCCTGTTCAATCCGAACAGGTACGAGACAGACTTTGGCGTGGACCATATAGGCGGTCAGGCATCTTTTAGCACTTTTGGCGGCTTCGGTGGGAGCATGGTGCTTCAGGCCAGCGACCTGATGGGCTATCACCAGGTTGTCACGGCGGTCCAGCTATATCGCGACCTAAAGGACAGCGACTTTCTCGTGATGTACATGTACCTAAAACACCGCCTCAACATCGGTGGTTACTTCTCACAGGTAAACAACTACTATCCCCGTACTACGTTGTTCCAGGGGCAGCGGCTCAACGTGTATGACAATATCCGCCAGCGATCGCTGGGAGGTTTCGGTTCGTACCCGCTGAATCAGTATCAGCGCGTGGAGGCCGGGACCGACATCTACTCATATACCTCTTTTCAGGCGGTGAACGACGATTTTGGAAGCGGTAGGCCCCAACAAACTCTCAAAGCGTTTCTGCCGTTCGTGGCCTTTGTCCATGACAACTCGTTGTGGGGGTTCTTCGGACCGCTCACCGGATCGAGGGCACGGCTTGATCTAACCATCACCCCACGACAGTACAACACCAACCTGTTTGGCATCGCCAAGGCCGATGTGCGGCAGTACGTCCGCACTGGCGATCTGAGCAATGTTGCCATCAGGGTCGCTGGAGGTGTTAGTTGGGGGCGCGATAAGCAGGTGTTCTACGTCGGCGGCCTGCCTCAATGGATCAACTTCGATCAAGCGTTTGTGGTTGGCGAGGAACAGAGCAACAACCTTTTTGCAGGGTTCGTCTGGCCGGTGCGTGGTCTAAACTACTACGACCTCCGCGGCAGCAAATATGCGGTTGTGAATCTTGAATATCGTTTCCCGCTGATCTGGGCGGTGATCGGCAGTTTTCCGTTTACCATTCTGCGCAATGTTGGAGGCGTGTTCTTTCTGGACATGGCCCGCACTTGGGACCCACCAAACAGTCAGAACGGCGGGGTGGTGTTCGGAGGAGCCCCGGACCGGTTGTTGGGCGGATATGGCTACGGAATGCGTCTAAACCTGGGTGTGCTTGCGCTAAAGTTTGACGTGGCGTGGCAGACCGACCTTGAGGATACGTTCGGCGACGCTCGCTACTACTGGTCGCTTGGTTGGGATTTCTAGCGGCCGCTGATTTCGACTCACCGACCCAAAATCTGGCGCGTATTCATCCAGAATTCGCGCCCACCTCATTCAGTCATACCCAAAAAGCAGCCACCCATGCCCAATTCCCAACGTGAAGCCGCTACAGACAACCTCGACATATTCGTGTCCGCCATCGTCGACTCGCCCAGAACCAGGCGATATATGGCGGCGTTTGACTTGGGGGTCGATCGTGTTTCGCGACGAGTCAGCAACTCAGATTTACGCATTCGCTGCCGAAACATTCGAGATCAACCGTCTCGTTGCCGAATCGGACGCACTGGCTATCGGGTGGACTGACACGTCAGGTAGCTATCATGCCGCAATCAATCATTTAGGCACGCCAGCGGACGCTGTCGACCCAGATAGCCACCAGCCGTTCACGCTTGAGCCTGGGGAGGCTACGGTGTGGAGATCGGACTGATATCAGGCAGCGCTTGACGCCGCTTTTAGAAGCTCCAGACGACATCTAGCTAACGATTCGGCATCCTCGTCGTAATCATCGAAGCTGCGGACGCTCTTCGTTGCGATCTGATGTGCCAAATCCGAATCCGAACTCTCCACCTGCCTCAGAAGCTCATAGTCCTCCACGCCCATCCCCATCGCCTCCAGGCGCACGCTGGACCAGGGGCCGTCGTCTCCTGGATACACTATATGCGTATCTCCAGACGGCAGAAACGTCTCGCCGTCGTCGCCGTGAACAGGCGTAGTGTTCTCGAACGGGTCTTGGCCGGGGCGATACTGATTGAGGCCCCAGTGGAGGAATCCTGGTAGGTCGAAGAGAAAATTGCCCCAATGTATAAGACGGGTGCGAATGAGGGCAGTGTCCAAAAAGCGGTTCATGAAGCGCCCACCAGGGATGCAGCAGGTGTAGCACCAGATGGTGTCGCCCTTTTCTCTGTGACGATCAAAAGCGTCTCTGTGCTGCTGGTAATAGCTGTTTTTAGGCACCCAGATATCAAGAGCTCCACCTAATTCGGGGAGTTCGACGGCATCGGCGAGCGGCACCCCTGGTAGAAGTTTTCTAATCATTCCCGCCAAAATCCGGTAGTCAGCGGCTGAATGCATCGTGGGTTCATCACCGACGTACTGTATGACCCTGTCCAGCCATCCCCTTTTTTCAAGCAGTTCGCGCCACTGCTTGAAGTATTGCGACAAAAAAGAGTAGCCATCGGGCGATGTCGCCTGAATTGATGAATCGCCAGTCAGAACGAACGTCGAATCGTTGAAGCGTCGCCTGGTGCCCAGATGTCCGCTTTCCAGAGTGGTAAACCCCATCCCAAAGAACAGTTCGGCCAGACGCTCTACCCGATCAAAGTCTAACTCCCAATTTCCTGGGCCTGTTTTCTCGATTCCCACAACACCAATTGGTATCAAGAAGTTGCTCTGACGCCCTCGTCGCATGACCTGGCCATACCGCTCAATCATCTCCCAATGCTTGGGCGACCACGGCTCCAGATCGTGGTGGGTCGCCATGTTACCTACGCTAAACCAGTTGGTGACCGCCAGACCACCTTTTTCTGGCACGATCGCTGGGAACACCTCAAGTTCTACCGGTATCTTCTGACTTTCCTCGCCAACCACCAGTTTCAGAGTGCCGGTGTAACCGCCTGGAAATGCGTCGTGCGGGGTATACCATGTGACGTAGAGTGCTTGGGTTGTCGATCGCGTCTTGGCCCCGTCACCCAGTGGACGCATGGCGTCGTAAACCCTGAACGGAGCTTCTCTGGTGGTGTATTCCGCAGCGGATTCGCCATCTTTGACTACAAATCCGAAATCTCCAGTGTTTTTCCCGACCGCCACGTCTACCAGCAGAGACACCTCAGGCGCGAGCCAGCTGTCAGAGGAGGCGGATTGGAAATCGACGCGGATTTCTGCGCCCTCTCGCACAGACGTGCAGAGAATCTGGCAAGCAGCACGAGCTCCACGAGCCGATGAAAGTGTAATACGTTGTGGTGCATCGCTCTCGACACTGCTATCTGGGTAGAGCCAGGTGTTTGCATCAACGATCTGAGTATTCATCTGAGGTCGCTTTCAGTCAGTTGTTGGGGCATGTGAGGGAACGCTGTAACGTTACAGAGGCAGCCCGCTGTCTACCATCCACTTGAGGCTGCGACGCATCCCCTCCTCAAGCGCTATCTTGGGGTCGTAGCCGAGTTCTTTTTCGGCTTTGGAGATTGAGCATGCGATGGTTTTGTTCATCTCAGAAAGAACGTGGATTTTCTGGTGATAGAGTCCAACGCCCTGCAACATTTTGTCCGCCAAAAGCGCGAATCCACTGGCAAATCCTGGCAGCTTGAGCCTTTTGTGCGCCACCTGGACTGAAAACTCCTCTTCCATCAGCCTCTCAACAGTGTCCAACACCTCATTCATCGTATACGGTTGCCGGTCCGCTATCCAGTAGGTCTGCCCATTGGCGGCATCGACCTGTTCACACAGCAACAACCCCTGACAGATGTTGTCCACGTACGCCATTGAGCGCCGGTTATTGCCGTCGCCTACGATGGGGCCTTTCCCGTCGCGTATCATGTGGAAGAACAGTGTCTGCCTGGGCGGTTGGTCAGGTCCGTAGAACCAGGGCGGGCGGACTATCGCCGTCTCGAGATCGCCCTGATTATGTGCCTGACGAACAAGCTCCTCACCCATCCTCTTACTTTTGCCGTAGTGCATGTATGGGTTGTAGGGCGATGTCTCGTCAAAAACAGAGTCCGGCGACCTGTTTACACCGACGGGCGAGTTCGAGGACACGTGTACGACCCGCTTGACTCCAGCGTCCTTCGCCGCCGCCAGTACGTTGCTGGTACCCTGGACGTTTACGTCGTAAAACTGACTGAGGCCTTTGGTCGGGTGAATTACACCGGCACAGTGGAACAGTGTGCCTCCGCTCGCGCCTTCAAACAGGGCGGGCAGGGATTTGGGCTCGGTGACATCCCCGGTGACTGCATCGAACTTGCCGTCGATCTTAGTGAGCGGCGCAGCATCTTGTTGAGGCAGCACCAGGCAGCGCACCTGACGCTCTGGCGCCCCATCAGCAAACGCCGGAACGTCCGACATCCCTTCGGCTATCAGCCGCACGAGGCGTGTGCCCAGCCATCCAGGAGCACCAGTAATCACAGCGGTCGTCTGCACCATCTTGTACTTATCCCTCTCTAGTCTCTTTTAAACGCGCTGATTCCATACCTATCGCACACCATCGGCAAATCGGATAGCATTTCGCCTCGCCAAAGCCATTATGCTGCCCTGTGGATTGACACCTGGGGAATCGGGCAACATGCTGGCGTCGTTGACGTAGACGTTATCAAAGTGGTGCAGTTTGCCGAAGGAGTCAGCAGCGCATCTGTCCATCCGTTCACCGATAGGGCACGCCGAAAACGCGTGCACAGTCGTCAGGCTCAAACCAGATCTCGGCAGCATCTCATCGAGCCAGTGCACCGCCTCTATTTCCCGGCGGATCACAGGCACCCCGAATACCGAAGGGTAGATCTCTTCTGCTCCGGCGGCCAAGAGCAGTGTTGACAGCCGTCCCAAGCCCTGGCTTAGATGCTTCAGGTCGTCGCTGGAGAGCTCATAGCGGATGTGTGTGCTATCGCCGAACATCGAAGGTCGCACTGAGCCTTTTCCGGTTCCTCTGACCGCCGTGTAGTAGATGGCCATTCGCCTATGATCCGCCATCCGGTTGCGGGTGTCAGGCCAGTTTTCACTAAGACCCATAGCCAAGTGTCCTGCTGAGAAAAATGCACCGCCCATCGACACTTCGGGCCAAAACTCCTTTACCTGAAGCAGCGGCAGCACACTCCCTTGGGAGTTCATCTCTTCAGGAAAGAGCGTTGCGATTTTTAGCATGGGATGGATACGCAGCGAGTCGCCCACATGGAACTTCATACCGCTTCGGCGCAGGAGAGCTGGCGTTTCGGTGGGTCCAGCGCAGAGGAACACATGTTCTGCGTATATTCGGATCAGCTCTTGGGTGCCACCGTCGCGCACGCGCGCCGCCAGCACTCCGGCAATTCGGCCTCTGCGTTTCAGCAGGAGTTTTACGCGGCACCTGGTCAACACTTTGGCCCCGGCTTCCTCAGCCAGAGGAATCAGCGATCTACTCATCCCCTGCTTGGCTCCAGTGGGGCAGCCGTGTGCGCATTCGTTCTTGTGCTCACAGTGGTGCGCCGTTCGTGGGACCTCCTGGGCGGACCAGCCCATGGCGTCTATCCCTTTGGCAAAGACTTCGGTACTCGGTGGCCACCCTTTTTCAGAGAGGCTGACCTTCGTCATCTCCTCGGCCCATTCAAAATGTGGTGCCAACTCCTCAGGCGAACTGTCTGCCAACCCATATTGCGCTTTCCACCTAAGGAGAATCTCAGGCGGTGTTCGGTGCCAGAATCCGCTGTTAATCTCGGTACTTCCGCCTAAACAGCGACCCTCAACGTAGCCTATCGGCACCGATCCCATAATCGGAGTCATGCCCCTTCCTCTGTAGAGCCGCGCCATCGCCGCTGTCGCGCTGTCGCCGTAGTCGTCAACTGTGTGCCTTTTACCCTCTTCTACAAGCAACACGTCCACACCTCTAGAAGCCAATTCTATCGCTGTTACTGCACCCCCAGCACCGGTGCCGACAATAAGGACTTGAGTTTTTTGGGCCACTTCACTCATACCGACCGCTCTTCTACGGAAATCGAAGGGTTGGTGTCGATCACTAGCGGATGCTCGTAGCAAGCCAGCAGGGCTGTACTTCGCAAAGCGCGAAACAGTTGGCGCGCCGGACCTATTGGTCCATACGCCCACTTTTCCACCACTCGTTGGCGTCTTGTGAGTGGGAGTTGGCAGAATCCGCGTATATATCTGAGCCGCACCAAGAATTTGAAACCGGCCATCCCGAAGGCGAACAGTATCCTCAACCGCGTTGACATTCCTCCGATCTGACCTCGGACAAAATCTGTGGTGCCAGACAGCACCTCGTCCTGCTTGTCTTGGGAAAGGCCAAGCTCTTCAATCGGCACTAAAGACTCAACCAGCGCTTTCAAAAACCGCGTCGTGAGCAGATCCCGTCGCCGTGGTGTGAGCGCACCTATGACGGCGGCACCGCTTTGATGAGAGTCTAGCCCTTCATTCCACACGAATTTCGCCATCGCCACGGTCGATCCCAGTTCCACGCCGTACCACACAGCCACCCCAACGCCCCACACAATAATGGGAACATGGATAGTTATATGGACCACGACAGCAAACCCAAGCGCGACGGACTCGTCAACTCCCACAGAAATCAGCGCCATCATGCAGAAATAGTGGAAAGGTCCAACGTATCCTGGAGCCGATGGAACAAGAATGCCCAGATTGGTCACCGCCATCGCCAGAGCCGCCCACCAAAACTCTATCGGCAGTCCGAACGCAGGGAACAGTAGGAGGAACATCACCGTCTCGATCACCCACACCAATACACTTAGGAGCCCTACTCGCACCGCGTCACGGGGCACCCTTAGGTATGAGACGCCATTCGCGACGTACATGCTCAAACGCAGCGCAGCGTCGTGCCAACGCCGACCGATCACTCCCACGGTTCGCGAAATAAGCGTGGTAAGAAACTCTGGACTCGCGACAGCTATCGTGATACCGGCTGCTGCGGAACCCAACACTATCGAGGCCACATAGACCGTGTTTTTTATCAACCCTTCGACGGGCAGCATCAATGTTGTCACTAAGAGCACGCTAAGGATCGCCAGTCCGTCGAGTACACGTTCAAGGAAGGTGACGGTCAACGATTGGATGAACGGGAGCCCAGTGCGTTCCGACATCACTCCAGCTCTGGCCACCTCGCCCATTCGCGCTGGAAGGACGGTGTTTACCGCATAACCGATAATCACAATGTTGCTGCCGGTCATCGTCGATATATTCGCCTCGTGGCTCACCAGCAATCGACACCTGACCCCCCTAACGAACTGACCCACCAGATAGGCCAATACCGAGAGCGGCAGCCACGGCATGGGGTCCATGCGGCGAATAGTCTCCGCCACTTTGGGCCAATCCATCTCCTTCACGGCGATGGCGACGAACACGCCGCTAATCACCAGCCCCAGGACTATTAGTAACGCTCGACGCATCAATCTCCTCTACTCAATCCGGTGTCTGTATTCAAAGCGATTCTACAGCAGCCAACTGACAAGGCGCAGGATTCCCTGTTTGACCGGCGAGCGATGTTGAGACGCCCCACGCCGCCGGAATACCTCTTCCCGATTGGTGACATACCAGTCGTACGATTGACAGAACATCTCTACGTTACTGAATTCAGGGGCCCACTCAAGCTCGTCTTTCGCTTTGGTAATATCAAAATACATTGATCGTCCATACATCAGCGAATGATAGGGGCCCAACGGCGACAGCCCCAGGGCGCTTGTCACTTTCATCAACGCCACAGCCGGGCTCATGGGGACCGAGACGATCTTGCTACCCGTTTCAGCGTGATCCACGACGCCTTGAAGAGTCTCCCGCATCGTCCCGTAACTCTCAGCCCCGACGTTGTACACCGCCTGGCCAGGACTCGCGGCAGCTTTTATGCAGGCATCGGCCAGATCGTCGGCGTGGACGAACTGGTAGACGTTGCCGCCGTTATTGAAAACCGGGATGTTGCGCCCTTGCCGGATCCACTCAAACAGTATCTGTATGATGCCTAGCCGACCAAGCCCCATGATTGTTCTCGGGCGAATTACCGTCACATCAAGACCATGCCCAGCGAACTCCCAACACAACGCTTCCGCCGCGAGCTTGGCGCGCCCGTAATCCTCTCTGGGCACGGGTACTTGAGCCTCATCCACCGGGTTGCTCTCAGGCACCCCGTATACGGCGCTGGATGAGGTGTATAGGACTTTTTCCACGCCAGCGTCGATCGCAGCCTGTAGGAGATGTCGAGTACCGTCGCGATTCACCGCCCAAAAAGCTGAACGGTCTTTCGCCAGCGGTACTAGCGCTACGTTGTGGTGAACTCGGCTGATGCCCTGGCAAGCCTTTTTCACCGCCGACTGATCGCGGATGTCTGCGTGAACGACCTCTACATCATCAGGCAGATCGTGGTCTTCGCTGATGTCGAGAACCCTTACCTGCTCTCCCATTCTGTGGAGCCTGTCGACGAGAAGGCTTCCGAAATATCCGGCTCCGCCGGTTACCAGATGCACCTAGACCTCCATTTGACCGATGTTCTTATGGTCACTATCTGCGTTCTCCCAGCAATTGAACCAGCGAGGCGCACCCAACAAATCTATGCACGCGCAAAAAAAAGGGACATGGCGCGATGCCAGGTCCCTTAAATCTACAGTTTGGTCGGCAAAATCTGCTCAAACTTCCATAATGTCCGCTTC
>CAZVGZ010000001.1:46722-171464 GCA_964627605.1 uncultured bacterium | reverse complement strand
TCTTTAGCTTCCAATACGTTGTCTACCGTTTTAGAATAGTCATCGGTCAACTCCTGGACAGTTTTTTCAGTGCGGTAGCGGACGTCTTCAGCAATATCGCCTGACTTCTCTAACTTTTTTAGGCTGTCGTTGGCATCGCGCCGGGCGTTTCTGATAGAGATTCGCCCGTCTTCGGCCAGCTGGCGGATAACCCGAACAAGGTCTTTACGTCGGTCTTCGCTCAGTTCAGGAATAGACAGACGGATCACCTGCCCGTCGCTGTTGGGCGTCAACCCCAGATCAGAGGCCTGGATCGCTTTTTCAATGTCGCCAATTACACCAGGGTCCCACGGCTGAACCGTCAGGAGTCTCGGCTCTGGTGCTGCGACTGTGGCCACCTGATTAAGCGGAACTTTTGAGCCGTAATACTCCACGCGGACAATATCCAACAGCGCCGGTGATGCTTTACCTGTCCGAATGTGGCTCATCTCGTTGCGAACAGCTTCAATAGCCTTTTCCATCCTGGCTTTGGTATCGCTCACTATCTTAGCCTGTGGCATCCGCGCCCCCTCCTTCTCCGTCGGCGCTGATCAACGTACCGACAGTCTCGCCCTGCGCCGCTCGCTGGATAATGCCAGGTTGGGACGCATCAAAGACCACGATGGGCATATTGTGGTCTCGGCACAGACTTACTGCGGTCGCGTCTAGCGCACGAAGATTCCGCTGCAAATACGCATCGTAATGAATCCGTGCGTAGCGGTTGGCTGCTTCATTCTTCGATGGATCGGTGTCATAGACACCGTCCACGTTTTTAGCCGCCAGAAGAACATCGGCATCAATTTCGATAGCTCTTAGCGCAGCGGCGGTATCGGTGGTGAAAAACGGGTTGCCTGTTCCAGCGGCAAAAATAACCACCCGCCCTTTTTCCATGTGCCGGATGGCCCGGCGGCGGATAAAAGGTTCAGCCACCTCGTCCATCCGAATTGCTGACTGCACCCTCGTCTCAGCGCCTAATCTCTCCACAACATGCTGTAGGGCGAGGCTGTTTATGACGGTGGCCATCATGCCCATGTAGTGCGCCTGAGCCTGTTCTAATCCAAGCGCTTCTGCCTGCCGTCCTCTAAATATATTACCACCACCCACCACAACAGCCAGATCGACACCTGAACCTCTTACCGCCACTATCTCTTGTGCCAAGCGGGTGACAGCATCGTTGTCGAGACCGAACGGTTCGCTACCGACTAACGCCTCGCCAGATAGTTTGAGCAGTACACGGCGACCGCTCATTTCAGGCTGTCTCCCATTCATTATCCAAGGGCATATGTTGGGTCAGTCTTGCTGTTCGCCGACTTTGACACGGACGAACCCTCGAACATCAATGGGTTCGCCGACCTCTTTGCCAGCCGCCTCAACCACATCCTTAACCGCCAGATCGGGGTCGCGGACGTACTCCTGTTCGAGGAGGCAACGCTCCTCAAAAAACTTACCCATCCGCCCCTCAACGATCCGGTCGACGATCTTTTCAGGTTTGCCTTCGCTAAAGGCCTGTTTCTCAAAAATATCCGCTTCAGCGGCCACAAGCTCTTGAGGCATGTCGTCCCGCGAGATAGAGTCGGGGTTTGACGCAGCGGTGTGCATCGCCAGGTTTCTACCCAGTTCGGCGATTTCAGGCGACTCTGATGCGGAGGTTCCCAGATCCATGACAACCGCCAACTGGTCGCCAGTGTGCACATAGCCCACCAGGTGTCCGGGTCCAGGCTTGGTGATCGAAACTACTTTGCCCAACGCGACGTTTTCGCCCATTTTTGCCGCCCAGCCGGTGAGGTGCTCCGCTATCGACTGGCCGTCCATGACTTGGGAGAGGAGTGTTTCGCTGTCTGGGGCAGGCGTAATTCCAACGGCAAACTGGGCCAACTGCCGCGCAGCGTCCCTAAACTCGTCGTTACGTGCGACAAAATCGGTTTCGCAGTTTAGCTCCACCAACACTGCCTGATCTCCGGCAATCTCCAGCGTTACGACCCCTTCCTGCGCAGCTCGTCCCTGCCTCTTTTCGGCTTTGGAGGTGCCCTGTTCCCTCAAGAGCGCCAAAGCCGCAACTGCGTCACCGCCGGTTTCTGTCAACGCCCGTTTGCAGTCCATCATACCTGCGCCGGATTTCTCCCGGAGCGTTTTAACCTGTGCTGCTGTAATGTTCATCTGTGTTGCGCCTTACCTGGGTTCGCTCCTCAAACTGGGTCGTATGAACTGATATCATCCTGTGTAATCTATCGCGCCATGTGCCTGACGCTGGTCGATCTTTTTTTATTCGCAAACGGGCGCGCGCCCCGCCAGATTTGGCCTTCCGAGCTACTCCTGCGGTGAGTAGGCCTTTTCGCTGGATTCCTCGACGTCGCTGGCCTCGACAACGCGTTTGCGCCGACGTTTGCGTCCCGATCCCTCTTCACCGTCGTCTCCAGAGTCTTTGCTCTCATCCACAGTCCGCTGAACGCCCTCAATCACGGCGTCAGCCAAAGCCCGGATGATGACTTGTACCGACCGCATAGCGTCGTCGTTACCAGGGATAGCGAAATCGACGCCCTCTGGGTCGCAGTTGGTGTCCACCACCGCAAATACAGGGATTTTCAGCTTTTTCGCTTCAGCCACCCCGATGTCTTCGCGCCTGGTATCCACGACCACCATCGCTCCTGGCAGCCTCTTCATTCTGCGAATTCCGCCAAGGTTGAACTCCAACCTGGTGCGGGTCCGCTCCATACCTGCGACCTCTTTCTTGGACAGGAGAGCGTAGGTGCCATCCCCAGCCATCGCGTCGAGATCGTCAAGCTGCTTAACGCTCTTCTGTATCGTCTGGAAGTTGGTGAGCATTCCGCCGAGCCACCTGTTGGTGACGTGGTACTGCTCAGCGCGTTCAGCTTCATCGGCTAACACGGTCTGTGCCTGCTTTTTGGTACCTAGAAATAGGACCGGTTTGCCGGTAGCTGCTACCTCGCGGAGAGCGTTTGCCGCCCCGTCGAGCATCTGGAGGGTTTTCTTGAGGTCAATGATGTGAATCCCGTTGCGCTGCATGAAGATGTATTTCTTCATCTTCGGATTCCAGCGACGGGTCTGGTGGCCGAAATGAACGCCAGCGTCCAGCAGGTCTGTCATCGGTACTGTGCCCACAGAAGTTACTCCTTTTTCTGTCGTTGTGACCCGCCGCCCGTGCGACAAAAAACCGCCCCAAAAGCCGCTGGTTACGCCTCAACAGTAAGAGAGGCGAACAGGGCCACGACATGGGCCTGACACGGACGTGAGAAGTTGGTCGTCGACTCAGCAAATAGAGAGACCTGCGCCGACATCGTGTAGAAGCGCCTGGTATAGCCAGGCGGCTGTTTTAACGCTTCGAGAACTGGAATTTCTTACGCGCTCCAGGCTGCCCATACTTCTTCCGCTCAATCATCCGGGAGTCCCTGGTCAACATACCGTGCTGCTTGAGCATCTGGCGAAGATCTGGTTCAGCTTCGGTCAATGCACGGGCGATGCCCAAACGCACCGCTCCAGCCTGTCCTGAGAGCCCGCCACCCTTCACCGACACTTTTATGTCGTAATGATCGCTGCGTTCGGTGACCTCAAGCGGCTGGCGAATCACCATCACAGACGTTTCGCGCTTAAAATAGTCAAGCGCTTCGCTGCCATTTACCACAACGTTGCCCGATCCACCAGGGACCAGCCACACTGAGGCCGTAGACTCTTTGCGCCGCCCAGTTGCGCGAACCATTCTCACCTCATCTCAAAAAAAATCGAACGTCAATTCCGGTCGTATGATTCAATCGCCAAACGCAGCGGACAGAGGTTCAGGCTGTTGCGCGGTGTGTTGATGATCTGTGCCTGTATAAACCCTCAGTTTTCCTAGGAGTTGCCGCCCCAAGACGTTTTTTGGCAACATCCCTTTTACAGCTAACCTGATTACTTCGGTCGGGTCTTTGTCCATCATCTCACGGTAGGTACGGGTTTTACCACCACCTGGATACCGGGAATGACGGAAATAGGTTTTGTTGTCTTCTTTGTTGCCTGTGACGCGAACCTTCTCGGCGTTGACTACAACGACGTGGTCGCCTTGGTCCATGTGAGGGGTGTAGTCAGGGCGATGTTTACCCCTGAGCACTTGGGCGACCTTACTGGCCATCCGCCCCAAAACCTGATCTTCAGCGTCGGCGATGTAGAAACGATGAGTGATATCGCGCCCTTTGGCCATGACGGTTTTCATGTTAGACCTTGTTGCCTTTTCGCTCGCAGAGATCAACAGCACCCACGGGCGTTATACGAATATTTACGGACAGAGACCATCAATGATACGGAACTCAAATGTGTGGGTCAATTGATTGCAGCCATCATATCTATGAATCGGCCAAATAGGTAGCGGGCGTCGTGGGGACCAGGAGAGGCTTCGGGGTGGTACTGGACGGAGAATATGGGAAGCGTTTTGTGGCGCAAACCTTCAACAGTCTGATCGTTCAGGTTGATGTGGGTGACTTCAATATCGGGGCCCAACGAATCTGCATCAATCCCAAAACCATGATTCTGCGATGTTATCTCCACCACGCCGGTTGAGAGGTCTTTGACCGGTTGATTGCCGCCTCTGTGGCCGAACTTGAGTTTGAACCGGTCTCCGCCCATCGCCAAACCGAGAATCTGATGCCCCAGACATATACCAAAGATAGGAAGACGTGTTTTCTGGCAATGCTCATAGAGCTTGCGAACCGCTTCTATCGCGTATTTGGGCGCGCTGGGGTCACCAGGGCCGTTCGACAAAAAAACCCCATCCGGCTTCATTTCCAGCACCGTTTTAGCCGGAGTGTCCCCTGGAACAATCGTGACTCTGCATTCGTGCTCTACCAAAAGCCGCAAGATATTCTGTTTGACGCCAAAGTCATAGGCGACAACATTGAACCTGCCATCGACAAGAGGACTGAGTGACCCCTCAATCACATCGTACGTGGGCTCGGTCCATGTCGAAATCTCGGCGCTGCTTACTAGGCGCACCCCGTCCAGCCCGTCCATGTTCTCGCAATCCCTCGCCTTGTCTACTAGGTCGTCGTCCGAAAACTCGTCGCCGGTAGTAATCACGCCGTTCATTGCGCCGAGGGTGCGTATCCTGCGCGTGAGTGCGCGGGTGTCAACTTCTTCTATGCCCACTATGTTGTGACGACGAAGAAAGTCTGCCAGGTCAAACTGGTTGCGCCAACTGCTGGGGTACGAACAGTATTCGCGCACTACGAAACCCTCGACATGTGGTTTGACCGATTCTATGTCGTCGGCGTTGGCTCCGTAGTTGCCGATGAGTGGATAGGTCATCGTGACAATCTGGCGGCTGTAGGAAGGGTCTGTAAGTATCTCCTGGTAGCCTGTCATTGAGGTATTAAAAACGACCTCCCCGACCGATTCTCCTTCTGCGCCGAACGATGCGCCGTGGTAGACGGTGCCGTCCACTAACGCCAACGATGCCGGTTCCTTGATGGGTGCTGTGGACATAGGTGGCTATTCCTAATGAGAAAGTTTTGGCTTGGGTCGATCAAGCGATACTGTCTTTTCGTACGACCCACTACTGAAGCAGACAGTCGCGGTTCGGTTCTGTCGTGAATCTTGAATCGAGTCAACCGCGTTCGTCAAAACGAATCTCGCCGCCAACAATCGTCATCACGGCGTCGCCCACCAGCTCCCGTCCAGCAAACGGGGTGTTGCGGCCTTTGGTGCGAAATTTAGCTGGATCGACTGTCCATCGCCGATCAGGGTCGATTACAGTCAGATCCGCCCTGCTGCCAGGTTTCAGAGTGCCGCCGTCAATTCTACAGATCACAGCTGGGTTGCAGGACATTTTTTCTATCAACTGGCTCGGTGTGAGTATGCCGGAATGAACCAACGTGTCGTAAGAGATACCGACAGAGGTCTCCAGGCCGACAATACCGAACGGTGCCGCGGCGAATTCAGAGTCTTTTTCGTGGCTGGCGTGGGGGGCGTGGTCTGTCGCGATGGCGTCGATCGTTCCATCGGCCAAGCCCTCTAAAATGGCATCGACATCTGCCTGCGATCTAAGCGGCGGGCTCATTTTGGCGTTGGTGTCGAACGAATGCACCGCCTGGTCTGTGAGAGTGAAATAGTGCGGAGCGGTTTCCCCTGAGACAGTTTTGATCCCATCGGCTTTCGACCTGCTAAGAAGCGACACTTCTCCAGCCGTACTCATATGCATCAAGTGCAGCCTGCCGCCGGTGTACTCCGCCAACAACAGATCGCGTGCCGCCATCACATCCGATGCCACCGACGGTATCGCCGGAATACCGAGTTCGGCGGATACCGCTCCTTCGTGCATATGTCCGCTATTTGACAGCGACCTGTCCTCTGCATGGACGGCCACCGGCCTGTCGAACATCGTGCAGTAGTCCAACGCTAGGCGCATGACACCTGCGTCGTTCACCGGATCGCCGTCATCGCTAAATCCAACGACGCCAGCATCCACCAGGTCGCCCATCTCAGCCAACTCTTCGCCTTGTCGCCCCTTCGTAATCGTTCCCATGGTGAAAACCCGGCACGAAGCGGACTCGGCGCGTTTCATCAGGCCTCGGACCGCTGCGGCTGTGTCAGGAGGCGGGTTCGTGTTGGGCATCCCCACGACACCGACGAAACCCCCGGCGACCGCAGCGGCTGTTGCGGTTTCGATGGTCTCTTTGTATTCAAACCCTGGCTCTCGCAGATGCACATGGATGTCAATGAACCCCGGTGCCACAATTAGGCCCGTCACATCCAAAGTCTCAGCCCCGGATAGCCCCTTGCCGATCTCTGCGACGACGCCGTCTTCAATAGCGATATCTACCGCGTCATCCAGCGATTGGGTCGGGTCGATCAACCGTCCGCCACTGAGCACTAATCGAGACATATCAATCTGTCCACACTCGTTATGAAAGCCAGCCTGCGTTGTCCGATGTCGCTAGATCTCACTACCCAACCCTCGTGGTTCACCTATTTTTTGGAGCGCTGATGTACCTCGTCCAGCAGTCAGGTACAACACCGCCATTCGCACGGCAACACCGTTGGTGACCTGAGGAAGAATCACCGACTGAGGATCGTCTGCCACATCGCCATCGAGCTCCCACCCGCGGTTGATCGGCCCAGGGTGCATTATCAAACAACCTGGTCTAGCCCTCTCAAGTCGGCTGCGATTGATTCCGTACATCGCCATGTACTCCCTGATCGACGGGAAGAGCGCGCCCTGCTGCCTCTCAAGCTGAATCCTCAGAGTGTATATGACGTCCGCACCCTCAATAGCTTCATCGACGTTGTTGTAGACGTCCACCGGGAACGCGTCCAGATCGCTGGGAAGCAGAGTGGGAGGCGCGCAGACCGCCACCGACGCCCCCATGGTCGTCATTCCCCAGATGCCTGACCTGGCAACCCGGCTGTGCCTCACATCGCCAACAATTACGATCCTCTTGCCCTCCAGATCGCCCAACTGCTCATGGAGCGTGTAGAGGTCGAGAAGGCCCTGGGTTGGGTGTTCGTGTTGGCCGTCTCCTGCGCTTATCACGGTGCAGTCGACTGCGTCAGCCAAAAAATGCGGCACGCCGGAGGCGGCATGGCGGACAACAACCGCGTCGATTCGCATGGCCTCGATGTTGCGTGCGGTGTCTTTGAGGGTCTCGCCTTTACTCGCGCTGGAAGCGGGTGCCGATAGATTGACAACGTCCGCTGACAGCCGCTTTTCAGCAAGTTCAAACGAGATGCGGGTTCGGGTGCTGGATTCAAAAAAAAGGTTGGCGACCGTCCATCCCCTCAGAGTGGGAACAGTTCGGATGGGCCGCTCAATCACCTCTCGGAAAGCTGACGCCACATCCAAGACAAGGGAGATGTCATCGTAATTAAGGCCCTTTAGTCCCAACAGGTGGCGGCTGCTAAGTTCTGTCATCGTTCTTGTTGCACCTCCTCGACTGTCACCAGGTCCTCACTGTCGGATTCCTTCAATAGCACTTTGACCTCATCATCGTACTTCGTCGCCACTTTTCGACCCACGTAATCCGGGTTGATCGGTAGTTCGCGGTGGCCTCTGTCAATAAGTACAGCCAACTGCACGGTTCTGGCGCGTCCGTACTCCATTAGAGCGTTCAAAGCCGCGCGCGTTGTTCGACCTGTGTAGAATACGTCGTCCACCAACAGAACGTCTCTGTCGTCTATCGAGAACGTGATGTCAGTGGCGATGGCTGGCGGTTTTGCACGCGTGCGAAAATCGTCGCGGTAGAACGTAACATCCAACGTCCCACACGGGGGCCTGATACCTTCGAGATCATTAACCAGATCAGCCAACCGCTTCGCCAAATGCGCACCACCGGTGGCCAAGCCCACCACTACCAAGCCCTCGGCATCACCGTGGTGTTCCAATATCTCATGGGCGATTCTGGACAGCGCCTGCGCCACCTCTTGCGTTTTCATCACTTGGCGGCTCACAGGGTCAGCACCCATTTAGTGGCGCAAAAAAACACCCGTGGGCTTGAAGCCGACGGGCGCTCTGACATCATCTCTGCTCTCACGTTAGAAACCTGTGCCTGACAGCAGGCCATATTCGTTGACGCGCTTATCATATCAATAATATATCGGCGGCGCTGGAGCGTCAACCTGCGACTTGGAAATTGCCACCGGCTGGTGCGATGGTGTAAGTAGTGTTAGGTTTTCTAAAGTCGGTCTGATTTCAGCCAACTACAAAGGACCCCGCTGTGCCACATCGTATGCTATTTATTGACGACGCTCATATTGAGTCGCAGCGAGAAGTGAAGAGGAAAATCCGCCCAGCGGACAAGCATCATGTCGCTGTGCTTGAGCCGGACCGTCCATGGGAGTGCAACTCGGCCTACCTCTACGGTACCGTTCTTCGTGACGATGGCGACGGCTGGCGAATGTGGTATCAGACGTATGACCAGAATGCCAGACATCAGTATGCCATAGCCTATGCCACATCTGACGATCTGATTCACTGGCAGAAACCGGCGCTAGGACACTATTCGTGGGGCTATAGGACCGACACAAACATGGTTTTCGGCGGCAACCGGTGGGCAGCGAGCCCCAGTGTGATCGATCACGGACCACAGGTCGATCCAGAACGTCGGTTTGCCATGCTCTACTGGGACGCCGCAGGCCCTGAGATTGACGCCAGGCTCGCCGACTCATCTTTAGCTGCTTCCGAGCGGTGGAAAGAGGTACCGCACTCGCAACATGGAACCTGTATCGCGTGGTCAGAAGACGGATTCAATTGGACGCCAGACGAGAAAAATCCTATTCTGCCATTCATAAAGAGAGACAACGACGTCACCGGTTTGGGTGATGTGCTGTCCTGTTTTTGGGATGAGTGTCGAGGGAAATATGTGCAATACAGTAAAGCCTATCGCCACGAGGTTGGCCAAGACGAGTACACGCCTATTCGTCTGTGCGGGTACTCTGAGAGTGATGATCTAAGAGACTGGTCCGATCCGGTAGTCATCTTGGAGCCAGATAGCGACGACGATCCCGACGCACAGTTCTACGGCATGACGGTGACTCCTTATGAAGGCGGCTACGTAGGTCTGCTTTGGGTGTGGCGCAGTGATAAGGAGACAGATACAGCCTGGATAGAGCTCACCTACAGCCGCAACGGAACCGACTTCGTCCGAGTTGGCGACCGAGCGCCGTTTATCCCGGTGGGCGAGGCGGGCCAGTTCGACTCTGGCATGTTGATGGGCACTACGTCAAACTTTGTGGTGGACGGCGACAAGATAGGGGTACTCTATGGCGGATGGGATGGTCCGCATTGGTCCCAGGAAAGAACCGGGGCCATCGGCCTTGCCACACTTCCCAGTGACAGGTTTGTCGGGATGAATGCAGGCGCGGATGGGGGCGTCTTAACCACTGTGTCGACGAAGCTGGAATCGGAAACACTGACGATCAACGCCGATTCCGTGGGGGGTGACATCGTTGTGGAGGTGCAGTGCCATGGTCAGGTTGTCAGAAGCGTCCCTTTCAGCGGCGATCTGACAAGCCACGAACCTAGATGGGACGAAAACGGGCCGCTCAAACCATTCGTCGGCAAAGATGTGGTTCTCAAGTTCCACATCCACAACGCCACGCTCTACTCGGTCGGCTGTGGATAGACTGACCGTGCCACCGAAGCTGGTCTTATTCAGAGTTTGCAGCGGCTGACTATCGCCTCCATGTTTTTGCCAAACATCAGCGCCAGTTCGTCATCGGTGAAACGCGAGTACGCCAACCACCCGAGCTGTGGTGCGGGATCACGCATCGGGGCATCGGTCCCAAATATCACCCTCTCGACACCGACCTCTCCTGCCATGTACTCGATAACCCCGTGGGTTACAGGCGTAAGAGTGATCTCAAGAAATACGTTTTTGTGCTCGTTGGCTAAGGCGACGTGACTTCGGGCTACATCGAACGATCCGCCGCTGTGAGCAAGCAGAAAGCTGATATGTGGGTAGAGGTCGCTTATCCGAGCCACCTCGTTTGAGAAGTTAGCGGACGCGTGCAACAGGCAGTAGAGATGGTGCTCGTCACCGTACTCGAACCATGGCGCCCATCTTGGGCTGTCGTACGGAATCAGTGTGCGGGGGTAATATGGCTTTATCCCCAAGCATCCCAAATCTTCATGAGCATGGCGAATCGCCGCAGGAAAATCGCCAATGTATGACGGGTTGAGAGTCGCGTAGGGTATCACGTCGTCTGGATATTTTTCTCGAACATCGCATGAAACGCTCTCGTTTGCCGATTCGATCCCAGTCCATATCCCCAACCACGCGCTTGGGCAGAACCGGTCTATCCCCAGCCTGCGGTTCCTGGAGACCATACCGCCCACATCGCCAAAGGGTTGTGGATGGTGTCCGACGCCCATCAAACCCACCGGGTTGATGTGGGTGTGCGCATCTATCACTAGAATTTCCAACGGTCGTCCAGCCTTGACTGTTTGCAGGACAGACCCTTCGTTTGGATTGGTCGGGTATAATTGAGGCAACTCCTCCAATTTCAGTAGCCGGGCAAGATTGCCTCCAGCAATCAGCCTGCGGTCGCGGTCGCTGAGTTCTGAGTAGTCAACGAAGGCTTTTGCCGCGCCAGGGCTCTTGAATTGTGCTTCGGTCCCCAGCAGCAGACGCTCAGCACCATACCGCTCGGCGAACCGTTCGATCGCGTAATTGGACTGGTTGGTGGAGAACTCTGTATGGAGGTTGTCGCACCGATCCATGATGGGAAGAAGTTTCCTGATGTCCGCCCAACTGTTCTGCTGAAACAACACCGGCAGCTTTGGATACGCTTCGCACAGCCACCCCAATGTGCCGTAGTCAGCCGCGCTACCCTCTATGCAGAGCGGGATGGTTTGGGCCTCAAGCGCGCTGAGAATCTCGCCGCTGGTGGACTTGTCTAGCGTGTAGTGGTGAGTGTTTGGGCAGAGGCGGGCAGCGCGAATCCCGTTGTCAAGCATCTGCTCCACCAACTGACCGCCTGGAACCATCTCGCCAAAGTGGTGTGGCAGGAGCACCCAACAGCCCAGCAAACGCGGATTTTTGGCCAACTCGTCGGTCAGCAGGTCGTTGCCGTACGCTGGGTCGTACTCTTTGGCGATGCTGTGGGTCACGAGCGCCCCGTGAATCCCCACATGCGACATCTCATCAATAAGCGAGTCGGTGGACCATCTGGCTTCTGGGTCGATGGGACCTCGTTGTCCAATATAGGCATAGCTGTCCAGGTATACTATCTCATCAGGCATGTTCTGCGAGCACCTTTGGTGAGTGTTGGGAAGAGATGTGCGCAACCTAGTACCGTGAAGATTGGGCAGATAACCCATCGTGTCAACGCGGTGACGCGTTGACCTACGCGGCTCAGGCCGCTAGAATTCTGGCGCAGTCTTGTTTGTAGGCGAACATTGCTCGCGATTCTGAATGCGCGAAAGGATTGGCATGCGGACCTCCCCACGGAGTGTTTTGATAGCGGCGGTGCTCTGCGTTGTCGGCTGCGAAAGCCAGGTGGACCGTTTTCCTCATACGCCAATAACCATTCTCTGTGGCCCAACGCCTGGGGCTGTATCAGACGTAAGTCGCGCGCACGCTCGCAACCGTCTCGAATTCCAACAACGGACAGCACGATGAATATCTATACAAAAGTCGGTGACGACGGCCGGACTCAGCTTTTTGGTGGTACGGAAGTGGATAAGGACGATCCACATGTGGAGGCGGTCGGCGCGGTGGACGAACTAAATGCGCTGCTGGGAGTCGCCGAAGCGTTATGTGGCGACGCCGAGGTGAGTGACCTCATCCACAACCTTCAGGAGGATTTGATGGTTGTCGGCGCGGACCTCGCCACGCCAAAAAGCCAGGACACGGGCATTGGCCGCACCTCCGAGCAGATGATTGTTTCGCTTGAATTACACATCGACCGGCTCACGCCGGCAACAGAACCTTTGACGACGTTTATACTGCCTGGAGGAGGTCTGGCGTCATCACAGCTTCACCACGTTCGTACCGTCAGCCGCAGGGCTGAGAGGCGGTTGGCGACACTGGCGCGTTCTGCGGAAGTGACCCCACAGATCACGGTATACCTCAACAGGCTGGGGGATCTGCTGTTTGTTCTGGCGAGATGGGTATCTCAACAGGCGGGCGAAACGGAGATTCCATGGGTTCCAAGGCAGGCGTGATCCGCAATACCAATCAGATGACAGAAGGAGTTGCCAAACGCGTAGTCGACAGGGGAAAAGGCTACTCAAGGCCGTCAAGGAGCTGGTCGAGCGATTTCGATGTCAGACTCTCGTGGAGGTCTCTGTTAACCATAATAGCCGGTGCTGTTCCGCACGATGCCAGACACTCTACTTTGCGGAGAGTGAACTTGCCGTTGGTAGTCGTCTCCCCTGGGCCGATCCCCAGTTTGCTGGTGATCTGATCCTCAATCTCCTGGGAGCCGCATAGCCTACACGGCAAAGTCGAACAGACCTCAAGGACGTATTTTCCGACCGGCTCCAGATAGAACATCGGATAGAAAGTCGCGACACCCATCACCGTTGCTGGCGAGGTGTCGGTAAGTTCGGCTACCGCGACCATGCCCTCTGGCGACACCCAACCTTGCGCGCCCTGGACCAGATAGAGCAGAGGGATCAACGCTCCACGTTTGACCGGATACCTGGTCAGCAGCTCCTGCGCCTCGGTCTTGGCTTCATCGGTCCACTCAAACGCCATGTTTGCCTCGTCCAAAAGTCATCTGTCAAGTTCGCCTGCGATAACGTTTAGAGACCCTATTACCGCCACCGTGTCCGATATCATGGTACCCATGAGCAACTCGCCCACAGGAGCGTAATTCAGAAATGACGGGGGGCGGACCCTCAATCGATATGGTTTACCGCTGCCGTCGCTAACTAGATAGAAACCCAGTTCGCCGTTGGGTGCCTCAGTCGCTGAATAGATCTCTGCGCCGCTCTCCGGGGATATCCCGAACCCAGGCATCGTTAGCTCGAAATGGTGTATCAGCCCCTCAATCGTGTTGTAGACCTCTTCTTTGGGGGGCAACACGGTCTTGTTGTCATAGGCGAGTATGTCGCCTTCAGGGAGTTGTGACAGCGCTTGCTCCACGATCCGCACGCTCTGGCGCATCTCCTCCATCCGAACTAAATACCTCTCATACACATCACCGTTATCGCCGATCACGACCTCAAAATCCATCCGGTCGTAGACCAGATATGGGTTGGCCTTGCGAACGTCATACTCCACGCCGGTTGCCCTGAGCACCGGTCCGCTCAGGCCGAACGAGATAGCGTCTTCTTGAGAAATCGGAGAGATGCCTTGAGTGCGATCAATCCAGATGCGGTTGCGCGTCAACAGCCGGTCGAGATCGGCCATCGTGCTGTCAAACCCTTTGAGGAACCCCTTGACCCGCTCGTCAAAATCATGAGGCAGATCCGCTATCATCCCGCCGATTCGTGTGATGCTCGTGGTGAGTCTGGCACCACAGACCGCCTCAAAGATGTCGTAGAGCCTCTCTCGCTCGGTGAAACCCCAGAGAAACGCTGTGAAGGCACCGATGTCCACCGCTTGCATACCGAGCCACACCAGGTGATCGGCAATGCGACCAAGCTCGGCCAAAATAACTCGAGCATACTGGGCGCGTTCAGGCAGTTCCATTCCCAATAGCTCTTCAACTGCGATGGCGTAGCCGATGTTGTTATTGATCGCTGAGAGGTAGTTCATCCGGTCGCTTAATGGGATGAACTGGCTGTAGCTGAGTTCTTCGGCGATCTTCTCAAAACCGGTGTGGAGATAGCCTATCTCAGGCTCGACGCCAACGATTGTCTCGCCGTCGAGCTCTAGCATCACCCTCAGCGTCCCGTGGGTCGCCGGGTGCGACGGTCCAAAGTTGATGCGCATCCGCTCTGACTGGGCGGACGGAGCTTGGGCGTAGGTCAGATCAGACATTTCGATGGTGTCGTTGGTGTTAGCTGGCATCGCGGGAGATGACGGGGAAGCGGTCACGGAACCCTCTACCTTGAACGGGATAGTCTTTGCGCAGCGGATGACCGTCGAACTCGTCGGGAGTCAGGATCCGCGTCATGTTTGGGTGGCTCAAGAAAGTGATGCCAAACATGTCGTACACCTCCCTCTCAAGCCAGTTAGCGCCCTTGTAGACACTGCATGCAGAATCTATCTCGGCAGGCTCTTCAGGCACTGCGGCCTTTAATATCAGCTCGCCGCCATCAGCTATATTTCGCAAAACATAGATCACTGTGAACCGCTCGGCCCCAGACATCTGAAGATAGTCGATGGCGCTTATGTCCGACAGAAACTTGAGCCCCAACTCATCACGGGCGAAAGTAAGCACGTCAACGATCCGCTCGCGCTCAACTCTCACCGTCACCTGGGTAGACGGAGTTGATCGAGCGACCTCCCGACTCGATACATCGGTGACACTGCCCTCAAACTCGGCCTGTAATTTTTCAGCTAACGCCTGGCTCATATTTTCGCCCACTCTACCTGTGGTAGTGTTTCTGAAACTCTCACGAGCGACCTCAAGTGACCTGAGGTAATTCGGTCGTGTCAGGCTCTGCGACTGGTGCTTCGGGGACCGTGTCCTTATAGCGGAGAACGCTGTCTTCCTCAACGACACGCTGGACTTCCATGATGGCGTCTATCAGCGCTTCAGGTCGAGGCGGACAACCGGGAATATATACGTCTACCGGGATGAACTGATCGACGCCCTGAACCAGCGTGTAGGTGTCGAATACACCTCCAGAGGAGGCGCACGCACCCATCGAAACACACCATTTCGGCTCCGGCATCTGCTGCCAGATTCGTTGTAGGACCGGCATCATTTTTATGGAGATCCGCCCGGCTACGACCATCAGGTCGCTCTGCCTTGGGCTGAATCTGATAGCTTCAGCGCCGAACCTCGCCACGTCATATTTGGGACCAAGCAGCGCCATCAACTCGATCCCGCAGCAAGCGGTTCCGAAAGGCATCGGCCATAGCGAGTTCTTGCGGCCCCAGTTGACGAACTCATCGACTCTGGTCGTCAAGTAGCCGTCACCGAGCGCAGTCTCTATTCCCACTCTAAGGCTCCCTTCTTCCACGCCACCACGTAGCCAACGAGCAGAATACCGACGAAGACCAGCATTTCGACCAAAATCAGCAGTCCCTGGCTAATCTGTTCACGATAAATGGCCGCCCACGGGTAGAAAAAAACCACCTCAATGTCAAAAACCACGAAGATCATGGCTATCAGATAGAACCTGACGTTGAAGCGCAAACGCGCATCGCCCACAGGGTCTTTGCCCGACTCGTAAGTCATCTGCTTGACGGGGGTCTTTTTCTTTGGGCCGATCAGATGCGTTGCTATCATGCTGCCTATACCGAACGCTGCGGCTGCACCAATCATAATGAGAACAGGGAGATAGTGGGGGAATGTCATGTGGGCTAAACCTGCTATTCTGGAGAGATTTGGCTCTATCGCCGAGAGATAAAAAATACCTTACACATCGGTGGTGCGCAAGGCATGGCCAAGCTACTTGCGGCGCGAGCTAAGGTACGCGTCCAGGGAGTATCGGCCAGCTCCAAGCGCCATCACCGCCAAAAAAACGGTGCAGTACAAAAGCGCCATCTCCTTGCGTTTGAACGGGTCGTCGCCATGGACAACCAACGCTGCCACTGCCATCGTGATAACCAGCGGAACGGTTGCCCAGCGGGTCTTGTAACCAACAAGCACAGCCCCAGCGCAGATTCCTTCGGCAAAAGCTGCGAACGCCAGAGTGATAAAAGGCCCAAACCCCAAAGGATCGGCGAATTTGGCATCCAGTCCTGAGTCCATCAGTCGCGCCAATTTCCCCAAACCATGATCAAACAGCATCATACCGCCCGCGCTCACCCTGAGAACGACAGAGCCCAATTGGGACAACATCGATCGGTCGATCATCTCAATATCCTGTCAACCAAGGAGAGTGGCACCAACGACCATCTGTGGATTGAAAATCCGACTATCCCGCGCGACATCGAACCTCTAGATACCGTCGCCTTTGCCGGTCACCCAGCGGCCGCTGTCACTTGGTTCGTATGAAGAACTGCGTTTGCCCAGCAGGCGTGCTGCTGCGAAAACAACAAAGACCGCGAACAGTTTGTGGAGTTGAGGTGCAGCCAATGAGTTGGCCAGAATTACCCCGACGATAGCGCCTGCACCACCGGGGATCATTACCGGCCAGATATCCTCCCAGACGGCATTTTTCTGTCTGATGTGGAGCAACGCTCCGGTAACTGCGGTGGGGAGTATCATAAACAGAGATGTCGCCCTTGCACTGTGAAAAATCATTCCACCCACAAGAAACACCAGGGCTGGCACCACCACCACGCCGCCCCCTAAGCCGAACATAACCGACAAAAACCCAGCGAATACAGCTACCCCTAGAATCGCCAGCCCCAAAACTGAGACAAGTCCATCGTCGGCAAACCTACCCTCAATATCGTTGGTGCCAACGAATCCGAGCATCCTGGCGGCGATCACAATCAGCAGAACAAAAAGTAGATACCTCAACACCTTCTCAGGCATGAACTGGATCACGCATCCACCAAGACTTACGCCTAACTGCGCCCCCAATATCAGCGCAAACCCAAGGTCCCACCGGATGTTGTCAAACGCCACAACCATTTCGGTTACCAGACCCACGCCAACTATCCCCACCATAGCGCCCAATGAGATGCCCACAGCTCGTTTCAGCGCAAAGCCCATCAACCCCGACAGCGTTGGCACCACCAACGCTCCGGCACCGATGCCCAGCAGCGCGCTGGCCATGCCAGCCACAAAGCCCAAAATGACCATTCCAACCGCAGAAGGTTTGGAATATGGCTGTGCGGTTACTTGCTCCATATATTGCACCTTCCACAATCCGAAATCACAGTCCGGCGAAGAGATGAAACTACGGCTGCGAACCCAGCGGGGACAATGGATGCCCCTGCCTTGGACGCGATGCCATGCAGACCTGGTACTGCGGCGTGAGTGATAGTGTCTTCACGTTTCTGAAAAGCGTCTCCATCGGTTCGATAAGTTTCATCCCACGGCTGGATACAGCATAAAAACGCCCTTCCGGCTTCAGAATCGCAGCCGCTTCAAAAAGAAATCGGTTGACAGTTTGAAGATCAGTGTCTTTGCCTTGATGCCTCGGAGGATTTGTCACTGCGACATCGAATTCTCGCTCGTTGACGGCTTTGCAGCAGTCGCTCCACATCACCTGATTCCGATCACCACCGTGGTGCTCAACCGTGCGGCGAGCCGCCTCTACCGCCAGCCAGTCAGAGTCGAGCATCGCTATGCCCGGCCACCCAACCGACTTTGCTGCGACTGCTCCGACGACGCCGGTTCCACAACCCAAGTCGATAACATCTTCGCCTTCACGGACTTCCATCGCATCCAAAAGATCCGACGTGCCTTGGTCCAACCGATCCCAGCTGAAAACGCCAGGCGTGGCCCAAACCGGGACAGACTCATTTTGGACTGTATATTCGCAGAGTTCAAAAGGGTCCGTGGTATCAACGCTCGGTGGCGGGCTGTCCGCAGATCTGGTTGCCAACGCGACTCGACACCTTTTCTTGACCGCCAGCGTCGTGGTGTTCGCGCAGATTGATGTCAAGTGAGCAATGGCGGGCTTGATGCCGCTGCGGATTTCACCTGCCAGGTATAGTCGGCCGCCGTGATTAAGGCGCAGCCACCCCTCGGTGATCCACCTCTGCGTTAGGCGGCGCGACGCTGTCGTACGGATAACTACCACATCAAACGCCTTGTCAACCGCACCTGGACCGTGCCCGCTGCGGACCTCTACAGCTAGCTCGCCAGTCAGGATCGACTGCAGGCTGTCGTGTTCCTGGATGAATCTGGTGAGCGCGACGGTTGACCGTGCAGTTTTCGCTGAGGCGAGTGTGAGCAGCGCTGCTCCCGGTGCCAAGTCGAGTACCGCATCCGTAGCATCAAACTCCACGCACTCCAGCAACAGCCGGTCAGCATCTCGAACCCCTCCGACAGCCGTCCCTGATGCGATTGCCACAGGGGCTAGCTACCAAAAAGTTTGAGGGAATCCATCACGTCGTCCACCTCGTCAGGATCGCCGTCACGGGCGACGATATCTGCCAGAGAGATTCGAAGGTGCGACCCGACCAACACCGACGCTGCGCCAGCTATCGCGGCTCTTACCGCAGACATCTGTGTGAGGATCTTAGACGGGTGCGCCTCCTCCTCAACCATTCTTTTCACACCTTTGATCTGTCCCTCAATGATCTGTAGTCGTCTCATGAGCCGGTGGTCGTCGTTGGCTTCGTGCACCGTCGTCTCCTACTCTTCGAAGGGGCTTGGCTTCGGCTCTTCAAAATATAGGTCCGAGCAGGAGCGCTGGCTACCAGACACATCGCCTCAAGCCGCATTGACGCGGTCAAGATATGGGGCGGACAAGCGATAGATCGGCACTGGGTTTGGGCTTGTCGGACATTCTGATCGGCAAAACGATAGGTGGGTTACCATACAGTGTCGAGTTTGAGAGAACATCTGGCCGCGCTGCGTTTCGGATGGACCGCAGCGCGTCCCCAAGAGCACGGTGCGTGGGTGATTCTGTTGGTGCCGTTGGCGTTGGGAACCGTGATATCTTCAGTTTGGTCGCTGGCGGGCGTTTTGGGTTGGGTAGTATGTGTCGGCGGGCTCCTGTTGTGGCCAACAGCGTCAGTAGCCTCAAAGGCGACCCGTCGTGGCTCACCGCTACCTTGGGGGCCTCTGGTAATAATCGGTAGCATTGTGACGATTTCTGGGGCATGGATCGTCGCCCTGCGGCCCTGGTTTCTGGTGTGGATCGCTGGCGATCTGCTGTTGATTGGACTGGAGCTTATGTGGGGCGCTCGTCGGTCGCGTCCAGTTGCGCTTCAACAGTCTATCGCGGTTGCTGGTCTCAGTCAGGGAGCCGCGCTAATCCCCTATCTAGCTGGTGGCGAAATCGCCTATGAGCCGTTTGGCCTGTGGGCTCTCTGTGCTGGCTATTTCGGAGCGTCCTACATCTGCGTCAAAACCCGTGCCCAATGGGCAGTGCGGCCACAGACCTCCACGGCGGGCAGCAGGCTGTTTTTTACCGCTGTCAATACAGGTCTACTGTCCATCGGAGGGGTGCTTGGTTGGTGGTTTGGGCTTTCGATCTGGGTGTTGGCATCGCTGTCGCCAACGGCTGTCCGAGGGGTCTACACAGCAGTCAAGCCGCCGCAATCGATCCGGTTTAAGACGGAAGGGATGCGCGAGCTAGTTTTTGCGTTGATACTCGTCGTCCACATCACGGTTGTGCTGGGTCTATGAGCGGGTGATCAGAACTGATCAGAGAGCGTGTGAGAATTGCAGGTTTATCACATCGCGATGGGATGTCGATCGCGTCAGCCACCTGATGGTACGGGTCCATACAAAAGTCAACTTATTCTGCCCTCCCATGAACTCTCCTGTAGGGGAGTAATTGACTCTGGTAGACAGGCTCAAGTTTTTGATGGAGCGGGTGCGGAGTCCCGGCTCCGAGAATTTCCAAGTTATTGATGTCGGTGTATAGTCGCCCTGCCAGGTGTAGGTAGCGGTGGGCGCTACCTGCCAACCGTTGACCTGCGTCCACGTCAGTCCCCAGCTTGCCCTGTGGTCGATCTCGTTGGTCTGAAGATGCCAACCCGCCGGTTGGTCACCTACAGCACTCAAGAAGAGGCTTCCCCTGGTCTTTAGCTCAAGGTCGTAACTCGCCCTGCTCGTAAAAGCGTCTGTGAACCTCCATTTAAAAGTGTTTTTGACTTTGGCCCGGTAGGTTTGGCGGGATTTAGGCGAATCGGCGTTTAGCTCGTCGTAATCGTAGTTTTCCTGGTTTGTGACAAACGTGTAGCTCTGGCTGACACCGACAGGTCCAAATCGAGAACCAACGCTCGCGCTGATAGTCAGACGTCGCCGCCATCGGTTGTTGGCCGATTTGAGGCTGTCCAGATAGACCTCATGGGCGTCAGAGCCTGCGACGGACGTATTGATACTCACCCCATGCGCAAATCTGTGCCCGTACTTTAGTGACCAGCTTCGGGTGAACTGGTCTTTGTCGTTTATCTCTTCGGCTGCTGGGGTGTGTCGCTTGTCGATGGCAAGTGAGATGGTGGCCCTTAGAGAGTCGTCCCCCATCATCCCCAGCCCACTATTGACAGTCCAGGTTAGTTTTCTTGTTTCGGTGTCCAACACGTTGATGCTATCCCTGTTGGATGGGTTCGGCACTGCCACGCGCGAGCCGTGGCTATACTGTACCGTGGTTTTGAGAGGCACAGGCCCGCTCCATAGCCCTTTCAGACCGGTGTTGAGAGACCAGTTGTCAGAGTTGCTGTTGGTGAGGTATTTGAAGTCGTCAGGGTCGTCACTCGCCGAATCGTCGATCGCGGTGCCGGTACGACTGAAACTGGCGTTCAGGTCCGCCAATCCTGGAATTTGACCTTTTGCCGAGCCGCTAAAACGGATGCTTTTGGTGTCGCGGCGCAGGATGCGGGACACGTCTCTGGCTGAGACGTACTGCGTTCCTTTGAGCGATTCGCTAAAACTCAGCTGGGTGTCGATCCGATCAAAGACCTTGTGCGAGACCGACGACGAAAGGCTCTGGCTTACGTCCCCCTGTTTCGACGATACCCCGTCGGTGCGGTAGCTAACACTCCACTTCACCCCCCTGTTCTGGAGTGCGCTCTTGAAAGGGCTGGCGCTCACGCTTGCTGAATAGGATAAGCCAGCGTCGGATACCGTCCGCCGTTCGTCAAATGAGCGTCCAAGTGACTGGTTGATGCTGAGCGACGGCAGCGGTTTGTACCCCAACGTCGAGCTGACGTTGCTGCTGGTAACCCTGGCGGTACCTGATCCTGACTGCTGCTCGCTGCGTGTAGTTCGGAAATTCATGCCCAGTGAGATCGTTTTACTCAAACTGTAGTTGACGTTGGTATTTATAGACCTGCTGTTGGCCTTGCTCGTGGATTTCGATGTGCTGGAGACCCTTTTGTCAAGATTTCCGACCAGCGAAAAGCTAAGCCGGTCCTGGGTCGGGAGCGCGTATTCGGCTTTCTGTTTCCAGCTTAGCACCCGGTCGGTCTTACTAAACGTCAGACTGTAATCACCGGCAGCGGCGACGCCAGCAATCAACAGACATCCTAGAACCGCTACTGCTGCGGCCCTCAACGGCCACCGCTCTCGCCAGGCGGAACCCACCCCCCAGACCGCAAAGCCGCAGTCATAGCAATGTACTGATCTGGCGCGACTCTTTCCGCACGGTCGGTGAGGTCAACATCCGCCTTTTTGGCCGCCGACGTGACCATCTCAAGCGGGCACCCCAAACCTGCTGGCCAGGCGTTATGCAACGTCTTTCGCCGCTGGGAAAATGCCGCTTTTACCACCACCCACAACGCCGGGACCTCTGCGGTTGTCGCAGTCGCAAATTTGATGTGAAGTAGGCGGGAATCCACTTTTGGTGGAGGTATGAAAGCTCCAGGCCGAACTAGCCGCCCGACACGAACGTCAGCCAGCGCTCCCAACATCACCGAGAATACGCCGTAGGTGCGTGAACCAGGCCCAGAGCCCATCCTGTCGGCGACTTCACGTTGAATCATCACAGTAGCACGGGGTATCAAGACCCGGTTGTCTATGAGCCGCCCGATAGTCGGGGCGGTGATTACGTAGGGCAGGTTGCTGACAAGAACCATCTGATCCGACCCAGCATCTTCCGCCAGATCGCTCCAGCTCGTCTTGAGCGCATCGGCGGTAATCACACTCAAGCGGTCGCTGTCCACGACCTCTGGAAGTGCGTGCGCCAGATTCTTGTCAATCTCCACGGCGATCACCGCGTTTGCCGAATCACATAGAGGGGCGGTGAGTGCGCCGCGACCCGGCCCGATCTCGAGTACAACGTCTTTGGAATCAACACCCGCGTCTTCGACGATAGCCTGCGCAAGGGCGGGATCGGTCAAAAAATGTTGACCAAGCGCTTTTATGGGCCGGGAGGCGGTCGATGGGGTTACCATCTACACCGCCTGACGCCCAGCACGCGGTCGCCTGCGCCAATCAGGAAGGGTCACCTCGTGAAAATCACACATCTCATGCAACCGTGAGGCTATCCTTCCCAAAGAAAGATCATCCAGGTATGACCCTGGGTCTTTGTTCATTGTAACCAGAGTCAGCCGATGCGCTTCGTAACGTCGGTTTATCAGATGATAGAGCATCTCCTGCTCCCACTCGGTGTCCCGCGAAGCGCCTAATTCGTCAATCACCAACAGAGGTATGGCGGCCAAGGCATCCATAATCTCTCGGCTTTGCCCGTAGGTGGCCCCGCTCTGAGAAAAAGTGTCCCTGAGGGATTGGAAGTGTTGACCTAGATTCAAAAAAAGCCCGGGGTTTCCCTGGCGAATAATAAGTTCGTTGAGTGCGATGGACGCCAGAAGCGATTTTCCACACCCTGGCTTGCCCCAGAACAGCAATCCCTCTTGAGGCTCATCGCCCTCCTGGACGTATTCCAGCATCCCGCGAACAACGCTCCTAAAATAGCCACCGTTGTTGGATGTGGTGTGCCCTCTATCTGCGGCCACGTCCTGGAAATCCTCAAGGAACGTCCATTTGAATTTCTCTTCCGCGCCGGTGTGGCTCAGCCAACTATCCGTGCGCTGCGCACGTTTGCGCCAGGGAGCGCAGGCGCACCACAACATCCGGCGGTTCTCGTCAAAGCGCTGGTAAGGCGGCGTTCCGTCGCAACCGCAAAACTGCTGTACGCACGCAGGGCACGGATCGATTGTGCCGTGGGGACGCCCAGGGCCGAGTTCGGTGTTGCGCAGAACACCACGGCCGCCGCAAGTCATACACACTGCCACGGTTGTTCTGGTCTCTTCGAGCCGTGTCTGATCGCTCTCTGACATCACCTCTGCTCCAAAAGCCATCGGCGCAACATGTCCAATACTGCGTGCGCCGAACGCTCTTTGTTTTCTTTGCGGTCGTTGTTGGCTCCGAACTGATGCCGCTCGGTGACAATTCCGCTTTTGTGGGACAGAGCCATATATACGGTTCCCACCGGTTTGGTGGCGGTTCCGGCGCTTGGTCCAGCTATTCCTGTGACAGCCAGCCCAACATCTGCCGATGAAGCCACGCGGACCCCTTCGGACATCTCTCGCGCCACCTGTCCGCTGACGGCACCAAATATCGCCAAATTGCTTTCGCGTACTCCGAGCCGCCTGACTTTTTCGTCGTTGCTGTAAACAATATCCCCACCCAGTACATAGTTCGAGCTTCCGGCCACATCTGTCAAGCGGGAAGTAACCAGGCCGCCGGTGCATGACTCCGCCGTAGCAACGCTGAGATGGCGCGAACAGAGCTCTCTGCCGACAATCGACTCGACTGGTTCGTCGGTGTGGCTAACTATCCACATTGCTGCCCGCGCTTCGATCTGACGAACGATCTCGTCTGCGCGTTCGTCTGCCGCCGCCCGATCTTGGGATTTGACCGTCGCTCTCAGAAGCGTTCCAGTGGGAGACGGGAGCGACGCCACCATCTCCAAGCCGTCCATACCATGCAAGCGCTCATTTAGTATCGACTCTGGAATCCCGCTGGTCCTCAATGTTCGATTCACGATGGCACCACCATCGCAGATACCCTCCAGTCGGGGTAGCACCCTCTCCTGCATCAGCGCTTTCATCTCTCTAGGTACGCCAGGTAGCACCACAAAGTGCCGAATATCGTCGGTGTGCCAAAATCCAGGCGCGGTTCCCCAATCGTTAAATAACACATCGGTGTCCTTGGGGACGTTTGCCTGATCTGTATTTGACGGTGTAATCTCGCGGCCCCGTTGCCTGAAAAGCTCCTCAATGTGTGCCAACACGGTGGGGTCTGCCACTAGTGATCGATCGAACACGTCGCAGAAAACTGAACGGGTGATGTCGTCGTGCGTTGGTCCCAAACCACCTGTGACGATAGTCAGCCCAGCACGACCCCAGGCACGTTCGAAAGCGTCTGACAGCTCATCCGCATCGTCGCCGATAACCGTACCCCAAACGACCTCAATCCCGATGGTGGACAGCCTATCGCCCATCCACGCCGCGTTGGTGTTTACGGTGTACCCAGAAAGCAGTTCGTTGCCGATGGAGATCAGTTCGGCGCGCATAGAGGCGATCTTTGGGAGAGATGCTCAAGGCGGGCCAGCAACCGACCGGCCCTCGGGTTCACATTGTCGCTGCTCGGCCTAACCCAAAATTGGGGGGCCTACAAGCTACCTACAAAAGCTCCCACCAGATCAACACCCGAACTATTATGTTCGCGTAGAGTCCGGCAACGAGGTCGTCCGCCATCACCCCCCAACCGCTGGGAAGATGTTCCGCCAGATTGACCGGAGGTGGCTTGGCTATGTCGAATACTCTAAAAAGGACGAAAGCAACGATTACCAGTGTCCCGGTCAGAGGGGTCGGCAACCACAGCACCGAAACCAACATGCCTGCGACTTCATCAATAACCGCCGACTGTGGGTCTTTGCCCACATCCTGCTCATACCGCCCACATGCCGCAACGCCCAACCCGGTTACGATTACCGCGACAACGGTCAACAACCCCATCGACTGCACAGCCCACAACCATATCGCAAAAGCTGTCGCAGCGGCGGCTGCGGTTCCAGGGGCCAGGGGGATAAACCCCAATCCCCCTGCTGAGGCGATCAGTTGAGCGGTAGGCGAAGCTGTTGCATCGCGAGATGGGTCACCCGAATTCACTTGTGTACCGGCCCTCTCCAGCCGCAAAATACCTCACGCCGGAGATGACCGCCAAAATCATGGAGATGCCTATTACGCAGTTGAACAATAGCCGCAAGTTCGTCTCCGTCATGAGCGACACGCCAAACATGTTTATAGAGACAGTTTGAGCGCTCCAAAGGATCAAGATCGCGGTGATAGCTACCAACTGGGAAGCGGTTTTCCATTTTGCCAGCGTGGTGGTTTGCATCTGTCGATCACGGGAGCTAGCATAGATTCTAAGGCCGGTAACCGCCGCGTCGCGCACCATCATCACAGCAACGATCCACCACTCTACCAGTCCAGCCACCACCAGCGCCATCATGACTGCGATGGTGAGTATCTTGTCAGCCAGTGGGTCCAGAAATGCGCCAAAAGCCGTTACTGCGTTACGTTTACGTGCGAAGTAGCCGTCGGTGTAATCGGTGACCGAAGCGATGATGAACACCCCTGTCGCGAGCGCTTTGAGCTCCCAACCAGGCGACAGAAAGCAGTAGAGAAACACCCCTGTCAGGCCGATTCTGCTAACGCTCAGAAGGTTTGGAATGTTTGTCAGCTCACGCATCAGTGCGCCTGCATCAACATCTCCGCGGCGACGCCTGACAACCAGGCGTCCAGGATGTTGCCCTCATCAGTGTTAATCGGTGTTGCTCAGCAGCTTGAACGACTACATTATAACTCAACGCGACCGTCAAGTGAGTACCCCAAGGTGACTTTGTCAGCAAATTCCAACGCCGCCCCCGATGGAATCCCCCTCGCCAAGCTTGTGACCGTTATCCCCAGCGGCTTTAGAAGCTCGGCCAGATATCGACTCGTGTACTCTCCATCACTACTGGCACTCAGAGCTAGAATCACCTCTGTTGCAACTCCTGACGCCCTCGTCTTCAGCGGGGCGACGTTTAGCTGCTCTGGAAACACCTGATTGATCGGTGAAATCAGACCGCCCAGTACATGATACCTGCCGCGAAACCGTCCACTGGCCTCCACGACAGGTACATCGCCAGACTCCTCTACGACGCAGATCATGCCGTCGTCGCGTCTGGTATCCTGACAGATTTCGCAGGTCTCCAGCTCAGTGAGCATCCCGCAGACCTTGCACGGATGAACATCTGCGGTAAGGGAGTTTATAGCAGCCGCCAACTGGTCGGCGTGCGCGCGCGCTCCCCTCAGAAGAAAATAGACCAGCCGCTGAGCGCTCTTATTACCGATGCCAGGCAGGCGCGAAAACTCTTTGATGGCTTTGTCAATTGCTCCTGGCATCTACGCCTCTATCCAGCGAACGTCTTCTAGCCGCCTTCGAACCATCTAGATATCTCACCGCTGATCTAGATCCCCAAACTACCGAGATCAAGCCACGCCAAACCAGGGGGGAGTAGTCCTGAGAGCCTTTCCTGCGATAGTGTTTGGGCTTGCGTTCGCGTCTGGTTCATCGCAGCGACTACAAGCTCCTCAAGCATCTCCGTGTCATCAGCGTCCACGATGGACGGATCGATGTTTAGCGCGATCAGGTTCTGTTGCCCGTCCATCACTGCAGTCACCATCCCGCCACCGCTGCTGCCCTCAACCCGTTCGGATTTGAGTTCGTCCTGAAGCGATTGAAGTTTATCCTGCACCCCTCGCATCTGCTTCATCATATCCCACATATTGCCCACAGACATCTCCTCAGTTCTCCCCTATCCGCCGATAATTTTCAGATTGAGCGCGGTTTTGAGCGCTCCGATTATCGGCTCGCTGTTGATCGCTGCTGCCTCTATGCCGGTCAGCTCTTGCAGTTGTTGTCGTGGTGTGGACATTTTCGCTGATTCTGGGCGGGGTGTTGCCTGTCCCTGCTCCTGTCCCTGTTCGATCAGTGTGATCTCTGATATCCCATCAAAAAACTGGCCCACCAGACCAATCAGAGCGGCCTGTTCCTGCGCCAACGTTCTTTCATCCCAGCTCGTTATTTTGGGAAGCCCCACACTTAGGACCCCGTCGACATACCCCATGGGCCTACCCCGTCCGAGAGTGCCCTCAAGCGACTTCTTGTGCTCGCCGATGTGTTTAAGCAGCGAGTCCCAACCGGCGGTCATTGATTCCAATGATGCGGGCTGAATTACTGGTGTTGCAGTCGGCGCGGTCGCCTGATCTGCGAGGGGTGCTTGCGCCGAGGTGTCTGTCCTCTGTTGTGCTGAATCGGGGGCGCTGGTGGCTGGTTTCTTTACCTGTTCGGGGGTTTTTGCACCCGACGGTGGACTCTGGCTGTCTGATGATTCCAACGCTGTCAGCAGGCGTTTGAGGTCCACTGACGCAGGAAGATGCACCAGCTTGAGTACTGTAAGTTCCGCTCTCACGCGGGGTTGACCGCTCCGGGAGATAGTCCACTCCGCCTCAGAGACGAGGTTGAGCATTCTCAGTAGATCGTGCTCACCAAACATCTCGGCTTGATTTATGTATCGGGCGCGTTCGTTGTCGTGCGCCTCAATCTGCGCTGCTCCCTCGGGGAGCGTCCCCACGAGTAGGTTGCGGATGTGCTCCATCAACCCACCAAAAAACTCTTCTATCCCCCCACCCATGTCGATGGCGTGGTTAAGCAACCACAACGCGGCTCCGCTGTCACTTTGAGCGACATGTTCCATCAGCTGGAAATAGGTATCCGAATCCACGGCACCAATCACTTCAGCCACGGCGGCCTGGGTTACTGTGCCTTCGCTAAATGACAGTATCTGGTCCAGAAGACTCTGGGCATCCCGCATAGCGCCGTCAGCTTTTCGCGCTATGAAATGGATCGCATCAGGTTCGACATCATAGCCTTCGGCAGCGATGATACTGTTTAGATGATCGACGATGGCTGTGGTGGGGATGCGGCGGAAATCGAACCTTTGGCAACGCGAGAGCACCGTCGCCGGGATTTTTTGCGGCTCGGTTGTGGCGAACATAAATATCACATGCGCAGGCGGTTCCTCCAATGTTTTTAGAAGCGCATTGAAAGCCGACTGACTGAGCATATGGACTTCGTCTATAATGTATACGCGGTATTTCCCCTCTTGTGGCGCGTAGCCAACGGATTCCCTGAGCGCCCGGACCTCATCGACACCATTGTTGGAGGCTCCGTCTATCTCCAGAACGTCCAGACTGCGACCATCTGTAATAGCTTTGCAGACCTTGCAGTTCAGGCAAGGTGTGGGGGTGGGGCCTTCTACGCAGTTGAGTGATTTGGCAAGGCTGCGGGCGGTGCTTGTTTTGCCTACCCCTCTGGGGCCGCAGAAGAGGTATGCGTGGCCAATCTTGTCCTGGGAAACCGCATTTGCGAGCGTGCGGGTGACGTGCTCTTGGGCAACGACCTGGTCGAAGGCCGATGGCCTCCACTTACGCGCCATAACCTGGTAGGCCACGGGTCGCTCCCCTACGAGAATTTCCAACTAAAAGCGGGAGGCGAGCGGTGACCAGAATGAACCGCGGCACACGGTTGACATGCTTACCGCTGCTACCTTCCGGTCCTGACGGGGTTCAGCCGCCGTCCGTTGCACGGATTCTGGTCACCGCCTACCCCCCGGCCTTCTCTGCGGTATGGCCGTCATATCGCAAACGCTCCACAGCGTGTGTTCGGCCTTGGGGTGGCCAGTTATTAGGATAACGGCAAACCTCTCCAACGCCAATTGTCGCCGATTCTTCGGACCCTTTTTTTGGTGATTTCAGGGGACGGAGCCGTGTGGTGCCATATAGAGGCGGGCTGGGTGGTCCAAATCTGACCTGGTTTGGTCGCAACGTCACTGTCGACACCGCCTCATATAGATACAGTATGATCGCCGTTCTCAATTTGAAACAGTCACCGAACCTGTTTCTTTGGAGGTTGGGTCACTTCTCCTCAATAAATGATTGCTCGTCATAAATATCCTTTCCGACTCCCACTCAATCTAGCTTTAGCGACTGCCAGCTAAATTGATTGAGTCTGCCGAAAACGGGCTTGTCGCGCTATGTAGCACGCCAGTTGCGAGCGGGTAAACCAACGCCGACGACTACCAATCACGGAGGAGTGATACGATGATTCGTCGCATCTTTGGTAATTCAGGAACACCCCGTTTGACCGTATTTGTCGGCGTTTCAGCTCTTGTGCTGACATCGGCAGACTCAAACGCCAAACTGCCGACGAAATCACCTTCGAAAAACAACAACACACCCCAAATAACACCCCACAGCCCGTCATGAGCGGGCCTTTTTTTCGCTGCATTGGTTGCGTGACTTCCATCGTCATTTCCTACCCATGTCAAATGTTAACTGCTTTGGGCCGCACCCAAAGTCTTGAAACGCCATCCCCATTTTCTATCAATTCTTCGGAAAATCCGATTGATCTGTGCACACACCTCATTGATCGCTCCTTTGTGTGTGTATACATTTTCACGAGCCAAAGGGGTTTTACCAGCTACAACTGATGAGGAGCGAGACATGGCGACCACCGAGGAGAATCACCAGGATGCATTTGCAGGCGAATCACAGGCCCGCAACAAGTATACCTTTTTCGCCCAGGTTGCGCGGGAAGAGGGGTATCACTACATCGCCAAGATTTTTGAAGAGACAGCCGATAACGAGAGGCGCCACGCCAAAGACCACCTCAAGCGACTGAACGGGATAGGCGACACCGCCGCCAATCTTCAGGCTGCCATCGACGGGGAGAATTTTGAGACCACCGAAATGTATCCGCAGATGGCTGAGGACGCGGACAAGGAAGGCAACCGGGCGAGCGCTGTCCTGTTTCGTCAGATAGCCGCCGTGGAGGCCCATCACCGCGACCGATATCAGGCTCTACTTGATCTTTTGGAATCGGGCGCAGTGTTTAAGAGGGACACCCCTATCAAATGGAAATGTGGCGTCTGTGGTCACATCCACGAGGGCAAAGAGCCACCGAAAAAATGCCTGTGCTGCATGCACGATCGTCAATATTTCGAGCCTGCCAGTCTGGATGTCTAAGCGCAATCAGGATCAAACAGGTCGGATCGACGTCTCATTTCTTACCGTCGGTCTGACCTGTCTTATATACCGATGTGTTGCTCACCCATAGCTGAATCTCAAAAAGCTTATTAGGCCGCACTCCCAACGCCGTCGTAACAGCTTCCTTAACTCCCCTGCGCGGTTCCATTACCAGACTATCAGGCCCCACCAAACAGTCTCGCGATGCGTCCAAAAAAACGTTGAATAGGTGAAAGCGGTACAGTCGCTGTCTCCAGCTCGTGATGCCATCCGTTTCTAGCGGCTGAGCTGTGAAGCGTCCACGGCATTTTTTCGGTGAAATCGATTGAGCTGATGAGTATCGGCCTTTCTGAGACGATCCGCTCGTGCTCGACCGCGCAGTCTGGATCAAGAACCTGTCCAGGGACGACGACGGACCAGGTGAATCGATCAGGTCCGACGCTGGCCCAAATGTAATGCGACATGCCACCGAACTCCGGGCTGACCTTGATGTCGCCTCCAGCACCACCTGCCACGATGTGAGGTACTTCCTGGCGGTAGTTCACCTCGAACACATGCCTGTGTCCGCAGAAAACGGCGGCGAGATCCTGTTCACGCAGGACCGGGTCGACGACTCCGTTCCAGTCGTTGCGCCCACCTGGCTCCTTCCAATCCCCCAAATGCAGTGGATAGTCGTACCACCAGGGGCGATGGAGAGTCACGAAGACACGCTTTCTCGCAGCGTACTCCGCCAGGTCGGACCGAAGCCATTCAAGCTGGTCGCCGGATATTGTCTCGTTGTCCTTGTCCATCTCCGCATCAAGCATCACGAAGTGGCAGTCACCATAGTCGAACGAGTACCAACGACCTCCCCAAAATTCGGCCCACACCTGCGCGGACACCTCTTCTCGGACGTCGTGATTCCCCAACGCTGGGAAAAACGGCATTTCAAGCTGCGAAAAGGCGTCGAGTACACCTTGGTGTTCGAGTCGAAGCCGGTTTTCATCGTCCGTATAGCCCCTGATAAGGTCTCCGGCGTGGAGCACGAAATCGGGACGAAGCAGGTTTAGCTCGTAGATGATCCGGTTGAGCGTCTCAGACTGTTCTGCGGGGTCGGCAGTGCGGTGAGTGTGGGTGTCGCTCATTACCGCAAAATGAAATGTGTTCCGCTCACCTTTGCTGCCTAAATACGCGCCATCATGAGGAACCTCTTGGATTGTCACCAGCTATCCTTTCGCATGAGTCGCTCCCCTGTATGGACGACAGCGAGTTTCAAGCCGTTTTTCAACTCAATCATCGTCTGATCCTCCCCAAATCTTCGTGTCGCTGTAAACTGTGGCTGAGGGAAAACCCATTGCCCATCCCCTACTGCCATCGGCTGTTAGAATCTACGCGGGTAAACATACCGCTTTTGGTGACCCGGCAAAGGTGGCGTTAAGTCCATCGAACCATCGCGACAGAGCGAATTTATGGAGGACGAAACCCGCACCATGCGGTTCTGATATGGGTGTCCACGTCAAGTTAGGCGAGATCCAGGAGGGTGCCGAACACGATTGAGCGATGTCGTAATCCACCGCTGGCTGCTTACCGATTGTATACCAGTAATAGTACGGCTATTTCCTCGTTAGACACCGTGTAAAATCAGTCATCCACTAAAGGGGATCGATAAGGAAATTGCTTTCGAAGTCGGGGCGGGCGACGGTACAGGGTTTTTTCGCCGACCAGGCGCACCCGCTGTATAGAACACTCTACCACCACCATATGTGTGGCCACGCGTTGGAGTCGGTCTATCAAGAACTAGCTGCATTCCAAAATGACGACGGTGGATTCGGTCATGGGCTGGAACCGGATATCCGTCTCACCGATTCGTCCGTAATCGCCACGACCGTCGGTCTACAAATCCTTCGGAGGCTTGGCGCTCCTGAGAGCCATCCACTAGTGACAGGCGCAATCTCCTACCTTCTTGAAACTTATGACTTTAGGTAGAAAGCATGGCCTTCTATTCCGCCCAACGTCAGCGATGCTCCCCATGCTCCGTGGTGGAAATATGGCGGGGATGATCTGTCAGCGAACCATACCAACCCCTGTGCGGAGATCGTTGGCTATTTCCACGACTACTCCAATCTGGTGCCTTCAGACCTTCTGAGTGATCTCGACAGTTGAGTCATGTCCCATCTTGAGCAACTTGACGATGACATGGATCTGCTGTGTTATCTGCGGTTGTCAGAGTCCAGAGGGTTGCCCGACGAGATGCGGCGAAAAATTGTGCAGAAGCTGAAATCGGCGATTGACGAACGGGTGTCCAAAAATTCGTCAGAGTGGCATCGGTACGTGCTTATGCCCTTGGACGTGGTCAGCTCTCCTGAATCTCCTTTCACCGACTTCTTGTCCGCTGCACTTTCGGCCAACCTCGACTACGAGATAGAGCGGTTGGAGAAGGGGACGTGGGCTCTCACCTGGTCGTGGAGTGACCAGTTTTCAGATGCATGGGAAGAGGCAGCTCAAAAATGGAAGGCGGTGTTTATGCTCCGAAACGTTATATGTATTCGGAGATTTGGTCGGTTTGGTTAGGTTGATCGAGCCGGGTCCACTAGGTCGTCGGCTGGAAAAGGCAGTAAAGTTGGCTTCAGAAAAATGGGAGGAAACGGTGTCGGCGATTTCCATCATCGAGACACGAGAGCTGGCACGAGCGCCCTATTTACACCAGATATGTGGCGATCCCAATCAGGTCTTGGTGCGGTAAGGCAAAGGACTCAGAAAGACCCCGTTTTTCCTATCGCCCCGACGAACTGAATCGAGCAGATTGAGACCGTTTTTTGGCACCAGATTACTCACACCGTAATAAGCTCATTCATCGCAATGGACCATACGCCGTAGGAGATATCGAAGCGGTGATCCACCGGCGCTTCCAGGGTGATTAACACCCGGAACCCTGGACCTGCTTGCGCAGCACGCATCTGCCACATTCGGTGCGCCTCCGCGCCAGGGCCGATGCGAAAGCCGTAGCTGTCTGTGTGAAACAGACCGTATCCCTTTTTCAGGATCGCGGTCTGTCCATCCGTTACGCCGATCACCTGCCCGTCGTTCTCCCACTGTCCAGGACCACGGAAACAGAACTCGATCTGGAAAGTGATCCTGTCCATCTCGCACTCTGTGCGAACGCGCAGATCGAAGCCGCTGTCTGCTCTGTCGATGTCCAGCGACACATCGATTGGCGGCAGGAAGACATGGTCGCGCACTTTGTTTGCCGCGTTGAAAGCCTCAACCCCCCAAGGCACAGACCTACCGAGAGGCAGGTCGTTGCACCTAAGCATCCGCAGTTCACCTTTATGGAATAGCCGAACACCGGTCACGTCCCCACCTGCACTGAGGACGGGCTCAAAAACGTCGGCTGAGAACTGTCCAGAGTTGTAATAAGATCCGCAGACCCTCACCGATGTGAGTTCCGCATCGCCATAGCGAACCGCCAGCGGATTGGTGCTGCCTGCTGCGGCTGTTGCCGAAAGGACTCCTTCACGCAATCGCCATACTCGCGAATCCTGGAAGGCGACATTAATCGACTCAGGGATCGGTTCGCGAGTCACCTGCTGCGTCAGGTATTCAGATTTCGTCAAAAACGGCATGATGAATGCCAACGACAGCTCTCTGTCATAGCCGTCTTCAACGAGCGTGTCCGCGACAGTAGCATAGACCCCGTTCAGGTCACGTTGCGACATGTCGAAGAACGATTCCGCGAGCAGATGTGGCACGACTCGCGCCGCGCTATCCCCGCGCCTGGAAAAGCTGGTGACAACACTGAAGTCTGGATGCATAAGCGCTAGAGCCATGTCCAGGCTGCGTCTTACGTAATCAAGCAGTTCCAGGCGGCCTAGATGGTCTGCCATAGACCGAAGCGACGAGTTACAGACAGCGTCTTACCAACCTGAGCTGCGCTCTGAATACTCTCCGTCGGCGTTCATATCGATGGTTTCAGCCAAAATGCTTTCAACGTAGCCCAGCCCATCTATCTCTGGGTAGAGCGCCATCCCGTGTGCCACCGCAGAGCATATCACCCACCTGTGGTTTGGAGTGTGAAATCCGCCGCCGACCATCCCTGCTGATGCTGTTCTGACGTACTCCCCAAGTTCGCTTGCGATGATGCTGCACCGCTCTCCGTCGGCACCGTCTGACAGCCGTCGTGCCACATTCACCACAGGACCGAGCTGGTTCACCGTGAACCCGGTTGTCGCTGGATCGTCCCAGTCGATCTGGATCAGGTCGACAAGCCCGCTCGGACGCTGCCATCGCCTCTGAAAATCAATGGAGTCCAGAATGCGGCTATACAGCTCGTCGTCTCCTTGTAGATTCGAGCCGTCGGCCATAAACGCAATACAAGCGCAAGCAAGCATTCCTGCATTGGATGCGTGGTCTGCCGCCGCGCAACCGTAGATGTCGGCAATAAATGCTCCGTTATCTCTGCGATTGGGGTCGCGCACCTGCCGCGGGTAGAACGAAAGCGTAGTGGCGACGAGGCCAGGTAGGAATTTTTCGTACTCGTACATACTGGTTGCCTCCAGTTTTCATAGCGGGTTTCCCTACCCGCCTAATCGAACCTGTTGTTGGGGCAATATGTCCGCTGTCGTTTGGATCTGTTTTGATCAAGACCTTTGTGGGGAAGCTCGCACCGCGATGGGAATGCTGAGCATCGCATCAAAGCCTTGGCGTCGTGCTGTCTGTCCGTCGCTCAAAATTTCCATATCGGATCAGCCACAGGATCTTTTGACGGTGTACCCCATCTCTGAGAGTTGTTCGACAAGAGCGTCTCGGTGGTCGCCCTGAATCTCAATAATGCGTTCTTTGACAGTGCCTCCCGACCCGCAGCGCTGTTTCAATTGTTTGGCGAGGTCTTTTAGCGCGCTGTCGTTCAGTGGAACGCCGGTAATGAGGGTGACACCTTTGCCCTTTCGCCCTTTTGTTTCGCGGCTTATTCTGACTATACCATCGGCCTGCTTCGGTTTTTGCGCCTGGCTAGAGGCCGCACGCGAGCGGGCTTGAAGTTGGGCTATGCGGCGTTTCATCGGACGCTCCACACACTATGCGATCCACTCTGCCTAAGCCCACCTACGACACCTGACATACAGCAGATTGCCGTGCGGTGTGCGCCTAACCATTTCGACCACTACTCGATGGGTTCTGGTGGTTCATTCAGCTTCCATCGGTTGCCTTCGATAAACGGCGTTTTGAATCGTTTCTCAATGCGCCCGGTCTTTTCGAGATGGTCCAGACACGCCCTGATGCACCCTCGCCCAACGCATATCGCTAATTGGTTGAACCTGTTGTGTGTCCAGGAGTTATAGCTGGGCTTGTCGCCTTCCTTCTCGCTACCATTCCAGAATGGAGAATAGCGTCTATCCATTCCCTGATGGACCACTAGGCACGCATCACAGTCGAGTGGCGCGTGACTGAACGTGTGATCCTCAATCTCAAGCTTGACGGTCCTCTCTGTTCCAATCGCTTCGGCTTCGCACTTTTTTGAGCAGATCCCGCACTCGTCACAGACGCTGCCGGTGAATATTGGTGTTGGCTCCAACTCGGCATCGGTGAACACCGCAAACATTCTCTGCCTGGGGCCAAACTGCGGCGTTAGAAAAACCTTGGACATCCCCAACTCTCCCAATCCAGCCGCAACGCCGACGAGGCGAAGGGAGATCATTCCATCAGGGCCATCGGGTTGGTCGTCTCTTAACTGCCGCCCAGAGTGCGGATGGAACGGATTGTGGACCGGAACGCTCGTGTGCCCATACTCTTCGAGAAACATGGTGACCTCACGGAGCATTAGAGGCGCTTTCACCTCGTTAAGCAGCCAGTACGAGTCGCAGTTTTACGCCTGCCAGTAGGTGCCGTCCTCCACCGCTTTCAGCACGCCTCTGGGCTGCAGTATCGCGAGAGCAATGACGGTTTTGACGCTGGGGAAAATCGTGCTTGGATGCAGTTCCGTCGACGCATTGTCAAAGCGGGAGATCGGCGCAAAACCGACCAGGGCAGCCCCGTTTTGGTTAGCGACCTGCTCGACCTGATTCGTGAGTTCGACGCGACTGAGGTTCGTTGATTCGCCCATGTGCCTCTCCGTTATCAGGCCATCTGCTTGGATGAGCCGTCTAGCCACTACAAAAGAACCTAATATCTGTGTGGCCATGGGCAAGGCCATCGCGTGCCTGCGGCGCAGTGTAATCAGCAGATGTGGCGCCCATACCGAGCCCGACGCTAGACCGGCATTTCACGGATTCGATGTCCAAACGGCGGCTTGACACAAAGCGGTAGTTTCAGTAAGCTGCTGGCGTGGAACAGCAAAAGCTATAGCAGGCCAGCACCAAATCGATAGTTCTCACAAACTTCTGTCCAGGAGGTGCGACTTGAGACGATGTACGATTCTCGCGTTCGCCATCGCGATGTAGTTCTACGCCGCAATTGGGGGCGCAACTTCGAGCCTCATGCAGCCACCTGGTAACAGCAACGTCACCGAAGGCAGATACGCCAACTGGACTTACAAAATCTAGCTTCGTTTTCGTGACCCAACGGGCTGGTTCTATTTTACGACAGAAGCGGAGCTAGTGGCGATCGGTGAGGAGTTTGGATTTGGGCGGGACGACACGCAGATTTTTGCGGCTTTCAATATTTCGTGTCTCCTCTCAGCGTATATCACACTGGCCGACGGTGGGATAGAGATGTCGAATGAAGACTACCAAACTCTAATCAAAAGTTTCCTGATCCAGGTGGGACCCATCAATAAACTTTCGTTGACCCCGAAGTCTGTCGGCGAAAAGAGTTGGCTGGAGTGGACGGTCAGTCAAGCGGGGTCGACAACATCGTATGCTTTCTTTCAACGGGGAACTCAGAATTACATAATTTTTGTTATCACCCCGGATGATGCGTTTCCCCGCCGCAAAAAGGAGATCGCGTCTATTATGACCTCTTTCCGCTTCCTTAAGTAGACCGCGCAGGCTTCCTCTGCACTTTGGTGCCGCCAAAACCCCAACTCTTATCCACCCATCTATATGAAATCTCGCATACGGTTTGATCGCAACGAGTTAGCAGGCAGTTTTGGCGACATAGGTACCGACTTGCCGCTGATTGTCGGCATCGTTTTGGCCGCAGGACTGGATAGCGGCAGCCTGTTTTTTGTATTCGGTATTCTTCAGATTCTCACAGGCCTTATATACGGTCTGCCGATGCCGATGCAGCCGCTCAAGGCGATGGCGGTGCTTGTCATCACCCAGCAGTTGAGAGGCGATCTGCTTTGGGGAGCAGGTGTGGCTGTCGGTTTTTCGATACTCGTCCTGAGCCTGTCAGGCGGTCTCACGCTACTGGCAAAATGGATACCGCGCTGCGTTGTTCGTGGCATTCAGTTCGGTCTTGGGCTCAAGCTGGCGTCGTTGGCGCTCAAAGACTACATCCCATCCATGGGTTGGACAGGTTACCCGCTTGCTGCGGCAGGGATGGCGATCATGCTCGTTCTGTGGGGCAATCGGCGTTTCCCAGCGGGGCTGCTGATAATTTTTCTCGGAGGTGTAGTCGCAGTGGCCTCCGGGATCGATTTCGGCCTGATCATCGACGGCTTCGGTATATCACTCCCCAGCTTCCAACATCCATCGCTGGACAGTATTCTGACCGGCTTCGTGGTCTTGGCACTGCCGCAGATCCCGCTGTCGATCTCCAACTCACTGATAGCCACCGACCAGACCGTGACCGACCTTTTCCCTCAGCGACGCATCGGTATTCGCAAACTCGGTCTAACCTACTCCGTCGTGAATCTAATCGCGCCGTTTTTTGGAGGCATACCGGTATGCCACGGCTGCGGCGGCCTTGCTGGGCACCATACTTTTGGAGCTCGTACAGGCGGGTCGGTGGTCATATACGGCGCTTTTTACCTTCTGTTGGGGCTCTTCTTCGCTAGTCCGCTTCACGAAGTTATAAAAGTCTTCCCGCTGCCCATCTTGGGCGTCGTCCTACTGTTTGAGGCGTTGACCCTCCTCACTTTCGTCCGCGATCAAGCCGACTCCGCAAGAAACATGATGATCGCACTCTTGGTGGGCGTGATAGCCCTCGCACTGCCCCATGGCTTCCTCATCGGGCTCCTCCTCGGTGCTCTACTCTTCTACGGTTTCAAGCGGTTTGGGCAGCCCTCCAACAGCGCGACGCGCATCGTATGAAACAGGGCCGGTACTTGTTCGCTCAGATTCTGGTCTTTGGGTGAGTCAGGGCAACCAAAACTGTCGGAATTGATTCCTCAACCGCCCAGTTCCGGTAGATCGGCGAAGTCGGGCACATCGACGGTATACACATTTCCGTAGCCGGACATATCGCTGGTGAAAACGACGTAGGAGCCGTTCGGGCTGAATCGAAGGTGGACGTGGGTGTGCTGGATATGCGCGCTGCTGCGGTGCTCGCACAGTATGCGCGGCCCATCAAACCCACTAACGCCAGTGTCGTCATCGACTCGGGAGCGCATGCATTCCCCATCACAGCCCTGAGCCGAATTTGATTGATGCCGTGGGCACTACTCTGTATGGATGGAATGTGTGGTCACCGACCTTCACATCGCTGGTGCCCAGGGCTCTTATGTGGACACCCGCCCAAGGGTTGAGATACCAGCTATTCCACGCTTTGCGGTAGTGACCCCACAGATATCCGCTTTCAGCAGGTATCACCAACGACCAGTATTTCCCCACCTCGTACTCGTCGTCGTGGCCAACGTGGCTGAACCACAGCGACACGCCGGTGCTGGCCCACCATCTGTCGAACATGTCGCCTCGGTCGGTGAAATGGTCTGCCATCAGCGCGAAAGTAGTCACCCGTCCGTCGGTGAAGCCGCCGCGCATCACCCTGTCGGGAACGCGCACATGCGACCAGACAGCACGATAGCGCCAGTCGCCAGTGCCGTACCACGCCGAGATGTGGAATCCACCGGTGATAAAAGTAGCCACATCCGTCTCCACACCTATTTTGAACGCCGGGACGGATTGGTGAGACATCGAGAGCACTAGTGCAATAAACACGAACCTTTTTTTCACTGTAGAACTCCGTTCAGTTCTTTCGGATTTTGTCGGGCTGAATGTTGTCAAGCCGGGATCAACGAGCAGATACGAGCGATCAATCTATACAAACCGCACATTGAAAAGCTCGGAAGCTCTGAGGCGGAATCGCAAGGTCACCGGCTGATCGTCAGGCAGACCCAATCCGTCCTGCCCCCTCCAGGTTACCGGTTTTTCCAAGCGATCGCCGGTGAGAACAACACAGTCGTCAAAGGTCCGCCCTGGAAGTAATTTACCGTCAGCGCCGGTCGCCTTCACCTCAACGGTGGGATATCCGTCGCCCACCCAATTTGATAGTGTGTCGTTCCAAAAACCGTCGTTGTGCCCCATCCGTATGGCCGGGCCGCCGCGAATGAGGCTTTCGATCACATCGCGCTTGGTGGCGCCGTTCGCAGGCGCCACCTGCTCTCTCGCTGTTGAAACTGTTTCCGTTGACACCTACCTACTCCTGTCGATTCGAATCTGCCTGTGGGAACGTTACGGGATTTGACCTGACTCTCGATGTTTTCTGCATCGCTTTGTGTTTGCCCGGAGTCCGTAGTGCATCTTAACCCTAATAGTACATGTGCTCCTGATACACCTCGACCGCATACTGGAAGTCGTGCCAGGAGACATTTGTGGAGATGGAGTGATCGGAGCCATAGACAAAGCGCGCGCCTCGCTCTTTCATTCCGTCGATCATTCCACCTACCTCGCGCTTTATAAGGTCTCTGTCGCCTGACTCCAAAATGCGGGCGTCCAACCCACCAATAAACACCAGGTCATCGCCATGTTTCTCGGCGAAGTCGAACAGGTCGTTCCCAGCCTTTGCCTCCATGGGGTTCAACCCGTCAAACCCTGTCTCCACGACCATAGATATCCCCTCGGTTATACTTCCGCAGGAGTGGAGAATTACCGGAAGATCGTAGCTGTGGAAAAAATCGACCATCTCCTTGTAGTAAGGCAGGATTAGCTCATCAAGCGTCTTAGGCGAGGCGAACAGGCCGTTTCGATATCCCAAATCCTCATACATCCACACACCGTCAGGCAGGTCGACCTCTTCAAACAGTATTTTGTAGTAGCTCTGGAAGAAGTCAGTGTAGACGCGGTTGTAGTCGTGAATCCAGTCTGGATCGAGCACCAGACTCTCATACATGCACACATCGCCCATGCTCTGGCGCATCATCTCCCAGATAAACAGATGGCCGTAGAAAGCCCATCTGCCCTCCTCCCGCCGTTTGGCCAGCCCATCGCGTGCAGCGTCTATTTTGAGACGATCTCGGTCGATCTCCAGCAGATGTGGGCGGTAGTCCCTGTCCCACACCTCGCGACTGGTCATCAAAAAATCTATGTGCTCAGGTGTCCCCGATTTGTTCTTCCAGTATTTGAGCGCCGCCCCAGCGCCGTTGCGCCTGACAGCCCACTCATCGGTCTCTTCGAGTAGCTCTGAGACGTGTCTTAGGGGCATCGCATCGAACCATCCGCCGACACCAACCATGTCATAGGGAAGGTTATCGGCAGGATCGCTTGGCTTCTCCTCGCCATCGACAGTCTTCGTCGGATACCCCTCAGTGATCCACCGCTCAAGTGTGTCCTCCCAAATTGCCTCGTGGAACCCTACACGCTCCGACGGTTTGCCTCGCATCAGGTTTTCAACGACTTCGTAGGATGTCACTGTCCATCTCCACGTTCAGAATTCAATCGCTCGTCTGACTAACTCTGCCGCCGATGGCGCTGTAACCACGGTGACCTGTTCACCTTCAAGGATAACATCGACCCAACCTCTGTGCTACTGACCGGATCGCGCCAGGGCTGGGTAGGTAGTGAGATGGAGGGGTCGGATAACTCTTATTGGGGCTTTGAAGGGCCGTTCACCGACGGCTGTGGTTCTGCTAAAGGCGAGTTGATATCTCTGGTACCTGCTCCTCACGCCGACTCACAGCGGACTTGTGGGCCGCAACGCAGACAGAAGCGGCTACGGCGGCTTCTCTGACAGTGCAACGAGCATCCACTATCCCTCTACACGCATCCAAAAATGTCCGCGCCTGGGCGACAAAGGCATCGTCACGTTCCAGAGGGAATTTCTGCGATGTCCACTCCTCCTTGGTGTCGCCGACACCGAGGCAGAGCGAGACTTCGTGGTTCGGCAGACGGTATCTGATCGTCCCTTTCGTCCCGATAAATTCCAGCGTCGCTTCGTTGTTGGCCTGGAACTGGTTCATGCCGAAGCTGCCAAGCGCCCCGGACTCGAATTCCAGTGTCATCGTCACAGCATCTTCGGTGTTGGAGTCAGGGATCGCTTGATGCGCTGCTCGGCATGAGACCAAGTCAATCGGCCCAACCAACCACTGGATGGCGTCGATGAAGTGAACGGCGGCGTCGAAAATCGCGCCGCCGCCAGTTTCGTGGTTGACGTAGTAGGTGTCTCTGTAGGCCGGACGGTAGGCGGCAAAATCCTGCCCCGAAACGCAAGCGACGTGCTTTACCGCCCCGATTGCTCCGTCGCTGATCTGCTTTTTCACCTCCTCGACCCCAGGCATGTGGCGATAGATGTGCGCCACACCGACAACAGCCTTTTTCTCTTCCACGCGACCCAAAAGACGTGGCACTTCTTTGATAGGGTCCAGCGAAAGCGGCTTTTCGATGAGGACATTGCAGCCCGCATCGACTGCGCGCAGTGCCATCGCTACATGCAGCGGCGCTGGCGTACATATCACGACACCGCCGAAAATGCCCAGGTCCACACCGTCCAAGTCAGGGTGCGTCCTTACGGAATAACGTTCTCCTAATTCGTCGCGTCGCTGCGACAGCGGTTCGCAAAGCTCCACGTCGGCACCAGCTATCTGAAATGTCCTGAGATGGCGTTCGCCGATGGAACCGCCGCCTACTATCAAAACCCGCATGGGCATCTTCGTTGTCATCTGACCACCTCTGATATCCCTACGAACCTGTAGCCCTGAGCCTCCAGCTCTGGAAGCACCACCAACAGCGCCGCCAGTGTCTCTGGGCGGTCGTGCCCTATGGCGACAACTGAAGAGCGTCCTTCGACCAGTTTTGGCAGCGCCCGCAAGCCAGCCTCGACGCTGGCTTGTGATCGGTCGTTGTCTAAGAACGCTGAGCGGGATGCGGTCCGAACACCCATCCGCTTGGCAACACTCTCGGCCACCGTTCTTACCGTCGTCCTCGAATCAAGAAACAGTAGATCGCGGTCTCGGCACACCGACAATACGGCCTCCATCAACCTCTGGTCCTCGGTGCCGAGTGATCCCATGTGGTTGTTGGCGCCGATCGCCCTGGGCACGTCGTCAAGAGCTTCGGCTGTCAGCCGTCTGATCTGTTCATTTGATTGAGATGTACTCACAGTCGTCGGTTCAGGTTCTGATTTCGCGGCGCGGACCGCAGGTTCTAGTCGTTTGTGCTCTATCGGCAGGTGAACGATTACGTCGTGACCCGCCGTGTTGGCCAGTTCGCCTATTAGAGCGCTATTTGGATGGTGCGGCAAGATTGCGAACGTGATTGTCTGGGGGATTTTCGCGAACTGCTGCGCCGCTTCGAACTGACGGTAGCCGAAGTCGTCGATAACAATCGCAATTCGCCCTCTGTTTACAAGTTTCGCATCAATGCTGAGCGTCATCCGGTCGGTGATCCGGCGTCCGATCCCAATCAGCATCTGCACTGTGTTTTTCTTAACCGAATCTTCGTAAGCGTCGTAGACTTCGCCGCCAGATTTACGGACGAGGCTCGTGATTTCAGCGTTCGCCCTCACCAGCGGGAAACCAGGTGGGAAACGAAGACGCCAGCTCCGTTGGAGGTCTCCGTCATCTCTAGACTCTTCAACGTCGATTAGGTGAGGTCTTATCCCCAAACGCCTCAACTCACGAGGCAAGTTCAAAGCCAATGTGTCGGAAAAGGCCACAGCCTCTGCCATCGTCGTGGCCCAGAAAGCGCTTGAATCCACCGTAGTCGAATCGATAGGAGTGACATCAACCGGTTGGGCAGGTTCGGTACATGTTTTGATCGACCACGCAGACAGACCTCCCAACGCGAACGCGCACGCCAGTGTCAGCAGGCGTCTAGGCCATCGTGTTCCAGTTGGGTGGATCACTTGGCGCGATGGTTGGCGATGCTGCTGCATAGGATGGCGGTCGATGAGTAGAGGGGCTACTCGCTATCAGGCGGGAGCATTAGGAACTGTTCCATATGGCCGTAGAGGACCTGCCTATGTTCGGGGTTGCCGAGTTGAAGCTGGTACTCGTTTATAACCATCACTTCGCTAAGGGTCCACTCGTCCCAGGCTTTTTGGGAAGCGTTATCAAAAATCCGTTGACCCATTTTACCCCTAAAAGGTGGCTTCTCCAGCCCCTCCATCTCCTCACCGAATTTTGAGCATTTGACCATTCTGGCCATATGTATGACTCCTTGTGTGATGTAGTCATCGAACGTCCCACCAAAAACGATAGCACATTCGGCATTCGGCAGATCTCCGATCGACGCCCGGCCTGCTGTATCCCCAGGAATACTGTACCCACATCAAATATACGCTGCAAATTTTCTGCGTCCAGCTTTGGCCGTAAGAGTGTCTTTCACACCTAGTTACAACGTTTTGAGGTGAAAGCCTCCATCCACCGGAATCACCGCGCCAGTCGAGTATGGCAGCCGCCTTTCTGCTATTGCCGCCACTGTCATCCCAACGTCGGCTGGTGTCCCCCACCGTGCTATCGGCAGCAGCCCTTCGGTGTGAATCAATCGGTCGTATTTCTCCTTGGCACCTCCGGTCATGTCGGTTTCAATGATCCCTGGCTGCACCTCAAACACGCTTATACCAAACTCCGCAAGCCGAGCGGCCCACAGCTTTGCCGCCATGCCCAGACCAGCTTTGGAGACGCAGTAGTCGCCTCGATTGACAGAGGCTGTGTAGGAAGAGATTGATGTGATAAATATCACCTGACCGCCGTCAATGGAACCCGACTTTGTGGCAGCAATCATCTGGTTGGCGACAAGCTGGGTCAAGAAATATGGGCCTTTGAGGTTGGCGGTGATTATCTTATCAAAACTCTCTTCAGACTCATCTAAGATATCTTTACGCTCAGTCGGCGCGATCCCCGCGTTATTCACCAACAGGGAGATTGAGCCCAGCACTGCGGTAGTAACGTCTACCATCTGCAGTCTGTCCTCAGCGCTTCCGACGTCGCCTTTTACTGCGACGGCTCTGTTTCCGTTCTTCTCGACATAGTCAACAACTTCATTGGCCGCAGTTTCGTTGGTGTGGTACCCCACTGCGACATTCCAACCATTTTGAGCGAGCGCCTCCGCTATCCCTCGTCCGATCCCTCTGCTGGCTCCTGTGACCAATGCTGTTCGTTCTGTTTTGCCCGTCATATAAGGTAGCTCCTAACGTCCGAACCGTTTGGCAAGCTCATCTTTGGTGATCTTGACGAGGATGGGCCTGCCATGGGGGCAGACATAGGGCATAGCCGTTGTGAACAGCCGGTCCATCAACCAGCCAACCTCACCCGGCTCCAGCGGGTCGCCAGCTTTGATGGCGGTGTGGCAGGCGTAGGAGATCGCCACCTTCTCAGCTAGATCGTCTTTGATTCTGTCGGGATCATCGGCGATCTGGGCGATCATGTCCCGCAGCGGTTTGCCGTCCGCCCAGTTGTGAATCGTGCTAGGATGAGCGTCTACAACAACTGCCATATCTCCTGCCTCCTCAATTCCGAACCCCATCGACATCAGACGTGGTTTCACGTCAGGCAGCACAGCGAATTCGTGCGGTTGGAGAATCAGTGTCACCGGGAACAGCAGTCTCTGCGAGGGCGGCGAGGCACCATCCATCGCACGCATGGCCTCTTCATACAAAATCCGCTCGTGGGCGACATGCTGATCGACTATCCATACACCGTCGTCTCGCGGCAAAAAGATGTAGGTGTTATCGACCTGCCAATACTCGTTGGTGTCGGACCTGCCACTTTGGTGCTGAACTGCCGCAGCCGGAATCGGTGGCGCTGGAGGATCAAACTCAGTAAGCTGCGTAGGAATCAGATCAGCCGGTGTGGTGACGTACGTTGGCACCGGTTCGGAGGTTCTGGAGGCTCTTCCAGGCGACCAGAAGTCGGGAATCGCTGATGGTATGGGGTTCGGCGTGACAGAGGTAGGTGGTTCAAACCGGTCGTCTTCGGGTTTTTTGGACGATTCCGCAACAACCGAGTCGGCGGTCCTGAATACGGTTTTGACCGCTTCGGCCACCGTTTGGTACACCGCCCTCTGATCAGGGAATCTCACCTCGCGCTTCTGCGGGTGGACATTCACGTCCACCTGATCTGGATCGACCGTCAGAAACACTACATAGAAAGGCTGCACCCCATGTGCCATTGTCCCCTCATACCCTTCATGCACCGCCTTGCGCAACATTCTCGATGTCACCGATCGACCATTGACGAAGATCAACTGGTCCGGGTTGGACGCGTGGGTATCGCCTGGCTTACCCCAAAGGCCGTGGACCCTGACGGAACCATCGCCAGAATCAAACTCCACCGATCTGCTGGTGATCTCTTCGCCAAAAATGTCGGAGGTACGTTCAGCCCACCCCTGCACCGCTGGGCAGTCTATCAAAACGCGGTCGCCGTGCGTCAAACGCATCGCCGATTTCCATCGCCCCAGAGCCAACGCAGTGAACCCGCGAAGGCAGTGGCGCAGCTCGGTGCCCTCGGTGCGCATAAATTTGCGCCGTGCAGGAACATTGAAAAACAGATCGCGCACGGTGACCGTGGTGCCCCTATCGCGGCCTATCACCTGAACATTCCTGAGTTGCCCACCGTGGACGCTGACTTGCGTGCCCTCTGGTGAATTTTGGGCGCAAGTGTCGATTGTCATTCGGCTGATCGAGCCGATACTCGGCAACGCCTCGCCGCGAAAGCCGTAGGTCAAAATCTGATTGAGATCGTCTTTTTGGTGCAGTTTGGAGGTTGCGTGGGGCTCGATAGCGATGAGGACGTCGTCCTTGTCCATCCCCTCGCCGTCGTCGATAACGCGGATGAGCTGCCGACCGCCTGAAACAAGCTCCACAGTGACTTTGGTGGCTCCGGCATCCAACGCGTTCTCAGTCAACTCTTTTACAACCGCCGCAGGGCGCTCGACCACCTCGCCGGCGGCGATCATATTCGCCAGATCGTCGGGAAGGATTCTGATTTTGCTAGGCACGTTGCCTCAAGGGAGGTTCTCTATGGATGGTCGTTTCTCATCCGAGCCCACGGCTGGAAGCGGGACTGACAGCCCCAATCTTATGCTCTGCAACGCTAGCGTGGGTACGATCAGGCCAACCAAAACGAGTTCGCACTAGTTCGGGGCGTTGGGCATCAAGCGGAGCGCTAATTCCCTCAACTCGTCAAGCTCGAAAGGGCGTACAAAATGCGGCAGACGGCCCCGTTCAAGTATCCGTTTTGCCACCGACTGGTCGATATCCACCAGGTAGACGACCCTCACCGACGGCCAACGTTCACCGATCTGCTCTGCCAGATGCCATCCAGCATCGTCCTCAAGCGCAGCATCAATCATCGTCACGTCAGGCGGATGGGCTTCAATCAACGCGGCACCGCTATCGGCATCTTGTGCCGCAGCGACCCGGTGATCGTCCAGCTCCAGGATCTCACTGAATAGCTCCCGCATCACCGGATCATCGTCCACCACTACTACCGATCCAGGCAGTTGCGCACCCTAACTTCTTTCGGGGAGTCACGCAGGTTCTAGCTGTTGAACGCTGCCTCTACCTCAGCTTCGGTGGCGAATCCGAGCTAAATAAGCATGTCTCCAAGACGTTTGTCGGTGCCTTCTTGAGCATCCAAAGCCTGCTGAAGTTGCGCGTCGGTGATAACGCCTGCGGCGATAAGTTTTTCTCCAATCATTCTCTCTTCCACTTCTGCCAAAAATTTCGTTGTCGCAATCTGGAGTGGTTCGTCCCCACGCACAGAGTATATGCCGTACGCGATTTACGTCAATCGCCTGAGGGCGGCCTAGCCCTCCGATTCGCCGTTGACCTCGCTCTGCCACCGACTGACCAGAATCATCAGATCCATCGGGGACATCGAGTCCAGGTCGGTATTGCGCAGCTGGTCTATCACAGGGTGGTCAGGAAGGATCGTCAGCAGACTCATCTGTGTAGGTGATGGCAGAATTTTGGTGGTGCCCACACCTCCACCATCCCTCGCCGAAAGCTCCTGCGCCTCCAGGTTCTTAAGGACAACATTCGCACGCTCGATTACCCGTTCAGGCAGCCCAGCCAGCCTGGCGACCTCAATGCCGTAGCTGTGATCGCACCCGCCTTCGACCAACTTATGTAGAAAGACGATTTTGCCTCTGGTTTTTTTGACCTCCACGTTAAAATTCTTGACTCTGGCACACTGTTTTTGAAGCTCCACCAGCTCGTGGTAGTGGGTGGCGAACAGCGTTTTTGCGGCTTTGCCCTCTGTGTTGTGCAGAAACTCCACTATCGCCCACGCGATGGACAGTCCGTCGAACGTGCTTGTTCCGCGACCCACCTCATCGAACAGCACTAGAGATCTGTCGGTGCAGTTGTGCAGGATGTTGGCGGTCTCATGCATCTCAACCAGAAACGTCGACTCGCCACCCGCCAGGTTATCCTGCGCTCCTACCCGCGTGAAAATCCGGTCGGTGAGAGCCACTGTAGCTTCTTTGGCTGGCACGAAACTGCCGATGTGCGCCATCAAAACTATGAGGCCGACTTGCCTCAATATCGTGGACTTGCCCGCCATGTTCGGACCGGTGATTACCAGAATCTGGGCGTCTTCACCGTCTACGTGCACATCGTTCGGCACGAAACTTCTGTCCTGAACAAGCTGTTCGACCACAGGGTGCCGCCCGCCTATGATGGTGGTTGAATCGTCGGCGGTCACTGTTGGTCTGGTATAACCATAGGTCTCGGCGATTTCAGCCAACCCGGTGAGCACATCAGCAGTCGCGACAGCGCCAGCCAACCGAGCCACATCGGTGGCCCTTGCAGCCAACTGCTCGGTGAGTGCCACAAAAAGGTCCTGCTCAAGTTCGCTGATATGCTCTTCAGCACCAAGCACTTTGGTCTCGTACTCTTTCAGCTCTGGAGTGATATATCGCTCGGCGTTGACAAGGGTCTGTTTGCGGACGTAGTCGTCAGGCACACTGCCCCGATGGGCGTTGCTCACCTCGATGAAATATCCGAACGCCCGATTAAACCGCACTTTGAGGGTGGAGATGTTGGTTCGTGCTCTCTCTGTTTTCTCCAGATTGGCGATCCAGTCCTTGCCTCCCCGCGAGATTTCGCGCATCTCGTCCAGGTCTTGGTGGACACCGGCCCTGAAAACGCCACCACCTCCAGCGGAGACCGGGGGGTCGTCAGCTAGCTGCTCTGATATCAGCGCCACCATGTCACCAACATCAACCATGTTCTCAACTAGATCGGCCAACGCGGTAACATCGCCAATCTGTTCTAAAGCCTCTCTTAGCTGAGGGATGTGCGAAAGCGAATGGCCAAGACAGCTCAGGTCTCTTGGACCAGCCCTTCCACAACATATTTTGCCCATGAGCCGCTCAATGTCGCCGATATTCCCCAACGGCTCTGCTAACGCCTGCCTCACACCGCTCTGGTCTGAAAGTGCCTCCACAGCATCGTGGCGTGCGCCTATCCGCTCCAGATTTTTTAGCGGCCTGCCAAGCCAACCGCGAAGCAGCCGACCGCCCACCGGCGTCCGGGTGCCATCTATCACGCTCACCAGTGTGGCGTTGTTATTAGTTCCGTTGAGCGGCCTCATTATCTCAAGGTTGCGCGCCGTGACGGCGTCAACTACCAGTTCGTCGCGGACGTCTACGACTTCTAGTCCCTGGATGTGGGCCAAACTGGCCTGTTGCGTGTCCTCCATATAGGAGAGCACTGCGCCTGCCGCTCCCAATCCAGCGGTAAGCTCCTCCGCTCCAAAACCTTTGAGAGTTTTGACATCAAAATGCTCCGTCAGGCGCTCATGGGCAAAATTATCCCCAAAATTCCAGTCTGGCCACGGCGTGATCGGTACGTTGGGAAGTTTCTTGGCGACGGCCTGCCGGTTGTCGTCCAACCACGACTCAGCTGCCAGTAGTTCAGCTGGATTGGCCCGGGCCAAGTGTTCGAGGAGGTCGGCCACAGGTATCTCGCGGACGCGAAACGCGCCGGTCGTCAGATCGGCTTCGCAGACAGCCGCCAGATCGCCGACGATTGCCAGACCAACCAGGAAGTTATTCTGATTGTACTCCAGAAGTGTTTGGGACAGCGTAGTGCCTGGTGTGACAATCTGTGTCAACTCTCGTTTGACCAGCCCTTTTGCGAACTTAGGGTTTTCGACTTGCTCACAGATCGCCACTTTCTTGCCCAAACTGGTGAGTTTGTCGAGATAACCCTCCAGCGCGTGGTGAGGCACCCCAGCCAGCGGGATGTCGTTTCCAGCGCCGTGATTGCGCTTGGTGAGGGTGATGCTCAGGAGTTGGGCCGCTTCGACAGCGTCCTCAAAGAACGTCTCGTAGAAATCACCCATTCGGTAGAAGACGATCTTGTCTGGATGCTCGCGTTTGATCGAGAGGAAATGTTCGATCATGGGGGTGTGCTTGTGTTTTTTCGGCGCGGCCATCTGTTCTCTCTATGACAGGGCGCCGACCGCCGGGTTTGGGGCGTACGGCACGCCGGGGGTTACTCGCCTATGTCAACAATCAGCGCTGGTTAGGCACGACAAAAGGGGTGAGTTTGAGCAGCGCTTTGAGCGGCTCTATCTGCTCCTCAACGTCCGCCCTAGTCTCGGCGTTTCCAACCCACACCCGGTTGAGCCCGTTGGGGGCCGTAACGACTGCGGAGGCATATCCCTCTGCAACCAACTTCGCTCTAAGCCGGACGGCTTTCCGTCTATCGGTGAACGCACCAACCTGGACTGACCAACCTTTGAAACCTCCAGCAAACCGGTCAACCGGTTCCTCTGGTGCCGCAGTCGGCGGTGTCTTTGCCACCTGCGTTGGTGGTTTCCGCTCTGTTCTTTTCGGCTGCCTAGTTGGAGGTGTTTCGGTCGGCGTTTTTAGAGGCGCGATAGTAACCGGTGGAGGCGCGTCAGCAAGCGGACGGCTCTCGATCTGCGATTTGAGTGTCATGTGCTGCCGCATAAGCTCGCTTAGGTCCGCAGACCGGTCGGCTTTTTTTGTGGCCTCAATCAGGAGGGAAAGAAGATATACATCGGTCTCAAATGCTGGATCGGTAAGCGCTCGTACGGCCTGCGCAGGACGCCCTGACTGAGAGTACGCTCTGGCCAGCGACGCAGCTCCAGCCCGGCGAACCGGTTCTGGAACACCGTGCCTTAGCAGTGGAGCCAACGTCTCAGCGGCGAGTCCATACTGCTGGGTCGCCAGAAGACATCGGCCAACTATCAGGCGGGCGTCAAGAGCCCAGCGGCTGTCAGGAAAATTCTCGATCACTCGCTCTGCTTTTGGTCTGGCAGCGTTGTAGCGACCGCGAGCAAACCAGTAGTGAGCGATCTCTACCATCGCTTCGGCTGCTACAGGGTGGGTAGGGGCGACCTGTGTTACGCGATCAAAATACTCTTGGGCGCGCAGAGCCTCAAACTCCACACGGCCCCTGAGTACCAGAGCTTCCGGGTCGTCGGGGTTGTCGGTGAGATAACGATCAAGCACGCTGTGTGCTTCGCTCACTGCGCCGCGTTCGATCGCTTGCCGAGTCTTGTCCAGCGGTGCGGCGCTAACAGAAGCCACCCACAGCAGGGCAGCCGACATCAGCGAGCCCAACATTTTATCAAGCAACGGCACGAATGTGCTCCCATCTGTCGCCCAGGGGCCAAGCGTTGATAGCCTGACCCCTGGGATGTGGAGCGCGCAACTAGCTCGCGATCTACTCTTCGGCTTTGTCGGCATCAGCCGACTCAGCGTCGTCCGATTCAGCCTCATCCGATGTGTCGTCATCGTCTTCAGTGTCGTTCGATTCAGCATCGTCCGATTCAGCGGCATCCGAAGTGTTGTCATCCTCTTCGGCATCGTCCGACTCGACCTCATCTGACGTTTCTTTAGCTTCTTCGGTTTCGCCGTTCTTCTGCTCTACCAGATCAGACAGAGTATCGCCAGCAAGGTCACCGATGGTCACCGGACGCAGAGCGTGCGCTTCCTCGTACGCCTCAATCTGCCCCTGATCCTGACGACTGAGATACTCCTTAGCGCTCAGAATTATCCGCTTCTGTTCGCGATCAAACTCAGAGACCACCAGGTTGAGCGTCTCGCCCTCTGCGAAATGCTCTTCGACGTTGCGTATATCGGCGATCCCCAACTGGCTGATGGGTACAAACCCCTCAATGTCACCGTCCATTTCGACGACGACATCTTTGTCAGTCAACCGCACGATCACGCCTGCCGAAACTTTACCAGGTCCGTACCTAAGTTCGAGTTTGTCCCACGGATTGTCTTCAATATGTTTGTGGGACAGCGAAATGCGCCTCTGCTCTTTGTCGATATTCAGGACGACGACTTCCAGCTCATCATCTTTGTTGACCAACTCAGATGGGTGCTTGACCCGCTTGGTCCAAGACAGATCGCTGATATGCACCAGACCGTCTATCCCTGGCTCTATTTCGACAAAGACACCGAAATTGGTGATATTCCTGACCGCGCCTACCATGCAGGAACCCACCGGATAGCGAACATCCAAAGATTCCCACGGGTCGGGCTGGCACTGTTTTAGACCAAGGGAGATTTTCTCATCGACGGCGTTGACCCTAAGGACCATCGTTTCGACCTCTTCTTGGACGGTCAGAATCTTCGACGGATGCCGTACGTGCTGAGTCCAGGACATCTCCGAGATGTGGATCAGTCCTTCTACACCCTCTTCTAGTTCCACGAATGCCCCGTAGTCCGTGATGGAGACCACCCGTCCCACGACCTTCGTGCTAACCGGATATTTCTCCTCGACATTCTCCCACGGGTAGGCGGATAGCTGTTTGAGACCCAAACTGATCCGCTCTCTTTCGCGGTCGTAGTTGAGGACTTTGACGTTGACAGTCGCACCGATAGTGATCACGTCTGACGGATGGTTTACGCGACCCCAAGACATATCGGTGATGTGGAGTAGGCCGTCTGCGCCACCAAGATCGATAAATGCGCCGAAATCGGTAATATTCTTGACGATCCCCTCGCGTGTCTGGTCTTTCTCCAGTTCGGCAAGGAGTGTTGCGCGCATCTGCTCGCGCTCCTCCTCCAAGACCACTCGGCGGGAGACTACGATATTGCGCCTGCTCTTGTTGAGTTTGATAATGCGGAACGGGAACTGCAGTCCGATATACTGCCCGAAATTCTTGACCTGCCGAAGGTCGATTTGCGATCCAGGCAAGAACGCATCGACGCCGAACAGATCGACGACCAGACCGCCTTTGATGCGGCGCTGGACGGTGCCGTCCACATGCAGCCCTGAATCATAGGCGTCCTTGATGTGATCCCAAACCCGCATGAAGTCGGCTTTTTGTTTGGAGACCACCACCTGGCCATCCTGGTCTTCCACATCCTCCAAAAAGACCTCAACCTCGTCGCCTACTTCAATCTCTGGTTCGTCGCCAAATTCGGATAGTGCTATCGCGCCTTCGGACTTGAACCCGATGTCCACGACAACTTCATTTTCAGTAACTGCCAAGACCGTGCCGTTGACTATCTGCTGGGCTTTGACCTGAAGCGTTTCTTCATACATCCCCAGCATCTCGGCGAACTCGTCGTCCGAGTAATCTCGGTCGTCGTCGAACGCCACTCGCCGCGCGGCTGTGGGTGCCATCGCATCACGGTGGTCTTGCGTAAGCGAGGGCTGCTGAACCGCTACGGTGCTCTCATCGCCTGGGCCGTCATCATCGCCGTCGTCATCATCCTCAACTTGGGGGTCAGACGCATTCTGAACCGAATCTGACGGCTCTTCGTCAGTTGGGGCTTCGGTTGCTTCGGCTGCTTCTGCCTCCGTGGCCTCAGACTGTTCTTCAGGTTGTGGGGTTTCGAGTTCGTCGGACATTCAATAAATCTCCTGGTCTACTACCAATCGGCTGTCTGGTCGGGCATCGTACTCCTGTCCGCTATCAGACGGGTTGTATCGCCGAAACCGTCGGCGGCGGTGTGGACGTGATGCCCACTTTCTGTTGTGATCATATCTGCTCTGCTGACATCCCTTCAGTCGCCATTTTCAGGTCGGCAACACGCGCCATCACCTCATCGGCAATCTGCTGATATGCCAGTTTGCGGCTAATACCAGCCACCTCATATGGTGGGTTGATAGGCGGGCCAAAGACTATACGAAACGGCTTGACCCGAGCAAACGCCTTGAGCTGCGTCGTGGTGCCAGAAACATAAGCTGGAACTACTGGTGCCTCGTTCCTTGCTGCTAACATGCCGACACCCAATTTCGGTTTGCCCAAGCGCCCGTCTGTCTGGCGTGTACCCTCAGGAAACAGCATCACCGGCTGGTCTTCTTTGAGCGATGACTCCAAGGCTTCTATCGCGTCTCGCCCAAAACCGTCCCGGTCCACCGGATGAACGTTGACCAGAGCCAGCAGCCACCCAATGATAGGTGTCTCTATCAGCTGCCGCTTCGCCATGAACCGCATCCGCCTCGGTACCACACACCCCACTATAGGTGGGTCATACGCTGAGACGTGGTTGGCAGCGATAATAGCTTTACCTTTGTTGGGTATGTTGCCGATTCCCTCGACTCTCAGGCCGAAGACGACGCGCATGAATAGCCGCGTTACGCGGCAGACGATCACGTACGAGATTCTACCGAACAGGGTGTCCCTGATATGCTTTTTCATGGTGCCAGGTCCGATTCCACATTCTGAACCCACGCCACCAAAGTGGCGACCTGTTCCTCTATCGAGATCCCTGTCGTATCCAGGTGCCGGGCGTCATCGGCAGGCCGCAAAGGTCCATGATCTCTCTCCATATTGGCCTTGTCGCGGGACTTGATCTGACTCAACACCTCATCAACAGAAACCTCTATACCTCGGTCCTTGAGCTGCTGTCTGCGCCGCCGGGCGCGCTCTTCTTCACTTGCGACAAGATACACCTTTATCTCTGCGTCTGGAAAAACTACTGTGCCAATGTCCCGACCCTCCATCACCACACCGCCCTTCACCCCTAGCCTTTGCTGTTGGGCCACCAGAGCGTCACGCACCCCTTCCACCTCAGACACACGACTCACATCTCGGTCAACATCAGGCAGCCGGATCGCATCTGTAACGTCTTGTCCATCAACGCTGACACTCAGACTTCTATCTGCCCGGCGAAGCTCAATTACAGCTTCACGCGCTATATCACTAAGGGCGTTATCATCTTTCAAATCCACGCCAGAATTCTGCGCTTGCAAAGTGACCGCACGGTACATCGCGCCGGTGTCTATATAGAGATAGCCCAGCTCTTTCGCCACTAGCTGCGCGGTGGTGCTTTTTCCAGAACCCGCGGGGCCATCAATCGCTACGATCAAACCCCGGCGATCGCTCATGGCTCAGCTAGCTGGGACCATCAGGCCCGCAGCTTGATAGAGTTCTGTGAGCTCCACATCGGTCAACCGCCTCCACCTGCCGCTGGGCAGACCGTGGGCATCAATTCCACCGACACTAACGCGCCTCAGCCTGATAACCGGGTGTCCCACCGCCTGGCAGATTCGGCGCACCTGCCGGTTTCGCCCCTCATGCAGCCTGATCTCAAGCTCGCTTCCCTCTTTGGACTTCTGGACGGTCGTCACATCCGCTTTGGCGGTCATTCGACCATCTAACATCACGCCGTCGCGCAGTTTCGCAAGCGCTTTTTCGTCCGGCCACCATTTCACATGGGCTCTATAGACTTTTTCCACCTCACTACTTGGGTGGGTCAGACCATGGGCGAGCGAGCCGTCCGACGTCATTATCAGCACGCCTTCAGTGTCCAGATCAAGCCGCCCAACCGTCACCAACCGCTCTTTGATCTCATACACCAACGCAAATACGGTCTTGCTGCTGTCGTGGTGCGGATCATTGTTGGAGACTAGGTAGCCAGACGGCTTATTGAGTATGATGGTGACGTGGCCTGTGGGCCTCTCTAGAGACTCACCTTTTACCTCAACGTGGTCGCTCGTCGGTTCGACCGTAGTCCCCAAGGCCGCTGGCTGCCCATTTACTGCGACAAGCCCCTGGGCAATCAGTCTGTCTGCACCTCGACGCGAGGCGACACCGCACCTTGCCAGATAGGCGTTTAGCCTTATCGGTTTTCCTGTGGTATCAGCGGTGTACATTCAATTCTCTCAAATAGGTGTGATAACCCCTTATAATAAGGAGAGGCGCCGATTTGGTCAAGCCTAAAACCTTGCGCATTTTGGCCGATCGATATACCTCGAGACTCCGGCGAGAGCGGTCGCAAAATGGATCGGTTCCCCGACGAGCCATGAACCCCATACGAAGAGCGTCAAACACGATATTTAACCAGGGACAACCGGTGCGCTACTGCCAATTCGCCCGATAGGTAGACAGAAGCTTCGAGATGGGTCTGTGCGACCGATTCAAGGCGGTGTTGACGACCGAGCAAATCGGGGAATCAATGGCAGCGCTTGGCGTTGTTGCTGCCTGCCTCTACAATTAACGCCATCGTCGACTGCGCACAAACGAAAGACACAACAAAAATGGTAGACAGACTGAACGTTTTGGTCCTGATGGGTGGCAGGGACTCCGAACATGACATCTCCATCAAGACTGGCACGGTAGTAACAAACGCCCTCGACCGTAAGCGCTACAACATCAAGCCTGTTCAGATCACAAGAGAGGGCAGATGGCTGATTCCCAGCGGCTTTCTGTCCGACAGCGGCGACCGGGCTGATTGGTTGCCGTGGGACGAATCGCAGCCATCTCACACAGATGTGTCCGTTGGCGAGGTTGCTAATTACTCAATCGACATGGCTTTGGTACGTGCTGAGGAGTTGGGAATAGACGTTGTGTTTGTAGCGCTGCACGGCCGCGAGGGTGAAGGGGGTGCGATTCAAGGTCTGTTGGAAACAGTCGGGTTTCCCTACACCGGCAGCGACGTGCTAGGGTCAGCCCTGGCAATGGACAAGGTTCGCAGCAAGCAGCTTATTTCGTTCGATGGCCTTTCAACGCCAGCATTCGCAGCGGTCACACTGTGGCGGTGGCAGTCTGACGCCGATGTGGTGGTCGAGTGGGTCGATCAGGAGATCGGCTATCCTGCAGTGGTCAAGATTCCAGACGAAGGTTCAAGTTTCGGGATGGCTATCTGCAAAACCGAAGCCTCGTTTCGCGAGCATATCGGTTCACTTCTCCAGCAGCGCCCTCTGGTGATGGTGGAGGAGTACATCAAAGGCACCGAGATCACATGCGCAGTACTAGGTGGTCTGGTTGGCGAAGAGCCTACGGCGCTGCCCCTGATTGAGATCGTCCCGAAAACCAGCGAGTATTTTGATTTTGAGGCGAAGTACACCCCAGGAGCGACGGAAGAGATATGCCCTGCGCGGATAGATGACGCACTCACCGCGCAAGCCCAACATATGGGCGTCCGTGCGCATGAACTGCTCGGTCTGGAAGGGATGTCACGCACCGACATGATCGTCCGAGAAGGCCAGATATACTACCTGGAGTCCAACACGATTCCAGGGATGACAGAGACTTCGCTCTATCCTCAAGCCGCAGAGGCTGCAGGAATGACCTTTCCTGCACTCCTCGACCGTCAGATTGAACTGGCTATCGCGCGGAAACCCTGATTGGGGAACCGCCATGCGATAACTAGTTGTTTGACACAGCAGCTAAGCGAATCCGGGTAACGAGCGTCAACCAGGCTCCCACGCAGGTGGTTCGCTTAGAAACTCGTCCAAAAACACCGCCTGCTGCGAGGGGGGATGTGAGCCGAATGGTCCAACTGCTGCCAGGCATGGGCGCATCGTCTGATGAGAGGAATGACATCGTGGTCAGAGGCGGATCGCCAACGGAAGTAAGGTTTTTGTTGGACGGCATCGAGATCGCCAACCCGAACCATTTCGGCACGATGGGTGCTACAGGTGGTCCCATCGGAATGATAAATGCGGATTTCATTCAAGAGGCCAAATTCTATGCCGGGGGCTTTCCAGCGCGCTACGGCGACCGGCTGTCGGGGGTGGTAGATATCTCACAGCGCGAAGGCAGCCGCGACAGACTGACAGGGACGTTCAGTTTTGGCATCACCGGCCCGGGCCTGTCGGCCGAAGGGCCGTTGGGCGGTGGAAAAGGCTCCTGGCTCATCGGTGGCAGCTACGTCCATCCGATAATCTTGGAGAAGCTGCTAGGCATCGCGCCTGAGTATGGCACGCTGACATTCAAGACCACCTACGATCTCGATCATTCGAACAACATTCAGGTTTTGGGGATAGGCGGACTAGACGCCATCAAGATGGAGGCAGCCGACAACGACACATTCCCACACGATGAGGAGGTGAACTTTCGCACGAAACAGTATGCCGTGGGAGTCATATGGAGGCGGTTGATCGGGGGACGTGGTTTCGCGCGGATGACTCTATCGCGGACGTGGAACCAGTATTTCGTGGACGTCGATACATTGACCGAGGAGCGCAAAGCGAAGCGCTGGCTTCAGACCGGCTTCCTTCCAGGCGGTGGGGTTGTCGTCGAGTTCTAGCGCCGGAGTGTGCTGTTTCGGCCACAAGATTGGCAGGTAGCAAAAAAATCCCCCCTGTGTGGGTCGTGCTGACTCAAACAGGGGAGATTATCTATGTTGAGGCGGCGGTTTTTGGGCCGCCGCTCGTTGTTGTCAATCGTCGCGGAGGATCAGCATCCGAAAAAGTTGGCTGACAGCCATCGCTGCCGATGCTACGTATGTCAAAGCGGCGGCGTTGAGGACTTTTTTGGCACCGACGATCTCATCCTTGGCTAGATTGCCACCGTTGCTGAGAGCTACCATCGCCCGTCTGCTGGCATCAAACTCCACAGGCAGTGTTACCAGATAGAAAGCCAACGCCGCCATGTAGAGGCCGATACCTATGTCCATCAAAAAGGGTGTATTTAGGAACAGGCCAATGATAAAAAGCGGAAATGCACCCATCGATCCAAAATTGGCAACTGGTACCAGGTTGGCGCGCCATCTCAACGGTGTGTAGCCGCTGCTGTCCTGCATCGCATGGCCGACCTCGTGCGCCGCGATCGCCAGAGCCGCGATAGACGGCTGACTATAGATGTTTTGGGACAGATGGAGTGTCTTGCTCCTGGGGTCGTAGTTGTCGGACAGTTCACCCTCAGTTGACTCCACCGCCACGTCATCTATCCCATGGCGTCTGAGTAGGTCCCAAGCGGCCTGTGCACCTGTGTTGCCGCCGCGAGAGGCTACCTCACTGTACTTCCGGTATGCCGACTTTACGCGGTGCTGCGCCCACAACGCCAACGCGAACGCCGGCAAGAGCATTACGAAGGTCGGATCAAACAGAGGGAACACTGCGCCTCCATGGCAGAATTTCTCTATTGCACTGCCAATATGACTGATGTCTGGGTGGTATCAATCGCAGAGGGCTTTGATCGCAAGAATCGTGCCGGTTTAAAGGTGAGACAAGAAGAAGACTGTTTCAGGCCGTTCGTCGACAAGCGAGGAGGTGCGCTTAGGCTTATCAACGAGTGGGGTTCTGTTGGTGGTGCTTTTGTCGGAGAATGCGATGTCATAACTTTATGTGCGAGTTTCCGTTTCAGATGTCCAATCTTCTCAACAAAGAGAGCGTCCTCCCATGAGCGCCATTGAAAAAATCACCGCCCGCCAAATACTCGACTCCCGAGGCAACCCCACTGTCGAGGTTGACGTTCGGCTGGAATCTGGCGCGTTGGGCCGCGCGGCTGTGCCATCAGGCGCGTCTACCGGTGAGCACGAGGCGGTTGAACTGCGTGACGGTGACGAAAGCATACACGGTGGCAAGTCTGTTTTGACGGCTGTAAGAAACGTCAGAGATGAGATCGCCCCGGAGCTTCGGGGTGCGGACGCAAAGAATCAGATTGAGATTGATCGAGCTATGGTCAGCTTGGATGGCACACCCAACAAGAGGAGGTTGGGGGCCAACGCAATTTTGGGTGTCTCACTTGCAGTCGCCAAGGCCGCAGCTGCTGATCTGGGGCTGCCTCTCTACGCCTATTTGGGCGGACCTATGGCGCGCACACTCCCTGTCCCTATGATGAACATCCTCAACGGCGGCTCCCACGCTGTCAACAGCACCGATCTCCAGGAGTTCATGATAATGCCCATCGGCGCTCCCAGTTTCTCTGAAGGGCTCAGATGGGGCACAGAGACATATCACACGCTCAGGAAAGTTCTTCAGTCAAAAGATTATAACGTATCGGTTGGCGACGAGGGTGGTTTCGCGCCGTCATTGGGATCGAACGAAGAGGCTATTGAAGTGATCTTGGAGGCTATCGAAGAGGCGGGGTACCAACCCGGCGAAGATATCTCAATCGCCCTAGATCCTGCCACGAGCGAGATATACGATGACGGCAGATACACGCTGGCGACAGAAAACCGAACCCTGTCCAGCGAGAAGATGATCGAGTTCTTCTCGGACTGGGTCGAGAAATATCCGATAATCAGCATAGAGGACGGTTTGGATGAGAACGACTGGGACGGCTGGAGAGCGTTTACCGACGCTGTCGGAGACCGTGTCCAGCTCGTCGGCGACGATTTCCTGGTGACCAACACCCAGAGGTTGGAGCGGGCGATTGATGAGGGCTCAGCCAATTCGATCCTCATTAAGGTCAATCAGATCGGCACACTCACCGAAACCCTCGAAGCCATTGAGATGGCAAACCGGGCGAGCTACACAGCGGTCATCTCCCACAGGTCTGGCGAGACCGAGGACTCTACCATCGCTGATCTGGTTGTAGCCACAAACGCCGGGCAGATAAAAACCGGCGCTCCCTGCCGCACTGACAGGGTCGCCAAATACAACCAACTTCTCAGGATAGAGGAGGAGTTGGGCGCCAACGGCGTCTACCCAGGTCGGGATGCGTTTTTCAATATGGAGACCTAATGTCCGCCGGATTGATCCAGCCGCGCATTAGGCAGGGGGTCGAAGGCGAACTTCTTTGTAGGTACTCGATGAACATTGTCCTCGTTATTTTCGACTCGCTTAGACAGGATCATCTTGGGGCGTACGGCAGCGACGTTGTCTTTACACCGCGCCTAGACGCGTTCGCCAGGGAGTCGGTAAGGTTCACAAACGCCTACCCCGAATCGCTTCCCACACTGCCGTTCAGGCGGGCAATGCACACCGGTACTCAGGACGTATCCTTTTCAAGGGCACAGGTACTACAAAGGCGAGGTCAACGCTGGCTTGGAGCAGATCTCAGACGTTGTCCACTCAGCTGTCAAGACCGCCGACGGGCTGAACGAACTGGTTCAGGACTTAGAAGGTCAGATCGCTAAGTTCCAGCTTGAAGCACCAGCAAAGATTTATTGATTTCCAGGAAAACATTCGGGCGCGAGGTGGCAAAATTCGCCTCTCGCCCTGTTCTTTTCGACTCCACCAAACCCGGTTGATGATTGATCCGCCTATACGTACTGACGATCTTTGTGTGGGTGTAGCACCCCTCCAGTTCTTGCGATCCACGCCGGTGGACGGAGCGCTTGCCCCACGATATTGCCGTGGCTTTTTTTAGAAGAGCGTTCCGGTCAAACTAACGTCAAAATAGGTCAGCCGAGATAATCTGATGACATCGCGCCAACGGCTCACCCTTGCCATGCAAGGAAAACCGACCGACCGAGTGCCGCTCCATGTTTGGGGCGTGCGGCCCTATGACGAATCGTGGGTTAACGACCGTCACGAGAGCTGGGAACCGCTAATAGACGCTGTGAGGGAGCATGGCGACCACTGCTGCGGGTGGGGGGTGCCTAGCGGCTGGTTTCTCACCGACAGCGACGAAGTGGAGGCCCGACAAAGCGTGAGCCCTATAGACGATTGGGACCTGGTCACCACAACCTGGAGCACTCCCAAAGGCGAGTTGACACTGGTGGATCAGATAAGCCATAGCGACTATCCAAGCCTTCAGCAGGAGTTTCCAGTCAAAACCGCTGACGACTTAGAAGCCTTTCTGTCGGTGCCGTATGTCCCGCCAAAGCCGGACCTTGGCGGTTTTACGGCGTATGATGAGGAGATAGGTGAGAGCGGGGTGGTGTTTATCTCCCTGGACGACCCTGTGATGAACGTCCATTCGCTGTTGGGCTCTGAGACGATGGCGATCTGGAGTGTCGAGCGGCGAGATGCAGTGATAGGCCTCGTGCGGCTGTTTGAGGAGCGGATTCTGGAATTTGTTGAGTACCTCATATCTGGCGGCGTCAAAGGCGTTTTCGCGTTTTTAGGCGCGGAGTACGCCGGACCGCCACTCCAACGCCCAAAAGATTTCCGTGAGTTTGTCACTGAGCCGATGACAAAGATCGCCAAAGTGGTTCACGACGCAGGTAGCTTGGTGCATGTCCACTGCCACGGTCCGATGCAGGAGATTTTGGAGGACATGGTTGAGCTTGGTGCGGACTGCCTGCATCCCATCGAAGCGCCACCACTAGGCGATACACCACTGGCTGAAGCAAAACAGAGGGTTGGCGGCCAAGTATGCCTCCACGGCAATATTCAGGTAGGCGATCTTTTCGCAGAGACCCCGGACGTAATACGGGGAATGGTAAAAGCCGCGATAGATGACGCTGGTGGAGGCGGAAGGTTTATCCTCTGCCCCACGGCCTCTCCCTACAACCCGAAACTCTCGCCCTTGGTAGTGGACAACTACATGGCGATGATCGACACGGCACTTGAGTACGGGCACTATTGAGCCGGAATCGAATACGGGGCGAAGGTCCCTCTGGAGAGTTAATATGGAAATCGACTTTGCGTTTTTGTGTGACCACGCTGACAGTTCGGGAAAACTCCAGGCGTTGGGGATCGGTTTTGACACGATCTATTCGCCTGAGCTTCCCTACACCACCGCCCGTTTTTTTGCTGTCATGCGACTGCGATTCTCCAGTGTCGAGACCGGATCCAAAGATATCTCGCTCCAGGTCATCGATGACCACGGTGGCAAAATTGCTTCACCGTTCGCAGGGGTCATAAATGTCGCCGATCCACCAGCGGGTAGGATGGATAGTGCCATCGCACTGACGATCGACGTCCACTCGATGTCATTTGAGAGCTACGGAACATACGCGGTAGTTTGGGTGTGCCAGGGCAGCGAATTAAAGCGGGTGCCCTTCGGTGTCGCAACAACAATCATTCCCTAGGCACTCTTTGGAAAAGGTTGACCGGCGAGACGCATCAGGCGTCTGGTGTTGGCGCATGACCCTAGAGCCCATCCTCTGTTTCACTCGGAGCCAGTTGGAACCCTGTGTACCGACTTGACGTTGGTACCAAACGTAGGCGTGATTACCTTTCTCCCGGTTTTCCAAGGCCCGAAACATGTCCTTTTCGTCGCAGTTGACAATCGTTGCGTTGGTAATCGCTGCGGCTCTGGCGGCATTTCTCGCTGTCTATGGGTCAGAGTACTGGCCGTTGATGGCTACCACTCTGGCGGGAACGACCAACTCCGCAGATGGCGCGGTATCTCGCAACCACCTAGGCGGCGAGGCCAGCCCCTATCTCCAGCAGCACGCAGGCAACCCGGTCAACTGGTATCCCTGGGGCGAAGAAGCTTTTGCGGAAGCGAAAGCATTGGATCGCCCGATTTTTCTGTCCATAGGATATTCGACATGCCACTGGTGTCATGTGATGGAGGAGGAGTCGTTCGAGAATGAGGAGGTCGCCAGGTTCCTCAATGAGCATTTTATATCGGTCAAAGTGGACAGGGAAGAGAGACCCGACATTGACAACGTATACATGACAGCCGTCCAGATCATGGGAGGGCGTGGCGGCTGGCCGCTTACCGTTGTTATCACACCGGACAAGGAGCCGTTTTTTGGCGGTACATATTTTCCGCCAACTGCGCGAGGCGGGCTGCCTGGCCTGATGGACGTTCTCACCGGGATTGAACGGGCATGGCGGACCGACAGATCGAACATTTTGAGCGTCGCCAAGCAGTTGATGGACGCCACCTCCAAACACGCTATCAGCGTTGCATCTGGCGAAACAGTACTCGACAGTTCGACGGTCGATACAGCGTTCCGAACCCTTCAGAATCAATTTGACGAGAGGTGGGGAGGGTTTGGCAATGCTCCCAAATTCCCGTCTCCACCGACCATGGCGTTCCTGCTTCGGCACTGGTACCGCACGAAGGAACCCAAAGCGCTTGAAATGGTGGAAAAGACGCTGACGTTGATGGCGCAAGGCGGCCTCCACGACCATCTGGAAGGCGGGTTTCACCGGTATTCCATAGATAGATACTGGAGGGTGCCGCACTTTGAAAAAATGCTCTATGACAATGCTCAGCTTTCAGAGCTGTATCTGGAGACTTTCCAGGTAACCGGCGACCAGTTCTACTCCCAGATCGCGACAAAAACTCTCGAATATGTCCTGGCCGGAATGACAGGCCCTGGCGGCGGCTTTTACACAGCGACCGACGCTGACAGCGAGGGGGAGGAGGGCACATTTTTCGTTTGGCGCCCCGAAGAGATAAAGAAAATCCTCGGCGACGATGATGGTGAGCTTCTTTGCCTGTACTATCACGTTGACGATATCGGCAGCTTTGAGGGCGGCAGCAGCGTCCTGTATGTCGCGATGACTGAGGAGCAGTTCGCCCAGAGTATGGATCGCACGGTTGACGACGTTGGGGAAACACTCAATCGGGGCCGTGCTGCTCTTCTGGCGGCCCGCAGGCTGCGCGAACCGCCCCTGCGCGATGAAAAGAGGCTCGCGTCCTGGAACGCTCTCATGATCTCGGCGTTCGCCAAAGGTTATTCGGTGCTCCACGACGAGAGGTATCGGGAAGCGGCGACCAACGCTGGCAGATTCGTCAAAGGGCGAATGTGGAAGGACAAGGCGCTCTACAGGCGTTGGATGGACGATGGGCTCTCTGGTCCCGGATTTCTGGACGACTATGCCCTCATGGCCTCGGCTGCGATCGATCTCTATGAGATCACTTTCGATGCGAACTGGCTTCTGTGGGCGACTGAGCTGGCGTCGCAGATGGGAAAAAGATTCTGGGACCAGGAGAATGGCGGGTATTTCTTTACCGACCAGGCCGATGTACCGATTAGGCCCAAAGAGATCTATGACGGAGTGATGCCCTCAGGCAACGCTGCGGCAAGCGAAGTCCTGCTTAAGTTGGGGGAGATCACCGGTGACACCATGTGGCGTGAGCGGGCAGATTCGGTGTTCGCGGCATTCGCCGATCAGATCGCCTCCTATCCACCGGGGCACGCGCAGATGTTAAGTAATCTGGAACTCATGCTGGCGGGGCTGTTTGAGATTGTGCTCGCTGGCGAACCGAATAGTGAAGGGTTCGCCGAGCTAGTGGAGGGTCTGGGCGAACCGTTCGTACCGCACAAGGTTGTTGCTCTGGCAGGCGACCCCAAAGTCGAAGCGATTTCGCCGATGACCGCAGGCCGCCCCATGTTAGGCGGATTGCCAACCGCCTATGTCTGCCGCAACTACGCCTGCCAACTGCCTGTGACCGAAGTGAAAGAGATGTACTCCCAGCTAGGCCTCCAACCTCAGAGGTCAGTCGGGGAACCCGAGCCCAGCGGGAGGTGAAGACGCAGCAACTACCTGTGCTAAGTGCAGTCCACCACGAGTCGTCATTGCAGAGTCACGTCTGGACTTTCACCCGTCGTGGGCACTACCCTCGACTCACCATGCTTCAGAACCCACAGCCGCTCAGGAGGCAGGCCGACCGAATCCCACGCGGCACGAGTGCGAACCGGCGGTTCAAGCATATCCTCATCGGTGAGACGAAACGTTCCCCAATGTATACCGACTAGCGTTCTGCCCCCCAGGGTTTGGAACGCCCTAACCGCCTCATTGGGGTTCATGTGGGAGTTTTTCATGAACCAGCGCGGCTCGTAGTCACCGATCGGCAGCGCCACTAGATCAAACGGACCGAACCTACGGCCAATCTCTTCAAACCCACCAAAGTAGCCAGTATCACCGCCGAAAAAGAGCTTTGCTGTTGGGCCGATGGCCGCCCACGACGCTCACAGCCGCTCGTTGCGGTCAATGTGGGAACGCGCGCACCAGTGCTGCGACGGCGTCGCGACGAACCGCACGCCTCTAATCTCCACGCCTTCCCACCAGTCGAGTTCGGTCACTTTCCTGATGATCCCGCGATCAGCTAGCCACTCTTTGAAGCCCAGCGGAACCAGATAGTGGGGTCTGTCACCTAGACGGTCGATAGTCGGCGCGTCAAGATGATCGTAGTGGTCGTGAGAGATTATCACCACATCAATCGGTGGAAGGCTGTCTAAATCGACCGGCAGATCGGATACCCGTTTGGGCCCAAACCACGATATAGGCGACGCTCTGTCCGAAAAGATCGGATCGGTAAGGATGTTTAGGCCGTCCATCTGCACCAAAAGCGTGGCGTGACCGATCCACGTCGCTGTAAACTGCGTAGGGTTTGTGTCGATGAGGGCGTGGTTGATCTTGGCGAGGGGGAAGCTTGCTGCGGGTGGGGTGTCGGGTCTGCCTTTTGTCCATACGTCCCATCGCCAGCGCATCAGTTGGGAGAAGCTTTTGTCAGTGGATGCGTCCCAGGGGATTCTGAACCCACCATCCGTATGGTGGGCCGGTCGCCTCACGGCTGTTTTTGGGGTTTCGTCGCCTGCCATTGCTGTGATCAACCAGACGACCGAAAGCGCTGGGATGGGCCAAAACAAGGTGCGTTTGCGCATTTTTGACCTAGATAACCGCGTCGCCTTCAACTACCATGAAGTTGTTGTCCGTCTCCTGAATCTCCACAAAGATGTGGTAGGATATGCCAAGATCGGGGTATTGCCGTCTGATCACGTCGGCGACTCTGTCATAGACGTAGTTGGAGATATTTTCCACCGACGGGCCGTTGCCTGGAATCAGTACCACGCCATCCTGGTCGAACAGCGATTCATCCAGAAACACTGAATCGGTCTGAGAGACCATCATCTTATGGTCGAGCGACCGCAGGATGTCTTTGAGGTCGCCGAAATCTACCGCCATGTCCAGATCGTTGCGTGGGAGCCTCTCTGCGCTGACGACAATCACGCCGCGCCAGGTGTGGCCGTGGACGTGTCGGCATTTGCCTGGGTATCCGATCTGCCGATGCGCCGCGTGAAAGTAGGCCTGAGCTCTTAGTGTCTCCATGTTCCCCCCCCCGATTTTTTTGCGTGTAAGTCGTTTGGTTGGTTGAGCGGCAGATGAGAGTATGCCGCAGTGCTCTCTGCGGTCAAGCCACAGTGGCTTTCAACGCTCATCTGTGCGTAAGTTGTTCCATCCAGGCACGTCGTTAGCGGAGAACTGCAATAGCACATTGCGCTGATTGGTAGCCCGTGCGCCTCGCCGGACCCGCGTACTCTAGGGATATGCTGCGGATGTGCCCTCTGAAATCCGTGGTACAAGCAGGGACGGCAGGAACCCGAAGGGCCTCGAAGAGCCTGAAGGGCCGGTAAGGAGTCAATGAATAGAATGGGAAAAAGATCGCCAGTGATCGGAATAACCACGTACGGTCGTGATAGAAAAAATGTCTTGACGCTTCCATCGGAGTATGTCGATTCGGTGCGAAGATCAGGCGCGCTGCCGGTGGTTCTGCCGTCGTGCGGAGAGTATTCCGACGAGATGCTGGGGCCCATCGACGGATTGGTGCTGGTAGGTGGCGGGGATATTGAGCCACAACGGTTCGGTGGTGTTGGGCATGAAAGAACCTACATGGTGGACACTGAACGGGATGATCTGGAATTCAAGCTAGCTTTGAAAGCGCTCGAAATAGACATGCCGATTTTGGCGATCTGCCGAGGGGCGCAGGTAGTGAATGTCGCGCTGGGGGGAGACCTTTTCGAGCATCTGCCCGAAAAATTTGGCACGCAGGTTGCGCATCGATTGCCGCCGAGAGAGCCGACTCCTCATCCGATGTCGATTGAGCCTGGTTCGATGCTGGCGCGAGTCATGGGATGCACGGAAACGACATCTCAATCGTGGCACCATCAGGCTTTGAAGAACACTGCACCAGGGCTTGAGGTGGTGGCCCGTGCGGCGGATGGGATGATTGAGGGGTTTGAGATGCCTGGTCAAAGCTGGTTTCTGGCGGTTCAGTGGCATCCAGAGTTGACGGCGGCTGACGACCCGGCCCAGCAAAGGCTGTTCGATGGACTCGCAAGGGCAGCGGTTGAATTCAGGGGCATTTCGCAGGAGGCATCGTAATGCGGTTAGAGGAGAGAGTGGCTCTCATTACCGGCGCAGGCAGCGGTATCGGGCGGGAGTCAGCGCTGCTTTTTTCGAGAGAGGGAGCGCGGGTGGTGGTGGTAGATGTGAACGATGACGCAGGAGAGGAGACGGTCGAGCTCGTTGAGAGCCAGGGTGGTAGTGCTGTTTTCGCGCATGCGGATGTCTCTAAGGCCGACGAATGCGAGAAGATGGTGGATGTCGCCGAAAAAAGGTTCGGATCGCTGTCGGTGCTGTTAAACAACGCTGGCATCATGCACGGCGATGATGGCGACTCGCAAGCGACTGAGGAAGACGTTTGGGATCTGACTATGAGCGTCAACCTCAAGGGTGTCTATTTAGGGTGTAAATATGGGATACCAGCTATTCGCCGGGCAGGAGGCGGTTCTATCGTCAACACCGCGTCGTTCGTTGCTATTGTAGGAGCGGCGACACCACAGTTGGCCTATACCACCAGCAAGGGCGGCGTGCTTGCCATGAGCCGCGAACTTGCGGTGATACATGCCCGCGAAAACATCCGCGTCAACGCCCTCTGCCCAGGCCCGCTCAAGACAGAGCTTCTGATGGCGTTCCTCGACACCGAAGAGAAGAAGCAGCGGCGGCTGGTCCATGTGCCCATGGGTCGGTTCGGTGAAGCCTCGGAGATGGCTAAAGCGGCGCTGTTCCTGGCATCCGACGAATCCAGCTATGTCACCGGTGCGACATTTACAGCCGATGGGGGGATCACAGCGGCGTACGTGACGCCGGAGTGACTACTGGTCCGGAAAAAGACACCGTCCAAACAACGGTTTTGATCGGTCAGCACGCCAGCCTCACTGAGGTCTGAGTCTACTAGGAAGGGAAGAGACCCGATGCCCCACGAGTATCCCAATGACATTCTCAAGATCGTAAGTGCTATTGCGCAGCTGTCCAATATCTACTGGAGTGAAGACTGTTACCCAAAAAAAAAGAGTTCGCACAAGCTGAGAACGGCTGGCTACATGCACTCGTCCTATTTCACACCAACTACGCTAGTGAACGGCAGGGGGCCGCCCCGCAATACCGGATATTCGCCACACAGGCGCTCGAAACAAGTGGAAAAGGCCAGCCGCGTCCCTCCCAACAACTCCCCTATGACACTTGGAATGAGTTTGATATGCTGGCGAAAGCCAAGGGGATCGGGACCAACCCGAACTGCAATCCGCTGAAGTGGTCCAGAGGCAACGCTACGGTTTCGTCAACCCAGTTTGTGCTTGCCCACCAAGAACACAATTGCAACATTCTGCTGTGGGCTGCCGACATGGTGAGGCATGGCAGAGCCGAAGAAGCCACATCGGAACTGCTCAAAATCAGGGGTATTGGGCCGAAAATCGCGGCGTTCTACCTGCGAGATGTAGCATGGTACTGCGCGTTGGATGAGGAGCCACCCCGGTTTTTACAGCCTGTCGATCTGTGGATTCGGCGCATCGCCGAAAGTTGGGCTGCGTTCATTGGGCGCTCGGTTGATGACGATGACGACATCGCTTCAGTATTCGTTAATCTGGCACGGGCCGCAGATGTGCGCGGCGGCGACTTGAACGCAGGCGCGTGGGTTTTAGGATCATTGTTCTCAGGCGGCAGCGACTTGGGGGAAGTTGTCTGCAACTGGCCTGCATTTTCGAGTTGCATCAAGACTTCGTTGGCCCGAAACGATGCTGTGGGAGCAGTACTGCACCAGCTCCCGACGTGACTCCATGCCCTCAGCCTCTTGCGATAGGCTTATACCACGCTCGTGCGAAAATGGACCGATTTGCGGCGGGTGAGGTGGTGAAAGCCGTAGGGGGAGAGGGTGGAGCCTGAGCCGCTGTCTTTCCATCCGGTCCAGGGCAGTGCAGGATCGAGATAGTCGCAGCGGTTCTGGTAGATAGTGCCTGCGTCGAGCTGCGCCGCGATGCGTTCGGCCCGCGCACTGTCGGTGGTCCAGATCGACGCGGTCAGCCCAAGATCACTGTCGTTCATGCGCAACACAGCTTCTTCGTCGTCGCTCACGCACTGGACCGGCAGAATCGGGCCGAAGGACTCCTCGCGCATTATCGCCGCTTCCTGGGGCACATCTGCCAGAAGTGTCGGCTCGTAGAACTGGGTACCTGATCGGTGTTTGCCCCCACACAGAAGTCGCGCGCCCCGGTTGACCGCGTCGTCAACGTGCCGTTGGAGCAGGTCTACCGCTGAACGGGTTGCCAACGGCCCTATCGTAGTCGCGTCGTCCATCGGGTCGCCAAGGCAGTAGGCCGCCATAGTTTGCTGAGCACGGCTTAGAAACCCGTCATAGACTGAGGTGTGGACGTAAGCCCTCTCCACAGCACAGCACGACTGCCCGGCGTTGTAACAGGCGCCGTCAACGACATTTTCCACTGTGAACTCAAGATCAGCGTCCTGGCAGACATAGGCTGGGTCGTTGCCGCCAAGCTCAAGCCCGACATCTATAAGACGTTCTGCGGCACCCAAGTAGAGTTGGCGACCTCCGTCAACCGAGCCGGTGAAGGACAGATGATCTACTCGTGGGTCCGCGATGATCTGGTCGGTCTGTTTGTGGGTGACAATCAGATCGGAAACCAAGCCTGGAGGACCGATGCCCTCAAACGCAGCGGCGATATGACGACCACAGAGCGGTGTCTTTGCGCTGTGCTTAAGAAGAACGACGTTCCCTGCAAGCAGCGCCGGAATCACGACGTTTACAGGGGTCAACAGCGGATAGTTCCAGGCTGCGATGTTGAATACCACACCCAGAGGAGCATGCTCAACACGCCTCACAAACCCGGGTTTTTGGGGTAGAACATCAGGCGACAGCGCCTCTTCGGCGATGGAAATCATCTTCTCAGCGCGAAGGAAAAACCCGTCGATCTCGCCTCGGGACTGCGCGATCGGCTTGCCCATCTGGAGAGTCACATCGCGAGCGATATTGATATTCTGAGCGAAACTTGCCAAACTGCTCTCAATTTTCGTTATACGCTGAGAGAGAGACATTTTTCGCCACACATCGAAGGCTTGGCGAGCCTGCGTGAGTTTTGTGTCAATCGTCTCTTGGGTGTCGTATGGCAGTTCGCATACCGTCTGTCCGTCGAAGGGGTTTGTTACTGTGAGGTGCACTGGACTACCTCCATATGCCGCAAATTGAAGTTTATGTCGAGGACTCGCTGATATGGTTCTCTATCAAGCCTGAAAGCCTGGATTCGATGTGGTGGGATTCCGCTAGTCCGGCCAGATTCGTCAACTCAAAAGGATCGGTTCCCAGGTTGTAGAGTGCCGAATCATGCGGCGTGGGGTCCAAACACATGGAAAGCTTCCAGTTGCCGTCCCTGACCATGACCAACCTGTCATCGTGGCGGATACCAAACGATCCCAATGTGAACTCGCTGAATACCGGTACGCTGGGTGGTTCCACACCGCCGGCAAGTGGTATGGACATGCTGCAATTGGACAGATGGTCCGGCGCTGATAGACCCGACAACTCCAACAGGGTAGGCAGAAGCCACCGCGTCTCCACCGGCGTCTCAACGACCTGCCCGCCGTTGACTGTCTGAGTATGGGTGATGAAACACGGTACCGTGACCGAAGGCTCATAGAAAGTCTGCTTCTGAACGAGCAAATGATCGCCTAAGTGAGCACCGTGGTCCGATACGAACATGACTATTGTGTTGTCCAAAAATCCGCACACGCCCATCCAGTCGGTAAGCTCTTCTATCAGCGAATCGAGGTAGGCGACCTCGCCGTAGTAGTAGCGCCGCATCGCGCTGATCTGGGTCTGGGTGAGCCGATTTAAGTCCGCCATCGGCCTGAGTGATGAGGCTATCCAGTCTGACTCGCCTTGCGTGATCGATTCGACTTCAGGCGGAAAAACGATATGATCCCCGTTGATGATTGTGTCGAACGGCTCTGGCGGTACTGCAGGGGTGTGGGGGCCGTTGAACGACACACGGAGGAGGAACGGCTCTTCGCCTGACCTGTCTTCGAGCCAGCTTTTTGCGGCAGCTACCGATTTCGCTTCGGACGTCTGATCTGCACCGCCTGGAAATCGACCGCCGAATATCCATCCGTACGGCTCAGGCGGATATGTCACCGCACCGAAATCGTCGGGATTGAACTGGTCGTTGTACTTGAAGTAGGAGACCTGATCGCTGAGCACGAAGTGCCCTTCGTCGTCGAACGCCTGATTGGTCGCGACATAGTGCTGTTTGCCGAATGACGCGGTCTGGTATCCCGCGCTGCGAAATACGTCGGTGAGGTGACTCTGAAACGTTGTCGCTGGGCTGTTGTACCAAACATCACTCTTTGAGGGATACTCGCCGGTCAGAATGGCAGCCCTGGCCGGACCACAGACGGGAGCTTGCGTCACAGCGTTCTTGAACAGCGCGCCCTGGCCTGCCAACCGGTCAAGACACGGGGTCTGAGCCCACGGGCTGCCATAACAGCCCATCGAGTCGGTACGCTGTTCGTCGGTCATCAACCACAAGATGTTCGGCGGCATCGTTCTAGGTCAGTCGGACAGGAGGTGGCGACGCCAAAATGTTTGGAACGAAGCGATTCCGCCCAACGGCTCTTCTGGGGAGATATCTGGCATTGTTGCAGCGTGGTCTACGCCTGGCACCAAGATCGCCTCAGCCTCCACACCGATTGCGGTCAGGGCTTCGACTAAGATCGTGGACTGGTTTGCTGGCACCAGAGAGTCCGCCGCGCCGTGGGTCATAAGACAGGGCGGCGCTTGGGGATGGATATGGGAGATCGGGGAGCCGCATCTGTCCCAGTTGGCCGCCACCCAATCGAGGACCGAAAAAATATCGTCCTGCTGCGCTGGATGGTTGTGTGTACCTGTCAGGCGGTAGTTGGGCAGCACACATGCTATCCTCATATCGGTGAGGCGATGGCCGTAGAGGTGCATCGCCTCCTTCTCACCACCCATCCATCCGCCGCCATGGATAGCACCAACCATCGGGAACGGTGCATCGCCTCTTTCAGGCAGCATCACGTCGAGCTGTCCACGTTCAGAGTCGTCGCGATAGATCAGGTCTGTTGTCACAGTCCTCTAGGTATGTTGGAGAGCGTGGTTGACATAATGAATGCCCACCATATCGCGCCAAATTTGGAGATAGTCGGTTGCTCAGTGGAACAGTTGTAATGTTTTTTTGGAATTTACTACCGGAACTCTGTTTGGGAGAATGATCCAATGGGCGATTAGCAGATCGACTAGAACACTCAAATCCGACTGGATGGGCGGCTTATTCAGACTGAATAGCCGCCCACATCAGAAGTTTTTGGTTTCCGCGCAAAAGCTACCTACGCGTTGGTCATCTCGACGATAGCGTAGCAGTCTACCGCTGGGATTTGAACGCCGTCGACACCAGCGTTGAGCGGCTCGCCCTCGGTGCCCCCCGACATCCAGATACGAGCGGACTTGGCCGGTATCTTGACAAGAACGTCAGTCGCTGGGATCAGCGGCTCGGTTTTGCCTCGCTCCGTCACCAATAAATCGTAGTTCACCAGATGGACTAGCGTTTTGGTTTCGTCGTCTGGATCTTTGTAGGCGTCCACCCGCAAAGTGTAGGGCGCATCGTCGTTCAGACAGGACAGCCGCCTGCCTGCCATCTCATCAAGAACAGCGATCAGCGGATGGTTTCGCGCAGCTTGCGCCTCTTCTATCGACGCAACCCGGTCGGTCATCTCTGGGAAATATTCGAATGTATTGAGTTCGCCATGGGGCAAGTCGTATATCTCCTGGCCGCGAGCGGGAACCGCAGAATCCAGCTTGTCGCAAAAGGTTACGTTGTCTGAATGCTTCGCCAGCAGATCGGACAGCGGTGTGGCGTGGGCGATTCCGCGGTCGTCAAACAATCCACATTCGCCGACTATGAGAACTTTTCCGCCCCCTTCAGCGTACGCCACCAGGACATCAATCTGATCCTGACTCATGTGGCTCACATCAGGGACGATCACGACCTCAAAAGTCTTCAGCGCTTCAAGTGTGAAATGCGGTTCGACAAGAAAATTGAAAAGGATATGGTTGTCGGACAACGACATCCTAATTCTGTAGACCGCGTCGATGTGGTCGTGGTTCTCCCAGTACATCTGCTCGGCGAAGAACAGCACGCCGACATCGTGGACCGCTTCCTTGCCGTCGTACATAGCGGCGTGGTCGGTGAACCAGTCGCCCCACGCCCGCATCTCAGGGATTCCGACGAATCCTGGATGGACAAACGCTCCGCCGCCGCCTGAAGCGGCCTCAGCGTTCGCCAGATTGCACGCGTCGGTATGCCCGGCGAAGTAGAGAAGTGTCACCCCTTTGGCACCGTGGGCGAGCGAGTACTTGAACTGAAGAATGTTGTCGTTGATGTAGTCCATCCCAAACCGACCAGCCTGCTGCATCTCTTCGAACATCACTGCCGCAGTGTATTCGTGCAGTGGGCCGACGCCGAGGCCATACCTACGACGATCCCAAAACCCTTCGAGAGCGCTCATCGGCGAGTTGTTGACGATGACGAAGAAATCCTCGACATGCTGACGCCCGATGTCTCTCAGTTCCTCAAAAAGCTTGCCCATTGCGCACGATCTGAACCGCGCAGTCTCAAACCATAATAGCCCGTCACCGGGCTCTCCCAATACCACATCGTCAACGGATGAGAAGTTCAGTAGCCCACTCAGCTCATTGGGTGAAAAGCGGTCGGCGAGATATTCGGCAAACACGATGCGGTCGCATTCGAGATAGCTCGCAAGCGAGTTCACGTCCAGAAACGCGCCGTCGTATCCGCACTCTGCAACAAGATTGGCGCATGCCCTCAGGAACTGCCGCCACCCTGGGTGATGGATTGATGGTTCGTGGTGGTTGAGGCGTGGATTACCCAGAGGTGTTGCGCCTTTTTGGAGCCATTCAATCGGGTCGTCTTCCGGTTTGGGCCCGATGCCCAAATGCTCGAAATCTTCCCAGTTGTCATAGAGGTTCCAGAAGCCGTCGCGAGTCTCAGCGTTTCCAACCATTATCATCGTGCAGATGTAGGGAATCAGTTTGGCGGCACCAGATTCGTGCGCGTCTTGGACGAACTTCTTAATCGCATCGACATGTGCAGGCACCTCATCGGCGGTTATCCGACGAAACTCCTCACCACCGGTATGTATCGAGTTACCGGTCCATGAATTGAGCGGAGTGTCCTGAAAAACGTGGAGCAGTTGCGGCCTGCCCTCCTCGATCTGCTTCAGATACTCGGTGTTGCCAAGATGTTTCTGTCCGTAATCGATTGCGTACGAATAGGGCAGCGTCGTGGTCCAGGGCATGAATCTCTCCGTCTAGGCGTTCTGTTGTAGTGAATTCTGCGAGGCTCGACACTATGGATAGCATCGTCAAGGGTGCAATGGCTACCATACGATGATGCTATCGATCGACTAGCTGGTCAGGCAGGGAGGATCGTGCGTGTTCTCAAGTCGGGAAAACCGAGGAGCTAGCGGAATCTAACGAGACTCTATCGGACGGCGGGCCACAAATATGTTCATTGTGATGTGCTCGCGCCTAACGGGCCTACATCGCATCGACCCCTCCGAACCGACCTCTAGCTACCGGGCATGGGACAGCGTCACCTGACACCGATGGGCTATCTGGTTCATTCATGTCACATCGTCGAAGTGGCCCTCCAAATGCAACCGATGTGCCATCCAGAGCAAACCAGCCAGTACGAGCGATGATAGACGCAGGAGTAATCAAACTGATCGCCCCAGCGCTGACCGTGGCTAGCATCACATAGACTTCCAGCTAGCGCCACTCATCGACTAATCGCAGGCGAAACGCGCTCCGGTATGATCCCTTTGAACCGGTCCCAAACGCCCTGCCGAAAACAGCTAGGGTTTCTTGGCGACTGCGACGTTTGGTCATGAGATACGATCGCAACGACCAAGATCATCGCCTGACTAGCCGCAAGATGCCTCCTGCTGCGGCACTCAGTGGAAGATTACGGCAATGATCTCGTTTATGCCTGAGAATATCCATCAAAGGGGTAATTCAGTCCCACGTCGATCATGCCAGGGTAGTGAATCAGCTGCTTCGCCAGCCGGTCACCTGGTCTTCACTGTCAGCGGCACCACCTCGCCGGTCTGCGCCGAGACGCCAGCGCCTGACGCGATCTCCACAACAGCCATACCTTCTTTTCCTGGAATAGTCACCGCTCCGTCGCCTCCAACCGCTTCTATGAACTCCCTGACCTCTCGATTCACGGCTGACGGCGTTTCCAGGGCGTTGATATCCATACTCTGGGTCTCTTGATCTCCAAACCGGTAGCGCACACTCCCGGCTGATTTGTCGAAATGGATCGCGCCATCGGTGCCCAGAATCTCACCACGATATGTTCCTACATGATCCGCCAATCCTGCTGCCAACTGACCAAGGCCGCCACTGCGGAATCTGATCGTTAGAAAACAGGTGTCGGCGTAGTCGAGATCGTGGTGGACGCGATGACTCTCCACGGCATAAACGCTCTCGGCGTCGCCTAGACAGCACCGCATGAAGTCCAACTCGTGGACGCTGAACTCAAACAGTACCCCACCGCTCTGCTCTTTTTTCGTGCGCCAGGAGCGGCCCCAACTTCCCCAGCCACTGCCGGTCCTTGTTATCCGTGCAGCGAATACCTCTCCCAAATCACCTGCTGCTATGTGGTCTCTGGCGAACTGAAACACGTCGGTGTACCTAAGCACTTGGCCCACCATCAGTTTAACACCGTTGGAATCGGCAGCATCGATCATAGCCTGGCAATCCTCAACACGAAGCGCCATCGGCTTTTCGACAAATACATGTTTGCCCGCTCCAGCCGCCGCCAAAACCGGTTCGGCGTGCAGGTATCCCGGAGTCGCCACAAAAAGGGCATTCACGTCGTCCCTGGCGATGAGTTCGGCAGAGCTGGTCATAGCCTCACTGCCAAGCTCGAACGCGGTTTTCTTCGCAAGAGCCGCGTCGATGTCACAGACGGCGACCACTTCGGCGATATCTGACAAGCTTTTCGCCTGCGAAATCAAATCTCGGCCCATGGGCCCGCACCCAATCAGTCCCGCTCGGACTCTGTCCACAGTTCGTCTCCTATCGTGTAGCTATCTGTTTAGCTGTCGGGGACTCCACTATCGCCCTACAGTCGCGCTGTAGCAGTGATCGAAAAGAAGTTCCCACTCCAACTGCGGCACCCTGACACAGAGCCCTTCGTTCGCCGAGTTCGTGCCGACACGGGCCGCCTCGCACAGAGAGATGATCTCGAAGGGATCTCAATGGACCTGATCTCGAAGAAAATTTGGTTCGTCGTCGGTGCCCATCTCTGCTGCTAAAGATGCGGAGCTCGTCGTGAGTGCGCCGAATATTTGGTGATCCCCTACCCGGCCAAACCAGTAGGCGGCGTTGGATGCATCCGGCTCGCGGCGGTGCATGATACCGTACCAGTAGCTTCCAGTGGGGGTGTCAATACTCTGGCATAGCCGATGGGATTCATCGAGATAGCCGTGGTAGAGCCAAACACCCGCCTGCGCCATCGCATTGTCGGCCACCGCTACTCCATCAAACGCCGTTTTGACGCTGATTCTCCCAAAGACCTCGGCGGCCTTTTCGTTCGGTTTGCCCGGACCTAGAGGCTCAAGCCTGACTTCTGCGGTTAGAGGCCCAAACTGCTGGCCATAATCTGGTCGATTGGATTCCATAGTGTCGTGATTCATTCGGTGTCTGAAGAGCTGTCAGAAGCAGGCAGACTGGGGGCGGTGTGTTTCCATTCAGGAAGAGTACCCGATGGGTCCATCTCACTTTTGAGGTCACATGCCAAACGCGTAGCTACAGGGTCTTCGTCGGCGATTACAGTTCCTAAATAGGGGCCATCTACAACTTCCAACCAGCCACCATCCTCAACCACCAGTTCGCCCTGATCGTAGAGCCAACCCGCCAACCAGCCGTCGTCGTCATGACCTATAACCAGCTCGACGACTCCGCAACCGACATCCCCGACAATCTCGGCCTCGCTGTTGTCAGGCAGCCGATTCTGGAGAACTTCCAAGAGCCAGACGCCGAGGGAGGTCGGTATATGGAACCGCGCCCGCGTATTCGTACGCCAATCGACACCTTCGGTCCCGCGCATCATCGATATCGCGGTCCACACATTGTCGGCACGACTCTCCTTAAGGAGCACCTGGTCTGTCATTTCGAATGTTCGCCCCACAGCGGCGGCGGAGTTTAGCTGAGTTTTGACAGACTCCTCAGTACCTTCAAACCCCACGACTGCGGTATATCGGTCGGCATCAAGCACCATCTGCCAATCTCTGTCAAGTGTGAGTTCACCTGAGACCGACATCACCACAACCGCTGTCGGGTGCAAAGAAGCGGTGCCTCCACCCAACTTCAGCCACGTCTTGGCTGCGAGCCCACAACCATCCACCGTGTCGAACACAGCGATTAGCGCCCCTTGGGCATCTGGCCGTGGCCTCAATCGCAGTGTCGCTTCGGTAATTACGCCCAAACTGTGGCGTGCTCCCACAGCGAGCGCTCTCAGGTCATAGCCAGCCCTGTGGCGTATCGTTGGGCCACCACATCGGATCAGGTCGCCGCGCGTGGTTGCGAGCTCAACACCCAAAACATGCTCACGTATGTCACCCCAACCAAGTTTCTGCGGGCCGGTGCGCCTGTACGCCAGGGCCTGCCCAACGGTTTCCCCCATCACAGCTGGAGGATCTACAGGCCACCTCCAACCCAGCGACCTGACGAGTTTATCAAGGTCACAAACTTTGACGCCAGGCCCCACAGTTATCGCACGATCTTCTGGGTTCCATGGGCCGATCTCTGAGAGTCGATCTAACTGTATGTCCACCACGCGGTCGCTCGGGGTACCATGCACAGCGAGTGAAACGCCGTCGGATGCTGCGGCTCTCAGCGTTCTGGCGACCTCCTTCGCTGAATTCGGCTTTACTGCGGTTGCCTCGCTGGACGCCGCGACCGAGCTAATCAACTCAGTGAGGTGTACCACCGTGCGGTACTCAACCGCCTCGTCAGACCTATCAACCCGCCGGTCGGCCCGCTCTGGAGGCCAAGTACCACGATTTAGGCACACCCGGTCATCAAAAATCCGCTTTATTCCCCGCTTTGCTTCGAAGGTTGCTTCTGAAAGCACAATGGCTGGCGCAGCCTTATTGAGCCTGCCAACCCCGTGCTCACCGGTGGGAACGCCGCCAAACGAACTGCATAGGCGCCACATCTGCTCCACAAAGGGGTCGGCGCTGGCCGCATCAAGTGTCGTAGGCACTGCGGCCTGAATCCCTCCGTCGCCAGCGTGGATGAGCCAACCCACCTCCCGCTGATGATCGCGCGCCAGCTTCTGCAACCCCTCTATAGTCTCCACGAGCTTGCTCGGTTTCGTCGCCAAACCCACCCACCTTGTGGGCGCGGCCAGCCGACCGACCGATCCTATCGTCTTACGCCAACCATCCCACATCTGACGCCCACCGTCTTCCCCGGTGTGCCTGCCCATATTGAGCGCTCCTTCACGCCCACAGAGAAGCGCAATGCGGTCAAGGGCACCAGTGAGGCTATCACTGCTGCCGCACACTTGAGCGAGCAGTACAGCGTGACTACCAGATGAAGGAAGCCCTCGCCTCTCAGGGTTGACCGTGTCTACCAAGAGCGCGTCCACCACTTCGATCGCATCGATATCCACGCCGTCGCCGCTCAGCGCCACTCCTGCACTTACCGCGTCCACTAGCTCATCAAAAACTGCCACGAGCCCTGCACACGCCTGCTGCGGCCTCGACAACCGCAAGGCAGCACCTGCGATGATTCCCAGAGTGCCCTCACTCCCTGACACCAACCCCGCAAGATCGACTCCCGGCCATTCGCTCGTCAGGCCGCCGAGCCTCGTACTGCTGCCGTCCGCCAACACCATCGTGATCTGGGAAACCGCATCCCTAGTCGAATAGCCCGTCCAGGCGTGGGGGCCACCGGCGTTAGTAGAGACCGTGCCGCCAACGGTACAAGTCTGTCCGCTGCCTGGGTCCGGTGCGTAATGCCACATGCTCTGCGCTGCTGTGGTCTCCAACTCCTGAACGGTTGCGCCAGGGGAGGCCAAGAGCAACCCATCAGCAATGTGGCTGTCATCAATTGAGCGCATTCGATTGAGGGCGATTATAACGTCCTGATCGCTCGGTGCCGCGCCACCAACCAAGCCGGTGCCAGCGCCACGGGGGACAATGCAGACGCCATGCTCAGCCGCCAGTTTCATCGCGGCGGAGATCTCTTCGAGGTTTTCAGGCAGAATGACTGCGGCGGGAAGCCCCTGACAGAGGGAGGCGTCGCCTGAGTAGACCAAACATTCGGCGGGATCAGTCAGCACCGCCACAGGTAGGTGCGACAGGGCGGTTGCGAACGACTCGTCAAGCATCAATGGACCCGGATAACAGCCGATGGGAGCCTCTTTGGATTTACGTGACGTAGTGTATCCAAAACCCAGCGGCGGGTCAAGGAAGCTTCGACTTGCTAGTCTAACCTTCGCGCCCGTACAATTTCATGTATGTGTTCCCCATCACACGCAGGAGTTGTTTCATGTTCAAATTGGGTGTATTCACCGACGAGGTTTCGCAAGATTTTGGTGCAGCGGTGGAGTTGGCTCAGGAGTATGGGTTAGACGGGTTGGAGGTGCGCTCGGCGTGGGACAAGCCGCCGCACGAGTTGGAAAACCGTGATATCCGCGACATGCGGGAGATGCTCAAAGGCTCCAAGCTGGCGATATGCAGCATCGCGGCACCGTTCTACAAGTGCGACATAGATTCCCCAGCCGAGCGTGCCGAACATCTCGCAATTCTTGAGAGCTGCTGCAAGCTGGCCGATGTTTTCGACTGCGACATCATACGCGGATTCACCTTTTGGCTCAAAGGCAACCCTGACGACCGGTGGGGCGAGATTCTGTCGGCATTTGATGAGCCATTGGAAATCTTGGAGCGCTATAACAAGACGCTGGCGATTGAAAACGAAGCCAGCACTATGGTTGGCAACGGCCGGGTGTTGGCCCGGTTCTTGTCAGACCTCGACAGCGACCGCGTAGGCGCAATGTGGGACCCAGCCAATGACATTTTCGACACTGCTGGAGAGATACCCTATCCTGACGGCTACGAGGCGATTAAGGACCGAATGCCGCACATGCACCTCAAAGACGCCCATCTAAACGCCGAAACCGGCGAACCGGAGTGCACCCCCATCGGCGATGGCGCGGTGGACATGCCTGGTCAACTCCAAGCGCTGATCCACGACGGCTACGAGGGTTATGTCTCCCTAGAGACCCACTGGCGGCCTCAATCGCTCTCTGAGGACCAGCTCAACCGCCCTGGCGGCGCTGCTTTCTCCGAATCCGGCGAATTCGCCACGCGCCTCTGCCTTGACAACTGGTTGGTGATTCTCAAGGAGTTGGGGTTGCGGGGTTAGAAACAACAACAACCCTCATACACCAGACTGAGTCACTTGAATGTCGGCGGCAGGTCTCGGTTGGATTACGGGTGGGCGTTGGCGGGAGCCATATGGCAGGTTTGGCCGCTACGAGCAAACGGCGTACAGAAGTCGCCTGTCTAAAATACATCCCGCTGAGCCGGTCTACACGCGCTGTCCTGTCTCGGCCAGAGTTGTGGGACATAGGCAGTAGCCAGCATCAACGCACTTGGCGCGTCCCAGCATCTGGAACGCCAAGTCGACCGGTTCGCCGAAGATGTCATCCTGTGCGAATGTCGGGTGTCCGATTGTAGTGATTATCACCTCACCGGTGGCGCTTCCTACGCGGTATCTCAGTTCCAACGAATCGACCACCAGGGTGTACTCGGCGATCTCCTTGACCGCTGAGCAGCTTCTGACCCCCAGTCGTGATGAGCGGACACGTGGCGACGAACAGAGTTTTCAGGCGCAATGGTGGCCCACCGACGAAATCAGTCGCTCTAGCTCAGGCGACTTCTACCATTCGCACCATGCCAGTTGACCGGTCCAGGCACTGCCACCGGGCCTCCCTGCCCCGAATACAGATTCGGTAGCGCAGGTGTGCTAAATACCCCGTTCGCCAATAGGCTAGGTGAGCGGTTCCAACCGACGCACTTCTTGTGACTGAGTCTCGTTTTTCTCCCTGTCCAACTCCTCAAGGAGGTCGAATACCTCATCGCGAAGCGCTGTACGGTCGTGGCCTGTGTCAAAATAGACGCTTTCGGGCCTTACAAGCCGCCGCTGGTAACGCAAAATGGACCACACCTGAGTCCAGAGGGCGGTGACGTTTAGACCGCCAAGCCTCCTTAGCGCAGGTTGAAGGTAGTCCAAAATCCATGCTACGATGGGGTGCTTCTTGCGGATCAGGTTGATCTCCAGCTGATCGTTTCCCCACTCGATGTGCCGAAGGATCTCACCATCGGACATTTTAGAGAGGTTCACCATCCGGTCTGAGATGTCCCGATCCGCCAGCTCAAGCAACCACCCCTCTTCGTCTCCGAGCAGACCGCGCTTTTGGGCTATATCGTACAGGGCTGTGCCCGGGTAGGGGCATGGGATTGCGAACCCAACCGACGAGAATCCCAACTCTGTCAGCGCTTTGACGTTGGCTTCCATCGACTCGCGTCCGTCGGTTTCGTACCCGAACAGGAGCTGTGCCCCATTTGTAAACATGTCGCACTCGCGCGCCAATCGAAGGGCGTTTGCCACCGTCTCAGCCGTCTGGTTCTTTTCCATGGCTTTGAGGGTAGGATCGTAGAAAGATTCGACTCCGATCGCTATCTGGCAAAATCCGGCCTTTTTCATTATCACCAACATCTCTCTGTCGACCGTATTCGCACGCATGGCGTTATTGGTAGCGAGGATGTATTTGCGGTCTTCAGCTATTATCCGCTCGCAAAATTCCGTCACCCATCGCTTGCTGACGTTGAATATCTCATCAGAAAAGACGAAGAACACCGTGTTGTAGTTCTCCTCCAACATGCTCATGTGGTCGAGCACGGAATCGACCGACGCCTGGGCTGTCTTCCTCCCGAAATTGCGGTAGCAGAAGTTGCACCCGAAAGGGCAGCCTCGTTTGCTGAAGAGTGGTATCGGCCTGCTTGCTTTCACTGGGTCGATCCCCAGCTGCTCTACACGCGCTTGGATCTGTGGGCTTCGCCCGTTCACTTTAATGTTGTTGCTGATATAGGGTTCCAGGTCCACAAGATGGTAGGCCGGAAAGGGTAGACTGTCGATATCAAGAAAGCGAGGTCGCGGAGCGGTGTGGCGGATCGATCCGTCAGCAAGTCGATAGGCGATTCCTGGAATGTCGTCGAGGTCTTGGCCTTCTGAAAGGTGGCGAACGAGTTGAACAATTATCGGCTCGCCTTCCCCTATACACGCCACATCAATACCGGTATTTGTCAAAACCAGATCGGGAGAAGCGGACACAGCGCTCCCGCCGCCCATAATGGGTATATTTGGGAAACGTTTTTTCAGATGTAGCGAGAGCGCCTTTATATAGTAGTAGACAGTCGTCATGCCACCGATGCCGATCACGTCGAACTGGCGACTTTCGATGATCGCCATCACCTCTTCAAACGGCACTCGCAGCAGGTTGATGTCTATCAACTCCACATGTATCCCGGCCTCTTCGAGCGCAGCGCCGAGATACATCATCCCAAACGGCGGAAACCTGGGAGGCTGATTTAGACGCACTGGCGGGTAGACAAACAGAACCCTTGTGGCAGCCGAAGATGAGCTTTCCGTAGGGATGCTCGCACGATCTATATGAGGGGATTCTATGCTGCTGATAGCTGACCCTTCGTTTGACATAGCGCTCTGGTTTCCCGGCATGGCTTTCTTTATAAATCGATCGACCAAAAGCTAGTGGTTGATGTGCCTCATGTCCAGCCTGCAGCCGACTATGCAGCGGCGACCTCTCGTAATTCCGAGGTAGAGGTGGCCGCCTAACCCATCGAGCCCTTCGACTAGTGTTCTGCGGTTGATGGGGTTCCAACTGGCACACAAGCGATCTTATGTAAGCGATCAATCTGTCACCTACTGAAGATGTTTGACCATCCACGGGATCGCCTCAACGCCATTCCAGCGGTGTTCGCCTTCAAATATGTCGTGTGATAGTGAATCCTCTGTGCCCAAGAGGCGGAAGGCGCGACAGGCGATGTCTACTTGCGATTCGGTGTTGGCGACTCCGCTGGCACCATTGAGCGGGTCCTGGTCGCCTGTCTCCACAAGGAGCGGTCTCGGGGCGATCAGAGCGGCGATGTCGCCCATGTCAACGTATTCATAGAGATGAGGCACATAGTTGCATGAGCAGTTGCCGTGAAGGTCCAGAAGCGACTCGCGATAGCCGTACATATAACCACTGACGACCGAGCACGTAATCCGCTCATCAAGTGCTGACGCCCATAGCGTCTGGAGCCCTCCCCCGGATAGACCGCCGCACCCGACGCCCTCCGACCTGGCGTCGTCACGCATCTCTACATAGTCGATCAGTCGATGCAGGTCCCACGCCCACATGCCCGTTACCGTCTGTCCCAATGGAAGCGCCATGTTGTTTATCAGCTGACATGATGAGTTGAGAATGCTGTTTTTAGCACCCTCCTCCTGCCGCTCTCCGAACCCTCGGGCGTCTGGGCAGAAAGTGATAAAACCAGCACGGGCGAATTGGATTCCGTAGTCGTAGTTGTAGTGTTTGACGGCGTTTGCGATGTCGTCGCCGTGATCGGTTATCCCTGCGACGGAGTACTTCCCTCCGCTGCCGTGGCCGTGGGGGGCCAAGACGGCTGGGAATGGCGGGGTGCCCGTGGTTGGAATCATGACATAGAGCGTCATTACCACATCGGGTTCTGTGTTTATCTCAACACGCTGACGGATGTAGTCGTCGAATACCACTTCATCGGTGATTTTGGGCTGCAACTCACTGCCGACCATCGTGTTGTAGCCGGTCAGTTCCTTAAGCTTCGCGCTAGTCGCCTCTCGCCATGTCTCCCATTCACCTTTAGTGGTGGCGATAAATCTCAACTTTCGCCCCACCGCATCCCATCGACTTCTTAAATGAGGATGTACCGTGTACTCCGTCTCACTCATTTTCATCTCCCTCTCAGGTTTCGCTGCGGACCCACCGACAGCAAAGAGAAATGGGATGCCACCCCTTTTTGGAGAGCACCCCATTCATCGATGGAATCAGCGACCATTTGGCTCAAGTGGAGTTAGGCCTTAACCATGACCTCTCTGACTACGTCCACTGCGCTGGCGGCATCGGCGGCGTAGCCATCGGCACCGATCTGGTCGGCATATTTCTGCGTCACTGGAGCACCGCCGATAACCACGGCGACAGTGTCGCGTATTCCAGCGGCTTCGAGTGCAGTCACTGTATCCTGCATAGCGGGCATAGTCGTTGTCAAAAGCGCCGAGAGGCAGATCGCGTTAATGCCCTGCTCCTTGACCGCATTGACAAAACCTTCAGGCGAGACATCGACACCAAGGTCAACGACCTCAAAGCCAGCGCCTTCAAGCATCATCGCCACAAGGTTTTTGCCAATGTCATGGAGATCGCCTCTGACGGTGGCGATGGCCACTGTGCCTTCGGGCTGGACATCGGAGTCGGCGAGTAGCGGTCGAAGTACGTCGAGCGCTGCGTGCATCGCACGGGCGGCCACCAACACTTCGGGGACATAAAACTCGCAGTTCTTGAACTTCTCGCCGACCACGGACATTCCCGTGATCATGCCATGATCCAAGATATCTTTGGCCGGCGCCCCTTCGTCGAGTGCGGCGTCTACCAGTTCAACTACTTTTGTTCGGTTGCCTACGATGATTTCATCCGCAATCGCCTGATAATCGGCCATGCGAGTTACCTCCTTGCCGTGCGCGCGCTTACGCCCTTCCAGCCAGCGGGAAACCTCCACAATCCGGCCTGGGCACGAACATTGTTACTTTCGAATAACAAATACCCATACGTCAAGCGTACGCCCACCCTCAGCAGTACGCCAACACCTTAGACGCCTTCTGTGCCTAATGTTCCGTAATTGCTGTCACTGTAGCCCAGGCATCGACGGTTTCACACACTTCGACTCTACGCAAAAATACACCACGATCGTCGAACTTTTGAGCTAGCTGGTCCCATATCCACGACGCCAATTCCTCGGCGGTCGTAATAATACCAGAGAGTATCGGCAAATCGCTCAGGACCTGATGATCGAATTTCCCTATGATCTCTTCATTTACCAGCGCCGATACATGAGTGAAGTCGATGACCATGCCGTGTTGCAGCTCGTTGGAGCCGACTGTCACCCGGACCTCATAACTATGACCATGCAGCCGCGCACAGGGGCCGTAAAGCTCTGTGTTTTCGTCGTCGCTTAGAGTCGGATCATACAGACGGTGCGCCGCCTCAAAGCGAAAACTTTTGGTGATGGTGGTTGGCATTACGCCTCACTACTTCTTTCCGGCGTTGCACAGCTTTTCGAGTTGCTGCCTATAGTGGCTGTAGGCAGAGAAACCCACCTCGGCGCGAATTCTACCGTCGGCCAGCGGGATGTAACCGCCATCCGCCAACAGTTCCGGCAATAGATCGCCCAAAGCTCTGCCCGTTTTCTTCTCGCTCTCAACCAAAGAGTGCACATCCACGCCGCCGATAAGCCTGAGTCGGCGACCGTGCTGCCTCCTGAGCCGGGAGTAGTCCACCCCGGCCAAACCCGTCTCACCGCACCAAAAAGCGTTCATCCCGGCATCCATCGCCGCTGGCAGTAGCGACGTAGACCGTCCCCACGACCTGAAAACGATCACCGAGACACCACACCTTTTGGCGAGCTCTGAAAGCCGACGACAATGGTGAACACAGAAGTGGCGATACATCTCTGGACTAACCACCGTCCCATCGCTGCCTGCTATCGGCTCGCTGAACACGACGTAGTCGAATCTCACCTGCCGGAGCATCGGCTCGATAGTCTCCAGTATGACATCGGTTATCTTGCCCAGAGCGCACTCAGCCACCTCTGGTTGGGTTTTTATGCCGGTGAGGACATCAACCAGAGTCGTCCAGTCGCCGATCCCCAACATCTGAAGCAACCCTCGCCAAACAACCAGACCTGCTGTCCATGAGCGATCGTTTAACTCTTCGACCCGCTGGGACCAATCTTCAGGCTGACGACCGTCAGAGACAAAAAACTCCTCAAAACGATCTAGCTGCCCTGGTTCGGATAGCGGGGAGAAAGATTTGGCAGGATGGAGGTTTGGCTGAATCTCCTCCCTTCGGTCGATGGCGAAAAGGCTGTCGAGATCGGTGCCCTGAGGGAGCCCTTCATTGCTCCAGCGCTCCAAGACATCTTCGCGTAGTCCGTCGTCGAACAGGGGTGGGCGATCCACATCTCTGTAGGATAGTGTCCTTAGGAACCGCTCGCGGCTGGTCACGATATCTCACCTGTCAAACTGTGCGGAAAGCCTGGCTGGGCTCCACTGTTCCAGCCGAGGGAACCCAGTTTCGGCAAGTAGCGACTGTCTCTCAAACCAACCCCGCTGCTTTCCGATCTTCGTAAGAGACTGGCTCTGGAATGCCCAACATCTCGCGCTTGGTTTTTACGTAGTAGAGGTAGTCGTCGTATGTCACGTCCGGTGGGCATCTGTGATCGACATGGGGGATGAATCCACCGTCGGCAATGGTGCTCTCAATGCGGTTTAGCTCTTTACGGATCGCCTCTTTGCCTTCAATGAGCTGAGTCTTGTCCACTCCACCAGCCAAGAGAACATCGTGGCCGTATTTCTCACGAATGGTCACAGGATCGGTTCCACCTCTGATTTCCAGCGGAAACATGACATTGACCCCGCCAGCCAGCCAGTGTTCGACTACGACATTGATGTTCCCGTCGCAGTCAACGATGCAAACATCGACACCAGCTTCCCTTAGTCTGTCCGTAATCTTCTTGTAGCGAGGTGTAAGCCACCTCTCAAACATCGCCGGGGAGATGATCGGGCCGTGGTTGAAGGCCATATCCTCCCAAAAACTGGCGTAATCGAGGCCAAGGTGACCTGCGTGGGAGATCGTGTCGTCTAGCATCGTCAGCACCATGTCGGTGATGGCGTCCATCATCTCCTCTATCCAGTCCGGGTCTTCTACGCAGGCGATGCTCACATTTTCAAAACCCATCCAGTTGCGTATCCATCCGAACAGGCTTCCGCAGTTGAGGCCCAGAGGATAGTCGTGCCCCTCATGCTGTTTGATGACAGAATCCCAATCGATGTCGCGACGATCGGGATTTGAAGAATCAAACCGCTCGTCCCGAAACCGCTTCCAGTCGTCCTTGGTCTCGATGGGAAATCTGAGATAGCGCGGGATGGTCGAGTGTCCGTCTTTGGCTACCTCTTTGAGTGCTCCGTCACCGTCTTCGAGCAAGATGCGTCGATCATCCTCTTCGATCACCCGCGTCTTGTATCCCGGCATGATGCCGATATTCCCCGGCAGCCCGCCTTTCGTGGCGAACCCGAAATACTGATCGGCTTTGCCGTTGTCGGTTACCCACTCTGGCAAGCCCTGCTCGTGCCAGATCGGGAACACCTCTTCCCAGTAGCCGAACTCTTCGTCAGGGACGTGATCCACAGATTCAAAATGCATACAGGCGTTGAATCGCTCCCTGTCGGTCATTGACATGTTTTTCGCTCCAGATGAAGAACGGGGCGTGATGCCCCATAACAGTGATATGGCCTAAAATCCACTAGAGAGTGAGGCCAGTGCTGTAAAGAAGGACGAAGTATATCCGTCCCTGACGTTGATCGGTAGGGGTGCCCTAGAACAGCCCTACAATCTCGCCGTCGTCGTTCAGATCTATTTTGACGGCAGCAGGACTTTTGCTAAAGCCGAACATAGTCATAATGCTGCCTGCATACGCGATCAGATAGCCAGCCCCTGTCGCAGCACGAACATCCGCTATCTGTACAGTAAACCCTTTTGGTCGCCCGAGAAGAGTCTTTTTGTCGGAAAGCGAATCCTGCGTCTTTGCGATGCAGACCGGCATCCGACCAAGCCCCTCAGCTTCCACCGCGTCGATCTTCTTTGCGGCCTTGGCTGAGAAATTGGCACCGTCAGCACCGTAGACTCTCTTACAGATCGTTTCTATCTTCTCGCGCAGCGGTAGATCGATGTTGTAAAGATATTTGCCTTCCGAGGGCTGGTCGCAGACTGCGAGGACCTCATTCGCCAGCTCGACGCCGCCCTTGCCGCCGTCAGCCCAGATAGTCGCCTCAGCGACCGGCTTGCCCATCTCGGCGCAAGCCTTTCGAATGATCTCCAACTCCTCGTCGCTATCGTTGGTAAAACGGTTGATGGCTACCACCACCGGGATGCCATACTGACTAACGTGGTCGATGTGTTGAAGAAGGTTTGGCAATCCCTGTTCTACGCGATCACATTCGGTGATATGAAGCTTCTGCTGGGCACAGCCACCGTGCATCTTGAGCGCTCGGACCGTTGCGGCGAGCACAATAGCGTCAGGCATAAAGTTGCCAGCACGGCAGATGATGTCCATAAACTTCTGCCCACCTAGATCCGAGCCAAAGCCCGCCTCTGTGACGGTATAGTCAGCCAGCCGCATCCCAAGTTTGGTGGCGATAATGCTGTTGCAGCCGGTGGACACATTCCCGAACGGCCCCATATGCACCAACGCTGGAGTGCCCTCAATCGTCTGAACGATGTTGGGTTTGACAGCATCTTTGAGCAGCGCAGCCATCCCGCCGGTGGCATCCAGGTCTTTTGCGGCGACAGGGCGACCCGATGTGGTGTATGCGACCCTGATCCTGCTGAGTCGCTCCTTGAGGTCAGAGATGTCTCTTGCAAGTGCGACACACGCCATGACTTCTGACGCTGCGGTGATCTCAAAGCCGGTCTCGCGGGGCACGCCGTTCGCGGTACCACCCAAACCAACCTTGATGTTTCTAAGCGCACGGTCGTTGATGTCCATCGCTCGTTTGAGTGTGACCGTCCTCGAGTCTATACCCAGATCGTTTCCGTGATGAAGATGGTTGTCCAACATCGACACCAACAGATCTTGCGCGGCGGTGACGGCGTGAAGGTCGCCGGTGAAATGAAGATTGATGTCCTCCATGGGCAGCACCTGGGAGTAACCACCACCAGTCGCGCCGCCTTTACGGCCAAAAACCGGCCCAAGTGACGGCTCCCTTAGAGCCACGACGGTCTTTTTGTCGAGATGGTCCAGCGCTTGCGCCAGACCGATGGCGACAGTCGTTTTGCCCTCACCGGCTGGGGTCGGGTTCATGGCGGTGACCAAGACAAGTTTGCCAGTGGGGTTCGACTGCGCACGGGCGACTGTCTGCTGAGATATCTTGGCTTTGTATGGGCCGTAAAACTCCAGATCATCAACGCCAAGGTTGAGTTTCGAGGCGCACTCTTCTACAGGTGCGAGCGTTGCTTGCTGTGCAATGTCCAAGTCCGACAACATCAATGAGTTTCCTTTTTCTGGTCGAGTAAGTATGTGGGCAACCAAGAAAATATAGGTGCGTGATGTGCTCCGTACGCCCTATGTCCCATCGCAGCCAGTGACTGCCAGGGCTGCAAGACGCGGGTTCGGAGATCACAGTTGGCCAACCGCTGTTTCGTAGTCGCGCCAGCTCTGTAGTCGATGGAGATGTTGCGAGCCCGATCAATTCGCCTTCTACTAGTGATACGGTGAGCGACATCGGAGTCTGTCACGTTTGCCGTGGCTGCACTTTGATTGACCCGACACCAGGGGCGACATAAATTACTACGTTCGACTGCGTTGTCTCAACAGCACTCCCCACCCTATCTGGCTGGAACAAAGCATGGCATATCTGCTCGGGCTGGACATTGGAACGACCGGCACGAAAGCGCTGCTTATAGATCAAAATGGCCGGACTGTCGCCGCGCACACGTCTGAGTACCCGATGTCGACACCGCACCCTGGTTGGGCCGAGCAGGAGCCTGCCCACTGGTGGGATGCTACAGTCGAAACGATTCAGGCCGTTTTGGCTGAAGGGGTGAGCGCTGAAGATATCGCCGGCGTTGGGCTATCTGGGCAGATGCATAGCAGCGTGTTCCTTGACGAAGCCGACGAAGTGATCCGCCCGGCACTCCTATGGTGCGACGGCAGGACGACCGCCCAACGCGAGTGGATAACCGACGCCGCAGGTGGTAAAAACGCTTTGAGGGATATGGTCGCCAACCCGGCGCTCGAAGGTTTCACTGTCCCCAAAGTGATCTGGCTAAGAGATGAAGAACCCGAGGAGTACGCCAAACTAAAGACACTCCTGCTGGCGAAAGACTATATCCGTTTTCAGCTGACCGGCGAAAAACTGATGGAGGTCTCCGACGCGGCGGGCACTGCGATGTTCGACGTTATCCAGCGCAGGTGGTCCGACGAACTGCTCTCAAAAATAGGTGTCGATCCATCCATTTTGCCTCAGGTCAGAGAATCGGTGGACGATTGCGGACAGATAACCAAAAAGGCAGCAACAGCGACGGGGCTCAAAGCTGGGACGGTGGTCGCCGGAGGTGGCGCTGACAACACTTGCGGCGCGACAGGTTGCGGCGTGGTGACACCAGGGCGGGTTCTTTCCAGCCTGGGAACGTCAGGCGTTGTGTTCGCCCCGACGACCAGTGTGGCGGTTGACCCCGATATGAGAGTTCACACGTTTTGCCACAGCGTTCCTGATCAGTGGTATCTGATGGGCGTGGTCCTGAGCGCCGGGGGATCGCTGAGATGGTTTAGAGATGTGGTAGCCGACGGCGAGAGGGCCGCTGTGGCAACCGTTGGCCAGGACCCTTACGACGTTCTGGCAGATCGCGCTGGCGATGTGGCAGCGGGAAGTGAGGGTCTGAGTTTTCTGCCTTACTTGGCTGGTGAAAGGACCCCCCATAAGGACGCTTCGGCCAAGGGAGCATATGTGGGACTGACTCTACGCCACGGCAGGTCACATCTAATCCGGGCGACGTTTGAAGGAATCACCTACGCGCTGCACGACTCCATGGAGATCATCCGCGATTTGGGGATCCCCATAGATCAGATCAGGTGCACCGGAGGAGGAGCCAAGAGCGATTTCTGGCTCCAGATGCAGGCCGATATCTACAATGCCCCTGTTGTGACCGTGAACAGCGGAGAGGGACCGGCGATGGGAGCGGCGCTCATGGGTGGTGTCGCTGGTGGTGTTTTTGACGACTTGGCCGAAGCGGCAGACGAGTTTGTTTCGGTTGTAACCACGGCCGAGCCGAATCCGGCTGTAAGAAACGCTTACGATGACGGGTATGGGCTGTTTCGCGAACTATACCCGGCACTAAAAAAACCTTTTGCCAACGCATCTGAGGTCGTGGCCCGCCATCACGGGTAAGTAGGTGCATTTGAGAGAGTTTGGCGGCGGCAGAGATTGATCTGACAATATCGTCGAAGACGACATAAGGAAACAAAAAATGCAGATGAAACCGGTAGCACGAATCAAGAAACGTCAATCGGAAAAACAGGACCCTTTCCTGGTCTTTATCAACGAAGCGCGCGCCTGGCTGAAGGTCGAATGGCCCAAAGTGGCGGCTGGTGTGGTGGCGCTTATGCTGGCAGGTTCATTTTTTGTGGACCGGTTTACAGGCGTTGACAAGACCGACTGGAGAGGCACCGCCGACATAGTTTCGGCCTACCAACAGGCGGCGTTTGGCGATCCCAAAGGCGCGATCAAAGAGATGGACCGGATTCGCACGGAGTACGATGGGATTGCAGAGCGGCTGGCCATTCTGGGCAAGGGCGACTTGATGATGGAGTTCGGCGACAGCGTCGATCAATCGGGCACACGCCCGGCGAGCTACTACTTCGAGATATGGATTGATGACTTTGATGGCCCGCCGATGGACCTTTTTCATGCGTATTTAGGATTTGCCGCTGCTTTGAGGCAGCAGAACCAGCCGCGCCGCTCAGGTATTCTTCTCGAAAAATACGCTGAGAGCGGCCGCGCTGAATCAGGTTGGGCCCCGATAGCGTTGGAGCAGGCCGCGCTGTCTTTCATCGATGCAGACGAGTTCGACAGGGCCAAGAAAGTGTTGGACCGTCTACTCAGGGAGTTCCCCAAATCCGCGGAGTCGCAGCGCAGCGGCGTGCTCATGAATGAGCTCAACGGCGCACTGATGGCTGCTTCGGGTTGAAATCCATATCGGCGGAATCTGACAGGGTTGCGCAATGATCGAACGACAGGTACGTACACAAAGACCGACAAGGTGCTCTTGGGTGTGGCGATGGCGGTTAACGCCGCCGCCCTCTGGCGTACGTATGCATTGAATCACGCAGGTATACGCAGACCTATCTGGCCGTGGGCGGCTCAAAACCAACGCTCACGGCTTTTCTTTGTACCGACATATTTTGGAGGCGAAAACCCATGCCACGTCTATTTAGCGGGATACAACCGACCGGCGAGCCGCATCTTGGAAACTATTTTGGAGCGTTCATCAACTGGGTGGCGCTGCAGGAGCAGTACGACGCGATCTACTGCATCGTTGACTATCACGCCATCACACAGGATTACGACACCGATGTGATGCCTCAGATGGTGTGGGAACTGGCGGCGATACTTCTGTCATGCGAGATAAACCCCGACAAGTGCACACTTTTCGTCCAGTCGCACATCCCTCAGCACACCGAGCTCGCCTGGGTCTACTCAACGGTCGCCCAGATGGGTCGCTTAACCAACATGACGCAGTTCAAGGAGAAGTCGCAGGATCAGGCCGAAAACATTAACCTAGGCCTGCTGGCCTACCCGGTACTCCAGGCCGCTGACATTCTGCTCTACAAAGCTGAAGCCGTGCCTGTGGGGGAGGATCAACTGCAACATCTTGAGCTCACACGGGAGATTGCGAGGAAATACAACGCCCGATTCGGGGAGACCTTCCCTGAACCGAAGGGGCATACTACCAAAACACCGAAGGTCCTTGGGCTGGACGGCGAGCGGAAGATGAGCAAGAGCCTGGGCAACCAGATCGGGCTTCTGGACAGCTCTGAAACCGTCTGGCAAAAGCTAGCACCGGCACCTACCGACTCGGCGCGGATCAAACGAACCGATCCTGGCGATCCCAAAATCTGCAATATTTTTAGCTATCACGGGCTGATTTCGCCGTCGGAAACGGTTGCCTGGGCTGATGAGGGGTGCAGGTCGGCTGGAATCGGCTGTATAGACTGCAAGAAAGCGCTGGCGAAAGAGATGGACACCCTTCTCGGGCCGATACAGGCGCGCTATTCGGAGCTGGAGGCCAAACCTGATGACGTGAGGGTTGTGCTGGAGGCTGGTGCCGCAAAGTGCCGACCGGTGGCAGAGGAGACGATGGAGGAAGTCAGAGGCTCAATGGGCCTAAACCTTGTAGGTCCGCCACCAACACGGTGATCGCCAACCTTGGCGACTAAATGAGACAGAGATCGATTTGAGAGGGACCGAGCACCCAACGCCCGGCGGTACCAGGCTCGTGTCGATCGAATACTGATCCACCCAGGCGTGGATGCGTCGGGCCTGTCTATAACCCCCTGAAAGCAAAAACCTGTCAGCTCAGATCGCTGTAGTTGGCATCGAACCGTCGGCGGCATTCGGCAGCTTCTTCGTCATTTAAACCCTGGTAGGGTGGAAGCAGGCGGTATGAGAACTTGGGGTCCTTGAGCCACGCAAATGTTTTGTCGTAAGAGCCGTCGATCATCTTTCGCGAACAGTGTCCAAACAGCGTCGGAACCACTGTCCGAAGCCGTTCTGTAATAGCGAACGCTTTATTAAGGTCACCGCTACGCCCTGAGTCGTAGAGAGCTCTGGCGGTGTTCGGAAAAAGCAGTCCGAGGCTGGTGAGAAACGAGCACTCCCCCAACGTACATCCCAAAGCCCAGTTGTTCTCAAGAAAAAAGTGTTGCAGATCGGGTGAATGTTTCATCAGGTCGGCGGTGCGGGCGTAGTCAGAGGTGCTGTTTTTTGTGGCGACAAGATTGGGCACCGCGTCTGCGATAGCTCGGTACTCGTTGCCATCTACTATCCGTCCGGCGCGAGGCAGGTTGTAGTGCAGGAAACGCGAGTCGGGGAACGCGCCGCAAACAGTCTCAAAAAAAACCAGTGTCTCACCTTCGTCCAGGGCTCCCCAACTTGGGAGCGATACCTGGAAAAACCGTATGCCTTGATCGTAGGCGAACCCGATCCGCTCGATCACCTGCTCCATCGAGAGGCTTATTACTCCCACCTGCGCCGACAACCCTTTGCGGTCGATCAACGACGCAAAACTTTCAACCACCTGCTTGAATCGTGTGTCGGTGATTGCATAACCCTCAGCGGCGGTGCCCATGATGTACAGGTTTGTGTAGCCCAAATCAATCACTTTATTGACGTGACTCTCAAATACCGGCACGTCAAATTCGTACGACTCGGTCCACGGGATAAGACACGCAGCCAGAAGGCTTTGCGGGTAGCGGGTTGTCACATCAGTCATTGGGCCTCCTGGCAAACGGATATGTCCGGCGTCTAATCAACTCTACGGTTTCCATGTCTCAACAACCACCATCCTCCACACAGGCCAACCACCGGGAATCCGACGGCGGGTATCAACAGAATCGTCCACAGTGAACCACCTGGGAGCGACTGCCCAACCAACCCCATACCGTTCAGCACTGCGAAAGCTCCAAACCCTTCACCAGCCTGAGCTATCGCTAGCAGACGCCCCATCCGTCTCGGAGCCACCTCGGCGATCATCGCCGCAGCTACTGGAAACTCCACTGACCAGATCGCTGCGCCAGCTACATAGCCCACGGCAGCGGCTGTTGGTGATTCGAGCAACATCCCCAAGGCAAACAACCCTCCACCTACTATGCCTGGAGCGATCAGTAGAGTTTTGCGCCCAGACCGTTCAGGAAGAATACTGAGGAGCGAACGACCACCGGCATACGCGGCGCTATAGGCCGCCAGAACAACACCTGATCTAATCGGAGATGCGGCGAAGGGTTCGCTATCCCAAACCCGCGCCATCCACATGTGGGCTGCGCTATCGCAAGTACCGTGCATAACCATCATCGCCACCAACCAGAATACTCCACCTCCAAACAGCCGGGAGTTCTCGGTTGGACCCACATCAGGGATTTTTGCGGCCACGGCGGGTATAGATGACGGTCGATATAGCAGCGCCGCCAAACCCATCAACACCGCAATCGCTCCAAACGGAGCGTGGAGAACTGTCGAAAAGCTTAGGTTAGGTGACCCCGCTTCCAGGTCGGTCAACAGTTCGACCCACAACGGCAGCACCACACCCCACAGCGACAGTGACACCAAATGAAGTGATATAACTCTGCGTCGCCTACCTGGAAACGTCTGCGCTAAATAGGCCTGCACGGCCAAAAAAATCGCCGACGCGAAGCACGCGGCGATCATCGTCGCCGCCAGCATTACTTTCCAGTTCCAACCCAACGCCGCGATCACAAGAGCCGCTGCTGTTCCCGCGAAACCCACGCGAAGCGTGCGCCGAGGGCCCAACCGGTCAACCATCTGACCAGCTGCCAAAGCTGCCAATGCAGACGGCACAAGTCCGATACTCAGCAGCACGCCATACTGGCTCAGGGTGATGTCAAAGTATGTTTGAAGCGACTGGCCGAATAGTGGCAGGACGCCAAAATATCCGGCCAGGAGTGCGACGAACAGGGTGAGAGTGGCCAGCCGGGTTTGGCGTGTCATCTATTCGTGCGGACCTTTTCTTTGGAAGCCAAGATGCTGTGGGACGATCTTGAGGTGCTCTTGCGAGAGCGGGAGTTGGCGTGGCTCCAAGCAAGATAGACACGTAGAGCCACAAAGCACAAGCTGACACCCCGTGACACGGAGTCTATTGTTGGCGAATGTTGGTGTCTACGGTAGACTGTCTCCCGAACAGCGGAAGAGAATTTTGTGACGTTGTCTACGCCTGCGTCGTTCAGGCTGGTGGTTGGCGTTGTGATGCTGAGTCTGGCGACGACCAGGGCCGAAAATGACGAGCCTTTTTTCAAGCTGGCGAGTAGAGTGGATACCACCAGCCTTATGCGAACGATCACCGCGCTCACCTCCCACAGGTCGCGGACGACAGGCTACCCTGGTGCGGTGGCCGTAGCAGATTGGATTGAGAGCGAATGGCGAAGAATGGGAGTTGGCCGATTGGGTCGTTGGGCAGCGCCGAGTGTCATGCCAGTGGATCTGGGAGCGTCAATTGAGGTTGACGGGAAGAAATGGCCGCTGCACTCAGTATGGCCTAACGCTGTGCGAACCTCGCAGACACCGCCTAAAGGGTTGTCCGGCGCACTGATCTACGGCAAATCAGGGTCCTACGGCGATTTCGATGGACTCCCTGTCGAAGGATCGATAGCGCTCGTTGATTTTCCTGGGCAATTGAGATGGCCCGATGCGTTTGATCTAGGTGCGAACGCGGTGGTTTTCCTGGCACCACATGATGTCCATCGCAAAGAGGCGTCCAACACTTTCCTAACCAACGTCGCCGACCTTCCCCGATTCTACGCGCCGCCTGAAACCGCTCAGCAGCTCAGGCTTTTGACTGATCGGGCACCCCGAGCCCACATCTTGGCTGACATGAAATGGCAAAGAGTCCGAGCGGACGTGCTGCTCGGTTTGATAGAAGGGCACGACGACAACCTAGCCGATCAGCCGATAGTGTTGTCGGCGTACTACGATGCACCATCTGTAATTCCTGCCCTATCTCCAGGGGCACAAGCCGCCTGCGGGATGGCTGGTATGATGGAGATGGTCCGCGCACTGACCCACAGGCCCGTCGCTCGCCCGGTGATTCTGATGGCGATGCCAGGCCATTTTCAAGCGCAGAACGCCGCGAGATATGTCGTAGCCCACCTCGACAGTTTGTGGGAGGGCGAGTTCGACACGATCGTACCGTCGCAACTTCCTGCGGGCACGCTGACGTTAGACGATGTGGCGCGGTTGAATCCGGTGACGTTTGTCGGATTAGACCTCACCACGGCTGACAAGCACATCGGGTTCCAGAAAGGTGGCCCACCCTATTCGGTGCTCGCCAACGACCATCGCTCCACTCAGTTCGGCGATGATGCCGAAGAACTGGTGGCGACAGCGCAGGCGTATGAAAGGCTCGCCCATCTGGATACTCTCAAGATAGTAAGCGGAGTAATCCGCAGGTCGCAGGAGAGACAGTATCTTGGATCAACTGCTGCTGAGGCGATTCCTACAGATGCCGCGCCTTTCGCCCTAAATGGGTGGCTCGCCGTTACTGCGGTAACCGGCAACGACGACCGTCAGTACATGGACACGCCCTTGGACACGCCTGACAGGCTGAATCTCCCCAATCTGGTCGAGCAGGTGCGATTTCTAGTCTATCTCATCAGAACCTTTGACGGCCCCCGCTCAGATTTTCCAACAGAACGGGCTAAAAACCATCTTGGCGTGGTAAGGGGTCGCGTGGTTCGATTTGAACCCACCGAAGGCCCGTTCCCAAATACACCTATAGTGGAGGCGATCGTCCGCCCTCGGATGAAAATGAAATCCGTGTCTGCGGTGCGTGGGGAGTTTATCACCGTCACTGACAGCGATGGCCGTTTCGTTGTGCCTGGCATGGAGTACGACCGGATCTACAGAAGCGACAAGCCGTTCGTTTTTGAAGCCTACGGGATCAATCCGACAACCGGTGCTATAGAGTATGTCCCGGACCTAGGGATCGACGGTGATCTGCGTAACCCGATAGGCGTCAGGATGGATCGTCGTCACATGAAAGTGACCGTGGTCGCCTTCCGAGCGCAGCCAGCAACTCTGTACGACATCGTTGACCCGCGGTATCTGCTGACCCTAGACAACATGATGGTCGTCGAGGCAGGCCGGGAGGCTGAACCGGTCAAGTTTGGTGCGAGCCTGCCACTGACACCGCTGGAGGCAGGCATATTCGGATTCGGTGGCCGCAAGACCTATCTCGGCTCAGATGTAGAGCCGATCGCAGTTGCGTTCGGTCAACCTGGCGTTCGCCTCAAACTCGTGATGACCCTTGGAGAGTTGGGCCTTGGCCGCCGTCTTGTAGCGCTAAATACGGACAACGCACACCCAACAGGGGTCGGTTTCGACACCGACAGAAACGGCAGGATAACTAGATCGGCTTATCAGATTGGATCGGATACCCACAGGCTCAACGGCATTCGGCTGGACCTGTTAGCGTCCCACGGGATAGACAATCCGCGGCTCCAATCGATGCACTACGGGTCAGGAGAGCTTCTGGAACAAGCCAGAGAGACGCTTGAGAACCGGGAGTATGGGAGGTTTATCGTAGCATCCCGCGCTGCGTGGGGATACACGTCGAGGGCCTACACCGATGTGAGGGGAACAACCGACGATGTGGTCCACGGTGTGGTGTTCTTTCTGGCGATGTTGCTGCCGTTTTCATACATGGTGGAGAGACTTCTGATCGACGCTAGAGGGACAAGAGGGCGCATATTGGGTGCGACCTTCGTGTTTACTCTGGCATTCCTGGTCCTGAGGTGGGCTCACCCGGCATTCTCGTTGGCTATCTCACCGTCGGTTCTTCTCCTCTCGTTCATCATCCTCGCGCTCAGCCTTGCTGTGACAGGCATCGCTGTCTCAAAATTCAATCATCGACTCCACCAGTCGCTCAGCGAACAGGTCACGAACCATACCGCAGACGTGAGCCGATTAGGAGTGTTTTTCACCGCCACAAGGCTTGGGATCGGACAGATGCGCCGCCGCCCGATGAGGACAGGGCTGACTGCCGGAACAATAGTGATCCTGACATTCGTTGTTCTCTCCTTCACATCTATCCGCTCGACGCTTCGTTTCAACAAGATTGAGATCGGGAGGGACGCCCCCTACAACGGCCTCCTCGTTCGTCTGCCCAATTGGGCCATCTTGGAGTCGCCAGTAGCCCGGCGGATAGAGGACCGGTTTCGCTACACCCCAGGTGCGACCACCGCCAAAAGGGTATGGCGCCCGGCACGAGCATCGGCGGGGGCACGAAGCACGATGGTCTTGCGCCGCACTGACGGCCCAACGAAGTCGGCAGTAATTCAAGGCTTGTTGGGCCTGTCGCCAACCGAAAGCCAACTTACAGTACCCCCTCGAGCACTCATCACTGGACGCTGGTTCAATGAACCCGATGAACAGAGTTGCATTCTGTCCGAGCTGTTGGCAGACCGCCTTGAGATTGGGCCTCAAGACGTCGGTAGGGCGCAGGTCACAACTTTGGGCGGTCATTTCCGCGTGGTGGGAATCATCGATTCTGCCGCATTCACAGATGTCCAGGACCTGAACGGAGAACCGATCACCCCTCTCGAACCGGATGCGCAGCAGACCGTGGAGCAGAGAACGTCAGTGGGGATGTCGCGTTCAGGGTCGGCATCAATCTATGTTCACCTCAAGGGCGATGAACTGGTTGTGGTTCCTGCGGTGTGGGCGCTGAGGTTGGGGGGAACAGTCAGGTCGGTGGCTGTCAGGTTGCCAGACAGCCAAGCGACTACGCAGGCCGCTGATGAGTGGATGCCAGCTTTAGGGATCAATATCTACGCCGGGATAGACGGAGCGCGATATGTGATGCGCTCGGTTGGGTTGACCAGCGTACGGGGAGAGCGGGAAGTCGTTATTCCCATCGTGCTAGTGGTGCTGATAGTCACCAACACGATGCTCGGTGCAGTATACGAACGAACTACACAGACAGGAGTGTTGAACGCAATCGGGTTGGCGCCTGCCCATGTAGCCGGACTTTTTGTTGCTGAGGCGGCGGTCTATTCGACTATTGGTGCCATACTGGGCTACCTGCTGGGGCAGGTGGCCGCGACAATCATCACAGCGACAGGCATCCTCCCGGGATTGACACTCAACTACTCATCAGTATCGGCGGTGGGGACAATTGTACTGGTTATGGCCGTGGTCATGTCATCTTCGATCTGGCCAGCAAAACTCGCATCGCAGATGTGCGTGCCTGGGATTGAACGTTCGTGGACCCCGCCTGAGCCAGAGGGCGATCTCCTGCGCACTCCGTTGCCATTCATGTTGAGCAGGCGCGATGCCGACGGTGTAATGCCATTCCTGCGCGAGTACTTCGAGATGTACGAGGACCGTTCCATCGGTGAGACTTTTTCGACGCAATCAGCCGCCCTGTCGACCGATCCAGACACGGAAATGCCGCATGTTCTGAATGTGGATGTATGGCTAGCCCCGTTTGATTTGGGAATTAGCCAGAAGCTGACACTGCGTACACGCGAAGACGAAGAGGGGATGTTGGCTGTGGACATTCTGATGCTAAGGCACAGCGGCGGAAGAGATTCGTGGCGACGCGGATGCCGGGCGCTTCTCAATGAGATCAGGCGTCAGTTCCTCGTCTGGCGCGCCCTGACCCCGGAGACAAGAGATAGGTATGTTGATGCACCCGCCGCCTGACACCGCTTTCAAATCTGGAACGATTGTGTAGCCTGGGGCGACGCAGCGTTTGGGCCGGGTCGCAGTATCTTCCAGCGGGTGCCGCCGAGCTCTTTCTAAAAAGTGTCCATGGTTTCGGCATCTGGTGCTTTGATCTGCGGTAGTGTCAAGTCCTGATTTCCATCTTGCTCGTTGGGCTCCTTCCACAGACGCCCGCCCCATGTTTTGAGGACGACCAACTCCCCATCGCGCCCAGCGACATAGTTGGACGATATGGGCACTTTGCCATGGGGGGTATCGAGGATGTATTGAGGAACCGCAAAACCTGTAGTGTGACCGCAGAGTTGTTCGACGATTGACATCCCCTGTTCAATCGGAGTGCGAAAATGGGCGGTGCCCTTGAGTAGCTGGCACTGAAAGATGTAATATGGCCGGACGCGAATCTTCACCAGTGCATGAACTAGATCGCGCATCACATCAAGATCGTCGTTGATCCCTTTAAGAAGCACCGATTGATTTCCCACAGGAACGCCTGCGCGAGTCAGCCTATCGCACGCCTGCGTCGCTTCTGGTGTGACCTCATCTGGATGATTGAAATGTGTATTCAGCCAGACCGGATGGTAGGCGGCTAGCATGCTGGCGAAACCCTCGGTTATCCGTTGAGGAAGAGTACACGGTGTCCTTGTACCCAGACGGATGATCTCCACATGAGAGATGGCTCTGAGCCTCCGAAAAATATCCTCAAGCCTCTCATCACTAAGCAGTGCGGGATCGCCCCCGGTGAGCAGCACATCTCTTATCTCAGTGTGTTGCCTCACGTAGTCGATGGCTGCATCAACCTGATCGGCAGGTGGATGCGCTTGTTGATCGCCGACGAAATACTCCCTGAAACAGTATCGGCAGTACGTCGGACACACGTTTGTCACTTTGAGAGCTACGCGGTCAGGATAGACGTGGACTATGGATTTCACCGGCGAGTTTCGTTGCTCTCCTAGCGGATCGGAGACACCGGCGTCATCAGACATCTCGCTCAGTGAAGGGATCTGCTGCCGCCTCAGCGGACAGGCCGGATCGTCCTGATCCATCAAAGAGGCGTAGTAAGGGGTAATAGTCCAGCGAAAGGCGTCGCCAGCACTCTTAACACCTGCCTGATCTTCAGCCGACAGACTGATGTATTTTGAAAGTTTTTCTACCGACGATATCCTGTTGCGCAGTTGCCAACGCCAATCGCTCCAATCGGCGCTTCGTTTCAGGTCAGCGATAAACTCAAGACGAGCGTCAGCGGTGTCTGCCATCGTGTGCCTCAATCTATATAAGAAAAGCCTTGCGACCCCAAACCCGTGGCCTGCGTTTAGTTTGACGATAGAGGAAGGCCGCGAGAGAACTCTAGATGGTAGCGAATGCTACCAAAGAAAATGCGGATCATAGAGCGTTGCTATAAAGAATAGTAGACCCAGCCAGACCGGGCGAACAGGGGACTTGATCAAGCCGACATATCGGCATTATTGTGACGCCCAACTCCAGGGTTTGGATTGACGCCGATAGGGTCGCAGCCTATTTTACTGTATTGGCTTGGGACCTCCGCAAGCAGACAGTCGACTCACTCCAACGTGACTGAAGACCTTACGCACCCATGTCGGCAACTCCCAACCTGGCCGCTATGACCCTGCGTCGAAGAATGGCGTGGATATCGGTTTTGCTGTTGTCAGGATGGGCGACCTCCAACGCCCAACCCGTCAGCGTTGAAGCCCGAGATTACAAATATGCCAAGCGCCTCCATGAAGCTGGCGACTACGACCTCGCAGAGACCGCACTAAAAGATTTTCAGCGGCGTCACCCTTCCAGCCCGCTACTACCCAGCGTCACTTTTCTTCTTGCTGAGTGCGATTTCCACCGGGAGAGGTACAGAGCCGCCCTGACCAGATTCGGCCAGTTCCGCATCGAATATGGCGCGTCACCCCTGGACGACGATGCGCTCTACAGGATCGGCCAGAGCCACTATTGTGTCCAGCAACCCCAAGAAGCCGCTCAGGCGTTTGGCCAGCTCACCGACGAATACCCCGATAGCGACCTGATATGGGAGGCGAGGTACTGGTTGGGCGAGGCGCAACTGGCGTTGGAACAGCATGAAGATGCCACATCCAACTACTCCATCGCCGCCACCGGTGAGGGCGATGTGGTGCCTTACGCGCTCTATTCGCTTGGATGGGTCCAGCAGAAGAGGCAAAACTGTACACAGGCCGCCGAGGCGTATCAGGGGGTAATCGCCAGGTTCCCAGAGCACTCTTTGGTGGACCACAGCCGTTTCGGGCTTGGCGAGTGCCTGTTTGAACAGGCGGCCTACTCCGACGCGATCAGGGCGCTCGAACAGGTTTTAGAGGTGGTCGAGGACCCCTCGGTGAGAGCAAAAGGATCCTACCTGGTGGGCGAAAGTCAGTTCGCGTTGGGCGAGTTTGACCGCGCTCGAGCATCGTACACACAGGTGGTCTCTCAGCATCCTATCTCCCCTCTGGCCCCGCAAGCCCAATACGGCGTTGGTTGGACCTACACAGAGCAGAAAGACTTGACTTCCGCGATCGACGCCTTTGGGCAGGTTGCCTCCAGATGGCCGAATGCTCCTGTGGTACCGCAGGCCGTTTTTCGAAGGGCGATGCTGCACAAAGAGATCGGGCTTCGCCAAGCGGCGGAAGAGGCGATGCGCAGCTTCGTAGACGATTTCCCCACCGACACACTTGCCGATGACGCGGCGTTTGAATGGGGCGCATTGGCGTTCGATCGCAATGCGCTTGAAACCGCTGCGGACGCTTTTGAGATTTTGACATCGCGATATGGGGAATGGCCGTTGGTGATGCGTGGGTTTTTCATGCTCGGGGAGACCCGGTTGGCACAGCAGAGGTTGCTTGATGCCATCGGCGCATACAGCACGGTGGTGGTCAAAGCCGACAGCATCTCGCCGATGCTGCCCAACGCGCTGTTTCAAAGGGGCTGGTGCTTCTACCAGCGCACAGAATACGACGAGGCGCTGCGCGACTTTCGCCGCGTCACACTTGAGTGGCCGGGACACGCTCTTGAAGCGGACGCCCATTTTCTCATCGGAGAGGCTCTCTACGCACTGGGCAGTTTTGGCGAAGCTTCCAAGAGCTATCAACGTGTCACAACCAACCACCTTGACAGCGACCGCGCCGGGCAGGCGCACTATGGCATGGGCTGGTCGGCGTTCAAGCAAGGACGCTTCAATGAAGCCATCACCGAGTTCGAATCGGCGCGGACAAAGACTCAATCACCGGAAATCCAGTACGACGCACTCCTGCGCATCGGTGACGCCTATTTCAACCAGGCCGACTACGAACGTGCTTTGGAATCGTACAGGGCGCTCGTAGTGTCGGTTGAGACCGGCGAAGCGGCAGCCCGTGCGCAGTTCCAGGTTGGGCAGTGTTTGCTCTGGCTCGACCGTGCTCCAGAGGCTGTAGCGGCGTATAGGGAGGTCGTCAAACGCTTTCCAGATGCCAAACAGGTTGACGAAGCGCAGTTCATGATCGGCTGGGCGCACTTTAAGCGCGACGAGTACGAACAGGCGCTTGGTGCTTTTAGAGCCGTTGTTGTGAGATATCCTCGCAGCCCGAAAGCGCCAGAAGCGCAGTTCGGTATGGGAGAGGCGTACTACAACCAAGGCAAGTACCGCCAAGGGATCGACGCGTATGAAGAGATGCTCCGCCGGTGGCCCACCGTCCGCCAAGTTCCCGATGCGATCAAAAGCATCTGGTGGGCCTATATCCAGCTCAACGACTTGGAAGGGGCAATAGCTCGGACCGACCGATTTGTGACCGACAACCCGACAAGCCCGGTGTCGGCGCAGCTACTACTGAGGCGTGCGGATCTTTTCTACCAGGGCCAGAGGTATGACGAGGCCGCCGTAGAGTATCACCGCGTCTGGGTAGACTTTCCCAGCGCGCCGCTGCCATCATCACCAAGGTTCTGGGAGGCCAAAAGTCTCGTACAGTTGGGCAGGACCGATGCGGCGATCGCACTTTTCGCTGAGGTCGCAAACTCGACCCAGGAGATCGCTGCCGACGCCCAGGAACAGATTGGCGAGGTCTACCTGACACTGAGCGACACCGTGGGAGCTTTCACGGCATATGACAGATACCATAAAAAATTCCCGACCCACCCCAAGCGTGCAGCCGTCCTTATCAGAGTGGGCCGCATTTATGGCAGCGCAGGCAACTCTGAGACGGCAGAAGCGCTGTTCAGAGAGGCTGCTGGCCTTGGTGGAACAGGTCTTTCCGGGGGGACGGCCCGAATAGCGCTGGTGAGGCTTATAATGGAGTCCGGGCGACATGACGACGCAAGCCGTGAGGCTGAATCGGTAATATCTGAAAGAGCCGACGAGATCGCGGCGGAAGCACAGTTTCTCCTTGGAGAGATTTCTGTACGCCAGGGCGACCAGGGCCGCGCGTTAGATGCCTACCTCAAAGTCGCGCTCGTATACGACAGTTTCGAGCATTGGGCAGCCAGAGGCAGATTAGGTGCCGGTGAGGTGTACAGGCGAATGGGCAACCTGTCCCGCGCTGAAACCCTGTTTACCGAAGTCATGCGCGCTCACGAAGACGACGAATTGGGGGTAGAGGCGCGTGAGCGACTTGAAAACATGCGGTAGATGGACGCTGGTTCTCGTGTGGCAGGTTCTGATATATGCGCCACACATCCAGGCCCAACAGAGCGACCCCACCGATCAGCGAATGCGCCTCGACATGCCCGATTCGCTGGTGATCACCGGCCAGGGCGCGGTGGAGCTTCAGACCGAAGGAAACAAGCTGGAATCGGCCTACGGCTACGCCCTGCCGCAGTCCCGCGAGTTCCACCGACCATCTATGAGAGGTCTAGAGGTGCTACCGCAGGTTGGGGGCAAAATAGCTTTGCCCAGGATCGTTCGAGCAGGGCGCGATTTCGCCGCTGACGCCGCTGGGCTAATCAACCACCAAGGCAACGTGGCCCTTGAAGCCGGTGGCCGCGCTGAGAGGTCTGGGTGGCAGCTTGCAGGATCATTTGGCCTACGCGGTGGCCCGGGGCATCGCGATGGAGCGTCCCACCGAAAGGTCGTGGCTTCAATCGACGCAGGCAGGCGGCTTCCCTACCGCACCGCTGGCGCTGTCGGTTTCAAGCTGATTGAGGGGATGAACGGGGTGTGGAGTCTGAGCGATGATAGAGAGAGATCGTTCAACCGGATCGCTGTCAAAATAGCAGGCGACGGTGCTGTCGATGATACCGAGCTGCACGGTTCGATTGAGATAGACCGTAGGAACATCAAAGACTCTCTGGAGCCGGTCGGTGGTGGAACAGAAAACGGCGTTCTTATTGAGGGCTACGGAGAACGTGCCGGGCGGCGGTTCTACGTCCGTGGCAAGGCGAGCTACGACCGCACATCGCTATCGAGAGGCCAGAGCTCTGGAGGTGTCACCACGATAGCCAGCGTTGGAGCCGAAGCGCTCACCCGGCCGGAGGAAAGGTACGGCGGAGGGTTGGGGGTAACACTTTTCAGCGTCAACCCGTTCGATGCTACGTCAGACGCTGACTCTATAAGAAAACCGTATGCTCAAGCATATGCGTGGGCGAGAGTTACGTCGTGGCTAAAGCTCACGGCGCGATTCGGGGGAGGCGGGCGTGTTGAGCGATATGGCCTGTGGGAAGCCTACCGGGACAACCCGTTTCTTTTCATCGACACACCACTCAAACCGATTATCCACAGGGCGGACTTGGACATCAGGGTGGACGCACAGCGCGGCGAGGGACGGCATATCACCGCAGGCTTCCGCTTCAACCTCATCAGGAACTACCCTGTGTGGGACAAGCCCTGGGCTGTTCCGGCGTTGGATAGATCGACGGCTGGGGTCTCTGACAGGGCCGCGACGCCCGATTTCGAGTTGACCTATGATGAAGACAACGTGTCGATCCGCACCGGATATCTTACGATTCAACATCGAGTCGGACCAAAGGTGTCCATAGCAAGCAAGCTGAGGGTCTTCTGGTCAGCCTACCAAGAACGGTCTGGAGTTTCATACGTGCCTGACTTCCACCACGAAGTCTCCTCAAGTATGGACTTGTGGGAGAACCTAAGGCTGATGCCTCGTCTGACGTGGATTGGTCGCCGACCCCACGCAGATTCCCAGGGCAAACGAGTGAAGATGGGCAGCTACGCGGTAATGGATATCGGTGCCCAGCATCCCATGCGGCATGGCCTCTATGGTCGGCTCTGGTTGTATAATATCTTCCATACTCGTTACGAGCGGTGGGAAGGGTTTGTCGAACCAGGCCTAACACTGGCTCTCGGCGTCGGCAGGGAGTGGTAGACATCATGACACAAGGAGCATCAACGTGACAGTGTGGGCAATGCTGACAAAGGGCGGCTGGCTCATGATCCCCATCGCCGTCTGCCTAGCAACTGCGATATGGGTGACGATAGACAGGGCTTGGGCGTATACGAGGCTGAGGGCGAGTGGCGATTCGACTGTAGGGCAGGCGATTGAGGCTCTTAAAAGCGGGCGACCTGAAGATGCCCAACATATTTTGGAGGTAGAGGACGATCCGGTCGCTGGGGTGATCTTGGCTGCGGTCAGCGTTCGAGACCGCGACCGCGACACGATAAAAGAGGCGGTGGAAAACGAGGGCAACCGCGCTGCCTACACCCTTGAGGCCAAGCTCGGAGTGTTGGCAACGATATCTGGTGTGGCACCGCTCATCGGTTTTTTGGGCACCGTGACCGGTATGATCCGAGCTTTCCAGGATATAGAGTATGTCATCGGGAACGTCACAGCGAAGATACTGGCAGGTGGCATATGGGAGGCGATGGTCACCACGGCGTTTGGACTGTCTGTCGGAATTTTGGCGACGGTGGCGTACAACTATCTTGTGAGTCGGGTCCAACGGTTCTCGAACGACTTGGAGTCCGCAGTGGGAGCGGTCATCCCCATACTCACCGACAGCGGGTCGTCTTCGTGAAGCTACGCACCAACCAGCCGCTGCTTACCGGGTTCGCAGCGATCTCCCTGACGGACATCGTGTTCCTTCTGCTGGTGTTTTTTCTGCTGTCGTCCACTTTTTTCCTTCAGTTGGGCATCAAAGTCCGACTCCCAGAATCGGTGGCCGGGGATATCAGTTCGGAGAGATCCATCGTCTTGTCGGTTGCGTTCGACCAAACAATATATCTCAATGACGAGTCCTTCACCCGCCCGATGCTGATTCAGGAGCTTAGGCAGAGGCTCGTAGACCCAAATCAGATCATTGTTTTGAGAGCCGATCGCCGTCTTCCGCTCGAGGCGGTAGTTGATGTGATGGACCTCGCCAGAAGCGCTGGGTGGGAGAGATTTCTCATAGCCACCGAATCCGTGCGGAGTACCGGATAGTCGGATTACAGGGGTGGGTTGGAACATCTTTTTCTAGGGTGACGGATGTTATGGTGGGCTGTTGGACACAGGGCGGCGCACCAGAAAAAAAGCCAAAAATGATCTCGATAAGTCTGTCAAAGAAACGTATTAGAGAGTATGGCAGCGGCGCTGTTACGGTGGGTCTGCTCGTTGGGATGGCGGCCTTATCGGCGGCTGTTACTGTCAACCACAGACAGAAGCCGACGGAGTTTGTAGAACTGAATCTAGGACGGATATCACCGGAGCGGCTTTCGAGGATTTTGGACAGATCCTTTAGCGGCACCGACGCCAGTGACGATCGACAGGAAGCAGCGCCGGATCGTAAACTCCCAGAGGTCGAAGTGCCGTCGGTGCGGGTTACCGATCAAGAGCGCCTCGTGCTTCCTGACCGCGTATCAAGTGCAGACGACAAAGTGACCGAACCCCGGCGGATGGTTACCAGCCCCCGCAAAACCAACCCCCGAGGCCTGTTTGGGGACAGGAAAATCGCCTATACCGGGGCTAGTATTGACATTGATCAGGGCATCGGTACGGCAGGTTCGATGGAATCCGAAGCGATTGGCGGTGATGTCGAGCCGGTAATCAAGATTGAAGGACAGCTCCAGGGCCGCGAATTCTTCGCAGCAACCGGGCGCACCCTCATCGACCTGCCGCCGCGCACCAGACTCCAGTTTTCGCTCATAGTCTCAGCCGACGGAACTGTTGTGGATGCCATACCGCTTAGAAAAGAGGACCCAGATTTGGAGGAGTTCGCAAGGGCGTTCTTGCGAGCGAGCCACTTCGATCCACTTCCGTCTGGTGCCAACACGGCTGACCAGACAGGTAGAATCATAATTACATTCGCCCCAGGCCGGAAAGGGCAAGGAGGAGCACGATGATTTCGGGTATCTGGACAAGCGTGATCCAGCGACTCCGCCCATCAGAAGAATCCTTGGACGAGACACTTGGGGCTATCCATCTATTCGAAGGCCTCTCCCGCTCGGAGCGAAATGACGTTGAGAGGATCGTACATTTTCGCACTTACCAGTCCGGCGAAGCGATCTTCCACCAGGATAACCCCGGTGTGGCGATGTATATCGTGCTGGAGGGCAAGGTGAACATCGTGCAGCGCGATGAAAAAGGCGGCGATGACCGTGTGTTGGCTTCAATCCTCGAGGGCGAGTTTTTCGGAGAACTTGGGCTGCTGGACGAATCGCCCCGCTCCGCTTCGGCTGTCGCTTCACGACCAACCAACATTGTGGCCATCTCTAGGCCAGACCTGCTCGAATTGATGCAGCGCAACACCGCTCTAGGCGTCAAGGTGCTAATTCCGCTGTCCCAGCTCATAGTGACACGTTTGCGGTTTACGAATGAGCGGCTATCCGAGATTACCAACTCTTTGGAAGAATCGGAAGCCCAAAATCAGGGTCGGCGCAGGGAAGACGCCGAGGAGCGGGCCGAATGATGTCTGACGAAGGGAGACGGTGGGCAGGCCTAGCTGGAGTGGTTGTATTTTTGGCGGTCGCAGGCGGTGCGATTTACTGGTTGGGGGCGATATTAGCTCCTTTTGTTGCCGCGTTCATGGTCGCCTATGTGCTGAGTCCGATTGTCGATCTCGGCGAGCGGCAGCGACTGCCCCGTTGGGCTATTATCGTGGGCGTGTACCTCATCATGCTCGGTGGCGTGGTCATCGGGCTGATATTTCTCATCCCGGTACTCATCGAAGAGATAGGGGCTTTGCGCGAGAACATCCAACATTTTGCCGAACTAATCCTGACCGGTTCTGGTGATATTCAAAAGTGGGTCCAGGGGCGCTTCCCAGAATTGAGTCAAACCCTGTTCGGCGATGCAAATCTCGGCAACCAGTTGGGCGAAACCATTAGAAGCGCGGCAAGCGAAGTGCTCGACCGCGTACCTGACATGATCCAGGGCTTTTTCTCCAATCTTTTGTCTGTGATCAGCTATTTCGTAGTGGTACCTTTCGTGGCGTTTTTTATCCTCAAAGATGGTCGCAACATAAAGCGGTCTTTCATCGCTCTGGTGCCAAACCGGTATTTTGAGATGACATTGAGCCTCATATCGCGGATTGATAACGCAGTCGGCGGATATGTCGGCGGCCAGATTACGGAGTCGTTCGTGGTGGGCTTGTTGGCCGTGATAGGGCTTAAAATCGTGGGACTGGAATACGCGGTTATCGTGGGAACAGTTGCTGGCCTAACCAACCTGATCCCTTACGTCGGTCCTGCCAGCGGAGCGATCATCGGCTCGATTGTTGCCGTGGTGACAGGGAAATCGATCATGTGGGTCTTGGCGGTGTTCGGCATAGTCCAGATCGTTGATAATATTTTCTTGCAGCCGTTTATTCTCGGCCGCAGCGTAAATATGCATCCGCTCGCTGTGTTCGCAGTGGTGCTCATCGCCGGAAGCCTAGGTGGTCTAGCGGCTATGATAATCGCCGTTCCTGTCACGAATATAGTTGTGGTGATAATCAGCACGTTACGTGAAAATTTCAGGCACTATCAGATTTAAGAACCATCAGCCCTGTGTTGGTAAAGATTCGCGCCGTTTGGTGCACCGTCAACAGACTTGCTGCCTTTATTTGAAGCCCCTTTTTTGAGGCTGTAATGCGAAGAGAGTTTTTGGAGGTGCAGTATGTCGCGTGAGTTCAAAAAAATCGCTGAGAACATCCCAGGTGCAGAAGGACCTGTTCTTGATCTGGATGGTCGGTTCTTCATGGTGGCCCCAAACGACGGCTTGTTGGTTCAGGTAACCGAAGGCGGCCAAGTGACCACGCACGCCGATACCGGTGGCATCCCAGCGGGATGTCAGTGCGACAAGGAGAACAACATCTGGATCGCCGACATGAGACTCGGCGTTTTTCGCGTTGAGCCTGATGGCACCGTCCATCACGAAGTCGCGACGTTTGCTGGGGAACCGATAAGAGGTTGTAACGACTGTGCGTTCGATGGCAATGGCAACTTGTGGATTACAGCACCGGGAGGTTCAGGCGAAGGCAAGCCGGTAGGTGAACTGTTCTGCCGGGCGCTTGATGGCGAAGTCACCAGAATAGATGGTGGCTACCAGTTCTGCAACGGAATCGCTGTCACAGGCGACGATTCGACACTGATAATCGCTGAGACGCCGACAAAATCCCTGTGGGCCTACGATATTGAAGGACCAGGCAAGGCTGTTGACAAGCGGCTTTGGGGCAAGCTCCCGGGGGATTTGGAAGGCGGCCCAGACGGAATGGATTTCGACGAAGACGGCAACCTCTTGGCAACGCATTGGGGCAGCGGTGCCATCGAAGTATTCGACCCGGATGGAAACTGGAAGGAGTCGATAGAAACGCCGTTTGAGAGGCCATCCAACGTCCATTTTGTTGGCGAGGATCGGCAGACAGTCTACGTCACTGAGCACGACGACAACGCACTGTGGTCCTTTAGGTGGGACAGGCCTGGCCAATCTCAATACTGTGACCGTTAACGCGAATTTCGTCGCCCCTCGGCCTCTATGTGGGTTTCTGTCCTGGCGGTGAGGTGACGATAATTGCCGATCGTGACTGATTCTGACGGACACCCGGTTGCCCGCTTGCGACGTTGCCAACAGGTCAGGTGACGCTGAGACCGAAGTCGTCTCAATCCACCGCTCGTACCTCATCGGTTGAATCATCTCAAACACCATTTTGAACGGTCATCACAGCCCATGTCCAGGAATGCCGTGTTGTGGCGGCTTTAAGTTGTTGCCAAAACTGCGCGGCAGGTATTGAGTACGAGGAAGAGTGTGTTTTACAGCGGTGACACAGGTATGTCCCCTATTTTGCGGAGATCGGCGAAAGATTGGGGCCGTTCGATCTGACCCTAATGGACGCAGGGGCCTACGACTCGCTCTGGGCTGATATGCACCTGGGGCCAGAGCAGGCTGTTCGTGCCAATCTGATGTTGGGAGGCGGTCTTTATATACCTGTCCATTGGGGGACATTTGATCTCGCTCTGCACTCCTGGACTGAACCCGTCGAGCGATTGTTGGTCGCTGCGAAGAGGGGGGGCGTTTCTGTTTCCGTGCCCCGACCAGGAGAGTCGGTCGAGCCAGACACTCCGCCGCCGCTGAATAAATGGTGGCCGGATGTCCCAGATCAAAGCGCCGAAGAAGCGCCGATCGTGTCGAGTGAACTCGAATAGGGTGTTTAATAGCCTCGCAATATCTGTCAGTGAGCAGGTTGGTGTTTGATGAGCGCACAATCGGTTTCAAGCTTGGGTCAAAGGTTCTCGCTGGGTCTGGACAGTTTTAGCTACTACCTCCATTGGCGATACGACAACCAGGCGATAGACACGCTGCTAGACCGCGTCACAGCGCTTGATCTCACCGCTTTGCAGATCAATATCAACGGCCCGAACCACCGCGCACTGAGCGGTAGCACCACCGAACATTTCCGGAGCGTGGGATCGAGGGCAGCGGAACTGGGGATCGCGTTGGAGATAGCCTCAGGCGGTACCGATCCATCAAAAATGCTCCTGGTGTTGGAGATGGCGCGCAACCTCGATGCAGATGTCGTCAGGACGACTATCGACGAACGCGGGGATGACATCGGTGCTACCCTCAAACAACAGGCCGCGCGGATCTCTTTGGTGGCTGAGCAGTATGAAGCCGCCGGTGTTTCATTGGCCGTGGAAAACCATGAGGACCTGACCGCCAGCGAACTGGTGGAGCTGCTCCAACTGGTGGACTCGCCAGCGGTCGGTGCAGTATTTGACAGCGGCAACTCAATACCGTTCTACCAGGATCCAATTGAAGAGGCGCGGTTGTTGGCACCCCACGCCAGGACGACTCATATCAAAGATCATGTGCTGGTGAGGGACAACGATGGAGAGGTCTGGTCCACCGGTGTTGCGCTCGGGTCTGGGCGCATACCGTTGACTGAGATTGTTGAGGTATTGGCGGCTGCACCCCATCTTGAGCGTCTGATGATTCAGGTGTGCTACGGATATGCGACAAAAATGCCAAAGCCTCCGCAATGCGTCCCAGATATGCCGCTGTACGAGATCATCACGACGCCAGAAGACACAGGCATCCGGTTGCCATCGCAGGAGGTGACTCAAGATGTTCTGGAAACCGCAGCCCGTCACGTTGAGAGCAGCGTGGAATTTATGCGCGAGCTGACGACCGAATGACAAGAACGGAGAAGAGCAATGCCCGCTAATACAATCAAAATAGCATCGGTCGATGAGTGGGAGGATGGACACGCCGCACCTGTGGAAGTCTGCGGCCACAGGGTAGCGGTGTTTAGGGTGGAAGGCAGCTTCTACGCGTTGGACGACCACTGCCCTCACCAGGGCAGCACGCTGGCGCTGGGAACCGTATTAGAAGGCTGTCTGGTCGAATGCCCCAGGCATGAGTACGTCTGGAGGATCACCGACGGCCTATCAATGATGGGTAGAAACCCGGTACCTACCTTCAAGGTGTGGATGGATGGAGGTGACGTGATGATGAAGATACCTGACCCGTGGCCAGAGCCTGCCCACTGGAAAGGCCATCCCAAACGCGAAGAGCTGGCCAAGAAGTGGCGAGCTAAACACGGAATGGAGTAGTAAACTCCCATCAATGATCGGCATCGCAGGACATTGGCCCGTTCACAACAGATAGAGGTATGGCGTGGAGGTTTTTGAGGTGATGTGAGTACCTTGAGATGGGGTACGGTCAGGCTGAATTTCGGTGATTGATCGTTGAACCACCCCCGGTCAGTGGTGGATGACCAAAAAGTCCGCAGTGATATGCAACCATTTTCTCAGCGGGAATTTCAGCGTTTGCTGCTTTGGATCGCGCTTTCCAGCGACGAGAGTCAATCTGATTCATAGTCAGCATCGCCCTGATGTTGATCCTGCTATCTGTTAAAAACACTCCGGCCTATCCATGACCGACGCGCCCGTTTCGTTTATCCTTTACCAATCACGTCAGATTCATTTAGACGAACAACCCTCGGTACACCGACGCACCGCAACTGATTGGACACACAGCGATGAATGAGGCCGTCACGACCCTAAGGTTCTGGGATGGAATCGCAGTCTTCCTCTACGCCGCCTCAATGGTGGCTTTGGCTATGTGGAGCTCCAAACGGATCAAAGCCGAGGGTACAGAGGGCTTTTTCGTCGGTGGGCGGGCGATCCCGGGTTGGGCGGTGGGACTCTCCATGCTGGGCACCGCCATCAGCTCAATCACCTTTTTGGCATACCCAGGATCGGCATACGCTGGTGACTGGAGTCGCCTCGTTCCAGGATTGATGCTGCCGGTGACAGCGATGATCGCGCTGCGCTATTTCGTCGTGTTCTACCGTAAGACGCTATTTCGCAGCGCATATGAGTATTTCAACCGCCGCTTCGGAGCGTGGGGGCGATCTTACGCCAGCGCGCTGTTTATACTCGGCTCAATATACCGGATGGGTATCATCCTATTCCTGATCTCCATCGCTGTCACCGGGATGACCGGATGGGGGATGACGACCGTGATGATCGTGGTGGGAGCGCTAATCGTCCTCTACACCGCTGTAGGGGGTTTGGAGGCGGTCATCTGGACCGATGTGCTTCAGACGATTGTGCTGATGTTCGGCGGAGTCATCACGTTAGTGATAGTGTTTTGGGGAGTAGAAGGAGGCGTGTCGGCGGTCGTGGGGCAGGCATGGGACGCTGGCAAATTCAACCTGAGTGTCGATTTTGATTTCAGCCTGGTGAAACTGACGTTCTGGACATTTGCCCTCATGGGTCTGGTGGGCAATGTACAGGAGTTCTCCACCGATCAGACGAAAATACAACGTTACGCCGCCGCCAAAGACGACAAAGGCGCTCTCACATCGGTGCTGACAGTGGGCTTTGGTTGCATCCCCATCTGGGGGATGTTCATGCTCGTGGGCACCGTCCTGTGGGTCTATTTCCAGGTGCATCCAGATTCGGTGGTATCAGGTCTTAAAGCTGACGCGGTCTATCCGCATTTCATTCTGACACGGATGCCGCCGTTCCTTGGCGGCGTGGTCATTTCGGCTGTTCTGGCTGCGGCGATGTCCAGCATAGACTCCAGCATGAATGGTTCTGCTACTGTCATCACTGAAGACTTTTTTAGACGGTATATCTCCTTAGACCGCAGCGACGAATACTACCTCAAAGCCGCTCGTTATATCACAGGCGGTTTGGGTGTGCTAATGGTGGTGACCGCCTATCTACTCTCTCTGGTTGGCGAAACCACCATTCTTGATCTGGGGATGTTCGTCGGGGCGGTACTCACCGGCGGGCTAGGCGGGTTTTTCCTGTTGGGCTTCGTATCTACGAGGACCAACTGGCAGGGCGCGTTAATCGGAGTTGCGCTCACATTCACCTTTACGCTCTGGGCGGGTCTGAGCGCTTTGGGGGCGTTGCCTGAATGGATGGCGCTGCCGATCCAGCGCTTCTTTATCGGCGTTGTGGCAAACGTGCTTCTTTTTGGCGTGGGATACCTATCAAGCTACTTTTTCCCACCGCCTAGCGAAGAGCAGCTTCACCGCATGACCTGGTGGACGCGCGAATAATGAGGGGCAGCAATGGCTCAACTGACCATCGGCGGAATCATCACAGGTGGCATAAGCATCGGGTTCAAGAACCTCCCATCAGTGCTTGGCGCGATGGTTCTCTGGCTTGCGACAATCTGGATACCATACCTAAATGTCGGCACTACCATAGCGGTAACTTGCGGACTTGTGGCAAGCATGAGTCGTGGCGAACAGTTTTCACCCACCGAGATATTCAACGCCCGCTACAGACAGTATATGGGCGACTATTTTCTGCTGGTCGCAATACTGTCGATCGCTGTGCCCGTGGGGTTCATTTTCGTAGTGATTCCCGGAGTGATAATAGCTCTGGCGTGGAGCCAATCGTGTTACCTCTTGGTGGACAAGGGTTTGAGCCCAATGGAGTGTCTCACAGATAGCAACCGGATCACCTTTGGGCACAAGTGGACCATTTTCTTTAGCCTGGTCGCTCTTAAAATTATCCTCTTTGGGGCGGCCGCAGTGTTGTTGGTGTCATTTGATCGGCTGCCGGCGGCGGTCGTCTGTGCCCCGGTCTATCTGATAGCCGTCAGTATAATTGTCGGCACGGCGGCCTACATCTATGGAGCCCTGACCCATCAGAGCGCAGACGCCTCCGAATAGACCTCCGATGGTCGATCGACACAGCGATGTCCAGGGCGGTCAATCGTTCTCACACCAACCGCATCGGTCCCAGTAATGCCCCGATACCTCCTCGGCATTGATGTGGGCACATCGGGAACAAAAACCGTGCTGGTGGACGAGGACGGCGTCGTCACGGACACCGCATATGTCGGCTACGGAATTGACACACCGATGGACGACTGGGCTGAGCAGGACCCGGATGCGTGGGTGCAAGCAGCGTGTGATACCATCAATAAGGTCGTCTCCAAGAGCGGCATCTCCGACCAGGATATAGCAGGTATAGGTTTCTCAGGGCAGATGCACGGCACCGTCTGTCTCGATTCCAATGGCGACCCGCTGCTTCCAGCCACAATCTGGGCTGACCAGCGAAGCGCCGCTGAGGTTGAGTATATCTGTGACAACGTAGGCCTGGAGAACCTCGCTCGCTGGACAAGCAACCCCATCGCTACAGGCTTTCAGGCTGCAACACTCCTGTGGCTTGTCCGACACAGACCTGAAATAACCGACCGCATTTACACGGTACTTTTGCCCAAAGACTACGTCAGATATCGACTCACAGGAGAGATCGGGACCGAGGCGTCAGATGCTTCGAGCACGCTACTGTTCGACGTAGCACGGCGGCGATGGTCGAAGGATATGCTCGGGGCTCTGGATCTGCCTCAGTCGTGGTTGCCAGCTGTCGCCGAATCATCTGATATCGCAGGTGAGCTAACCGATGCCTCCGCAAAATCCGTTGGCCTACGAAGCGGTATCCCGGTCATGTACGGTGGTGCCGACCAACCTATAGCTGCGGTGGGAAACGGCGTCACCCAACACGGTTCAGCTCAATCCACCATCGGCACCGGAGGGCAGATTTTCCTGTCGCTCGACTGGCCTTTGGTTGACTCTCAACTGCGGACGCACAGCTTTTGCCATACCGCGCCGGATCGGTGGTATCTGATGGCCGCCACCCTCAGCGCAGGCCTATCGCTCAAATGGTTTCGCGAGCAGGTTCTTCAAGCCAGCCACGACCTATCATATAGCGATCTGTCAGACGAGGCTAGCGCTGTCGCCGCAGGATCAGAGGGACTGTTTTTCGCCCCCTACCTGGCTGGTGAACGAACGCCGCACATGGACCCCCATGCCCGTGGTGGTTTTGTGGGGCTGACGCTGCGTCACAGTAGGGCACACATGACGCGGGCGATCATGGAGGGTGTGACATACGGGCTTCGTGAGGGGCTTGAGATTATGCGGGGGTTAGGAGCGGAGGTGAATCAGGTTGTTGCCTCGGGAGGAGGTGCCCGCTCACCGTTATGGCGTCAACTGCAAGCTGACATTCTTGGGTGTCAAGTCGTCACCACCAACGTTGCAGAGCAGGCTGGGCTCGGGGCCGCGCTCATCGCTGGGGTTGGGGTGGGGGTGTGGTCGTCAATCGAAGAGGCGGCGTCATGTGGGGTCGTACACAGCGATCCGATCGACCCTGATGCTGAGCGCGCGCGCTTCTACGACGTGCAGTTTGGGAAATACAGACTGATCTACCCCGCCTTGCGTTCCGTTATCCATCCAGCCGCATAGACCACCACCAACACATTGCACCCCGGAAAAAAGAATCGACGCCCAACGTGATTATTGGGGGTCGATGACATATTTTTTTCGCCGCCCCCTGGTCGAAGTCCTGATACCCGCCTGGGCTCTGATCCAGCGTGATTGTCGTGACGTTCATCTCGTGCATCGGGATCACGTAGTCGCTGTATTCGATGATGGTGTCAAACAGCGCTTCGTTGTCTCCAGAACAACCGATGGCGGCGTAGTTGTCCCGCATGAGTTGCCAACTCATAAACAGACCGTATTCGCCTGCGAGCTTTATGACATCTCTGGCATATCGAGCATTACGTCCCATTGTGTATTCAGGACCAGCAGGTTGATCGGCGAACGTGCGTTGGCTCGCCTCGACGATCTAAAGGCCGACAATGCACGGGTACTCATCAATAAAACGGCGAACCGTCTCAATCGGCATGGTATCCTGCCGGTCGCCGTTATCTCCTTGAATCTGGAGAGTGATAGGAAGGTTGGTTTTTTGGGCGTAGGAGAGAAGAATCTCGTCCCGCTGGAAGTCACTCGACCGTACCGCCTTGATCTGTAATGTGATATACGGCCTGATGTCATCGTCCAACTCCTCGTACAGCCGGACCATCTTGGCACCCTCGTCTTCGCCTCCTAGCGGACCTCGGTCCACCATCAGGATAAGGAGCGGATGGCTGGGCGAAATCTCGACTTTCAGTGGTGTTTTCACCGGCTCAACTCTTTCATTTAGGATAGCGATGCGCAGGGGTTGGCTACCCTGGATTCGACACACATACTACAGGGGTGCGGACATCGTTGCCCAGAGTAAGACCTTTTGCGGCGCACCTACAGATAAGATCAGTGTCCAAAGCGACCATGTGCGGTCGACGCGTCGACCAACCCGGCTGACCTGGACGCACTTGGCTTTGGAAATGCTGGAATCGGATGGCGCGGATATGCGAATCCCCAATGGAAAATGGCGGTAGACAGATGGGTGAAGCGGCAGAAAACGTCCTGGCCCCGGTGCGAGTGAACCCGGTGCTGACACATGCAGCCGAGAGGCGACGGAGTTTGGACCCGAGGTGGTGCTTTCGACTGGATCCAGAAGACGTTGGTGTCGGTGAGGGGTGGTTTGGGCAGTCGGACATTTTTCAAGACACGATAGAGGTGCCGGGATGTTGGCAGGGCCAGGGGTTCGGAAGCGACGAGAGTGAGATGGTGTGGGATTTCCGACTGATGGCCAGGACTTTTCGCGCGACTTACAAAGGCACGGGGTGGTACGCCTCAAGTTTCGAGGTGCCAGACGCGTGGGAGTCAGAGCGGGTGTGGATGATGTTCGGCGGAGCGCATCCATCTGCTCAAGTCTGGCTGAACGGTGTGGAGTTAGGCAACCACGGACAGCCGTTTGTGCCATTCGGGTTCGAGATCACCGACGTAGTCAACTTGAAAGCCCAGAATGACATTGTAGTGAGGGTACACGAGGCGGATCGGATTTTTGGGATGGCCTACAGTTGGCAGGGCAACTGGTCGGGTCTGTATCGCGGTGTTGAGATCGTTTCCGCTGGCTCGGCACGGATTGAACAGCTTCGCTGTCGTCCTGACCTGAATGGACAGGCGGTGGATGTATCCGCCCAGTTCGATCTTTCTCCAAAGACCATCTCCGATCTGACTCTGCGAGCGACAGTAACGCCGGTAAACGGAAGGCAGGAGCAGAGCGTGAAGGCCCCTGTCGTTGGCAATTTGGCCGAGTGTCGCATCACGATACCGTCGCCACAGCCATGGAGCCCCGATTCGCCCAACCTCTACCGCGTTGATGCAGAGATTGTGCAGGACGGGCGGATTCTGGATGCGGTCTCAGAGCGGATCGGCTTCGTGAGCCTGTCCACCGACGCCAAGCATTTTCTCATCAACGACGAGCCGTACTACATGAGGGGCACCGGAGAGTTTATCCCCTGCCCTGAGACCGGCAGCCCAGACACCGACCGTGATCGGCTTCGTAAAAGGCTGAAAACGCTTCGTGACTACGGCTACAACTATGTCAGGCTACAGTCGTACGCGCAGACCCCAGAGTACTACGACGTCGCTGACGAGGTGGGTCTGCTGATTCAGAGTGAGATGGGAGCGATAGGAGCGTGGGGCGGCAACACACCTGACCACGTATACCAGTGGCCGCAGCCAACACCCAGATTCCGCGACGCTCTCACAACACAGTGGAACAACGTCGTCCTACGCGATGTAAATCACCCATCGGCCAACCTCTATTGCCTGAGTAATGAATACGGCGCCGATACCGATTTTCCGCGTTCGGCATGGAAGTGCTACAACGACACAAAGAAAATCAAACCAACGGCGCTGGTTATCTGGACTGACGGCGGCTTAAACGAGGATCTGCCCCAAGATTTCGTAAACGACCAAGCCTCCCGCGACGGCGATACCGCGCTGCCGTTAATCCAACATGAGTATAAGTGGTGGAGCTCTTTCCCAGATGTTGCGCTTATAGAGAGATATTCCGGCGCTATGAGGCCCTACGCAGCCGAGATCGCCATCAAAGCCGCAGCCAAACAGGGCATCAGCCACACGCTGGCCCAGGGGGCCAAAAACAGCCAACATCTGCAACTTTTGGAGTCCAAAGCCAAGATGGAGGCGTGTCGCAGGGATTATGAGAATCTGGCTGGCATATGCCATTTCAACGCCATGGATGGGAACCCATCTCCCCAAGGCGTGATCGACGAGTTTTACGAGCGAAAGATCGCCGACGCCGCATCTTGGCTTGAGACTAACGGCGACGCGGTGATAATGTGCAGTCTGGGGTTCGATGACCGTGTGGTCGAACCAGGCGACTTGGTCAGCTGCGACCTCCATGTGTCAGATTTCTCGCACCCGCCGCTGTCGTTTGGTGCTATTGGGTGGGAGCTATCCGTCGGAAAAGAGGTGGTCTCTACTGGTACTGTAAAAGCCTCACACCAGCCGTACCGAACGTACCTTGCAGGTCAGGTGGAATTCACTGCACCGCAAGTGATGACACCAACGCCAGCGCGGTTAATCGCCTGCATTACCGACGGCGACCGGGTCGTCACAAACCGGTGGGACCTGTGGGTTTTTCCACACGAAATCCAACTGCCATCCAACACAGGTATCTATGGCACTCCCGAACACACCTGGCTGAAGTCGGTAGACGGAATTGAACAAGCGGGTGTGTCCAAAGCGCAGCCTGGCAACGTGCTGCTCACTGAGCGCGTCGATGCTCAACTGCTCGAATACCTCAACGATGGTGGCCGCGCCGTTCTGGTGGCGTCAGAGGGGTTGGTGCGTCCATATCGTCCGCTGTTTGGCATGAAAGAGGGCCACTATTTTTTTACACCACCAGCGAACTACCCGCCCAACGAAGACGGCCACGACGGCACTATCATCGCCGACCACCCAATGCTTGGCGACATGCCCCATGAGGGCTACACCGACCTTCAGTTTTTCAGGATGATAACTGACTCGCCACCGCTGGACCTGACGCCTTTGGGGCTTAACGATGGCGACCCGGTGATCCGCGTCATGCACTCATATCTCATCTGCCATCCGCTGGGCTATCTTGTTGAGCGGCGCGTCGGACAGGGAGCGCTCATCATCTGCGCACTAAATCTCGAACAGAAGTGGCCAGAGGCGAGATATATGCTTTCGCAGTTGCTCAGACACGCTCAATCAGATGATTGTCGACCAGAGTTAGCGCTCAATGAAACCGCAGCAAAAGCGCTGTTGTCGGTTGGAGCGCTGCCCTAGCAGACTCACATTTTCGATGAATAGAGTGACCCGAAGGGTCTGTTGTCCGCAGGGGAGCTACCCCAGCCAAACTCTCGGATTCACTGAAAAAAAACGGCACGAAGTGTCCAGAAGGGCCCGAAGGGTATGGATACGCGGGAGAGGTTTTTGAGGCAGATGCGCTTTGAGCGCGTCGATCGGCCACTGAGGTGGGAAACGCTTGGTTTCTGGGGCGAGACCATAACCAGATGGCGCAAAGAGGGTCTGTCAGAGGACGTTTTGGCGCACGACTACTTTGAGATGGAGAAATGGGCCTATCTGCCTGTCAATTCAGGCTTTACGATGCTGCCTCTGGACCCTACCTTTGAGCATAAAGAGCTCGAACGTGACGACAAGTACGTTGTATATCAGGACCGCTACGGGATAGTCCGACGACAGAGCGCCACGCATCCTGAGCGGTCCATGCCGCAGTGGCTCAAGTTCCCCATCGAAACACCTGCCGACTTCGAAACAATGCGGAAAAACCAGCTTGATCCTGATGTATCGACCAGGTATCCCGATTGGGCGGAGATGCACGAGGATTACTACGACCGCGACTACCCGTTGGGGATGACTGTGTGCGGTGCCTACGGAACACCGCGCAACTGCTTTGGCGAGGAGCGTCTGGCCTACGTCTACTACGACGACCCCGACCTCATCCACGAGATAATGCGTTGGTGGCTGGACTTTTATACGCGGCTGATTACGCGAGTCACTGACAACTTCGAGGGTTTGGACTTCATTTTGCTCTGGGAGGATATGGCCCACAAGACCGGACCGTTGATCTCCCCTGACTTCGTAAAAAGATTCATGATGCCCTACTACGAGCCGCTAAACGATCACATCAAGTCGTGCGGAATACCTGTCATCTGGCTCGACACTGACGGCAACGCCGACAGCCTGCTCGATATGTTCGTCGGGTCGGGTGTGGACGCTATCTGCCCGTTCGAGATAGCCGCAGGAATGGAGCCGCAAAACGCCCGCAAGCGGTTTGGCAACAAACTCGCGCTCTTAGGCGGCGTAGACAAACGCGCCGTCGCAGAAGGCGGTGATGCCATGAAAAAAGAGGTTATGCGCAAAGTCCCGGCACTGCTCGAATCAGGCGGCTATGTCCCAGGCATCGACCACGCCACCCCCCCTGACACCTCATTTGACGACCACCGCGCCTTCGTGGACCTGGTCCGTGAACTCGGTCAAAAATACGGCGGCTAACACACTTCGTGTGATCTATGGACCTATCTCTACGCGGCGGGTCGGGCCTATTGAACAAGCAGCCCGAACCACATAGGCGGCGCAGACGCAGGCCCAAAACTAAACGAAGTGTGCCAAATAAGACCCGAAGTGTCACACGAAGTGTGCTCGTCCACCCATCGACAGCGCCATCATCCCAGCGACAATTGCTGCCAGACCGGCCCACTGCACGAACGTCAACTGCGAGTGGTAGACCAACGCAACACCCAACTGCGCGCACAGAAAACCGCCGCTCAGAGCTATACCCATCGCCACGTTGGGGTTCATAGATTTGTAGAGCACCATCAAAATCCAGATGCTCGACACGCCGAAAACGTGGCCGCCAGCAAATCCCCATAGCCACCGGCCCGACTCGGTGCTGCCCCACTTAAACAGAATCATCGCCGTCGTCTGCATCGCCCAAAAAACCCCAAGCCACACAAACTCCTTAATTCCCACATCCAGTCCCTTATTGTCGGATGTAGTCAACGCCGCGTATCAGTAACCCCTAGCCACCTGCGATGCCAACCTGCACGCATCCAACACCACCGAGGCAGCGGTGGACGTCCAGTCGCCGATCGTATATCTTTGGTGGGCAACCTGCGTAACTATACGGGCAGAGAATTTGGGGCCCCTAAGTGAGTCGACCGTCGATAGTAGAACCACACGATGCCAAAATTCGAACTGATATCTGAATACACGCCGCAGGGCGATCAGCCGATGGCGATTGATGAGCTTGTCACCGGGTTCAACCTGGACGAACGGTGGCAGACGCTGTTGGGGGTGACAGGCAGCGGTAAGACGTATACTATCGCGGCGGCGATAGAGAAGATCAATCGACCAGCGCTGGTGATTTCGCACAACAAGACGCTCGCCGCACAGCTTTACGGCGAGCTAAAGCAGCTTTTCCCCAACAACGCCGTTGAGTATTTTATCAGCTACTACGACTACTACCAGCCTGAGGCGTACCTACCCAGAACCGACACCTACATTGAGAAAGACGCCAGTGTAAACGAAGAGATCGACCGGCTGCGGTTAAGAGCGACCAGTCGCCTGTTTGAGCGTCGAGATGTGATAGTAGTGGCGTCGGTGTCGTGCATATACGGTTTGGGGTCGCCCGACCAGTACAAGAACATGCTGTGCCTCATTGAGCAAGGCCAGATGGTCAATCGCGACTATATACTACGTCGCCTGGTGGACATCTACTACACCAGAAATGACATCGCGTTTGAGCGTGGGACGTTCCGAGTCCGTGGCGATGTGATTGAGGTCCGACCGGCGTATGAGCAGGAAGCGATACGCATCGAACTGTTCGGCGATGAGGTAGAAAGAATCAGCACGATCAACATTGTCACCGGGCATATAGGCGAAGAGCTAGAGCGTGTAGCGATCTATCCCGCTAAACATTTTGTATCCACCGCCCCTCAGATTGAAGACGCATGTCAATCAATAATGATCGAACTTGAAGAGCGGCTCGCAGAGTTGAGAGCGCAAAATAGGCTTGTTGAGGCGCAGCGGTTGGAGTCTCGGACCAGATTTGACGTAGAAATGCTCCGCGAGGTGGGGTACTGCAGCGGCGTGGAGAACTATTCGAGACATATGGACGGCAGGAAACCTGGCGACAGGCCCGCTGTGCTGTTGGACTATTT
>CAZVGZ010000001.1:0-46712 GCA_964627605.1 uncultured bacterium | reverse complement strand
TGACTTTCATAGATGAGTCCCACGCGACGATCCCTCAGTTTAGGGGGATGTACGGAGGGGATAGGTCGAGGAAAGAGTCGCTGGTGGAGTACGGCTTCAGGCTGCCCTCAGCGTTAGACAACCGCCCGCTGTTTTTTGATGAGTTTGAGGATATGATCGGGCAGACGGTGTTTGTGTCAGCGACGCCAGGACCGCATGAGCTACAGAGGTCAGGCGGTGTTGTGGTCGAGCAGGTGATCAGGCCCACCGGACTGATTGATCCTGAAGTAGTCATCCGACCGGCGACAGGCCAGGTGGACGATCTGATCGACGAGGTTCGCCGCCGCGTGGATATGGGCGACCGCACGCTCGTGACTACGCTTACAAAGCGGATGGCTGAGGACCTCACGGACTATCTTATTGAGCTCGACATGCGGGTGCGGTACCTGCATTCGGACATAAAAGCTCTCGACCGTGTGGAGATTCTGCGCGATCTGCGTCTAGGCGAGTTTGACGTGTTGGTTGGCATAAACCTTCTGCGTGAAGGGCTCGATCTACCAGAGGTGTCGTTAGTGGCGATACTGGACGCAGACAAGGAGGGATATCTGCGCTCAGAGACTTCGCTGATTCAGACATCAGGGCGCGCGGCGAGGCATGTGGACGGCCAGGTGATTATGTACGCCGACAAACTGACCGATTCGATGCGCCGAGCCATCGCGGAGACCAACCGCCGCCGAACAGTCCAGATGGCTCACAACGAAGAGCACGGCATCACGCCTGAGTCGATAGTCAAATCGGTGGAGGAGATAATGACAGCCACATCGGTGGCTGACGCCAAAGCCAAACAGGGCGATCCTTCATCAGCAGCGACCGAGTTTGAGTACCCAGCTGGCGAGTCGCCTCAGGAGATTATCACTGAGCTCGAAGGGATGATGTTGGAGGCCGCCAAAAATCTGGAGTTTGAAAAGGCGGCGAAGATCAGGGATGAGATATCAGAGCTACGGGGCGACCTCGAAGCCCCATAGGGCTCTTTCTGTTCGCTATTTGACTTTCATCACCATTCCGGCCATGTTACGGCTTGGCGAAAAGATAGTTGATGGGGTCGGCGGGTCTGCCGTTATGGAAAACGCCGTAGTGGAGATGCGGCCCCGTCGTGCGCCCTGTTGACCCAACCGCACCGATCCGCTGACCTCTCTTGACCGTCTGCCCAGCCCTCACGAACACGTTTTGCAGATGACCATATACCGTTCGGTAGCCGAATTGATGGTCGATGCGAACCTCTTTGCCCAACCCATGGCGAGTACGCGTCCTAGCCTTCGCCAACGCCACGACACCATCGGCGGTGGCATAGACATCGGTACCTCTGCGACCGGCTAAGTCCAGCCCTTGATGGAACTTACGGCGATTAGTGAACGGGTCACGGCGATAGCCGAAATACGATGAGACATATACGCGCGATGGGCGGACCGGCCAGATAGAGGGCAGATGTTTGCGCAACTCCTCATCTTTAGCCAATCGACTTTCGATGTCCTCAAAGCTTTCGCGTTGAAGTGCTGCCTGTCGCGTTAGCTTGGAGATGTCATTGTCGAGGCGCAGCCCCATCTGAGCGGCACGACTAGTGAATGTCGGCCCACCACCTCCAGGTCCACCAATTCCCATCTGACGGATATCCGGGTCAATTTCCGGCAGGTCGGCCAAAATTCGTAGCATCTCGTCTCGCCGTGTCAACTCCTCCATCCGGGTCTTGAGCACCGCGATACCACCAGCCATCTGCTGAATCCGCTGTCCTAAATCGGTATTCTCACCTGCTAGATGTTCGACCTGCGCCTGACGATGGGTCTTCATATGGAAACCCACACCGTAGGTTACAACCATGCCTACCAGCATCACAGCAAGGAGGCACACCACTATCACGGCACGAGCGGAGATCCCTATCTCTCGAACGGTCCGCCGAGCGTGCGGTACTATCACCAATGTCCAGCGCTTATCCGACATATTTAGATCGTGTCCAACTTCCCAGGTAGATTCATACTGCCTATATCCAATAGATGATAGTCGTAAATGGCGTTCGCGTCAACCATTAATGGCGGCCTAAATCGGCCATGTATCTCACTTTATCGCAGCTCTGACGAGTTGAACTGCCCACGCGTTCGATCTCATTCTGATACACCGTAGCGTTTGTGATACGCCTACACCAATGTGGTGATGGCGGCACATACACCCTCCCCGCTGCCATGTCGCCGATTGGCGGCAGCCCCAGCATACTCCTGACTACGATGGCTGCAAATCGGAGGCCAATACCGCTTTCAAGGGCCAACAGCAAACATTTCAGGGGCTACAGCGCCTGGCAGCACGTTCCGCCCCCACCGTCTCAGCGCTATTATTGTTGCACCTACGGTGCGCCATCACCGGTATTATCTCTATTACGTCTCACGTTAAGACACTCCGACTGCCAGTCGGAGAAAACGGAAGTTTCCTATGACACCGACCGAGCGATTGGCCGAGCTGCTAACCGGCCCACAGACAATCATAATGGGCATCCTAAACGTTACACCAGATTCTTTTTCCGATGGCGGCGCATTTCTCAAAACCGAAGATGCGGTCCACAGCGCTGATGAGATGGTTCGGGAAGGGGCGTCGATAATCGATGTAGGAGGCGAGAGCTCCGCACCTGGAGCCGCGCCAATCACCGAAAAAGACGAAATCACGAGGATAGTGCCTGCAGTCCATGAGATCGCCGACAAGGGCATCATAGTGTCCGTGGACACCCGTAAGGCCGCGGTCGCCTGGGCGGCTATCAAGAGCGGTGCGGCGCTAATAAACGACATAACGGCGTTTCGCGGTGATAGAGAGATGGCACCTACTATCGCTGATTCAGACTGTTTTGTCGTGTTGATGTACTCAAAGGACGCCGCGTCGCCGACAACCAGGCAACATGTGGAATACGACGACGTGATAGATCATATCAAGCGGTTTTTCGAAGAGCGGATATCAGCGGCCGAAAAATCTGGCGTCAGGAGAGAACGGATCATCGTTGATCCGGGGATGGGCGCATTCGTCAGCGGCGAGCCTGGGCCATCGCTGGCGATCTTGAACCGGCTGAGTGAGTTTTCATCCCTCGGACTGCCGATACTGATCGGGCCGTCCCGCAAAGGTTTCATCGGACAGGTGTTGGACCTGCCGGTGGACGACCGTCTTGAGGGTTCTGTGGCCTGCGCTGTGGTGGCGGCGTATAACGGAGCGAGTGTGGTGAGGGTCCATGACGTGATGGCAACCAAAAGGGCGGTGGAGGTGTCTGATGCGATCGTAAAGGGGTGGCCGCCTGGCACAAGGAGCGGCGGAACTGGAGGGTGAGGATGAGTCTAGGAGGATTCAACCTTCGCTAGCAGATCGCGCAGCTTCTGCTTGATCTCGTCGAGCTCCTTAATCCATTGGGTTTTGGCAGCATCAATTGAGGCAGTGTCGCCCTCCGCGCTTGACTGATCTACTTCCTCCTCCTTAGCAGCGCTATCCTCCGTGACCCCACGGCCTGGCTGTTGCACCGCCTCTGTCTTCGCCCCGCCGCCAGATTTATTGGGCGATCCAGGTAGATCAATCGCTGCATCGACCTCCCTATCCTCCAGCCATTCGTCGAGATCGCGCTCAAGCAAATCGTCAACCCACACCCGCCCAGCCTTGAGAGCCTCCCGGAACTGATCAGAGGTGTATCCACGAGTTTGCAGCAGGTCTCTTAGCAGCAGAACTATCTTCACGTCGGCCTCGCGATAGACGCGATTGCCGCCTGTGTCCCTGCGGGGGCGCAGAAGGCCAACCCCCTCCTCCCATGCCCGCAGCGTGTGCTGCGCGACACCTGTCATCTTACTCACATCGCGCATGCGGTAGTACATGCGGTTGGGCTGCCGCCGGATCATGGCTCAAACTCAAGAATTGGGACGTGCAAAAGTCGCAGAAAACTCAGATCTCCCGATCCAAAATAAGTATATGGGAGACTGTCTTCCCTGCCAACGTATTTGCATTAGCCTCGCCGACGAAGGCGGTTAAAAAAAAATTAGCACCAAAATAAACACTGACATAACGCTGTCAGCATAATACCCGTATCTTTTACAGTGTAGAGTTTCCGTATACCGCATGATTCAAAGGGAGAACGCCTCCATGCCAAGCCCTAAACACCGAAATCTCTCTGGACAGATCAGACGGTTTTTTGCCCATGTTATTACGGCCTCTCAACTGCGCAAAGAGGTCAGCCGAGTCATGCGTCCTCGGCTTGCTACATCACGGCAGCCAAGACTAGCTCAGCTTGAAATGGCACTGCCACGCGAAAATTCTGACACCAGTGTGCGCTGATATTATTGTGTTAGCAATATCTGCCATAAAATCGCTTCTGCAACACCGCTTCGTCGCTGTGACACCCTTGAGCACTATCCGTATTGACAACGGATATTCCAGTCCCGCCTTCCTGTCCGTACATTAGGGGTGCGTCGGGTAGGGGGGATCGGCAGTCTCCTCTATTCCACCCATTCCACAGCTACTCCACAACACCAGCGGCACAAAACCCTGCAGCGCCGCGAGGGACACAATGGCCGGAACCGGCAGCTGTACCTGCATTTTCTATGACGCCGACGGAGTTGGGGTACGGTCTCAGACGTCGGTCTCATGGTCCGGCGAAGGTGCTCTTGAGGCCATCGGCGTTCCCCGCACACTAAGCCCCGGCAAAGACGTAACGGTACCTGGCCTGGTTCTGCCGCCACGGAGTCCGCGCCTGCGGGTCGAATACAACATTCCGAAATCTGTGACAGTCGTGAGCCACGGTGCTGAGGGTGATGGAGTCCACTGTGTGGAAGCCGACAACCCGGGACGGGTGAGCAGGAGTGTACCGGTGACGTTTTCTGTGGGGGCAGACGTTGATATGCCCCACAGACGGGCATATCCGTTCGCTCTGAATGTCTGGAGGGTTGTCGAAGCCGATTGGTTCGCCAGGTTGCGGGCAGGGGTAATGGCTGGAGCTTCGGTTCTAGGGGTCTTGCTTCTGCTGGACGCGGTTTGGGGCACGGTGGGGGAAGCGGTCTCCTCAGTTGGCCTCTCCACCGGCGGGAGCGTGGGATTGGGGCTAACAGCGCTGGCATTGGCCGGGCTCGCGTCGCGTCAAGCGTGGCATACTCTTGTTCGGCGCGCGGTTTTGTCCATGCCAACCAAAACGACGTTCGTCGGACGTTTGGAACATCCGGCCCTCGCAGTGACTTTGACCCCACCGATTAGAGACATAGCACCGGCGGCCCAGGAGGCTGTGGAAGACTACTGCGCGAGGCTGTCCGAAAGGCTGCGCCATGTGCGGATTCTGGATATGGGACAGCCGTTGGATTTGGAGGGGACCTATATCCCTGCCCGCTTGGTTCGGGTCCACGGGCCAGAGAGCGAGGTAGCAGACCCAGACGCTGAGTTGGATGCGGCAGACGACCCAAGACATCGAGACCAGATAGTAGATGCGCAGAGCACCGCGCGCCATACACCTGATGATGTGCTCAGGCGAAGCAGGCGCGTTGTGGTCACCGGCGACGTAGGGGCTGGTAAGACGACAATGCTCAGACATCTGGCCGTCCAGATGTCCAGCCCAAACAGTGTTGGTCTGCCACTCTATATCGAACTGTTCGAATTTCGTCCGCCGTCAGAAGACGAAGACCCGTTTGTCCACCTGCTTAGGTCACTTGCAGAGCCGCTTCTTTCGGAAGAAGCAGATGATTCCGTAGACGCCGTGGCGGCCTATGCAGCCGAAAGGTTAGCCGACGGTAGCGCGGCGATTCTATGGGACGGACTTGATGAGATCAGCGGCCCCACAGACGAGGAGACTCAGGATCGGCTTGAAGGTGTGCTAAGGGTGATGGAGGCGATGGCCGAGCGGTTTCCGTCGGCGCTGATGGTCGCAACCTGCAGGCGTGCGACCCCAGAGAGGTTCAGTCGCTTAGAAGGAGCGTTCGCAATCTGGCAGACCACCGGGTTTGACAGCGAGGACGTACACAGGTTTGTCGAATCATGGTTCACCCAGACCCCTGAGTTGGGCGAGCAGCTCTTAGCGGAGCTTGATCGTTTCCCAAGCTTGCTGACGCTCATCTCGACCCCTCTGCTCTTGGCGCTAATATGTCTTGTCTTCCAGCGCAGAGGTGGACTGCCTCAGCGCCGGGCTGACCTATATAGGCGTTGCGCCGACCTTCTGCTTGTCGAGTGGGACAGCTCCAGGGGCCGAGATAGACACCCGCAGTTTCTGCCGGAACATAAAGAAGAGCTTTTGAGGCGAGTGGCGTGGCAACTGCACCTGAGCGGGAGCCAAGACGTTGCCGCGGATGATTTACTGTCCAGTTTGGGCGACCTGCTTCCGGAGATCGGACTTGTTGGCGAGACCGGCGAAGAGATCGTTTCTGAGCTTGTCACCCACCATGGGCTTTTGCGGGATAGCGCCCCAGGCCGATACCGGTTCCAACATTTTGCCCTCCAGGAGTTTTTTGCGTCGGAATCTATTGAGCGGCGGGTGCCTCTGTCGGCTGTCATTCAACAAAGGCACAGACCTTGGTGGCAAGAAGTATTGAGGCTTTTCGCAGGCAGGGACGACTGCACTCAGGTAGTCAGGGCGCTTCTCCTAGAGCCGGAGGACCTGTTTCGTACTAACCTGCTTCTGGCAGGAGAATGCTTGGCTGAGGGGTCGGGAATCGATCCATTCCTGAGGATGCTGGTCGTTGACGAGCTGATCCTGCTGCTCCAGGTGGGAACCTACCATCGTCACCGCGAGCAGGCGGCGTTCCGGTTGGCAAGGCTGTCGGACCCGAATATCGCTGGCAAACTGTTGGAGATGGCAGGCGACAAGTCGCTCGACGAGTTGACCAGGTGCGGTATAGCCGAAGCGCTTAGAACATCAAGGGTCGCCGGCGTCAGCCCTACCATCGCCGATCTTGTGTTGGTCGAGGATCTTGAGGCCTCTGTTCGCGTTCGCCTCGTGCATGCCCTTGGAGACCTAGGCGACGCCACCGTGGCCACCGGACTGGAGCGGCTCGTGGATGGGGAGAGCGTTCCTCCATCTGTCAGAGCAGCGGCAGCCGGGGCGCTGGCGACGCTCGGTACCCAGGATGCGGCCACGATGTTGACGAGAATACTTTTGGCTCAGGGTGTTCCAGGCAGCGTGCGTGGAGCGGTTGCAGGAGCGTTGCGCACGTTGGGCCCCACCGGCTTGATGGACGAGGTTCTGGCGGCTCTGTCGGATTGGCATGTGGACGCCACGCTCAGAGCCGAAATCGCCCACGCTTTGGGTCGCCTGGATCCTGAAGGATGGGCGGACAAACTAGTGGAGCTTCTAGCTGACGAGCGGCTGACCCCATCGGTCAGGATTGGCCTAGCGTCGGCGCTGGTTCAGTGGGGGCCCACGGTTCACACTCCACGGCTGACTGAACTTGTCGCTGAGGAATCTGTAGACTATGCGGTCCGGGTGGTCCTGGCGGAGACGCTCATTAGCATTTCAGACGAGCGGGTGCGGGATCGGCTAGAAGCGATCGCCGCATCGGGTCAGGTAGACGCTCCTTTGAGGATGAGGCTGTTGGTTGCACTTGGTGGGCTAGCGTATGAGGACGCGGCAGACGAGATGCTGGAGATCGTTGCCGACCAGAAGGCGCGTCCCTATTTGAGGCGTCACGCCGCTGACGGACTGAAAGGGATAGGCAACAGACACACCATCGACCGCGCACTTGAGCTTTTCAGAAGCGGTGGTACCGACTCGATAGGGTTGGAGCTTGCGGCGAGCCTGCTTGGTGCATTGGGAGACTCCAGCGTCCAGACCGACTTGCAGAAAGGGTTGGAAAACTCGCAGTTGCCGCTGAGCGTTCGTATGGAGGCTGGGGCGGCGCTGACAACCGTTGGAGGTGATGGCGCGACCTCGGTGATACTGGACATCCTCGGCGACAGCCAGTTGCCGTTGGAGGTCCGCTCGTCGGTTTGCCAGACTCTCAGAAAAGTCGTGGACCTACCAAACCAGCAGGAGCTTCTCTATTCGATTACAAAAGAGCTGGCCACAAGCGATGTCGCCGACGCGCTCTACCTCGTGAGCGAACATCTCGCCGAGCGGCTCGGCAAGACCATCTGGCCTGACGAGATTGGCTTGCCGACACCGCTGTACCCTTGGGCCGAGGATGGGGCGACTGATAGCGAGTAGATTGCGATCGCTGCTCGAAAAGGTCGGTCTAGGAAGCTCATCAGGTGAGGAGTTCGGACCGCAAAACCCTTTGAGTCTCCTCAATAGCGGAAAAAACAGTCGGAGCGCGGCTGCATATCGCACCACGGCGTAACACTCACTTTGCGCAGGCCGGGCAGTCGCTGCAAAGAAGGGATCAGATCGTGGACGGCTTCGCAGCAACCGAATTTCAGAAACTTGAATCTGCTCGCGAGCTTCATGAAATGTGGCATCAAGAACTCATCAAACATCTCAGCAGAGATGCCTGCGGACTCCTGTGACTCCAGGTAGGCGTGAAGACAGTGGCTACTGTCAACCGAATCAATGAGTTTCCATACACCGACGGCGGCGATTCGTAGCGGCTAGTCAGCGTCCCCTGCGAAGTGCTCGACCGGCTCTGACGTGAGTGTGGACACCGTTGTCTAAGACCTGTTGACCGTTGACGATGACGTGGCTGACTCCGACCGGGTGCTGTTTGGGGTCGTCGAATGTCGCGGTGTCGATGACAGTGTCAGGGTCGAATACCACGATATCAGCAGCTAAGCCACGTTTGATAAGACCACGATCGCTTAGTCCAAGTTTGGCGGCTGGCGCTGCGGTCATTTTTCTGACCGCTTCCTCCATCGTCAACACCCCCAACTCCCTGGCGTATCTCCCCAGATATCGCGCATGACAGCCCCACGCCCTTGGGTGCGGTTTCTCGCCTGTGAGGATTCCATCTGAGCCGACCATGTGCGCCGGATGCGCCATTATCGTCTGCACCGCCTCCTCAAAACCGAAAAAAGCGACGCATGACACCTCACCTTCATTCGCCAGTAGAAGTTCGGCGACAAAATCGAATGTCGATGATCCAGACTGTTTCGCCGCATCATCAACTCTCATCCCGATCCACTCCCCACTCTCAGCCGACTTCACATTGCTGATCTGTACCCTACTCCAGTCCATAGGCACGCCGTGAGACCCGTCGCACCCGGTCACCTCGACCTGTTCTCGAATCTTCTCGCGCGTCGAGCTGTCACTCAACGCATCGGCGAACTCGTCCAACCCCATCGACTGCGTCCATCCCGGCAAGAACCCCCGAATGAAAGTCGATCCAGCGACGTAGCAGTATGAGTCACAGGTGGCGTCCATCCCACGATTACGTGCGTCGTCGATGACCCCCAGATACTCCTTGACCCGGTGCTCGTTGATAGGAAACACAACCTGATGATGGGTAAAGTGGAGCGCAACTCCCGATTTTTCCGCGATATCGACAGCCTCGTCAATCGCTTGAATCACGTCACTACCATAGCTGCGCAGGTGTGGCAGGAAAGCGCCGTCGTACTCCGCCGTGGCGCTGCACAGCTCAACAAGCTCATCCGTGGATGCAAAACTGCACGGCGCGTAGGTCAAGCCGGTTGACAGGCCACATGCGCCGTCGAGCATCCCCTGCGCGACCAGTTCGCGCATTCGGCGCATCTCTCCCTCAGTGGGTCGCCGATCATCAACACCGCCCATCACCAAAGCTTGCACACAGCCGTGGGGCACCAGATATGCTATGTTGATCGACGCCGCACCGTCGTAGCGACACAGAAAATCATCGATCGTCCGCCAGTCGTAAGAAAGCTCTTCAGGGTCCCCGTTAAACGCAGCCAAGTGGCGGCGGAAGTATTGCAGTGTTTTGTCATTGACAGGCGCGTAGGAGAGCCCGTCCTGCCCGATGACATCGGTGGTTACCCCCTGCATTACTCTCGGTGTGGCGTCGGGTTCTGCCAGATGTACTAGGTCGCTGTGGGTGTGCATGTCTATGAAACCAGGACAGATCACTTTTCCGTCTGCATCAATCGTCACATGCGCTGCTCCGTCGTCAAGACGCCCGACCGCAGCGATTCTGTCTCCTGCCACCGCAACATCGCCTACGTACCAAGGCGAGCCGGTGCCATCGACAATTCGCCCGCGACGTATAACTATATCGTACATCCTGCTACCTTTTTTCGGGTGAGCCTCAATAGTAAGACAGCTTGATGCCCAGGTGAACCGCACAGCGCTTGAGTTTGCGCCTACCTCACGATTGACAACCCTGCGGTAAACCCGTATCCTTGCGGTATTGAGGGGGGGGGATTAGTCTTGCGCGTGGTCGCAGCTGATCGCTGTTGGAGGAGGCACTTTATGAGGATCACTTTCACACCGTCTGAAGAGCTGTACCCATTTGAGCCCAAATGGTTTGACAGCGAAGTTGGTCGGGTCCACTACGTGGATGAGGGAGAGGGGCAATCGATACTGCTTCTTCACGGCAACCCGACATGGAGTTTTCTGTACCGCCACATCATAAACAATCTCAAGGGTCGGTTTCGTCTAATCGCCCCTGACTACCCAGGGTTCGGCCTGTCGGACCGACCTCAGGGCTATGGATATACAAGTGCTGAGCAGGCGCAGGTGGTGAAGTCTCTAGTGAGCCATCTCGAGCTGACTGATCTGATAATAATGGCGCAGGATTGGGGTGGGCCTATCGGCATCGACACCGCCCTGTCCAGTCCCGACCGGATTCAAGGACTGGTAATAGGGAACACCTGGTGTTGGCCCGCTGAAACTACGATGATGAGGCTCTTTTCGAAAATCATGTCAACACAGTACATCCAACGCAAAATCATCGACCAGAATTTTTTCGTCAACCGGATGATCCCCATGGCCACCTCCAAAAAACTTTCACCTGAGGAGATGGAGCACTACCGCGCCACGCAGCCAGAGCCAGTGGCTCGCTTGGGGGCCGCAGAGTTTCCCAAGCAGATCATAGACGCTGACCCGTGGTTGCAAACACTGGTGGAGAGGGTGCCAGACGTCTTGGGAGGCAAGCCGCTTCTTCTGACTTGGGGAATGAAGGATTTTGGATTTCCGCCCAAGGCTTTTATCCCCACATGGCAATCCATGTTCTCCGATGTGGTGACAGTGCCGCTCGAAAACGCCAAGCACTACATCCAGGAGAACGCTCCCGATCAGATATCCGACGCGATTATACAGAGATTTGGGTAGCGCTCGGTGCCATCTTCAACGCTAGTCTGGCTCAATGGAGAGATGGTTCCTGCGGACGCTGCTATGATCCCGCTTATGGACAGGGGGTTTCTCTACGGTGAGACGCTGTTCGAAACCATGCGCTCTTACGGTGGGAACCTGTTTCGATTCGACGAGCATTTGAAGCGGATGCATGAAGGAGCGTCATTTTTGGGGTTTGCCGTGGAATGGAGCGATGAGATTCTTCTCGAAGCAAGCGAATCGGTCCTTGCGGCCAACAGGTTGCCAGACGCGATTTTGCGACTCACCATCTCCAGAGGTACTGCGGTGGGAAGCCCTTTCGCTCTGGTCCCCGGTAGAGACCCTGTTGCCGCCATCATCCCAAGGGCGATTCCTGCAAACGACCCACAGTGGAAGAGTTTTGGCGCTGGAGCGGTCGTTCTGGACGGCTGGCGGATGAGCGGTACCGAGCGTTTCAGAGCCAAAACAGGAAATTTTCTGGACAACATCTTGGCTGTCAATCTGGCAAAGGAATCCGGCGCAGTCGAAGCGCTTTTCACCACCGAGAGCGGGTTGTTGGCTGAGGGCGCGATGAGCAATGTCTTCGTGGTCATTGATGGCGAAGTGTTGACCGCACCAACAGAACTGCCGGTGCTCGGTGGTATCACCCGTCAGGCGGTGTTAGATGTCTGTCGGGAGTTAGGAATTTCAGCTTTGGAGGAGGCGGTTTCAGCTAGCCGTTTGGGCAAAATCGAAGAGATGTGGGTGACCAATACCGGTTGGGAACTGCTGCCCATCACACGACTAGACAGTCGCCCTGTTGGCGATGGTGCCCTAGGGCCCGTGGTACGCAGGATCGGCAAGGCGCTTGAGCGGCTTATCGACCGCGAAACATCCTAGCGTCGTCGTGCTGACTCAAACCAAAGCCGCTAACCGTGTCAGTTGACTCAACCCGTCGCCGCTAGGTACATTAAAACGGTTCCTACTTTCCCAACATTATGGTAGATGCGCGAGGGTGGCGGAACTGGCAGACGCGCCAGATTTAGGATCTGGTGTCTTCACGGACGTGCGGGTTCAAATCCCGCCCTTCGCACTCTTTTTTCACCTGCTCGACAGTAATCCAAGGAAGATCGATGAACGTGGAGGTAAGCGCACCGAGCGACTGCACACGCACGGTGTCCATTGAAATTGAACCTGATGCCGTCTCAGCGCAGTACGACAGTGCCGTCAAGAAACTGCGCAAAGAGATAAACCTTCCTGGATTCAGGCGTGGGCATGTGCCTGCGGGCCTTATCCGCAGCAGGTTTGCTGATGAAGTGGCGGTAGAGGTGTTGGAGTCGCTGGTCTCCGATTCGTGGGAGACCGCTATCAGGGACGAAGGCTTCACGCCGGTCAACCAACCTGAATTTGAAGAGCTGCCCACTCTGGAACAAATCAAAGCGGCTGACGGTCCAATGACCATCCGCGCCAACGTCGACGTAAAGCCGGAAATTGAGATCGCAGGTTATGACGATCTCTCGCTGGTCAAGGAGTTGCCTCGCGTAGCCGACGAAGACGTCGACCGCGTGTTGACGGACTTTCAACAACGCCGCGCCGAAGTCGAGCCGGTGGAACGAGAAGCTGGGATGGGCGACGTGATTGTCGCCGACATTCAGGTGACCGACCCGTCCGGTGTTCCTCTGGTGGGCAAGAACACTGAAGATCAGTCTTGGGAGTTGGGGGGCGAAGGGGCTTTCAGCCAGGAGGCTGACGAGCAGCTTCAGGGAGCGGTCGCCGGCGATATACGCCAGATCAAGTTCGACTATCGCGAGGATTTTCACGACACCACTCGCGCTGGCTCAACTGAGTTCGCGAAACTGACCGTCAAAGAGGTGCAGGAGCGCCGTCTACCTGAGCTTGATGATGAGCTGGCCAAATCGCTTGGCGAGTTCGATTCGCTGGACGCGCTAAAAGACCAGATCAGAAGCAACCTGGAGAACGAGGCAGAGCGCCAGGGCACAGGTAGGATGCGAGACACCATCAGGCAGCAACTTCTGGCTGCGAACCCATTTGACGTGCCTGATTCGGTCGTAGATCGCTACCTAGACGCGATGATCGAAGAGCAGAAACAAAAGCATCAAGATCACGATCACCAGGGCCACGATCACGCGGTGAACGAAACCGAGATTCGCGATCAAGGTCGTCCGTACGCCATCGGGCAGATTCGCACGATGTGGATTCTTGAAAAAATCGCTCAGCAGGAAGGCATTGAGGTTACCGATCAGGAGATTGACGAAAACCTGGCAGGGATGGCAGCGTCGTTCAATGCCGATCCGCATAGGTTGAGGGTTTCCATGGAACAGACAGGTCGTCTGGACGAGATCAACCGCCGTCTAGCCGATGACAAAGTTTACGCCCACATCGAGGAAACCTCTGAGATCGAAGAGGTTACTGTGGATCGGCCTGAGGAGTAGGGACTATGGGTTGTAGCTCCATCGTTGGGTGTGCTCACCTGTTGCCGCGACAAGATTGTTCCACAGTTATATTGACTTCATGACCCCACAATAAACCGATAAGGATTCTGCTAATGCTGGTCCCAATGGTTATCGAGCACGAAGGCCACGGTGAACGTGCATACGACATCTGGTCGTTACTCCTTAAAAAACGAATTATTTTTATAGGCACTCCGATTGATGACAGCGTCGCCAACCTTGTGGTGGCACAGTTGCTCTATCTCTCGGCGGAGGATGCCCGCTCGGATATCGAGCTCTACATAAACAGTCCTGGCGGTTCGGTCACCGCTGGAATGGCGATCTATGACACTATGCAGCACATCGCCCCTGACGTGATGACGCAGTGTGTCGGGCTTGCAGCTTCTATGGGTGCGGTCCTGCTGGCAGGCGGTGCAGCTGGCAAAAGGCATGCTCTGCCGAACGCCAAACTGCTGATCCATCAGCCGTGGGGCGGCTTTCAGGGTCAGGCATCGGACATTCAGATTCACGCAGAGGACATACTCAAGACCCGCGCCAAGCTAAACGGGATTTTGGCCCTCCACACCGGCAAACCGTTGGAGGATATAGAGAACGACACCGATCGCGATTTCATTATGACCGCCGAAGAGGGGGCTGAGTACGGCCTGATTGACGCGATCAGGGAGCCGTTAAGCGCAGATGATGAAGATGCCAAGGAGTAGTTTTCAAACCTAGGTCGCACGGCTATGAAAGGGCGTGACGTGCCTGACGACAAACGTTGCTCGTTCTGCGGCAAATCAGATGGAAGCGCCAGTCTGGTAACAGGGCCTGGCGTTCAGATTTGCGATGAGTGCGTCAGGATGTGCAGCGACATCTTAACGGAAAATAGCGAGCAGCAGCCAATTTTCGCTGAAGACCGACTGCCGGTGCCCAAGGAGCTCAAATCGTTGCTCGACGAATACGTCATCGGGCAGGATGCTGCCAAACGCACCCTTTCGGTAGCGGTCTATAATCACTACAAACGGGTCCGCAGCAGCGCTGCTGACCACGACGATGTGGAGATTGAAAAGAGTAACATACTGCTGTTGGGCCCCACCGGCGTTGGCAAGACTCTATTGGCCCAGACTTTAGCGCGGGCTTTGCAGGTGCCGTTCTGCATCGCTGATGCCACAATCCTAACCGAGGCAGGCTACGTTGGTGAGGACGTGGAAAACATATTGGTGCGGCTTCTCCAGGCAGCCGAATACGACGTTCCGAAGGCGGAGATTGGCATCGTCTATCTGGACGAGATAGACAAGATTTCCAGAAAAAGTGCCAATGCTTCAATTACTCGGGACGTGTCAGGCGAGGGTGTGCAGCAGGCGTTGTTAAAAATGCTCGAAGGCACTGTGGCCAGCATCCCTCCTAAGGGCGGTCGCAAACACCCAGATCAGCCTCTGGTCCAGATCAATACCAAGAATATCCTCTTTATTTGCGGCGGCTCCTTTGATGGATTGGAGTCGATTATCCAGAAAAGAGTAGGCAGCCGCGAGATGGGTTTCAGCGCCAAACCCACGGATTCAACGACTGACAAAGGTGTCTTGGAGCTCGTAGAGCCTGAGGACCTGACTCGCCACGGCCTCATTCCCGAACTGGTGGGAAGGTTGCCCGTCGCGTCAGTTCTTGAGCCGCTCGACGAGGACGCGCTTAGAACGATTCTGGTAAAGCCAAAAAACGCGCTTGTACGACAATACCAGAAACTGTTCGACATGGACGATGTTGAGCTTTCATTCGATGAGGCAGCGATAGACTGGGTTGTCACAACTGCCAAAGAGAAAGAGACCGGTGCCAGGGGCTTGCGCGCGGTGATGGAGTCGGCGATGATGGATGTGATGTTTGAGTTGCCGTCCAAGCCTGAAACCAGCCGCGTACTGATGGCGTTCGATCCGACCCAAAACGCAATGGTTCCTGTGGAAAACGCTCTCGAAGAAGAAGAAGAAGTGGAGCGGAAACAGGCCTAGCGGCCAGATTTTTCTGCCGACAGATTTAGTTCGGCGATGCATCCCACCAATGCCACCCACTCGCGCCAAACACGCCGCAACCGTTGGCGACCTTCGCCAACTGCCCATTGGGCCGCAGCCGGAGATAGCTTTTACCGGTAGATCCAACGTCGGCAAATCATCGCTCATCAACTCACTGCTGCGCCAGCCTGGACTCGCTAGAACGAGTCGAACACCGGGCAAAACGCGCCAGATAGTGTTTTTTGCGGTCGATAACCTTTTTCACCTGGTCGATCTTCCTGGGTATGGGTATGCCCGAGCACCTGAGGCTCTACGCGCCGATTGGCAGGGGCTGATTGAGCCATATTTAGCAGAACGCGATCAGTTAGCTGGCCTTGTCGCGCTGGTGGACGCCAGGAACGGTCCCACCGAACTCGACCTGGTGATGTTCGAATGGCTCACATCAGCTGACCTACCCTTCGTCATCGTGATGACTAAATGCGACAAGCTCTCAAACAATCAGCTGGCATCCAAGCGACGTCAGACCGAGAAGGCGGTAGACAGTTTCGGCTACGATGATATCTTGACGACGTCTTCAAAATCGGGGCGGGGCCTCTCTCATGTGTGGGAGTGGATGCACCGTCTGACAGGCGATCATGAGGTCGAGGTCGCCCAACCTCCACCATTTAAACGAGGCAAAATCAAGTGAAAAGCCGGTTATTCACGCCAGGGCCAACAATGGTCCCTGACTCAGTGCGGTTGGCGATGGCCGAGCCGCTCATCCATCACCGCACAGACGATTTCTCCGAAATACTGTCCCAGGCGCACGATGATCTCAAATGGTTGTTCGGCACTGGGCAGGATGTGCTGATGCTTACCGCGTCAGGCACCGGTTCAATGGAGGCGGTTGTCGGCTCAGTATGCCGATCCGACTCCCATGCGCTAGTTGTTAGGGGCGGCAAGTTTGGCGAGAGGTGGGGTGAGCTGTGTAAGACATTCGGAGTACGGTTCACTCCGATAGATGTGGCGTGGGGAGAGAGCGTCCAGCCTGAACAGATTGCAGGTGCGCTGGATGATAACCCAGACGTTGACATCGTTTTTGTAACCCAAAGCGAGACATCGACAGGAGCTTGGACCGACGTTGAAACGATCGCGTCGCTAGTCAAATCCAGAGGTGCGCTCATCGCAGTGGACGCGATCACAGGCGTAGGCGTCCACGAGCTCAGGGTGGATGACTGGAGTTTGGATGTGGTTGTTACAGGCTCGCAAAAGGGTCTGATGCTGCCACCGGGGTTAGCGCTCGCATCGCTCAGCGAGAAAGCCTGGGCTGCGGTGGACCGCTCCGACCTGCCAACCTACTACCTGAGCCTGGCCGCCGCCAGAGACTCATGGCGAAAAGGCACAACGCCATACACCCCGGCGATATCTCTCATCGTTGGTCTGCGCGTGGTATTACGAGCAATGCGTGAAGAGGGATTGGAAGCGATCTGGGCGCGGCATCAGCGTTGGGGCGACGCCGTCAGAGCAGGTGTCGAATCGCTGGATCTTGAGCTTTTGGCGCAACAGCCATCCAACGTCCACACGTCGATTAAGTTGCCGCAAGGCGTCAGCGGTTCAGAGTTGGCGGACCTCCTCGAAACGCAGTTTGGTGTCAAAATCGCCGGTGGGCAAGATGAGCTGAAGGGCAAAATAGTAAGGATAGCCCATGTCGGCGACCTGGATGACGTGGACATCTTGGGGGCGGTAGCGTGCCTTGAGCGCGCGCTGGCCAAACTCGGCTGGATATTTGATTTCGGTGCGGGAGTGACTGCCGCACACACAGTGTTGGCACGCGCAGACAAATGACGACCTATCCGACGATGAGCAGCGCATGGGAACGAAACAGAGAGAGAGCCGGAAATGCCTATACCAAAAGTGTTGATTAGCGATCCGCTCAACGAGGCAGCCACCATCCATCTCCGCGACGTAGGGATAGAGGTCGCGGAATCCACTTGGCTGGACGAAGCCTCAATCTGCCAGATGATCGGTGAGTTTGACGGCCTGATCGTTCGGTCGGGAACAGACGTGACCGCGCCAGTTTTGGAAGCTGGAGCCAAGCTGAAAGTAGTCGGTCGCGCCGGTGTAGGGGTAGACAATATTGACGTTCCTGCGGCAACCCGCCAGGGCATCGCAGTTATCAACACCCCTGAGGCCAATACAATTTCCGCGGCTGAGCATACGGTGTCGATGATGCTCGCATTGGCTCGAAATATCCCTCAAGCGTGCGCCGCTCTGAAATCCGGCAAGTGGGATCGCAAAACGTTTGTTGGGCAAGAGGTGCGGGGTAAGATTTTGGGGGTCATCGGACTTGGCAAGATCGGCCGGGAGGTTGGCGCACGAGGGCAGGCTCTAGGCATGAAAGTGGTGGGTTACGATCCGCTGGTAACCGAGGAAGCCGCCGCCAAAGCTGGTGCGGTTCTGGTCGATTCAGTCGCTGAAGTGCTCTCCCGTTCAGATTTCGTGACGCTTCACCTTCCCCACACCGACGCAACTCACCACTTAGTGGATACTGATGCGCTTAAAAAATGCAAACCCGGTGCGCGACTGATAAACTGTGCCCGTGGCGGCATACTGGATGAGGCTGCGGTCCTAGAGGCGTTGAACGATGGTCAGTTGGCTGGGGTTGCGTTGGACGTATTTGAAAAAGAACCTCCAGACCCAGACGACCCGCTGATAGCCCATCCGAAGGTTGTGGTCACTCCACACCTTGGTGCATCCACCGAAGAAGCGCAATACATCGTCGCAGTCCAGATTGCTGAACTGGTCTCCGATGCTCTGCTGTTGGGCGACATAAAGAACGCGGTCAACATGCTTCCAGTTGATGCCGAGACATATGAAGCCACGAAGCCCTATCTGGAGATGGCAGAGCGCCTCGGACGCATACACACGCAGCTCGCTGGTTCGGCCCAACCTGTGTCGATCACCGTGGAGTATTTTGGTGAGGCTCTCGATCACCCCACGGGTCTGATAACCGCTGCGGTGCTAAAAGGGATGCTCGTCGAGTTGACACCAGGCACCGTCAATCTAGTAAGCTCTCCGCTCTTGGCACAGGAGAGGGGAATCCGGGTGGATGAGGTACGCACTAGCGGTGGCGAGGATTTCCTCAATCTGGTGACAGTAACCTACGAGGGTCGTTCCCGAGCAGGTGGCGGGACCTACAAACGGTCAATCTCCTCAAGTCTGTTCGGTGCTGGGCGGATGCGGATTGTGCGGGTGGACGATCTTGTCTGCGAAGCGGTCCCCGAGGGGCAGATGGTGCTGCTTTGGAACGAAGACGTCCCCGGCGTCATCGGAAACGTAGGTGGCACGATAGCCAAACACGGTATAAACATCGCCGCCATGTCGTGGCAACGGCAGTCAGAGAGCGGCAATGCTTTAGTAATCGTCAACGTTGATGGACCGATGCCTGACGAGGTCTTGGAGGACCTACGATCGTTGGAGAATCTTCAGGACGTTCGTCGCGTGACACTTCCGCCGATTGACGAAAGCCTGCTGTAGCACAGTTTTCGTCGCAAGCAGAGCTGACTCACTGCGTTTGTGCGCGAGCGGCCCCTAGAGGCGATTGAGCCGTCCTACCTGGTTGCCATCTACACCTCCTGGCTGTAAATCCCCGGCCTGATCCAGGCAGTGCGACTTGGATTTGGCCCTGTAGTCGCATATCTATTATCTATATCAAGCCTTAGAATCAGGACTGAAGTGAGGAGCAATCAATGGCCGATCTGTTATTGGGAACCTGCCATCCGGGGCGCAGCGCCTACGACGCGATGAGCGACGTGGGGCTGAACTCAATCCGGCTGGATGTCCCGTTCCCTTTTGCCGACCGTAACATGTCACTCAGCGACGCGTTCAAGGGCACGTCGGACTGGGTGGATGAGATGCTTGAACATGGATTTGAGCCTTTGGGCATCACCCCCTATCCTGAGGCGGTTCCCACATGGCGGGGCGCTCCTGGAACCGAAGGCTATTTTGGGCTTGTAGCTGAGGCGGTCCAGTTTGTAGGAGAGCATTTTGAGGGCAAAATTGACGTTTGGCAGTGCACCAACGAGATGAACGTGGCCCATTTCAGACGCCCGTTGACGCCAGACGACGCGGTGCGTTTTGTCAAGGAGTCGGCGTTGGGCCTAAAACTGGCATCGGACTACCTTACCGTCGGTGCCAATATGGGCGGATTCTCAGAGCAGGCGAAGACAATGTACGAGCAACTCTATGAGTCTGACGTTTCGTGGGACTACATAGGGACCGATGGCTATTTTGGAACCTGGGAAGAGGGTGGTCCTCATACATGGCACACCGCGCTTGACTGGCTGGTCGAATTGACGCCGCTGCCGGTATACGCAATGGAGTGGGGCTACTCTTCTGCTGGTAAGATTATGCCTCCAGAAAAAGTGATCCCAGATAACACCGATCCGCATGCTGAGGGGATGTGGTGTTTTGGATGGGATGACGATGGGACAGTTAAGTCTCACGATTTCGAAGTCCAAGCTCTCTATATAGAGCAGACGATGGCCATTCTTGCCGACCGCGTCGCTGGCATTTTCTACTACTGCTGGCGAGATTCACAGAGTTGCGCCTGCGGCAATGAGGGGTGTCCTGTGGAGGCCAACTGGGGCCTCGTTGATACCAACGGCGATCCCAAACCCAGCTACCACGCCCTTAAGAGATGCATCGCCGAGTTGGACGATTGAGCGTTCCGTCGGCGTGAGGCCGGGGCTAAGGAGAAACTCATCCCTATGCGCGCGGTGTGGAGGTTTTGTCGCGAATATCTCGCGACAATCGTGTTCGTCGCCGCGATCACACTGGGGTGGGAAGCGTTCGTGCGGATCACTGGAACAGCCAGCTACCTACTGCCAGCCCCATCTGCTGTGTTCGCCCGGCTGGTCAACCAGTGGCAGATGATGCTTCACCATGCAGGGGTAACGCTCACCGAAGTCGCCGCAGGGTTCGCCTTGGGAGCAAGCGTCGGAGTCTTTGCCGCCGCCGTCATGCACCGATCCTCGCCTATCAGGAAAGCGATCGGGCCGCTTGTAGTCGCCTCCCAGACTTTTCCCAAAGAGGCGCTAGCCCCGTTGTTTATCGTCCTGTTGGGGCCTGGCCTCCTCCCAAAAGTGTTGGTGGCGGCGCTGATCTCGTTCTTCCCAATGACCATCAACACCATGCGTGGACTATCGTCAACCGATCCATTGGCCAAAGACGTGTTCGTCTCTTTGGCGGCGACACGCGACCAGATGTTTTGGAAACTCGAAGTCCCATCTGCGCTGCCATTCGTGTTTACCGGCCTTAGGATGAGCATCACACTCAGCGTGATCGGCGCGGTTGTCGGCGAGTTCGTCGGTGCCAGCGAGGGGCTTGGGTATCTCACGCAGCTCGCCAACGACACTTTGCAGACCGACCTCATGTTTGCGAGTCTACTGATGCTGGGGACGATGGGGGTGGCACTCTACGGGTTGGTCGCCACAGTTGAGTCACTTTTCTTTGCGAAATGGTGATCCCAAGGTCTCTGCGAATGAGCCTTATGGACGCTGGACCCGCCTTCAGATCGCATTAACACAAACTTGTACCTTTTTCTCTTCAGCAGTTGGAACTGACTATGAGACTTCATTCTTGTTTCGTTGCACTGATATTGATGGCAGCATCGTCGGGTTGTGCCGATAGGACAGACAAAGATCTGACAACACTGAAAGTGTTGCTCGATTGGAAGCCTCAGATGGAGCAGATCGGATTTTTTGCTGCACAACACAACGGCTACTATCGCAAATCGGGTTTTCATGTCGAACTGCATCCCGGCAACGGCGCCACCAGCACCGCCACTATCGTAGCCCAAGGAAGTTTCCCGGTTGGGATGTCCAGCGGGGGGGCTACTATCATCGTCTGCTCGAAGGGGGCGGACCTGGTGTCGGTGGCGGTTGTCAATCAACACTCGCCAGTGGTCATTTACTCCCTCAAAGAGACCGGTATAGCATCACCGAGCGACCTGGTGGGCAAGAAACTTGGTTTGACGCCCTCAGGTGTCAAGTATTGGGAATATGTCGCTCTCATCAGGGCGCTTTGGATCGACCGCAGCGCCATCGACGAGGTGAGCATCGGCAAGGCCATATCGCCTCTCCTAAGCGGGCAGGTGGACGCGCTTTTGGGCTACACACAGGACCAACCGGTGTTGGTAGAGATGCAAGGGCACGAAGTTAGCCGCATGGCGATGGCAGACTACGGTGTGGATCTTGTGAGCACAAACCTGATTGTCAACCGGTCGGCGCTCACCGCCGATTCGGTTGTCATCGGAGATTTCGTCCGAGCTACACTAAAGGGGTACTCCTGGGCGACGGCCAACCCCGATTCTGCTGTGGCGATATACAGCGCCGCTCATCCAGAGACAGACCGCGATTTCAACCGTGAAAATTTCAAACAGCTTCAGCCGATTCTGAGCAGCCCGCTCACCGATTCGCTTGGACTGGGTTGGCACAACATGGCCCATTGGAGACGCACCGAACAGATCCTCAGGGATCAGCAGATCATCACCAACGAAGTGGACGTAGAACAGATCACGACAGACAGATTTCTTTCCGCTGCACCTGAGCCTGCCGAGTAGAATACCTCCATCGCCAAAGGCGAAGCTCAACAAAACATCACGCGACCCACGGCCTCACGAGGTGATATGAAAGAGTTTACAGACCGCCTGCTTGAATCTATAGAAGCGATCGCTGATGTATCCTGGAACGGTTTACCGCATCAATGGATGACAGCCCCTCCTAACCCCAACGCTGTCCATTTCACCAGCTTCCACGTCTGCTATTTGGGTGGCGTTCACAGCCTCCTTGCGAAGTGGACCAGAGAGTCGTTCCATCTGGATGCCGCCAAAAAATATGCCCTTCAACCATCGCCAGCCGGTCATTTCCCTGCTGACGCTTTCTGGATGTCGATAAACACGCTGCGCAGTGAGAGCGCTCTTTCCGAAGAAGAGGATATGTCGATATGCACAGCCGCCACACCAACGGCTGTGGGGTCGCTTGGGTTTATGAGCGACCGGTTCGGGATGCGACGCTTCAACCACGCCATCACAGCAGCCAACTTTTGCGATATTGTTGCCCGACTGTGGCCCGATGCCCCTGATGCTCGTCGCCTGAAAGACGCTGCAGACGGAATATGGGAGGAGTGGTGGCTGTTGGGCGAAGAGCTAGAGGGCGCTCCTAACTACGAGGGGTTCAAACAGGCATCGTTGCTTCTGTGGGCCGACCGCCGTGGTCAGAGAGAGATGGCGCTTGGGCATCCTGGAACAGCGGCGTCTATCGAGCGCAATATAGATCACGTTCTTCCCACAGGACTGCTCCCAGGCTACGGCGATTCATGCAGCATGGAGGATTGGCCTGAATGGCCAGCGTTGTTCGCAACAGTTGCGGCGTGGACCGGTAATCCGCGAGCGCTGTGGGCTGCGGAGGCGGTATATGAATGGGTGTCCAACCACCGCTGGTTCGACAACCTTTCGCTTGCCGAACGGACCGACGGTGAGATCGACGAGCGTCTTCACTCCTGGTGGCAGATGCCCCGTGCGGCGTGGTTCATGTCCCACGCAAGGGAGGCTTTGCTCTCGATTGACGACAATATAACTCCAGAGCCACCTCCAGCGACACCGACAGTGACCCACAGAACACTTCCTGTGGTCGGATTCATCCCCTATCACGCCGAAGTCCTCCATCAGGCTGCGCCATCGCTCTATCCTGTAGCTCCAGGCCCCAAAATCCCTGACAAGGTGGTCTTGAGACTCGGGTCGGACGCCCAAAGTCCGTCGATGATGCTCAGTTGCGCCCGAAAGATGTGGCACGATCATCAGGATGCCGGGGCCATCGTCGCCTACTCTTCAAAGGGCGCTCTCCTGTTGGGAGACGCGGGCTATATGATGCGCTACGTCAACTACCACAACCTTTTTTGGGCGGCGTCCTCACCTCAGCCGTGGCCAACACCAGACCGCCGGTTGGGTTTTGCCAACCGTCGCCCCAGTGACTACCACCTCACCGAGCTTACAGGTGGTCGGGTTGCACAATTGACAGCCATCGCCTGCGATGCTCCCCACGCGATCCCCATGTACCACAAACGAAGTGTACTTCTCTCGCGGTCAGGTGTGATGGTGGTGCTCGATGTTACCGAGCCGTTCGTTGATGGTTTGTATGGCGCTCCTCTGTGGCACTGCGAGACCGTCTACCAAAGAGGCTCAGGTTGGGCAGAGGTGTCACTTGATCGCTTCCCTGGGCAGGATGGATGTACGATAATCAATGACGGCGTACCGGTAGTCATCGCTGCGCCGGATATCGACGACGATCTGAAACTGACGGAGCAGGATTTCCCAGACCACCCCGATGTTCCCTGCGATGCAAAACAGCAGCAGAAAAGCTGGTACAACAGTTTCACGACTAGAACATGCATCTCCTGGCCAACACCGCTTTCTCAGTCAGCACCGAACGAGTTTACCACAGTGCTGATGCCTTCAGATGTCTCCGGTTCTGCCCCACAACCCATAGAAACCCTCACCAAAACTAAGCGTTCGTGCGTTGTCCGAACGCCAGCGGGGCTTGTTGTCACAAACAGAACCGGTGAACTGGTGATAGGGGAGTGGGGAGCGACCGATGCAGAATGGCTGTGGGCGGATGATGGTGGAGTTTTCGCGCACCACGTCAAGAAAATCTCGCTACCTGGTATGGTAGTCGAAAGCCCCTATGGGTGGATAGATGTCGATGTGATCTACGGCGAAAACGGGGTTTCGGGCACAGCGTCCAGCGAGCGCGAGGCATTGGTGACGCTTAGGTGCGGGGGTAAAGACACATCTGTCACTGTGCGCGGGATAACACAGTTCAACACCGGTTCTTGATGACGGATTGCTCTCCGTTTCCCAGTGCCGCGTGTGCAAGCTGTGACCTGACATGCGCGCACGCCTCTTTAGCACCGTCTGCATCCATATCCGGCAGAAATCCGAAATCCAGATACAGTTTGATTGCTGGTATTCGGGTCGACGATGTCCTCAGATAGGCGGTGTCATACTCCTTCGCCAACCGCTTCATCGCCATGGTCATCATCGCCTTGCCGATCCCTCCGGCTTGACACTCCGGCTGCACCGCTACCCAGTGGATCAGTCCGCGCCGCCCGCCAGGTCCGTCATCCCACCACGCAGTAATCGACCCAACATCCTCTCCCTTTGGAGACACGACGAAGCAGCTTCTATCACCCATCTCTGCCAGATCGTCGCCAAAATTCTTGACGAACGTCGCCATCGTTATCGCCATCAAATGCGCATTTGCGGCGTGTTGTAGGTCCACCCACGCCCTCGCGTCCCCATCCTCAAACGGCCTTACGGTGTGGCCATCCGGAAGCGGGTGCAGAGGTAGGTCGTTCATGCTGTCGCGCAGCATCCCCAAGCCAAGATCAGGCATCGTCGATTATCCAGTCTAGTGGGTCATTGGCTCTGGCTGTAGGGCCAGAAAGTCCGTAACGTATTGATCGCGCTGTCACACGAAAAAGATAGTAACTCTACCGCCAGAATAACACCGGAGCTAAATGGATATTCAAATCAGGAGATAACGAGAAGATGCCCAACGAAACAATGACCCCAAAAGAGCGGTGGGAGGCGGTTCTTACCCGTCAGACGCCAGACAGGGTGCCGATGGACTACTGGGGCACCGACGAAGCCAACGCCAAACTGATGGACCATATGGGCATTGATGACATGGATCTCATTTTTGAAAAGCTCCATATCGATGTGCCGTTCGGCGTTGGCGGCAGATTCGTTGGACCCGAAGCCAAAGAGGGGGAAGACCTGTTTGGCTGCAAGCACCGGACGATAGAGTATGCGACCGGTACGTATACCGAATGCGTAGTCAATCCGCTGGCGGGCTACTGTACGGCTGAAGAGATTGAAGCCGACTACAACTGGCCGCAATCTGACTGGTGGGAGTACGACCATCTCCCTGACGCTGTGAAGGGCAATGAAGACCGACCCATCAGGGGTGGCGGCTCCGAGCCGTTCCTTAAATACTGCCATTTAAGAGGACTTGAGCTGGCGTTCATAGACCTCATCGACAGTCCTGAAATCGTCCACTACTGTCTGGATAAGCTGTTCGATCTGGCATACGACTCCACCGCGAGGATCCTGGAGGCCATTCCAGGGCAGGTGCTTATCAGCTACGTAGCCGAGGACATGGGCTCGCAGGAGGGGTTAATGTTCTCTCCTGGGCAGATTAAGGAGTTTCTGATTCCGCGCATGGAGCGGATGATGAAGCTGGTTCACGAAGGTGGCGCTCATGTGTTTCACCATAACGACGGTGCTGTCAGACCGATTCTTCCCGACATGATCGACGCTGGGATTGATGTCCTGAACCCGGTGCAGTGGCGATGCCAGGGCATGGAGCGCGAAGGGCTCAAACAGGATTTCAGCAGCGATCTGATCTTTCATGGCGGTGTGGACAATCAGGAGACCATGATGTTCGGCGACGTTGGCGACGTGCGTAAAGAGGTTGCTGATAATCTTGGGATATTGGGCGATGGCGGCGGGTATATCATCGCCCCTTGTCACAACATTCAGGCTGTCAGCCCAGCAGAAAACACCATGGCGCTCTATGAAACAGGCTATGAGATGGGCTGGTCGTGATCGGCGTAGAAATGACAACAAGTCCAGATCCAACGATGATCCGCGATGGGTAGCACGCCAATCAAAGTCTTCTGCTACGATCTGAATTTTTCACGAGTCGGAGACAAGCCCGACCAGGTGGTGCCAAGCATGGCCCACGACTGGGCGTTCCTGGACCCACAGGAGTATTTTGACTTTCACGTCGAGATGGGCAACATAGCGATGTTCTGCCGGGCTTATACTTTCGGTGACTACGCTTTCTATCCCACAGAACTGGGACCGACTGCTCCAGGGCCGGGACGTGATTTTCTACCACGGTTGTATGAGCTGGCACAGAAAGCCGGGATGCCATTCTGGTCCTATTTATGCTCAGGTACCGACCTCAACGTCGCCAACAAGCGTTGGGATTGGCTCATCCCGACCAGTCGCGAGCAGAACAGCGGTGCCGGGTTTCTCGCACCAGAAAGCGGATGGACTGACCTGCTCTGTGCCCGCATCGCCGAGCTCGTCAAAGAGTTTCCGGTGGACTGGATCGTGTTCGATTGGTTTACGTATGGAGGATGCTCGCCTGGTTTCGCAGTACAACCTGCCTCGTTTGTGGAGGAGAATTTCAAATCGATTATGGGCCGCGAAATGCCCAACACCGGTGCAGAAATCACCGAGGATGAGAGCCTTGATTACACCCGCTAAATGCTTTCAAGGCAGTTCTTAAGAATAAGGGACGCGGTGAAAGAAAATAGCCCGAACACGAAAATCACATTCAGCCCTCCCTACTTTTACGCCGCTGAACCGAGATGGTTGGATCACCCGATGGGAGCCGAGAGTGACGGGCTCATCGCAGAGTGTACCCGGAGCGAAGTGATGGATTGGTTACTGTCGATCAGGAAACCTCATCAGCGTGTAATGACGACAATAGTTGGCCGCATCGAAGAAGGAGAGTGCGAAGCCTCGACGTGGCGTGAGTGGTACGATAAAGGCTGCGATTTTTTTGGCTACGCCCACGGCAGACCGCCTCACATCAAGCTCCCGGCGATGTACGACCAGGAGTTTGAGATCGTGCGACAGGCTTTCAACGAGATGTCTTGAGAGCGGTCGCCACCACTTAGTAGACTCACATTACAACACGGGACAAAAATAGCGGACGCAGAGAGACAATGACGTCTAGAGAGCGGTGGGAAGCGGTTCTCACGCGACAGACCCCTGATCGGGTGCCCATGAGTTACGGTGCTACCAAAGAGGCCACCGACAAACTACTTGAGCACATGAGCCTTCCTGATCTGGATGCGGTTTTCGAGCGGCTCCATATCGACCAAGTGGTGGGGGTTGGCGGCAAGTATGTTGGACCAGAGGTCACAGAGGGAGAGAACTGTTTTGGCTGCCGATTCGTAAACGCGTCATACGAATTGGGCTCCTATTGGGAATGTGTCCACGCACCGTTGGCTGAGTTCAACACTGTGGAGGAGATTGAGGCAAACTATACATGGCCGGAGCCAGACTGGTGGGACTACTCAAGCCTGCCCCAGGAGATCAAGGGCAATGAGCATCTGCCGATCACCGGCGGTGGATGCAGCGTTCATCTGGTCTACTGCCAACTCAGAGGCTTGGAACAGGGGTTCGCCGATTTTCTGGAGTACCCAGAGATAGTGAGCTACTGTCTGGACAAGCTGTTTGAGTTGGACTACCAGAGAACCGTAAGGATTGTCGAAACCATCCCTGGCGCGCTTCAGTACAGTTTTGTCGCCGAAGATTTTGGAAGCCAGGAGAGCCTTCTGTGCTCCACAGATCACATCGACGAATTCCTGATGCCAGGGATGAAGCGGACGATAGATGTCATCCACCAGGCTGGTGCCCATGTGCTCTTTCACTCCGACGGCGCGATACGCCCGCTTCTTAAGAGCATGATCGACGCCGGGATAGACGTCCTAAACCCTGTGCAGTGGCGATGTGCCGGGATGGAACGCGAAGGTCTGAAAGCCGATTTTGGCGACGATCTGATTTTCCATGGTGGGATGGACAATCAGCAGACGATGGCATTCGGCACGGTGGAGGACGTCAGGCAGGAAGTACACGACAACATAGCGATCTTGGGCGATGGTGGTGGCTACATACTCGCCCCGTGCCACAACATCCAGGCGATCACGCCTCCTGAAAACATAGTGGCGCTCTACGAACAGGGCTACGAAGAGGGGTGGCTGTAGGGTAGGCACATTCAGGCGATCGTGACGGTGAAACCCGTGGCATTCAGTCCTGCCACGTGGTCTGTTCAGCTGAACTGTTCCAAACCGAACGTCGGCCATGGCGGGCGGTGTTTTGGTGTATTACTCCTCCGCAAAGTCTGTGCGTCAGACCTCTCCCGCTCGCTTGGGTCTCTATTCGGTTAACGCATACTATCCGCCTCCCAGAGCGTCCCTCAACCTAGTCATCACACCAGGGGCAGAAGCGATCATAGCTGGAGTCTCGAACCGGTTCCCTGGCGACAGATTGAGCTCGCCGACATCACCACCACCGTCGGTCCACTCGCACTCAGCTCCCGCTCCCAACAGCACCGGCAGACCGGCGGCAACATCCCATACGTGCACCGCCGGGATTGCAGCACCGACATAGCTTCCCCTGGCGACATACAGCAGCTTGACCACCGTGCTGCCGATAACTCTGATTTTGCCTGGGAACTTGGGAGGTCTCTTCTCAAACGATTTTGAACCGACTCCGATCAGCTCCTCATGGTGCCATCGGACGTTGCTTGCCGCCGAGATACGTTTGCCGTTGAGTGTGCTTGGTGCATCAGGGCCTGCGACGTACATCTCGTCCAACACCGGCAGATACACGACTCCCAAAACAGGAACGCCACGCTTGAGCCTTCCGATGCAGACACCCCAATGGGGTAGCCGTGACACGTAGTTGGTTGTGCCGTCTATCGGATCTAGCGCCCAAACATATTCAGCGTCTGGGTTGGTACTCCCCTCTTCCTCTCCGACGATACCGTCATCTGGCAGCTCTTTGGTCAAATACTCCCTCAGAAACTCCTCGGTCCGCTTGTCGCCTTCGGTCACATAGGACTTATCTGGTTTTTCATCGGGAGTGGTCTGTCCATAGTATTTCAACGCAATCTCGCCTGCCCTGTTGGCCAGATCGGCGATCATCTTCTCCATTCGACTGCCCTTCTATCAGGTCGCCCAACTTGTGACGCGGTACCGGAAGATACTGTACTGATGACTTTTTTGGGCCAGGTGGCTATCTTTAGACAGTGAAAGTCATCCCTTCAGTAGGTATGCGACCCCTGGACTCGGTCCGGTGGAATCTTTTGAGCTCAAAACTGTTTTTGAGTATTACCAGCGACGTCTGTAGTTTGCTGAGTCTCATCTAAACAGCGAGAGAGTCGATAGATGCGAATAGGCGTGGTGAGCGATACGCACGCCTGGCCCCACAGAGGCCTATTTGAGTGGCTGTCGGAGGTCGAGCACATCATCCATGCAGGCGATGTCGGGGACGACCGGGTGCTCACCTATCTCGAATCGTTGGCACCAGTCACAGCCGTCAGGGGCAACGTCGATCGCACCGGGAAGCCCTCCTATCTACCGGAAGTTGCGAGGGTCAACCTCTCTGGCCTAAGGCTGATGGTGACCCATGCCATCTCATCAAGGCCAGCCGCGCAAGGCGAGCTTGTACGAAAAATCGCCGCTGACATTGATGTGCTGGTGTTTGGGCACTCGCACCGCCCGCAGATAGTCAAGCGGAATGGCGTCCTGCTTCTCAATCCGGGAAGCGCAGGGCCACGCCGTTTTGATCTGCCGGTGAGCGCGGCGACCATTGATCTGAGCGAAAGAAGAGTTACAATAGCCGATATCGCTTCGAATGGGTTCGACACCGTTGAGACCTGGAATCTTGACGAATCTCTCGGGACGGAGTCCTCTTAGGAAACAACGCACAACATTCGTGTAAACAGTGGGTTGAGGTGTGTATAGTGGGCGTTGCGTGGCGAGATGAAGCGGTTTTGTTTCAAAAACTTTGTGCAATCGGGAACGCATGCTATATACCCGATGTTGGAAATATCAGAATGGGACGGCGGTCAGCTCGCAACGACAGAGCGACTTCTAGGGGTAATAGTTTGGATTGTCGGCGAAAAGTCGACGACCAAATCGGAGGAACAGACCTTGGAAGACAAGGAATTTCGTGAGTGGCTAGCGCCGTATGTAGACGACGAACTCAACGACGAAGAGTGCGTCACCGACCTTCTCAGCAACGCAGAGCATTGCGGCATTGAGATGAAAGTGAGCGGGTTGGCGGTTGCTCTATCAAGGACGCTTCATGTTTAAGATTTCGCCGTCGTAGCGTCTGCTGGCAACCCTGATGGAGCGTTGGCTTTGAGGTAGGTCCCAGTCTCGAACGATAGTTGGCTGAGCGGCGACAGGTGGACCTGTCGCCGCTTTCGTCGTAGTATGCAGACACCCTCGCGACCCACTCAGCTACCCCGATTGGACCCAAAAGTCGATCTCGGAATAAAATGGCCGACAACCCATCTCTTAGAGTGATGTCCTACAACCTGCGCTTTCCAAGCACGAGCGACGGTCCTAACTGCTGGCCGGAAAGACAGTTTGCGATGTCTGAGTTTCTGATATCTCAGGCACCTGACATCATCGGTGTCCAGGAGGCGATGGCTGAACAGTTGGACTTTCTCGTGGACGAGTTGGGCTCCTACGCATACGTCGGTGAAGGTCGCAAAGGGGGCAGCGCAGACGAGCACTGTGCCATATTCTACGACACAGACGTCTGGTCGGCCCAGGAGGACGGGACGTTCTGGCTTTCCGACTCGCCGTCGCAGGTAGGCAGCAACGATTGGGACACAGATCATCCCCGTGTGGTAACCTGGGTAAGGCTTCATAGAGAAAGCTCAGCTCAAGAGGTTGTGGCGATAAACACGCACTTTAGTTTGCGGGCTGAAGCACGGGAAAAATCCGCCATAGCTCTGTCCGAATTCAGGCACAAGTATCACTCAATCCCGACGGTGATAACTGGAGATTTTAACGATCGCCCCCAAAACTCTGCCTACTCCATCCTCGTTGACGGGACAGACTGGTTTGACGCCTGGGACAGTGCAGACAAAAAGTTTGGCCCAGCGGTAACCTTTCACGGATGGATAGATTGGGACGCCGATTCCGAGCGAAGGATCGACTGGATCCTATGTAACAAACCTTGGCGCGTCCTTTCCGCCACCACATTAGTCGATGAGACTGGTGGCAGGCTGCCATCCGACCATTTTCCAGTACTGGCCGAATTGGCGGCGCTAGACGACTAAGCCGCATTCAGATTTGGTGTTTGAGATTGGGCAATAATCGATATGATAAAACCACTTGAAGCAGTCGCTCGTTGGGTCAGTCGCCCATTTAGAGCCTCCACCGATCGCCAAAACAGGTTGGCCGCCGAGCGCGCTGAGATCGGCCGCAACGATCGATGCTACTGCGGCAGCGGAAAAAAATATAAGAACTGCCACCTCGCTGAAGACGAGAAACGTGGTCGTGGCGCGCAGCTCAGCCAGGAGCAGATGATGCGACAGGCGTCGGATTCGGTGTCAGGCCCGCAACGCAAAAAGAAGCCGTAGAAGTCGGTTCTGGCACCTTCTATCATGGCATTTCTCCGCTCTCCCTGGACTTGGCTTTGGGCCTTGGTGTGCACGGTTCTTGTCGGCTACGTCATCTACCCGTCGCTCACCGTCGTTTTTCAGTCGATCACCGATCCTGATGGTGCATGGACGCTGGACGCCGAGAGAGCCTTCTTCGGTGCCGCCACGCTCACCAACCTCTCAGCACTGATTAACAGCATCATGCTCTCAGCAGCCTCTGTGGTACTGAGCGCTATCATCGGGGTGCCGCTGGCGTGGCTGCTTACCGCCATGGAGTTCAGAGGGCGTCGTTTCTGCTCGTCGCTGGTGATGACCCCCATCGTCTTGCCTCCCCTAGTCGGTGTACTCGCGTTCCTATTTCTTTACGGCGAGAGCGGATTTCTGCCCCGTGGAATACAGATTCTTTTGGGGTTGGAGACGTCACCTTTCGGCGCAGACGGAGCGTGGGCGATTCTGTTGGTACATGGCTACACTATGTACGTGTTTTTTTACGTGTTTAGCGCCGCAGCGCTGGACAACCTTGACCCGACGCTCTTAGAAGCGGCCAAGAGCCTCGGGGCAGGTTGGTGGATGGCAGCACGCCGTGTCGTGTTGCCCGTTTTAGGCCCGGCGTTGGTTGGGGCGTCGCTGTTGGTGTTTATGACATCTATGGCGTCGTTCAGTGCGCCGCTGATATTCGGTGGCGGTTTTAGGGTGTTGAGCGTGCTGATTTACGACACAAAACTCGCTGGCGATCTTCAACTGGCAGCCATGCAGACCGTGATTCTGAGTGTGGTCTCTTTGGTCTTCTTGATCGTGATGCGATGGTACTTCCGTCACCGGCGACAGGGCGGTGCTGGAAAAGGGGTTGGCAGCTCTCGAACCGAGCTCAACGGTAGAGCAGCGAGGCTGCTCATTCCACCGGTGGCGGTGGGGTTGATGGTGCTGATGATTCTGCCCCACCTGACAGTGATTCTGCTCTCATTCGTAAAAAACGGAACATGGACATATCAGCTTCTTCCACCGTCCTACACTCTGGAAAACTACTACAACCTGTTTGCCAGCACCAACGTTGCCAAACCAATAATCAACAGCCTCAAAATGGCGTCTATCGCCACCGCAGGAAACCTCGTCTTTGGTGTTGTTATAGCCGCTATCCTCACACGGGGTCCGGTGAGGGGGCGCGTTGTGCTCGACCTTCTGGTGATGCTACCGTGGGCGCTTCCTGGTACAGTAGTCGCGGTGAATCTGATAAGCGCCTACAGCGAGCCAAACATATTTAGCGCCGGGCATGTTTTGGTAGGTACTTTTTGGCTGCTGCCCATCGCGTATTTCATACGCCATCTGCCGCTGGTCGTCCGTTCGGCTCACGCCGCTCTACAGCAGTTCGATCCGGCATTGGAGGAGGCCGCCAGATCGCTTTCGGCGGGGTGGTGGCTAAGGATGCGCAAGATCGTGTTCCCTGTGGTCGCGCCAGGCGTGTTCGCCGGAGGGCTTTTGGCGTTTGTCACTGCGTTGGGTGAGTTCGTCTCGTCAGTCATGTTGTGGATCCCGTCGAACCGCCCGATATCAGTCGCCATTTTCAGTGAACTCGATGAGTTCAATCTGGGAACCGCCGCTGCCTACGGGGTACTGTTGATACTTCTTATCGGAGCAGCATTGCTTGGCTCTCAGCGGTTTCTGGGACTCAAAACCCGTGGTGTGATAGGATGACTCCCGCCAGACGCCGCACCATCTTCTCAGTCGTCATCTGCCTGTCAGCGATAGTGGCGTTGGCCTCAGTGGGCGTTGTCATGGAGCGAAGCCTCCAAGAGGACCTGGACGAACGGTTGGGACGAGCGCTCATGGACCAAGCGAGGTTAGTGAGCCTGTTGACCGACCCGATCTCTCTTGGGGTTATTTCGGAATTTTCGGTCGATGATTCATCGACGCAGCCGTTCGTAATGGGTGTTTTGGCGCAGGCACAGGAAGCGACTGGTGCCGAATCGGTGATGCTGCTGTCACCTGGCGGCGAACTGGTAGCTGCATACCCTCCCTCGTCGGCAGATGAAACGTTCTTGGCATTGGATTCGTCAGCTGTAGCCGAAGCTGTAGTGTTGGGAGAGCCGTCAGCGGGTCGGCTGCGGCGGGTGGGACAGACATATCTCAAGAGCGCGTTCGCACCGGTGACCGATCTGTTGGGTGAGGTCGTAGGTATAGTCGGGATTGAAGCGCCAGCGACGTTTTTCGGGACGCTGACGCGTGTGAGGCGGTCGTTGGCGTGGCTTGTTGGATTGGCGGCGTTGGTCGCCGTGATTCTGACGGTGTTTGTCCACCGTCTTGCCACAAGTTTCGAAAAATCCGAGCGGGCGTCCATCAGGGGACAGCACTTGGCGACAATGGGGCAGATGGCCGCGACAATGGCCCACGAGATTCGCAACCCTCTAGCGATAGTAAAAGCCACAGCCGAGCGGTTGAAACGGGTCTACGGCGACGATGACGAGATTTTCGATTTCATTCCCGATGAGGTCGATCGTTTGGACAGATTGACGAACTGGTATCTTGATTTTGCGAAGGAGGGGGTTGGGCAGAGGCGGGTGACCACGCTCAGCGCCGTAGCGATGGAATCGGTGGGAAAGCTGCGCACTGAACTTGAAGGCGGGTCGGTTACCCTAGAACTGCAAGCCGATGAGGGAATGGGGCGGTGCCTCGCCGATCACGAGAGGCTCGTTCAAGCAGCGATAAACCTTCTCATCAACGCCAGGCAGGCGATGCCCGGCGGGGGGACACTATCTGTCCGAGTCACCGAATCAGAACGGTGGGCGAAGCTCACGATAGAAGACAGCGGAGAAGGGATCGCTGACGACCGAATAGATGCCGTATTTGAGCCGTTTCACACCTCCAAGAACACCGGTTCGGGTTTGGGGTTGGCTGTGGTGAAGAAAGTTGCCGAAGCCAACGGTGGCATCGCTGGTATATCAAGCGAGGTTGGTGTCGGTACAACCGCTTGGATTGAGCTTCCGCGCAGCTATGACGCCTGTGTCGAAATCGAACAGTGAGAGGGAGATGAAGTGAACCGCAAATCAACGCCTGGGTCAAACATCACATTGATTACCGACTTCGGTACGGTTGACGGCTATGTCGGGGCCATGATGGGTGTTTTTGCGTCGCGGTGCCCAACTGCGACAATCACCTCCATCACCAACTCAATCCCTCCCCACGATATAGCTGCTGCCGGTTGGGCGCTGGCGAACGCGTGGTGGACTTTTCCAGAGGGTTCTGTTCACGTAGTCGTGGTCGATCCATCGGTGGGAAGTAAGAGGCGCGGACTTGTTGTAGAAGCGTCTGGGCACCTGTTCGTAGGCCCTGACAACGGTGTGTTTCCTTGGGCGCTGGAAGAGATCAGCGGCCTCCATGTGCGGTCAATCGAAAATCCCGAACTATCTCCAGCCGACGCCAGCCCGACTTTCCACGGTCGCGACGTTTTCGCCCCGTGCGCCGCAGCGCTCGCCAGCGGTTTTGCAGTCGTAGATGTCGGACCTTCAGTTGATGATCCTGCAACGATTCCCAAACCAAAATGCGAGATCAGTCAATCGGGGGAGTTGGTAGGTGGAGTGTTGATGGCTGACCGTTTTGGCAATCTGGTGACAACTATCGCATCCTCGGCGGTCGAAGAGCTCTACCGAGGCGAATTCCAAGATGCGGTGTCAGCGAGAGTGAATGACCAGGAGGTGCAGATGGCGAACACTTTCTGCGACGTAGGGGTGGGAGAGTCGGTGGTCTATCTGGGCAGTCTCTATCGGGTGGAGGTGGCGGTCAATCAGGGTTCAGCTTTGGAACGCTACGGTCGTGACGCGATCGTCAAGCTTCGTCTGGCTCGTTAACAAACCCTCTAATCGTCGTCGCCGTCTGAGTCCTTGTCCTTCGCCGCACCGTACTCGCCCTGGACCTCGGCAAGCCTGAGTTCCTGCGCCTTGAGTTCGATAGTCAGCAGGTTGATCTGCTCAATGTGGCCTCTGACCTCATCGTCTGAGGCGATCTCCAAACCGCCGCTTGTAATCAGCGAGTGGACATATTGGCCCAGATTGCTGTGATGTTTGTTGATCTGCCGCCGTATGGATGCGATCTCCAAACGGATGCGGCCAACCCTGGTGAGCTCTTCGGTTTTCCCCGCCGCCGCCGTCACGCCGTCGCGCACCCGGTCCTTGATGCTATTCCAGAGTACCATCGGTCCGTCCTTTTTTGGGGCAGTGCCAACTGCCAAGGGGCTCCTATAGATTCAACGCCGCCCAACTCACAGATGTTCCGGTCTGAACTACAGCTGCCCTCGCGCTCTGCGAATGGCTTCGACTAGCTCAGCTTTGTTGGCTGTGGATATCTCTCGTCCAGACATTGCGATGCCATCAGTCGCCCTCGCCATTCCTCTAAGCTGCCTCACCGGCATCGCATCGAGTTCGTCAACCACCGGTGATTCAGGTGCAGAATCTGACTCAATCGCGTCGTCGGAATCTGACGGTTCGTTGGGATCGTCTTTTGTGATCTGCCAGCTCTCTGTTTCAGCGGTCGCCACCGACCCATCGGCAGTATCGCCAGTCTCCAGAAGCTCGGTCTGAGTGTCCTCTACATCTGGTTCGTCCCGAACATCAAGTTGCTGATGAGTCTCGGACGAGGATTCTGAAGTCGGTTGGGCTACCGGCTCAGGTGGTTGTTCGGGCTCAGTAGCAGGCTCATCACTAGGAGGCTCATCTGCTTGCCCGCCTACCGGCTCAGGTGGTGGCGCGGGATCGTCTTCGGTTACCGCCGCTGGCGGGTCATCGGTGCCGTTGTCCAATCCAAGCAGGTCAGCTAGTTGGGAGTCAGGCCGTGGAATGACGTGAGTCGTCACGAGTTCCCCAACGCTTGCTGCACCTCTTGCCCCAGCATCCACGGCTGCTGTGACAGCGCTCACCTCGCCAACCAGCGAGATAAGAACATAGCCGCCTGTGACGTATTCCTGGCTGATCAGCTCCACTGGAGCAGCCTTGAGGGCCGCGTCCGCCGCTTCAATCAGCCCGGTCAATCCACGGGTCTCAATCAGACCGAGCGCCAAACCATCCATACAGTCTCCACCGCTGCCGACCATATGGCCCGCCGCCGCAGTGTTATATCACATGCGCCGCAGCAGTTATCGAGGCAGCGGCGCCAAGTGGACTAGGAAGGGAGAATCTTTTCCACCTCGGCGTGAGGCCGGGGAATTATGTGTACTGATACCAGTTCGCCGACGCGCTGAGCGGCTGCTGAACCAGCTTCGGTAGCGGCTTTGACCGCGCCAACGTCACCACGTACTAGCACCGTAACATAGCCACCGCCGATCGTCTCTTTGCCGACGAGGGCTACATTGGCGGCTTTGACCATGGCATCAGCGGCTTCAATCGAGCCTATTAGGCCACGCGTCTCCACCATTCCCAGAGCGTCCTGCATTGCTTTCCTCCTCAGCCTAACCTCACACCAGGTATGGGTCGGCCATAGCGGTTGTTAGTGGGCAACTCGTTATCTGTAGTGTTGGTACTGAGCGATAAAGTAGGCCCGGCGGCAAAACCGGTCAAGGCGATACCCGTTGTCTACCGATCCCTTGTCCCGCCAAATTTACATATCCGCCGGTGATTAACCACCCCTGTGATAAGCCTGGAGCCAGCAAAAATGACCCGACCAGAACTGGCAGCCGCCATCAAAGCCGCAGCATATCTCGAAGGGAATTTTGTCCTCTCCTCTGGCCGCCGCAGCAGATATTATCTCGACAAATATCTCTTTTCCACCGACCCCGTACTTCTAAAAGAGATAGCCCTTCACCTCAAATCGCTGCTCCCCGACAAAAAAATCGACCGGTTGGCTGGCGTTGAACTGGGCGCTGTCCCCCTGGCCGCCTCGCTCTCAATGGAAACGGACATCCCCTACGTCATCGTCCGCAAACAGGCCAAAGATTACGGCACCGCCAACCTGTGCGAAGGAATAATCGAGGCCGGCCAAAGCGTCGTGCTCATAGAAGACGTCCTCACAACCGCAGGGCAAGCTATCGACGCGGCCGAACGGTTGACAGATTTCGGCGTCTCGGTGGAAAAAGTGATCTACGTTATCGATCGCTTAGAAGGCGCTGCCGACAATCTAGCGAATGCTGGATACGACGCGCAGGCTCTTATCACCACCAAAGACATGGGCATCGGCGTTTGATACCTCATCCCCCGTTCGTCCAGTAAGTCGCATATTCGACCATCGCTTTTATCGCGGCCTCTACGTTGTCATACGGCGTAGGTGGATAGACACCCCACACCATACTAAGACCTCCATTTTTTGAGCCAAACGTCGTGATGCATCGCTTGATGTGGGCGTCCACCTCATCGGGCGAACCAAACACTGTGATGTCTTGCCGGTCTATGTCCAGCTCTATAAACGTCTTTCCAAGCGCCAACTCTTCGAGGTTGTCAAAACCGTTCACCAGGTCTTGCGGATTAAGCGTCGTCACGCCGCACTCGATCAGGTCGGGAATGATGTCCACTATGTAGCCATCTGTGTGGAGATGTATCTCCACACCGGCGTCCTTGCACTGCGACATGATCCTCTCGAACGACGGTTTTAGCACATGTCTCCACGCCTCAGGACTGACCGGAAGAGCGTGCTGAAGCCCCAGATCGTCTCCAATGCTTATCTGATCCACACCAACCTCAATCCACCTCCTGACCACATCTGCCCAGTACTCTTCCACTAGACGTATCAGCTCCACCGACTCAGGTGTCGGATCTGCGACATCCAGCATAAAATTTTCAAAGCCGCGTAGATAGGTCATCCGCAGAAACATGAACCCGTGATCGGTCCCACCGACGGCCACTCCGCCGTCGTCTTTGGTCTTCTGGAGGTTTTCAGCAGCCTTGTCCCAATCGGTGAACTCTTCGGCTTTTGGTGGCTCCCACTGGTCCAGGTCGGCCAGATCAGCCACCGGGTGCCCGATACATATCCCATCGAGCGACTGAAGCGGATAGCGCCAATGACATCCCCACACGTCAGTCACTTCAGTGTCAGCGACCATACCAGGCTCTTTGCCCAGTCCCACACCGACATAGGGCGAATATTCCGGCATCCAGTCGAATTTTTCCGTATGCTCTTTCCACACCGGGTTGCCTATCCTGATATTGGAGTAGACCACCCCATCCCCCTCGCCTCTCATTTCAGCCAAAAAACGTTCCCTCGGTGTTGCCATTCAGATCTCCCGACGTTCGAACAACCCATACGATGTCCAACGACCACCAACTAAGATACGGCCAATTCTGTTTTCTGGCGAACGCCCGCCCCGTTTCACCACCGCGCCATTGGTGCGTATTTTTCTTTTCACGCAAACATGAACTGCATTCATCGGCAGGCCTAGAAGGGGGCGGCATGGCGTCTATTCGATCGGCGTTGGTTTTGATTGCAGTAATATCAGCGTTGTGCTCCGCGCAAGAACCCCAGCAGCGTCCGCACGTTGCCGTCTTCCCGCTGGAAGGCAAAAGCATCACCGCGACCGAAGCGTCCGTCCTCACCGACCGCCTCCAGAGCGAACTCCAGCAGTTGGGCAAGTTTCGCCTGATCGAACGCAACCAGATCGACGCGATCCTGGAAGAGCAGGGCATGCAGTTGGACGAGTGCTCCAGCAGCGAGTGCGTTGTCGAGCTTGGCCAACTGGTCAATGCCGAATTCATCGTCACCGGCAGTGTGGGCAAAGTCGCCAACGTCTACACCGTCTCCGCCAAACTCATCAATGTGGAAACCGGCGACATCGAACGCACGGCGACAGATGATGTCATCGGCGACCTGGGGCAGGTGTTGATGGAGTCGATGAGAGCCGTCGCGGTTGGCCTGACCCCCGGCCTCGAACGCAAATTTGCGGCGTTGCGGGCTGAAGGGCACCCCAGCGCCGCACCAGAGACATCGGACCTCACCGTACCTCTGGTGCTGTTCGGTGTAACCGCTCTCATTGTTATAACCGCGCTCGCCACTTCCTGATTTTGAGTTGCGAGCACAAACCCATATCAGCGCCAATATCCTCGTCGCGCTCATCGTGCCCGGTCTTTGATCGGGCCGAACGAACGGTCTGTTTCATTACTCGACAAGAAGATGGTGACATGAATCCACTAATATTCCGTGAATACGACATACGAGGCATCGTCGCCGACGACCTGACCGAGAACGTGGTGCGGGACATCGGCAGCGCGTTGGGGACGTACCTGGTGCGGCTGGATGCGAAAAAGGTGTGCATCGGCCATGACGTTCGTCTAACGAGCCCAAGGTTGGCAGGTTGGATTAAGGACAGTCTGGTTGGATGCGGACTGCATGTGATTGATGCAGGGGAAGTGCCGACGCCAGCGCTGTACTACACCATCGTACACGAAAAAGCCGACGGCGGTGTGCAGATTACGGGGTCGCATAACCCCATCGAGTACAACGGCTTCAAGATGTGCCACGGCCTCATGGCGATCTACGGTGAGACGATTCAGGAGCTCAAGGGTCTTATCGATGCACGGGATTTTGAGACCGGCGAAGGATCAATCGAGAAAATCGATATTATCAACGCCTACGTTGACGACATCCTCTCACGCATCGAGCTAAAAAAACCGCTGAAACTCGTCCTGGATTCGGGCAACGGCTGCGCAAGCGAAATAGCGCCAAAAGTGCTTGAGCGGTTGGGCTGCGAGGTGATCCCGCTATACTGCGAGATCGACGGCAATTTCCCTAACCATCTCCCTGATCCGACTGTGGCCAAATACGTCAAAGACTTGATCGCCAAGGTCAAGAAAACAGGAGCGGACGCGGGTTTCGGCTACGACGGTGACGCCGACCGGATTGGCGCGATAGACAACGAAGGCAGCATCATCGCAGGGGACAAGCTAGTGGCGATTTTCGCCCGTGAGCTTCTTGGTAGAAGGCTCGGTGAACCGATTATTTTTGACGTGAAATGCTCGCAGGCGCTGTCTGAGGACATATCGGCGCACGGCGGCGAACCGGTGATGTGGAAGACCGGGCACTCGCTAATAAAGACCAAAATGAAAGAGACCAACGCTCCTTTGGCTGGCGAAATGTCCGGACATATCTTCTTTCAAGACGGCTTTCACGGCTACGATGACGCGATATACAACTCGGCGCGTTTAGCGCAGATAATAAGCGAAGCCGACACCACTTTCGCCGAGATGGCAGCCACAATTCCGCAGTACGTCTCCACACCGGAACTAAGGGTCGAGGCGACTGACGAAGAGAAGTTCAATATCGTCGCCGAACTGGTGGAGACGTTCAAGAATCAGGGGCATGAGGTCATCGACATCGACGGTTTGAGAGTGATGTTCGGCGATGGTTGGGGTCTGTTGAGGGCGTCCAACACACAGCCGGTGCTGGTGATGCGCTTCGAAGCCAGATCGACTGAGCGTCTAAACGAGATCGCAGAAACGGTGTTGAGTGAAGTAGGAAAATATCCGTCGGTGCGGTTGAACGATCTGGACTTGGGAATCTGACTCTACTTCTTAAGGACTGCGAACGTGCGGAAACGCACTGTGAGCGTGGACAAAATATGGTAGATTTAAGGGGCAAAGTGGCGTTGGTTACAGGCTCATCCCAAGGAATCGGCCGTGGATGTTTGGTGGAGATGGCAAGGTGCGGTGCCGACGCGATAGTCAACTACCGCAGTCATCCAGACGAAGCCGAAGAGGTTGCCGAGGAGATCAGGTCTTTTGGCCGAAAAGCGATTGTCGTTCACGCCGATGTCGCCGAGCGCGAACAGGTGGATGCGATGGTCGCAAAGGGCATCGCAGATTTGGGGCACATAGATATAGTGGTCGCAAATGCAGCCATAAGCATCCGAAAACCTGTCCTGGAGATGTCGCTGGACGACGTCAAAAAGACTTGGAACGTCTGCCTCTGGGGCGTGTTTCACACCCTTCAGTCGTCCATACGCCATATGGTCGAGCGTGGCAGAGGCGGCAAAGCGTTGGTGATTAGTTCGGTCCACGCGTTTATACCGTTCGCCAACTCTGTGGCGTACAACACCGCCAAGGCAGGGATGAACAACATGGCTCTGACCTTCGCTGAGGAGATGACGCCCCACAAAATAAACGTAAACGTGATTGAGCCTGGCTGGATCGACACGCCTGGTGAACGCAAATACTATCCTGAAGAGACCATCAAAGAAGACGGAGCGGCCCTGCCGTGGGGGCGCATCGGTACGATTGCGGATGTCGGCAAACCCGCAGCCTTTATCTGCTCCGATGCCGCCGACTACATCACAGGTGCAGTGCTTAGGGTTGATGGCGGCTTCTGGCTGCCGCAGCGCACTGTCGAGTAGCTCCGCCATGTCGGTCACCCTCGTCAAACTTCAACTACCTACGGGAACTCCATGCCTGAAGAACTACCGCCTGATAGATTGCTGAGTGTAGAGACTCTCGAGAGTTTTTCCATAGCGCTCATGCTCGGCCTGGGAATGCCCGCAGCCGACGCCCACGCTGTCGCTCACGCTTTTATGATTGCCGAGGTGCGCGGTGTGGGGTCACACGGTTTTCGGCAGTTATCACATATTCATCGAAAAGTGACCACGAAAAGTGTCAACAAAACCCCCAACATATCCGAGATAAGGGCTTTTGCCGGGACCGCCCTCCTTGATGGCGACAATGGGCTGGGGCAGGTCGTTGCTACGGCAGCGATGTCGAGGGCGATCGCAATAGCCAGGGCCGCCGGTGTGGGGATCGTCGCCGCCAAAAAAAGCAGCCACTTCGCCGCTGCGGCCCCCTACGCGATGATGGCGTCTGACAACGGAATGGTTGGCATCGCCATGAGTAACGTCGGCGTGACCATGGCGATCCACGGATCGGTCTCACGCTCCATCGGCAACAACCCCATCGCCTTCGCCTCGCCAGGCCCTGATTTCCCGATTGTGCTCGATTTCGCCACGAGCATCGCGTCGTGGGGCAAGATCGGTACCTATAAACGATTGGGCCTTAACCTTCCAGAGGAGTGGTTCGTTGGCCCAGAAGGGGAGCCGACTGAGTCCACGAGCGGAGCGGTCGTGCGGCCGTTCGGAGGGCCTAAGGGATCTGGTTTGGCGGTCTTTATAGAGATTTTGACAGCCGCGCTAGCTGGAGGCAGCCTTCTGTCGGAGCAGGGCGGCTGGGCGGAGAAGGAGCAGCCCGAAGGCTCATGTCACACGATGATCGCTCTTGATGTCGCCCGGTTTATCCCCTATGAAGAGTTTATCAGCCGTGTAGGCGACATGGCGACAGAGCTCAAAACAGCGCAACCAACGCCTGACGTGGACGAAGTTCTGCTCCCAGGAGAACGGGCGTGGAACCACACCCTAAAATGCCAGTCCGAAGGTGTTCTGCTGGACGTCGCTACTGTAGAGCAGCTAAACGAGTTGGCGCAGGAAGTTGGTATCTCCCCAAGGCTGTAATATCCGCCATCCACTGGTCGCTGGGCATAGCGCTGAAAGAGCGTTTAGGGGTAAGGAAAATGTTCTGACATGGGTTCGGCAGCAAGCTGAACCAGATAGTCAGTCAACCGTTCTTCTATGATCTTTAGGTAAGCCTCACCCTTTTCTGCGGTAGCGGCTCGCGGATCGCCCATGGTCGAATCGTTGGTCGCTAAGTGCCACGGTCGTGTTATCTGCGCCCAGCCCTCATTGATCGCTTCTATGTTTGTCTGATGAATCGTGCCGTCAGATGCGTTTTTCATCTCCACCAGCTCGCCGAACAGCGCCAATGCCACACTGGTCTCCAACTCGTCCGCATGATCGCCTTTGGCCACAAAAATCGATTTCCGGTGATCCAGAGCCATCTGCCACCAGTTGACCAACGAGACAAAAACCTCAGTCTCACCATATATCTCACGCAAGAACGATTTGAACTCGTTGCCGCCGTGACCGTTTAAGATCACTAGCTTCGGGATACGGTGTTTTTCCAGCGAGTCGATCAGGTCCCCGACTATCGTGTTCAACGTCGATTGGTGAACATTCATCGCCAGGGGAAACTCCATCTGGTTGGTATCCACACCGTAGGGAAGTCCTGGAAGCATTACGACTTTCGCCCCACGGTCCCAGGCCCTGCCACATACTCTCTTAGCGATTATACGGCTGTGGAGCGTGTCGCAACCATATGGCAGATGCAATCCGTGGGGTTCAATCGCGCCTACTGGCAGCACCGCGACCTCATAGGATATATCTTTGACAACACTATAGTTCGTCTCAAGCAGGTTCCATTCGTTGGACATTCTATCGGCCTCTGTAGATGTTGAGGGTCATTGAACCGGTGCCTGAGAATAAGCAGATATCCAACGCAAGCGCCACACTCGGTGCCCATCATGTGGCAACCAGGGCTGACTGATGAACGTAAAACCGCAGTGGCATCTTCCGTCTGAGCCTTGGACTCCAGGTTCTTCGCTGAGGCGAATGGGACTGGTGGTCGCACTGCTTGCGGTCGTTCTCATCGCAGGCACTACCGGCTACGTGACAATTACGGACTGTTCGGTTCTGGACGGTCTGTACATGACTGTAATCACCGTCGCTACAGTTGGGTTCCGCGAGGTCGTGCCGCTTGGGCCAGACGGGCAGATATTCACTGTCTTTCTCATACTGTTGGGCGTCACGACAGTCGGTTTCGCTTTTACGACCGTTACGAGTTTCGTTATCGAGGGCCATATTCGCGACATTGTCAGAGGTCGCCGAATGGACCGGAGGATCGGCAGGATGGAAGACCATTACGTTGTTTGCGGGATGGGGCGGATAGGCCGGGGGGTTGTGAGGGAGTTTATCAGGGTTCAGGTACCGTTTGTCGTGATCGAAGACGACGAATCCTCCCTGGAGCCTGTGGACGGCGAAGCCTATCCGACAATCATTGGCGACGCCACCGAAGACACTGTTCTCAAACAAGCCGGGATCGAACGCGCCCGTGGGGTGGTCGCTGTGCTGCCTGACGATGCCAGCAATGTGTATGTCACCCTGACAGCCAGAGAGCTCTGCCCGAACTTGACCATCGTCGCCCGTGCCAGCGATGAACGCTCCATATCCAAACTCAAGAAAGCTGGGGCAGACAGGGTGGTGTCGCCCTACGAACTCGGCGGGACGAGGATGGCCTACCTACTACTTCACCCGACTGTGGTCGATTTCGTGGACGTGGTTGTCCAGGGCGGCGGCGAGGTGAGTCTACGTCTTGAGGAGGTCTCCGTATCAGCGGCGGCGCTGGTGGCAGGCAACACGATTAGGGAGTGCCGCATCGGGGAAAAAACCGGTGCGATGATTTTGGCTGTCAAGGATGCCAACGACAAGACGCATTTCAATCCAGGTGCCGATCGGGTCATGGTTGCAGGCGAGAGGCTCATTGCACTCGGAGATGAGCGGCAGCTTGCGATGCTCCGTGTGCTAGCGTCGGGATCAGAGGTGATCGAACTATAAGCTATCAGGCTGCTGAAAACGGTTTTAGTCGTTCTCACTTCGGCAAGGATTTGGCAGCACAACGCCGATCGCAGGCGCCTTTAGTCGCTGCGGCTGTCGTGGCATGTGCGCTACTTGTTCTAGCTCACCCCCAAGCGACCGTCGTCCAGCAAAATCACGCTAAATTCGACATGTGGATGTCAGCAAAATCCATCCATCTTTGCCAGTCGTAATCCGTCACGTCGTGCCCTCCACTCCTTATGTGGTAGCCGATTCTGCTGGTTATCGGCTGCTCTATTTCGGGCATCTGCTTCGATGATATCCCCTCTACGCCCAGAATCTGATAGATCGGGTCGGCATGCACCGCAGAAAGGAACTCGCCTTTCGGGTCTGCCCAACGATCATCAACTGCGCTAGTGACGTAGACAGGGCGAGGGGCTATCAACGCCAAAAGCATGTGCTGATCCACCGGGAGGTCATCCTCATTGTCGTCGAACTTCCTGAAATTGCCGCAAAACCAGTATGGAAACGCGTAGTTTATGGCTGCTACTGTCTCTCCAAATCGCCTCCTCGACAGCGCAGCGCCGCCGCAGCCAGAATCGTTGGAAATCACCAACGTGAATCTCTCGTCAGTCGCTCCCGCCCAAAGTGAAGTCTTTCCCAGTCGTGAGTGGCCCATGACTGCGGTGCGTGTGTGATCGACCCCTTCATCCGTCTCGAAGTAGTCCATCGCCCGACTGAGCCCCCACGCCCATGCTGCTATCGTACCCCACTCTCCAGGTTCTGGCTCAGTCTGTCCTTCGCGGTAGAAAAGCGGATGGACCCCATCGCTGAACCCGTCATAGAAATCCGGATCCAGGTCGCCGCAGTAGATTGTCGCCAACCCATAGCCGCGCTCAATTATCTCAGCAACCGGCCAGCGGCTTGAAGCCTTGCCCCTCGAAGCTTCAGTGGCGCGGTTACCAACGATATGATGCCTCTCATCTTCCCGCATCCACTCGGTGGACAGCGTGACCTCGGTTTCATCAGTGATCGAGTGGTTCCCAAAAAAGTTGAGCCCCACAAACATGGGTGAAGGCCCATCGGCACTATTAGGCAGGTACAGCAGAATACTCATCTGGTGCTCGTCGCCATCACCAGCGAAACTCACTGTGATCTCTTTGCGTGTCGCACGCCCATCCAACGCGTTCCTATCGACCGAAGTCTCATCAAACCAAAGTTTTTCAGGTCTGCCAGGAGCCTTTCCATACACATGCTCCTCAAAGAGCCTCAAAATCTCCGGTCGCCGTCTGTTCGCCCACTCTTCTGGCCCAGACACGCCTGAACCATCAAGACAGTTAAGAGGATCGGGCAAAACATATGATGGTACCTTGGACTCGTCGTAGTGGGTTTCCTGGCGTGGCATCTCGTCTGATCTCCCTGACGTTTTGGATTCTGGAGTGTTATTCTCAACCCTCGTAGGGTCGGGTTTGCGTA